>JBAXKC010000003.1:0-137959 GCA_037137535.1 bacterium | reverse complement strand
TCATTCTGAAAAAGTCAATAATTATGCTGCTTTATCTTGTGCTGCGTAACTCCTGATATGAATAAAACAAAAACGGTTATAGAAATATAACCGTTTTTGAATTTAAAAGTATAATAAATTATTAACCTAAAGTTGCTTTTTCTTCATCAGTTACACCTTTGATGGTAAGGTTTACTCTACCTTTTTCATCAACAGCCATAACTTTTATGAATACTTCATCGCCAACGTTAAGAACATCTTCAACTTTAGCAACTCTTTCTTTAGAAATTTGTGAAATATGAACTAATCCGTCTTTACCGGGCACTACTTCAACAAATGCACCGATAGGAATAATTCTTACTACTTTACCTTTTGCCACTAACCCTTCGGTAAGTTTAAAAGTAAGAGCTTCAATCATTTTACGAGCGCGTAATCCGCCATCTTGTTCAATACTGGCAATTGTAACTGTTCCGTTGTCCTCAATATCAATTTTAGCACCGGTAGCTTCAATAATACCTCTGATTGTTTTTCCGCCAGGTCCGATTACAGCACCGATTGATTCAACATCAATTTTCATTGTGTCAATTCTAGGAGCATAATTTGAAAGAGCTTCTCTTGGCTCGGTTATTGCTTCCATCATTTTATCAATGATATGAATACGACCTTTTCTTGCTTGTTCGATAGCAGCTTTTAAAGTTTCAAAAGAGATACCTTTAATTTTAATATCCATTTGAAGAGCGGTAATAGCTTCTGTATTACCTGTTACTTTAAAGTCCATATCTCCGAGGAAATCTTCAATTCCTTGAATATCAGTAAGAACAGCAACTCTGTCAGCTTCCTGAATAAGTCCCATAGCAACCCCACCAACCATTGCAGAAACAGGAACACCTGCATCCATAAGGGCTAATGAGCTTCCGCAAGTACTTCCCATACTTGTAGAACCATTTGACTCAAGAACATCAGAATTTACTCTTATAACATAAGGGAATTTATCTTTTGACGGTAAACTTGGAAGAATTGCTCTTTCAGCAAGTGCACCATGTCCAACTTCTCTTCTGCCTGCTGCTCTAATTGGTCTTGGTTCACCAACTGAATAACCAGGGAATGCATAGTGGTGTAAATATCTTTTTTCAGTCTGAGGATCAAGTCCGTCAATACACTGAGCATCACCAGGTGAACCTAATGTTGCAACAGAAAGAACTTGTGTGCTTCCTCTTGTGAATAAAGCTGAACCGTGCGCTCTTGGAAGAAGTCCGACTTCACAAGTAATAGGTCTTACTTCATCAAGTTTTCTTCCGTCAGCCCTAACGCTTTCGCTAAGAACGATATTTCTCATTACTTCTTTTTCAAGAGATTTAAAGCCTTCGCCTACAAAGTTAATAGGTGATGAAGCCAATAGAAGTTTTACAGGATGAGTTTCTTCAAGTTCTGATATTTTTTGAACAACAGCCTCTTTAGCTGCTTTTAATTTTTGTTTTCTGCCATCACGGTCAAAATCGTGATATGCTTCAGTTACAAGATTTTTAGCCACTTCTGAAATAATATTGTTAAGTTCTGTTGTATCAAATGGATCAACAAAATCTTGTTTTACTATTCCTAATTTTTGAATAAATTCTCTTTGTGCTTGAACTTGTTTTTTAATTTCGCCCATTGCAAACTCAATAGCAGCAAGGATTTCTTCTTCAGCAACAAAGTCACAGCCTGCTTCGATCATCATTACTGAATCTTCAACGCCTGCAACAACTATATCTAAGTCACTTTGTTCGCTTTGTTGATATGTAGGGTTAACTATAAATTGACCATCTATCTTCCCGAGTCTTACCGCACCGATAGGTCCTTGGAAAGGAATACCCGCTAATTCAAGCGCACATGAAGCACCAAAAATAGCTAGTGTATCAGGTTGAACTGAAGCATCAGAACTTAATACGCTGGTAACAATTTGAACGTCTTTTCTATATCCCTTAGGGAATAATGGTCTAATTGGTCTATCAATTAATCTGCTTGTTAATATTGCTTTTTCAGAAGGACGACCTTCTTTTCTATGAAAACTGCCAGGAATTCTTCCTACAGCATACATTCTTTCTTCAAAATCAACTGTTAACGGGAAAAAATCTATTCCCGGTCTTGGTTCTTCACTTGCAGTAGCGTTTACCATTATTACGGTATCGCCTGTTTTTATTAGAACTGCACCGCCTGCACTTCTTGCAACACGGCCTGTTTCAACTGTTACTTCTCTATCTCCTATTTGAATAGAGAAACTGTGGATTTCATTCATGTGTTCTTCTTTTCCTTCATTTTCATCTTTTATTCTTTCCACCAATAGTATATCTTAAAATGGACAATATTTATACAGATTTTTACTTTAAATTAATAGGTGGATAAATTTTTTATAATTTTCCGATATATTGGTTAAAGGCAATAATTGTAGTGATTTTACCTGAAGGTGCTTTTATGGATACGAATAATTTAATTTTGACTGAAAAAAGAAACGACAAAACTGTCAACATTGATCTATTGCCTTCACTTGAAATAGTAAAACTTATCAATAACGAAGATTTAACCATTGCAAAATCCGTAGAAAAAGAATTACCAACTATTGCAGCGGCAATAGACATAATAAGTGAAAATTTCTTGAAAAACGGCAGTTTGCTGTATTTTGGAGCAGGAACAAGCGGAAGGCTAGGAGTTCTTGATGCTTCAGAGTGCCCCCCAACCTTTGGTGTAGCTAAAGAAATGGTCAGAGGGTATATTGCCGGAGGAGAAACAGCATTAAGAAATGCCGTTGAAGGAGCTGAAGACAGCGAACAAGGCGGAATTAAAGACTTAATAGAATCGGGAGCAAAACAGAATGATACCGTTGTAGGTCTTTCTGCAAGCGGTAATGCTCCTTATGTAGTTGCATTATTAAAACGTGCACAAGAAATGGGAATAAAAACCATTGGAGTTGCCTGTAATAAAATGGCTAAAATGCGTGAATATTGCGATGTTTTTATAGCCGTTGAAGTAGGACCTGAACCATTAACAGGGTCAACACGAATGAAAGCCGGAACTGCTCAAAAAATGGTCTTAAATATGCTAAGCACAGCATCAATGGTAAAAATAGGCAAAACCTATCAGAATTATATGATAGACGTTCAACCTACAAACGTGAAGCTTCGTGATCGTGCCGTAAGAATTGTAAGTGAAATTACTGATTTAGAATATGAAACAGCTCACTCCTATCTTCAAAGTGCTGATTATCGTGTAAAACATGCCGTATTAATGGCAATAAATAAAATCAGTTATGAAGAAGCTGATGAATTACTTCAAAAGCACAACGGAGTATCAAGAAAGGCTTTAAAAAATTAAGGGACTCTCTCGAGTCCCTTTTGTTAATATTATTTTAATCTTGTATATTTACTTCATTTTCATCAACTAAATGATACAGTTTTTCAGGTGCTGTATCTAATAAGCCCATTTCAAATAACTGTTTATATTGTTTATCTAGTCCTTTATAGAATTCCTTGCCAATAAGGTAAATTTCAGGAATATTATCTCCTTTGGCATATTTTTTAATAGCAACAATCCTTGTTATTCGCTCAAGAGTCTTTGGTCCACCTTCTTTAAAGAAAAATTTATTACCTTGTTTTTCAAGATTAATTTTCTCCTCTTCAAAAAACTCACTATTTGTTTTTGAAATTGTTGAAAATTCTGAGATTGAATCTAATTCTTCACTTGAATCTACTATATTAAATAATTTAGCGGCAGTTCCTTCAGGCAAGTAACCTTTATTTTCCATTGATTGATATTGCTCCTGAATCCCTTTAAATTCTTGTTTTCCGATGAGTGTTATATTGCTTGGCTTTTCAGGATTTTTCAACTTTAAGAGTACAAATCTTGCAGCCTCAGCTACAGTTGCAGCACCACCAGGATAAATATGTTTATTTTCAGCCACTTCGTCAAAGTCATTAATTCTGGACGTCTCTGTTTTTCTTGTGCCAAGAACCTCACATTCAGAAGTATTTTCATCCCCCCATAGCGGTGCTTTTAAGACTGCAAGGTTATGCTCCTTATCAACATTAGCGGCACCTCTATAGCTTGCACCCATAATTCCATTAGATCCACAGCCTGTAATGATATATTCATTTCGTTTTACTGTTGAACTTGCATCATTATAAGCAATTCGTTCAAAACGATCTAATTGCTCAGAACTTCTTGATGCACCAAGTATTGCTGTAGTTTTATTTCTTACTTCAGGAGAAGTGTATCTACAATCAATTTTTATTTTTGCAGTAAAGCTTAATTTTGAATTGACTAGATTCAATAACATTTTATTTATCCAACTTTTTTATTAATTTTATAACGTTGCTATATATAAAACATAAAGGGACTCTTTCGAGTCCCTTTTGGCTTAACCTTGTGAAATTAATTGCTTAATCTTGGCCTTAGCTTCTTCAGGCAGAATTGTTAAAACTTCGCCTGTTTCTCTGATTTTTAGTTCAACTAAACCTTCTGCAATGGTTTTTCCGACTGTTATTCTGAACGGGAAACCAATTAAGTCGGCATCTTTAAATTTAACGCCTGCTCTTTCGTCTCTGTCGTCAATTACAACTTCATAACCATCATCAAAAAGTGATTTATAAATATCATTTGCAACGCTCATTTGAAGTTCATCTTTAAGATTTACAGGAACAACAATCGCATGAAACGGAGCAATCTGAACAGGCCACTTAATACCTGACTCATCATGGTATCTTTCAACAGCGGCAGCCGCAGTTCTTGACACTCCAATACCGTAACAACCCATTATAAATGGACGTTCTTTGCCTTTTTCATCGGTAAAAGTAGCTTTCATTTTTTTAGAATATTTTGTTCCAAGTTTGAAAATATTTCCTACTTCTATACCTTTTGTAATATCAAGAGCTCCATCACATTGAGGGCAGCCTTCTCCTGCTTTTGCAAGACGAATGTCCGCAACGGTTTTAGGCAATTCGTAATCAGCACCCCAATTAACGCCAACTAAGTGTTTATCAACCTTGTTTACTCCAACAACAAAGTTTTTAAGTTCTTTTACTGATTCATCTGCTACAACTTGAGCTTTTAAGCCTTTAGGACCAATAAAACCTTTATCAGCATTAAATCCTGCTAAATTCATTAATTCCGCAATTTCTTCAGCTGTTGCAATTCTAATATCATTAGCACCGATAGCATTTTTCAACTTTGTTTCTTCAACTGTTAAATCACCTCTTATAATAGCAAGAATAGGTCTTTCATCTGCAATATAAACAAGTGTTTTACAAATTACAGAAGCTGGAATGTTTAAAAATGATTCAAGTTCTTCAATTGATTTTGTATTTGGGGTATCAACTTCTTTTACTTCGGGAAATTTACCGTCTATATCAGCAACAGGCAACTTTGAAGCAGCATGATTTGAGTTTGCTGCATAGTTACAAGTAGTACAGAAAAGAACATCATTCTCACCGCTTGAAGTTCTTGTAAGAACCATAAATTCATGGCTTAAACTTCCGCCTATAGCACCTGAATCACTTTGAACCATTCTTGTTTCAAGTCCGCATCTGTTAAATATATTGATATAGGCCTCGGTCATTTTGTCATAGCTTACATCAAGACCCGCCTCATCAACGTCAAAACTGTAAGCATCTTTCATAATGAACTCTCTTCCTCTCAAGAGTCCGAAACGTGGACGAATTTCATCTCTGAATTTATTCTGAATCTGATATAAATTAAGCGGTAACTGCCTGTATGATCTTACTTCATCTCTTACAAGCGAGGTTATAACTTCTTCATGGGTTGGCCCGAGGGTAACTTCTCTGTCATGTCTGTCTCTAAGACGCATAAGCTCTTTTCCGTAAACATCCCATCTCCCCGATTCCTGCCACACTTCAGCAGGTTGAAGAATAGGCATCAAAAGCTCTTGAGCATCTTTTTTGTCCATTTCTTCTCTTATAATATTTTCGATTTTCTTTAAGACTCTCCACATAAGAGGCATATAAGTATAGACTCCGCCTGTTAATCTTCTTATATATCCTGCTCTTACCAGAAACTGATGACTTACGACTTCAGCATCGGCAGGATTTTCTCTTAATGTCTGAACAAAAAGAGCTGACATTTTCATAATTAGTAACCCTTTCAAAACTTTTTTAAAAGTAACTGTGAACAGGAGCATGATACCACAAAGAAAGGCGGTTAAATCTCTCATTATTTATACAATCTTTATATTTTTAGCCCTATAAATATGTTACGATTTTATTAAAAATAAAAAGGTCATAAAAAATGGACATTTATATAACTTCTAAAATTTCTTCAGACTTTGAAAAAGTAATAAAAATAGCAGAAGAAAATCATATAAATATAGAAATAAGCGATTTGTTAAAATCAGGATTTGATGAAAAAACCTTAAATAAAACTATCTCAATTTATTCAGAAAAACTTAAAAACTTTAACGGAAAAATTTCAATTCATGGATGTTGCGGAGATTTAAGCACTGTTTCTAAAGATCCTGAAATAAAAAAAATAAGCATACAAAGATACCAGATGTCATTTGATACCGCAAAAGCTCTCGGAGCTACAACAATTGTTTTTCATTCCAACTTTGTACCTTTCGGAAGAAGTAAAGAGCATTATATTAAAAAATTAATCACTAAAAATATAGAATTTTGGAAAGAATTTATCGTTCAGTTTGAAAGCGCTAAAATAACAGCAGTTATTGAAAATGTCTATGATCCTTCTCCCGAAGTTATAAATAAAATAGTTGAAGGAGTTAATTCTCCCTATTTAAAAGCCTGTCTTGACACAGGTCATGCCAACATAATTTCTCAAATAAGCCCTTATGAATGGCTAAATGAGTATAAAAATAATATTCATCACATTCACGCTCATAATAATCATAAGGCTTATGATCAGCACAATGGCTTTTTTGACGGAAGTATAAATTTTGAAGAATTTTTTAAAGGAATACAATCTTTAAAAATAAATCCTAATATTGTAATAGAGGTTTTTGACAAACAACAGGCAATCTCTAGCGTTAAATTCTTACAAGAATTTCTGAAAAAAGGAGAATAAAAATGCAACCTACTATATTAAATTCTGAAAATACAATGTTATTAATAATAGACATTCAGGAAAAACTGCTACCCGCTCAATTTAACAAAGAAGCTGTATTAAAAAATGCCCTAGCTCTTGCTGAAACCTGTAAGATACTTGATATACCAATGTTAGTGTCCGAACAATACCCTAGAGGGCTTGGAGGAACCGTTTCTGAACTTAAAAAAACATTGCCCGATAATACTATATATTTTGAAAAAGTAAACTTTGGCTGTTGTAATGAAGAAGGCTTTAGCGAATTAATAAAATCCTTCAATAAAAAACAAATTATTGTTTGCGGAATGGAATCACACGTCTGCGTTCATCAGACAGTATATGATTTAATCCAACACGGCTATGAAGTGCATTTAATTCAAGATGCAATAAGTTCAAGAAAAGAATACGAATATAAAGTAGGAATTGAACGAATGAAATCATATGGAGCAATTACCAGTTGCAGCGAAATGGCAATTTTTGAGCTTTTACAATGTGCAAAAAATCCTAACTTCAAACAAGTTCAAGCCTTGATTAAATAAAACTGATAATATAATAACAGGCGATGATTATTAAAATTCATCGCCTGTTTATTTTTAACCAACTACGTCAAAAGCTGAGAACTTATTTTCATAAATATTATAGGTTTCTTCATCAGTTCTAGGATTATAAACACTAATTTTCCTCACCGCATTGGGCATTTCACGACCACAACTCAAATTTGCCATAAAGTCAGATACAACGACTAACTCATCACTTTCTTGAATTCGTTTTTCATTATCACCATACTTTAAATAATAATCACTCTGTTTATCTTTAGGATCAATTTTAACTTTTAATCCGATTAGTTCTCCGGGATTTGTCTTTTCCGTATAGGACGGGAGATTTCCTTTAAAATTAACTATTTGCATAACTTATTTCCTTAGTTATAAAATATACTCTACTTATTAAGTATAAAGCCTGAAAAAAATCAAAATTGTCATTAGAGATTCAAATTAAAGCAATTTATGAAATAATACTGTTTTTATAAAAGTAGATAAATCAATGGAGCTATTATTTTGTTAATTCATTCCAATAACAATATAAGTTTTAAAGGCAAAATAGGTAACGAGCTAACACAAGAATATGCAAAGGCAGCAAGCTTCTTACCAGCAGGTGGTGAAGAAAGAAAAAATCTTCTTCATGCGGTTGATGCCCTTATTCTTATGGGAACTTATGATAAAACAAAAAAAGACAATATTTTATATGGAAATAATCAAGCTCTTAAACCCAATGAGAAGACACTTGATATTTTTGAAAGAGCAGTAGAACCTCTATCGAAAAAAGAAATTCACTCCGTTATGTCTGATCTCACAGAAGAATACGTCAAATGCAAAAATCATGAAAATAAAAGATCCATTTTAGACTTTTGCGACATTGTTGAAATTAAACTACCAAAGCTGATTAAAAATATCATGGAAAACCGTAAAGAAATCATTGAAGAAATTCCAAAAAAAAATATATTTAAAACAATAAATAATCTATTTGAAAAAGTTGTTGACAGATTAATGTAAAAGCAACTAGGCCATACACAAATATGATAATGAATTAAACAAACTGTTGACCAACTGTCCTACTTCGAGAGATAATTTAATAAATGTGATGAATCGGGGAAATATGGTATGGCTAACAAAAGAGTTACAGCTTTAAGTCTTATTCTGGCAATTGCGGTTTCATTACCTGCATATTCAATGAGACCTGATGCTTATAGATATTACAGTAATGCTCTTACATTACAAAGAGCCAGAGATATACAAGGAGCAAAAGAAGAACTTCAAAAAGCACTTAAAATTGCACCTAACGAAGCAATGATTCACATTAAACTGGCAGGATTTTTAAATGATGAAGGCAATTGGAAAGAATCTTTAAACGAGTATAATCAAGCTCTAATGATAACACCCAATGATGCCTATATTTATTTTTGTATAGGTAATATATTACAACAAAATGATGACACCAACGGAGCTCTTGATGCTTATATGCAAGCATTAAAAATATCTCCTGAATACTATTATAACTATTTAAATATTGCCAATACTTTTACCCTCAAAAAAGATTATAAATCTGCTTTAGAATACTATAAGAAATTTTTATCATATGAACCTGATCATATAGATGCAAAAAAAAGTATAGCTTCTTTATACTTAGCACAAGAAAATTATACTGATGCAATAAGCAGCTATGAAGAAATTTTAAAACTTGATCCCGATCATTTTAACGAATATGACATTATGGGAAAAGCTCTTGTTGTAACAAAAAACTATAAACGTGCTATTGAAATTCTTGAAGCAGCAATAGCCAAAAAACCTTACAATGCTGAAACTCACGCTAATCTGGCAATTGCCTATCTTAATACCGATCAAAAAACTAAAGCACTAGCCGAATATAAAGCTTGTTTAGGAATAAAACCTGGATTTAATGAAGTAAGGTTTGATTATGCTAAATTATTAAGCGAGTTAAACCAAACAGATGAAGCTGTTAATCAATATTTGGAATATCTAAAGTTTTATCCTAACAGATATGAAGCAAGATATAATATTGCAATGCTGTATGAAAAAAAAGGTGATACCGATAAAGCTATTACAGAGCTTGAAAAAGCAATAACTTTAAATCCTGATGATCAGGATATTAAGCTTGAATTAGCAAAAAGCTATCATATCTCTAAAAACTACAAAAAAGCCATAGACCTTTATAATCAATTAATAAAAACAAATAGCAAAGATCCCGATCTTTATTATGATGCAGGGCTAGCTTATCAAGCACTTGATAATTTCGATAAAGCAGAAGAACTTTTTCAGAAATCACTTAATTTAAAAACAAATGAAAACGTAAAAAATGAATATGCAAAAGTTTTAACAGCAAAAGGAAATAATTATTTTAAAAATAGTAATTTTGAATCAGCTTTAAACAGTTATAATCTTGCGTTGAAAAAAAATCCATCGGATTTTTATGCTTTAACAGGTGCAGCCAACAGCTACCAAAAACTTGGTCGTTATGATGAAGCCATTGAAAAATATGAAGCAGCGGCAGCAAAAGATTCATCAAATAAAGACCTTTTCCTTGCAATGGGAAATGCTTATTTAAAAGTTGAAAAAACAGCTGAAGCATCAGGCGCATTTGAAAGAGTGCTGGAACTTGATCCTAATTCAATTGAGGCAAATTTAAAAATTGGTGATATTTATGCTGATAAAAATGAACTGGATAATGCGATAGCTCAATATTCAAAAGTTTTATTAACCGATAAAATAAATCTTGAAGCACTTGTTAAACTAGGTAATGCTTATAGAGATAATAAAAATTCTCTTGAAGCTAAAAAAATATATGAACAAGCTCTGAAGCTTGATCCTGATAATATTGACATAAGATTTAACCTTGGTTTAGCTTATGCCGATCTTAATAAAGGTCCTGAAGCTAAAGCCTGCTTTAATGAAATAATCCGAACAAAATCCGATTTTGCATACGCATATTATGCAATCGGTGCAGAATATGAAAAAGAAAAAGCCTATAAAGAAGCATTAAACAATTATAAAAAATTTATAACTTTTGCTCCTGACAGCCCTGAAGCTGAAGATATAAAACTTAGAATTAAAGTGTTAAACACAAAAGTTAAATAATAAATGAAAAAATTCATTATATTTCTTTTTTTAATAAGCTCTTTTCTACTTGTTTCATGTGATAAAGAAAAACCTGCATTATTTTTAAGTAGTGAAAAACTTACTCAAAATAACTTTTCTTTGGATAAAACAGCTAAAAGCTTTAATGTCGGACAAAAAATATGGTTTTTATTTTATTATCCAAAAGAATATCAAACTAATATTTTAAGGGTACAAATACTAAAACTAACAGTATTAATGCCGATAGACGGATTTTCTATGGCAATGGCAAGAGATATAGAAATAGATACAAATAATCCTTTTGTAACTGATAGTTTTGTTCTTCATAAAGACGGAACATATCTTTTAAGGATTTTTACAAGGGATCAGCTTTATGCTCCTGTGATTCAACAGGAATTTACGATTAATCCAAAATAAAAAATCGGACTTATTAAAAGTCCGATTTTTTATTTAATTAAAAAGTATCTTCTTCCTTATCGTGAAATTTACTATATAAACAACACTTAACGCAAAGATTTTAGAAATCATATAATAAAAGTGAAGTTTATCTGTAAAAAACCACATGCAAAGCTGATTTAACGACATTCCCAATAATCCGATAAGAGCAAAAATACCGAATTCTGCAAATCTATTACTAAGTTTGCCCGATTTGAACACCCATAAAACGCTAATAACATAATTTACGGTCATTCCAAATAAAAACGCAACAGGCGAAGCCGTTAAATAACTCCATCCAAACATTGCCGTTAAAATATAAAGTAAATAAAAATCGCCTACAATGGAGAAAGCTCCAGCTATGATATAACGGAAAAACTGTATGAATAGGTTATCAGTAGGTGATTTTAATAATCTTTCAATCATGGGTTATTCTCTAAATGATACGTCAGCGTATGCTTTTTCAAGAGCAGCTCTGACTTTTTTCATTTCTGCATCAACTTTTTCGTCTGTTAAAGTTGCGTCAAAATCTTGAAACATCAACCTAAAAGCAACGCTTTTCTTATTTTGAGGAACGTGCTTACCTTCATAGACATCAAAAATATCTGTTTCACGAAGAATATTTGAAGCTGCTTTTTTGATAACTTTTAAGGTATCAGCAAATGAAATTGCTTTATCCGCTATAAATGCTATATCTCTACTCATTGTAGGATATTGAGGTAACGACTTGAATTTTGTAACCGTAGGATTTAACGCATTTATAAGAAGTTCAAAGTTAATTTCAAATAAATAAACAGGCTGGTTAATCTTATATTTATCAGCGGTTAAAGGATGCAATTCGCCAATAAAGCCAAGAACAGGATTGCCTTTGCCTAAAAGGGTAATTTTAGCAGTTCTGCCAGGATGCATATAAGAAATATCACTACAAGCCGAATAATCAACTCTTCCTGCAATTCCAAGCACATTTAAAAGGCTTTCTATCATTCCTTTTACGCTGTAAAAATCATCAGTAACAGGATTTTTCCAAAGTCCTTTAGTTTTATTTCCCGTTACAACTCCTGCAAGAATTCTTTGTTCATTGACTCCGCTCGTTTTTTCATCGTGTGAACCGTTATAGAAATATGTTTTACCAACTTCAAACAGTTTTAAATCTTTTTGTCCCATATCTAAATTATTTTTAACAACGTTAAGAATACTAGGTATAAGGCTTTGTCTAAGCATTGTATATTCTTCAGATTGAGGATTTGTAACTTTTACCGCTTTTTCTTCATCACACTCAATGCCTATTTGATTTAACAAAGGATAACCCATTAATGAAGAAGTTACAATTTCATTAAACCCAGTCCCAATGAACATTTCATTGATTTTTTCAAGTATATTTGTTTCAAAACTTATCTCACAAGCAACCGAACCTTTTGGAAGAGTCGGCTCTACTTTGTCATAACCATAAATTCTGCTTATTTCTTCAATAAGATCAATTTCTCTGCTGACATCATTTGCCCTATAACTAGGAACAACAAATCTTGCCGCAATTTCATTTTTCCCTTGAACTGTGAAACCAAGATTTTCAAGAATTTCAACACATTTTTCAACTGGAATTTCAAGTCCTAATAGTCTTGTAATTTGCCCGAATCTTAAAGTAACAACTTGTTCTTCAAGTTTATTAACTCCAGTTTCAACAACTCCTTCAACTTTAGCTCCGCAAAGTTCTGCCATTAATCCCATAGCTCTTATTAAAGCAGGTTTTACTCTTTCAATATCCACTCCACGCTCAAATCTTGCGCAAGCATCAGTTCTATGTCCAACACTTCTAGCAGATTTACGGTTTGTAGCAGGAGTAAAATAAGCTGATTCAAGAACAATATTATGTGTATTATCATCAATTTCCGTAGAGAATCCACCCATAACACCAGCAAGAGCAACAGCTTCGTCTTCTTTTGCAATTACAACACTGTCTGTGGTCATCTTTCTCTGTACTTCATCAAGAGTAACAATAGTTTCAGCATCATTAGCTCTTCTTACACAAAGATAGTTTCCACCGATTTTATCAAAATCAAAAGCGTGAAGAGGTTGTCCATATTCAATCATTACATAATTTGTAATGTCAACTACATTACTTATGCTTCTGATTCCTGAATTTTGTAATCTTCTTACCATCCATTCAGGCGATTCACCGATTTTTACGTCTTTCAAAAGACCTGTTGCATAATATTTACAAGTATCTTCATCTTTTATTTCTACTTTAAACTCAGAAGCGCAATCATTTCCATGATATTCCATTTCAGAATATTTAAACTCTCTTGAGAAAATTGCGGAGATTTCCCTTGCAACTCCCAATATAGACATCAAATCGCCTCTATTAGCGGTTGGAGCAATATGTAATACAGTATCTTCAGCTATTCCGAGAACTGATTTAACATCAATTCCGCATTTTAAATCAGTTTTAAACCTGTTTAAAATAAGAATACCGTCATCTTCTTGATAATCCTTTGTTTCGAGTCCTAATTCTTCAGCAGAACAAAGCATGCCTTGAGATTCAACGCCTCTGATTTTAGCAGGCTTTAAAGTAAATAACTCTCCGCCGTTTTTATCGGAAACTTGAGAGCCGACACTTGCATAAGGTATTATTTGCCCTACTTCAATGTTTCTAGCACCACAGACTACTTCTCTTGTTTCTGTACCGTTAAACACTTCCACAAGCTGTAATTTATCCGCTTGAGGATGCGGTTTTATTCCTTTTATTTCGGCAACAACAATATTTGTAAATTTTGCACCGATTTTTTCTATTTCCTCAACTTCTAAACCGCTCATTGTTAATTCATGAGCTATTTGTTCAGGAGTTAATCCTTTTATATCAACATATTCACTAAGCCATTCAAGCGAAATAAGCATTATTAAGCACCCGTTATCTGAATTGTTCTAAAAATCTTACGTCATTGTTGTAAAAGAGTCTTATATCATCTATTGCAAATTTAAGCATAGCCAATCTTTCAACTCCCATACCGAAAGCAAACCCCGAATACTGGTCAGGATCAATATTTATGCCTTTTAATACATTAGGATCAATAAGCCCTGAGCCTAAAATCTCAAGCCAGCCAGTTCCTGAGCATGTTCTGCAGCCTTTACCGCTACACATAATACATTGAACATCCATTTCAGCACTAGGCTCAGTAAATGGGAAATAACTGTTTCTAAATCTTGTAGGTCTTGTCTGACCGAAAAACTGTCTTGTAAATTCGTTTAAGACACCTTTAAGATCACCGAAAGTAATATCTTTATCTACCATTAAACCTTCTACTTGATGAAAAAGGTTATTTTTTCTACTGTTAACAGCTTCTGATCTATATACTCTTCCAGGACTGATAACCTTTAAAGGAGGATTTTTCTTTTCCATCTCTCTAATTTGAGAATTAGAGGTTTGACTTCTTAAAATTATATTATCAGCAATTGTTACGTAAAAAGTGTCCTGCATATCCTTAGCAGGGTGATCCGGAGGGAAATTTAAAGCATCAAAATTATAATATTCTGTTTCAACTTCAGGACTATTTGAGTTATCAACAAGTGAAAAACCCATTCTTCCAAAGATTGCAACAATTTCATTAATAGTAGCTGTTATAGGATGTTGAGTACCATAAGGCACATACATACCCGGTAAAGTTACATCTATTTTTTCAGCGGAAAGTTTTTCCTGCATTGCAAATTCATGAAGTTTTTTAAATTTTTCATCAAACTTTAGCTCAATTTCTTCAGCCACACTATTCGCAAGACTTCCAACCGCAGGTCTATCTTCTGGTGAAACGTCTTTTAGCCCTCTTTTTATGGTGTTTAATTCACCTTTTCTTCCAAGATAATTTATTTTTATATTTTCAATTTCCTGAAGATTGTGGGCTTTTTCTATTTCTTCAAGCGCATTTAACTTGATTTGTTCTAATTTTTCTTTCATAACAGCCTCAAAGAATTAATAATAACGGATTTTTACTTTATATTATCTTTAAAAACAGGATTTAAAATCAAGGCATAAATATTTTCATCATCGATATATGAGGAAAAAGTGCCTGCATTACTTTAGGTAAAAATAACAATAACCCAATACCAACAGCAGTTACCGCCACTATTAAAACAGCGCCGGCAGAAGTATCTTTAGCCATTTTTGCCAAAATTGAATATTTATTTCCAAAATAAGCATCTACAATAAACTCGATAACGGTGTTAAATAACTCTGCAAAGAGGACAAAGCCAATTGTAAGAACTAATATTGCCATTTCAATACGTGAGAAATCAAAATAAAAAGCTAATATAAACGCTAAAAAAGCGACTAACAAATCAGCTCTGAAATTTCGTTCCGACTTTATCGCCAATAAAATTCCCCTAGTCGCAAACTTAAAGCTTATAAAAATATTTCCTGCTTTGTATTTTGACATTTTTTACACCAAGTTATCCTGAGCATACTTTATCATTTTATCCTGCAAGTTTAACATAAACTCGAGTTTTTCGTCGTTTTCATGCTCAAACCCCAAAAGATGAAGAACTCCATGGCTTATCAAAAAGTAAAATTCCTCTTCAAGAGTTTTATCATTTTCTTGTGCCTGACGCATAGCGGTATCAGCAGAAATTATTATTTCACCAAGATTAATTGTATTATCAGTAATAATTCTGCACTCGGGAGAATCTGCAAAAAGAGCAAACGTTATTACATCGGTAGGCTTGTCTTTTGCCCTATATTCAGAGTTTATTTCAGTAATAAGCTGATCATCACAGAACATAAGATCATAAGATATAACGAAATTTTTACAATCAATATCAAATAAAACACTATGCCCTAAAATTTCAGGCGATAATAATGCACAATCAGTCATTAGTTCTGTCATCTGAAGTGATTTTAATTCATTTATTTCAATAGCTTCCTGATTATTGGAAATAGAAATTTCTAAAGAAGTTTTCATCATTTTATTTCTCTTTATCAATACTGTTTAAAAACTGTTGTTGTACAAGTAAGGCGGCTTGACTCATCGTATTTGTTTTATTTTTAAGCTCTTCAAGCATATTTTCATGATATTTAATCCGATGATGCTGCATTCCTCTAAGGGTTCTATTAAGTGTCTGAGCAATTGTCTTAAGGTCTTTTTGAGTCAACGCACTTTCCTCAAGCTGATTGTCAAGAAGTCTTTCTTTTATGATTTTATCGATCATCTCCTCTATTTCTTCGGGAGTAGGGTTTTTAAGACTTCTAACAGCTGATTCTACCGCATCACAAATCATAAGAATTGCTGTTTCTTTAGATGCAGGCTTTTGCCCTGTATACCTGAACTGCTCTTCATTTATATTTTCAGCCCCTTCCATTTCAAGAGCCTGCCTGTAAAAATATGAAGCCAAGCTGTTTCCGTGGTGTTGAGTGATAAATTGATGAATAGCCGTAGGCAACCTATATTCTTTTGCCAGTTCGAGTCCATCTTTGGGATGAGCGGTAATAACCATCTTGCTCAACCTTGGATTTAAATTATCATGAGGGTTTTCTATTCCAAAATATGATTGATTTTCGACAAAAAATAAAGGTCTTTTAAGTTTTCCTATATCATGATAAAGAGCTCCGACTTTAGCGAGAATAGGATTGGCATTCACTGATTCTGCGGCAGTTTCACACAAATTACTGACCATAAGACAATGATGATAAGTACCCGGTGCTTCAAACTGCAATCTTTTCAATAATTTCTGATTATGATCTGCAAGTTCCGCAAGTCCGTAAGGAGTAATAATTTTAAAAGCACCTTCTATAAGAGGAAGTGTTCCTAAAGAGATAATCCCACCTATAAGTCCACTGGTAAAGCCTAATGATGAATCTATAATCACAGATTTAAAACTAATATCGCCAAAACTGCTTTCTAAAAGATAAATACTTAAAATTATTAAAACCTGTATAAGTCCAACATCAAGACCTGCTCTTACAAGGTCTATTCTTCTGGAATAGTTTATTTTACTTGATGCAAATGTCGCAACCATTGCCCCTATTAAAAATACAGTAGTAGCGTCAATGTTATATCTCAATGCAACTGAAATCAGAATTACCGTTAATATAGTTGTTAATATAGCGATACCTGAAGTAGTGAAAACGGTTATTAATATAGCTATAGCAGGAACAGGTATAATATAAACAGGGATTCCCGTCGGTAAAAAGACTGCAAAAGCTGTTAGCGAAATAATTAAAAGTGAAATTAGCGATAAATAAGGCGGTGTCACAAATTTTTCATTAAATGTTCTCAAATAATAGGAAATTATATACAAGCATAGAGCCGTAATTGCAAATATACCTACAATTCCTATGAAATCAATTCTAGAAACGTTATATCCTAACTGTTTCAGAGCCTCTTTTTGAGATCTCATCATTAAATCGCCCGACTTAACAATCAAATCACCTTTTTTAAAGGTTACAACCGATGGAGCAACCGAATTCATCTCATTTTTTCTTACTATTTCAGTTGCAACTTCATCTATTATCATATTTGAAGCAAGAACTCTCTTTAATAAGATGCTTATAGTTGAATATTGAGTTCTTGAAACATTTCTGCCCACATCTTGACGAATTATTGAATCAATATTATCAGTTAAATCCTTTTCAGATACACCCTTTTTTAATATTTCTTCAAGTGCGGAATTTGACTCGTTTGCAATTCGTTGAAAACTAGAATCAGAGCTTTTTAAAAGATAATTTAAGATTATATTATTAAAATAATCTCCGTCATTAACCCCTAAAATTTCTTTCAGTTCTTTTTTCTTTTGAACTATATTATTACTGCTTTCACGAGTAGTTTTAACCGAATTTAAAAGCTCGCCCAAGCTTTTCACGATACTGTCATTGACACGTTCAACGTCTTTATCAGGTCTTAGAATTGGCTCTACGTTTTGTGCTGCTTCAATTTTCTTCTTTTCAGTCTTTTCTTTGTCCTCTACTTGTATAGTTTTTGTTGCATAAATGTCAATTTTACTTATGCCATTTTCCGCAACGGTCTGAAACATATAATATCTGCTGGAAAGCAATGTTGTTAAAACAATTAAAGTCACAAAAAATATCAGTATATTTAAATTTTTTGTTGATAACAAAAGATCAACAGCTTTATTTGTATATTTATGCAAATTACTCAAAATGAACCTCTTGATTTTACAGAGTATTGTTATTATTTTCCTAATAAAATATAGCATAATAAAGAATAACAAAAAATACATATTGTAATTTATAGACGATGATGTTATATTTTAAGTTAATCTCATTGAGAGAGTGGGTCGTCTAAGCCCACTCTTTTAGTGTTAATAAGGAATAATTCATGAAAAATCAAAATGTAAATAAAAATGAAATAATTAAAGTTATTACGCCCATCATAGAAAAAGCAGCTTCTGAACTCGGGTTAACTGCATTGGAAGTTGATTTTGTTCAAGAAGGCGGCAGATGGCATTTACGCACATTTATATATCATCCTGAGCATCCTATTTGTCATAAAGATTGTGAAGACATTACAAAGGCTCTTGATGAAATACTTGAACCACTTATACCAGTAAATTTTTACTTTGAAGTAAGCAGCCCTGGTACTGAAAAAAAATTAAAAAACCCTAAAGAATATATAGTATTTACGGGAAAAAAGGTAAACGTAAAACTTCGCCAACCTCTTGAAA
This sequence comes from bacterium, assembly GCA_037137535.1. Taxonomy (GTDB): domain Bacteria; phylum Cyanobacteriota; class Vampirovibrionia; order Gastranaerophilales; family JBAXKC01; genus JBAXKC01. The sequence goes on along the minus strand of JBAXKC010000003.1, from coordinate 119,153 downwards.
ACGGAACTAAAACATTTGACGCTTTAATAGAAGGCTATGACGAAGAAAAAGGTTTAAGCTTAAAATTAATAGATAACAACGAAATTATAACAATTGACCCAAAAAATATAAGCTCTATAAAACTTATCGCAGATTATATAGTTTAAGGTAAAAAGGAGTCCGACAGTGAAGAAAATTGGAACAGCTCTCTTTGAAGTTACAGAACAAATTGAAAGAGAGAAAGGCATTCCTAAAGAAGTAGTAATTAAATCACTTTGTGATGCTATGGTTACAGCTTATAAAAAACACATCAGAAGCCATGATGTTGGGAATGTAAAAGCCATAGTCGATGAACAAAGAGGTGAAATCGGCGTTTTTAGAGAAAAGAATGTTGTAGAAGAAGTAGCTGACGAACTTTTAGAAATTTCTCTTGAAGATGCAAAAAAAATAAATAAAACTGCTGAAATAGGCGGGATTGTTGATATAGAAGTAACTCCTGACGACTTCGGAAGAATAGCTGCTCAATCAGCAAAACAAGTTATCACTCAAAGAATCAGAGAAGCAGAAAGAAAACTTGTTTTAGATGAATTCTTAGAAAAAAAAGGAACGCTCACAACTTGTATTATTCAAAGAGTAGAGCATAGAAACGTTGTAGTAAATATCGGAAAAACAGAAGCGATTTTACCTCCAAGAGAACAAATCTCAGGAGAATACTACAGAGTTAACGATAGAATAAGAGTATATGTTCTTGATGTTAAAGAAACAACAAGACTTCCTCAAGTTATCGTTTCACAAGTACACCCTGAAATTGTCAAAGAACTATTTGAGCTCGAAGTTCCTGAAATTGAAGATGGAATTGTTGAAATAAAAGGCGTTTCAAGAGAAGCTGGCTACAGAACTAAAATAGCCGTAACAAGTTCAGATCCTGAAGTTGACCCTGTAGGAGCTTGCATAGGACCTAGAGGTGCTAGAATTCAAACAATAGTCAATGAACTTAAAAATGAAAAAATTGACATCGTAAGATATTCGGAAGATCCTGCTGAGTTTATCGTTAATGCTCTTTCACCTGCAAGAATTATCTCTGTGGAAATTCTTAACGAAGATGCAAAAGAAGCTCTTGTGGTTGTTCCTGATGATCAATTAAGTCTTGCAATCGGTAGAGAGGGTCAAAACGTAAGACTTGCTCACAGATTAACAAATTGGAAAATCGACATTAAAAGTCTAAGTCAAGTTGATACCCGTCAATATGATGAAGAATATCAAGATGAGCCTGAGCAAGAGGCTTACGATGAAGACAATACTGAAAATATCGAAGAATAGGATATAAAATGAGTAAAATGATCCTTAGAAAGTGTATAAGCTGTAATCAATTAAAAGATAGAGCTATGCTTCTAAGGGTCATTAAGCTTTATGACAGCCATGAGATTGTCATATCACCAAATTCTAAACAATTTGGACGTTCTTTATATCTTTGCTACAATAGTGATTGTATACAGTTAGCTATAAAAAAGAAAAGACTGCAAAAATTTTTAAGAAGAGAGTTATCTGAAGAATTAATTCTTAAAATAAAAAAATTAGCTGAGTAGATAGGTGTATTTTTAGGAGTATATTGGTATATTTAAGGGCAAGTCGGGAGAAAAAAGCATGGCAAAAGTTCGCATATATGAGTTAGCAAAGAAACTCAACTTATCTAACAAAGAAGTAATGGACATGTTAGAGAGAGAGTTTTCTATTAAAGTAAAATCACATAGTAGTACAGTTGAAGAAGCCGAAGCAAGCAAGCTTGAAAGCATAGTATCTTCAAAACCTTCCATTGCAAAAAAACCGACACAGCCTGTCCCGACAACACCAGCTCCTAGCCCTAATGAAAAGCCAGCCGCTCCCGTTGTTAATAAAACACCTGCGACAGCCCCCGATCAATCTGCCAATACATCTTCCGCTGCAAAAGATCAAGTAAGAAACCAATATCCTCAGCAACAGAGACCTCAGCAAGATAGATTTGACAACAATAGACCTCCACGTCAAGACAGGCCTCAAGGACAATTCCCTCAACAAAGACCAGGTGGTTTTGATCCTAACAGACCTCCACGTCAAGACAGACCTCAAGGGCAATTCCCTCAACAAAGACCAGGTGGTTTTGATCCTAACAGACCTCCACGTCAAGACAGACCTCAAGGGCAATTCCCTCAACAAAGACCAGGTGGTTTTGATCCTAACAGACCTCCACGTCAAGACAGACCTCAAGGGCAATTCCCTCAACAAAGACCGGGCGGATTTGATCCTAATAGACCAAGACCTCAAGGACAATTTCCTCAACAAAGACCTGGCACTCCAGGTGCTACAGGCGGAGAGGGTAGAGTGTTCAGACCCGATCAGCAAAGACCGGGCGGAGGCGCATTCCCAAGAAGACCTCACTCAGGAGGACCATCTGCATCAGCTGCTCCTGAAGCACCTTTAAGCAAAGGTACAGGGGTTAGAAAAGCGGCTCCGAAAAAGAAAGATAAAGTTGGAAAAGATGCTGTTTTCTCAAAAGAGGAAAAGCTCGAACAATCAAAACTTTTACAAGAAAAATTCAAAAAAAAGAAAAAATCCGATCAAGAGGAAATAAAAGAGAAGGTAACAGAAGTGGTAATTGATAAGCCTATTACCGTTGGCGACCTTGCATCAAGCATTAGTGTTTCAGCTAGTGAAATCATTAAAGAACTTATGATGTCAGGGGTTTTAGCAACAGTAAACCAAGTAATAGATATTGACACTGCAAAAACCGTATCCGAAAAATTAGGATTCACCGTTTTATCTGAAGCTAAAGTAGTTGAACCTGAAGAAGGATCTGAGGTTGAAGAAATAAAGGTTGATGAATCAACATTAGAGCATAGAGCTCCTGTTGTAACAATTATGGGACACGTTGATCATGGTAAAACAACTCTTTTAGATGCTATTCGTGCGACAAAACATAAAATTGTAAGCGGTGAAGTTGGCGGAATTACACAATCTATCGGTGCTTATTCAGTAAAAATCGATGGTAAAAAGATTGTTTTCCTTGACACTCCGGGCCATGAAGCGTTTACGGCAATGAGAGCAAGAGGAGCTAAAGCAACTGATATAGCTATTCTTGTAGTTGCGGCGGATGATGGAATTATGCCTCAGACAATTGAAGCTATAAACCATGCTAAAGCGGCTAAAGTGCCAATTATTATCGCTGTAAATAAAATAGATAAACCTGGCGCTGATCCTGATAGAGTTCTTCAACAACTTACAGAATATGAACTTGTTCCTGAAAAATGGGGCGGAGATACAATATGCGTTCCTGTTAGTGCTCTTCAAGGTACAAACCTTGATGAACTTCTTGAATACATATTACTTGTTTCCGAAGTTGAAAATTTAAAAGCTAATCCTAATGAACCTGCGACAGGGGTTATTATTGAAGCTAAACTTGACAAAGGAAAAGGTGCTGTTGCAACACTATTAGTTCAATCTGGAACTTTAAGAGTTGGAGATTGCGTTGTAGCAGGCTCTATTGCAGGAAAAGTAAGAGCTTTAATTACTGATGAAGGCGAAAGAATCAAAAAAGTCGGCCCAAGCACACCTGTTGAAGTATTAGGCCTAACTGAAGTGCCTCAATCAGGCGATCATTTTGAAGTTGTTGAAAATGAAAAAATAATGAGAATAATAGCAGAAGAGAGAAAAGAACAAGAAAAAATGACCAAATTTGAGTCAATCTCTCCAATGCAGGTTAGAACAGAAATGGTAATGCAAGGTGAAGAAGTTGATTTAACTCAAACACTAAACATCATCATCAAAGCAAACACTCACGGTTCAGCAGAAGCTGTAAGTGCAGCAATTCATCAACTTACTTCAAAGCATATTTTCGTAAAAATTGTGCATATTGGAGTTGGTGAAATATCTGAAGCTGATGTTATGCTTGCTTCAGCAAGTAACGCTCTTATCATCGGTTATAGTGTAAAAGAAGATGTAAATGCTCTAAGAATTGCACAAATTGAAAATGTTAAAATAAGAAAATATGATATCATTTATCAAATTCTTGAAGACATTGAAAAAACAATGCTTGGACTATTACAACCTGAAATAAAAGAAGTTGAACTTGGTGCTGCCGAAGTAAGACAAGTATTTACACTTGGTAAAACCACTAAAATTGCTGGCTGTTATGTAATTGAAGGCAAAATTGTAAGAAACAAAATTGCTAAAGTTATGAGAAATAACAAGGAAATATTTAGAGGAACCATTGATCAACTGAAAAGATTTAAAGACGATGCAAAAGAAGTAGCGCAAGGCTATGAATGCGGTATATCTTTCAGTAAGTTTAACGACTTAATCGAAGGAGATATAATCAGAGTTTCCTCAATGGAAGAAATTGAAAGAGATACTCTCGTTTAAATTTAAATCTTAAATAATTAATAGGTATTACCCTTATAATATTTGTGTATAATTATAAGGGTAACCTTTTTAAGAGACTAAGGGAGAAATTAATTATGCACTCAAGAGCAGACCGCATAAAGAAAGCCCTCATGCGTGAGATAAGCGATATAATTCAAAAAAATCTAAGAGACCCGAGAATACCTACAATTGTTTCAATTATAGATATAGACTTATCAGCAGATTACAGCTATGCAAAAGTATTTATAAGCGTTTTTGGTTCTGAAGAAGAAAGAAGACAAGCAATCGAAGCATTAGAAGAAAAAACTTCTTATGTGAGAGGAGAAGTCAGCAAAAGAATAAGACTAAGACATACTCCTGCTATTTCTTTCAAGCTTGATGATTCATTAGAGCGTGGAAGCAAGATAACAGAACTTCTTGATAAAATTTCACGAGGCGAAATATAATTAGGTGTTTGGTATATTAAACATTTACAAGCCTAAAGGCATAACTTCGCATGATGTTATCAGTAAATTAAGAAAAATCCTTAAAATGAAACAAATAGGTCATACAGGAACTCTTGATCCTATGGCTGAAGGGGTTTTACCTATTTGTCTCGGCAAGGCTACAAAGCTGATTCAATATCTTGATGATACTAAAGCCTATAAAGCTTTTATAAAATTAGGAATAGAAACTACGACTTATGACATGGAAGGTGAAATTATTCATTCAACTCCTGTTATTTTAGATGTAGAAGCCGTTGAAAAAGCATTATTAACATTTAGTGGCGAAATTACTCAAACTCCGCCTATTTATTCTGCTATTCACTATAAAGGTAAACGTTTATATGAATATGCTCGTGAGAATATTGAAGTAGAAGAGATTCCGACAAGAAAAGTAACCATAGAGAATATAAAACTTGTTGAAGTCTTAGAACAAGAAACGGAACACCCTGTATTAGTAGTCGATATGGACTGCACCTCAGGGACTTACGTTCGTTCTATAGCTTATGATTTAGGAAAATTATTAGGCTGTGGTGCTACTTTATCAGGGCTAATAAGAACAAGAGCAGGAAAATTTCCTGTTAAAAATTCCGTTAAACTTGAAGATATTAGTGAAATTTATTCTAATAACAAAATTAATGAAATATTAATTGCACCATTAGACGAACTTACTCTAAATAAAATAAATATAAATGATATTGAACTTGAAAAAATAAAAAAAGGACAATTTTTATATCAAAATAATAATTCTTTTAAAGAAAATGAGCGAATTTTATTAATATATCAAGATCAACTTGTTTCTGTAGCTGAATTCAGCGAAGAAAAGATATGCCCTAAAAATGTATTTATTTAAAAAAAAGTATTTATTCTGATAATAGACAAATACTTTTTTAAATTTATAGTTTTAATGACTTAAAAAGTAAATAATGTTCTAAGTCCTAACAACCACGCTGTTTTTTCTTGTCCATTAGGATGAAAAATCACTTGCATATCAGGTTGTAATGCGCACCAAGGCGTTAATTGTATTTTATAAGAAGTATCGTAAGCTGTTTCACAACCTCTTCTTTCATCAATATCTCTCAATCTTGGATTTAACTTTGCAATAGCAACACCTGTAAGAAAAACATCGTTGTTTCTTTTTGGAATTAAACCCTTGTATTGTAGGCCTAAACCGTAATAAATAGGAATTTCATTTCTATTTACAGGAGCCCAACTGTATTGTCCTAAAATAGTTGCACCTTGATCATCATCACAATCTTTATTTTCCTTATAAATCATCTGCTCAAAACCTACATAATTTCCATAATTTTGATTATAAGTTTTTACTTGATCGCTAGCTGTTATTTCATCGGTATTACCGCTATGATTCCATAATCCTACCATATATTTACCACGATATCCTTTTATAGTTGGAGTTACAGCAATTTCTTCAATATTAAATATGTTGCCTTTTCCATTGAAAGCAGTATTAAATCCTAAACTATTGATTTTTGATTCACCGTCAAAAACCCCATGCCTAAAGGAAAGCCAATCTGTTGGAGATATAGTCGTAACAACACCTAATGCCTGAATGGGATAAGAAGGAAGTGGAATATTAGGCATAAAGGAAAAAGACGAGTTCATCATATTAAAACCGCTGGATAAAGCACAAAAATCATTATTTGCGTCTTGTTTTCCTATTTTTACTTTTAAATAATCTTTAAAAAGCCTTTGTTCATACCAATACTCACTGAGTTGAACAATTTTATCACCATCATAGTTATCATAGCCTTGATAATCACCGACAAAATCATTAGACAGACCGTTACCATGTTTTACCTGAAATCTTGTACCGATTATTCCGCCTTTTATTAAATGCAATTTTTCTGTATCTATTGTTAATGTTGAATCAAGAAGTCCATAAACACTGGAATGATTCTTATTAGTCAGTCCGCCTCTAGTTTTTCCAAAGCTATCGAAAATGTAATTAGCTTGAAGATTAATACCATGCTCTTCCAAATTTGTTCTTAATCCCATCCAATCGCCTGAAAAATAATTCCCTGTTAACCAGGATTTAATAGCAGAAGGATGCTCTTTATTAACTCCGCCTTTTAGTTCAAGAATAGGAATAATATTTTTATCTTTACTTTCTCCCGTACTATTTAAATCAATAGCGGGAAGAATGTTTTTAGTGTTCACTGATGTTTCTTCAGCAATTACGGGTTTATTTTCATTTGACGTTAAGATAACCGTTTTAGCTTGCTCTTCTGCAAAAGCAGGAGCAACAAACAAAACAGAACACATAAGCAAACTGAATAAAAAACGTGATTTAGTTTCTTTTTTTAATACAAACACTCATTCAACCCTTTTATTAATTCCTATTCTAAATTTTGAAAACAGAAAACTGTTTTTGTAATTCCTTTACTTGCTCAGCTAACTTTTGAGAAGCCGATCAATCTGACTTTCAAATTTTACACTCCACACTTATAAAAGACTCTTAAAGTTTATCTTTAAAATCAGCTCAACATAAAATTGTACAATATATTTTTTAAAAAATATCAGCAACTATGTCTTAAATACCGATATTTTATGATTTAACTCTTCCGCTATTTCTAAAAGAGTTGAAGAGGTTGCATTAACTTCTTCAACAGTTGCCATTTGCTGCTCAGAAGCGGCTGCAACTTCTTCTGTTGTTGCACTTGCTTCTTCTGCAACAGCAACAATATTGTCTAATGACAAAGATATATTATTAGATTTTTCAGCTAAAGTATGAATTTGTTGAGTGATTTGATTAACATATTCATTTGTTGAATCGGCAGCTTTTAAAATTGATTCTAATTCTTCGCCAATAAGTTCAACCTGACTCATCCCTATTTCAATTTCTTGAAGATTATCTTGCATTTCTTTAACAGCCATATGTGTTTTATTCTGAATTTCAGCAAGTAAACCAGATATTTTTTTTGTAGAGTCAGAAGATTGTACTGCTAATTCCCTTACTTCTTTTGCTACTACCGCAAATCCTTTCCCATGCACCCCTGCCCTTGCTGCCTCAATAGCCGCATTTAAAGCAAGAAGATTCGTCTGGTTAGCAATTTTATTTATAATTTCAATTATAAATTCCACATTTGCAGTAAGATTATCAAGTTCATTAATAGAGTCTGCTGTTTTATGAGTAATTTCCATAATTTTTCTCATTTTTTTAACAGATTCTTTTGATTGATTATAGCCCATAGTCGCATCATTAGAAGTTTTTTTAGAAATAGTTGACGTATATTCTGCACACTCAAGAACTTCTTTCGTTGAGCTATTAATATCTTTCATATTATCTAATATGATATTCACCTTGGAAACCTGATCAGTAGCCCCTTCAGCAAGTTGTGAGATAGCTCCTGTTATTTGTTGAGAACCAATAGTAGTTGCTCTTGAAGTTTCAGCAAAGACTTCTGCACTTGATGAAACTTGAGAAACGGAATTATTAATTGAAGATACAAGATTTTTTAAGTTATTCACAAACAATTTAAATGAATTATTAAGCTCTCCCATTTCAGATTTACTATTATCATCCTTAATTTCTATCGAAAGATCATTATTTGATAATTTTTTTATTAATAAATTAAGCCTTTCAATAGGTAAAGCTATAAAATCACCGACTTTATAAGCAATAATTGTAGACAATGATAGAAAAACAATGGTTATTATCATCAAAATATTTCTAATATTATCAACTTCAGCCATTGCTTCAACTTCAGGTACTGAAATAACAAGGATAAACCCGTTAAATAACTTCGAAAAAGCAATTAACTTATCGCCATTTCCTTCTTTAATTTTAATGAGTCCTGAGCTGTTTTTCTTAATTGCATTAACAAGGGGCTTATATAGACCTTTTTGTACCGTTATAAGATTATCTTTTAATGTAAATTTTTTATGAGCAATAAAATTAAGTTTTGGTGATAAAAGAAAAGCATATCCTGTTTTATACATTTTAATATTATTAACTTCTTCTCTAATACGAGTAAGAGCAATATCAGTGCCAACACTACCAAGTAAAGTTGACTTTAAATCATCAGGAGTTGAATAAGCTTTTTTCATATAGCTAACTAATGGTATTTTCATCTCAGGATCAATTTTAGGCTCAACCCAGTGTGATAATTTATCTTTCTTATCTACCAAATTATAATAATAATCCATAGCTGGACCACTACCCCTTAAAAAGGATTTAAGATCCTTATCGTAGACATCCTGCCTTTCAGGAATTCCATCATTATTTTTATCTAAAAACCAACCCCCGCATTCAAAACCATTTTTTAAAACATTCTGCTTGTCAATGTTCATATCTCCATAAAAACCAGTTACGTTCTTTGTAGATTGCATTGCAACTTTTAAAATAGGATCTAACGTTTTTAACCTGTAATTCCTTAAATACTGGGCATCATTAAATTTGTCCGGATTAAATGTCGCAGATAAAGTATTTGCTAATCCATCAACTATTTTTTGTTTTTCCAAAAGGTAAAAAGCAACTTTATTTGATTCATTTTTTGAAGAAACTAAAAGTGTCGATTTTACTTCATTTTCCATCGAAGCTGTAGATTTTGTTATGCTTATAGTACTAATAATTCCATTAGAAATAAGCATTATTATAAAAATCGAGAAAAATATTTTAAATTTAATTGAATTAAGATTGAATTTTCTCTTACAAAAATCCAGTAACTTCATCAGTTTATATCCTTATGACTCAATAGCTATATAGTTGCAACTATTTTTCCAGATAAAAATTAGTTATAAATATATATTCCAATTAAATTAATTTATCATATCTTTTTAAATAAGTACAACAAAAAATAAGCCTGAGTAAGGCTTATTTCATAACTATATTTATTTTTTAAAGATTAATGTCTATTTAATACTCTACCTACATCTTTATGTACTTCATTAATAAATGTCATACAATTACGACCTGTTAAATAATAATCTGTGCCATCATAATCTTCTATTGCACCCTGTTGTCTCATATAATTTAAAACTTTTTGTTCTTCCGCTTTATTTGCAGGAATTCTTCTCATTTCAATATCATCTCTATCGCGATTCTCGCCCTGAATATGACCCGGTGCTTGTCCTATCATATTTAATTCTTTACTTGGAACAAAACCAAATCCCTGCTGTAGTTCATTAAAATATACATATTGATGTTCATAGCCTGTACTAGGTCCTTTTCTCATAAATGAAATATCTGCTATTTCTTGAGATGGTTTTTGATTAAAAATTGATCCACTCTTTTGTGATTCTTGTGGTTTTACGCTTGTATTACTTGAAGTTGTTGCAAATAAGTTGTCCATAGATCCTAATTTTGAAATCGACATCTAAATTCTCCTCTTTTATACTTAACGATTAATTCTATCCTATATTTATAAAAACAGAATATGGTATTAAAATGCCAATATTGCACAAACATATTAAGATTTGTATTCAAAAAATATATATCTTTTGAATGCAAATTAAATCAAATACTACAATAACTATATATTAGGATGCAAAAAACATCCTGAACGTTCTTTTATCAAAGAAAAATCAGGATGTTTAATTTAAAATTCTTTTGTTGAATATTTATTTCCCAACCGCCGACCTCGCAGCATTAAATGCTTCTTCAGCAAAGCCTCTACAATTATGGTTGAATAAATTGTATGGAGTATCATCCCATCTTGTTCTTACTTGTTCAATAGCCTGTATCGCTCTTCTATCCTGCTCTCGAGTAAGTCTGATATGTTTTACGGCCCTACCTGGTGTATCCATATAGGTTACGCCAGGACCATCTCCAGTTGCAGCATATGCCCATGTAAAATCACCTGCAGAAACTGATTGATGTAGCGGTGGTGCTCCTGGGCCAGCATTATTAATAGATATATCAGCAACCTTAATAGCCTTTTCATTTGGTAAATTTGTCCATACACTATTTGAATTCTTTTTGAGATCCTGTGGTTTTACGCTTGTATCAATTGAAGTTGTTGCAAATAAGTTGTTCATAGTTCCTAATTTTGAAATCGACATCTAAATTCTCCTCTTTTACACTTAACGATTAATTCTACCCTATATTTATAAAAACAGAATATGGTATTAAAATGCTAATAGCACCATATAAATATGTTAAGATTTATACTCAAAAAACATATATCTTTTAAAGATAAATTTAATCAAACACTATAATGGTGATATAAGCTACAAAAAAAATCCCGATATTCAATTTAGAAAAGAATATTGGGATTTTTAATTTTGAATGTTGTTGGTATTAATTAATTATTTATCTTTTACTTAATAACTATTTCTTGTACATTGTGTTTTCCAACTTGAATTGGGGTACCATTCTCTATTATTGTTACTGAGGTTGAAGATGGATGTATAACTTTACCATTTATTGTAATCGTTCCTCTTTCTGTAAAAAGATTTTTTATTCCTTCAAAGACATCTCCAAAAAACTTTTTCACAGATTTAAAAGAATCTTGAACAAAAGTTTGTATTTGCTTACAAACTTTTGGCAAACTTGATTCAATTTGTCCGCTATGAGCTACAAGCTGTTGTTTTACAACCGCTTCTCCACGTTTTATAACAGGATTGTCTTTTATTACTCTTTTTGCAACAGTCCCTGCTTGCTCTATCTGGCTACTATTAAAACCTATTTGCATATTAAACTCCAAAGATTCACAATATTTATATATAAATAAAACCCAAACGCATTAAAAATTGCTAGATAATTACTGCGCCTTTGGTATCAACTGCAATACTTTTAATCATAGCCTTAACACCGATGCTTTCCCAAACATCTTTTATTCTTATTTTTGCATCTTCTACTGCATTATTTTCAGCAATAACAAGAATACTTGGACCTGCACCACTTAAAACACAACCAATAGCATCTGTTTGTTTAAGTTCTTCGGTTATTTCATTTAATCCTGGAACTAATCTTGCTCTATATGGCTGATGAAGTTTATCTTGAAGAGCTACTCTCATAAGTTCTTTATCTTTTGTATGAAGAGCCTCTACAAACATTGCGCAACGTTTTGCATTATAAACCGCATCTTGAAATTTAACACTTTCAGGCAATACTGATCTTGAAATTTGAGTAGCAAGCTCATAATCAGGCACACCGATGATTAATTTCCAATTATCAGGCCATTCTATTTTTCTGTGAATTATACTGCTATCATCTTCTACGCTTGAAACAACAAAGCCACCAAGCATAGCAGGAGCAATATTATCAGGATGTCCTTCAATTTCATTTGCAATAGATAAAAGCGCTTCTTGATCAGCAGGATTTCCAAGCAATTTATTTGCCGCTAAAACACCGCCCACGATTACAGAAGCACTACTTCCCAATCCTTTTGCAATAGGAATATTAGATTGTATATTTATTCTTAAAGCAGGAGGAGTCTGCCCTGTATAGTTATAAAGTAGTTCTACCGCTTTATATACAATATTTGATTTATCCGTAGGAACTGTAAATGTAGACAGAGCCTCATCTTGTTCGCCTAAGATATTTATTTCAAGTCCATTAGTAGGATATACGGTTTCTTCCAATGTAACTGTATTGTACATAGAAAGAGCTATGCCGAAACAATCAAACCCAGGCCCCATATTTGCACTTGTAGCAGGAACTTTAACGCTTACTTTCACTATTGTATTCCTTTTCCACTGCCTCTAAACTGTTCTTAGGAGCTATTACAGTTATTGCATATGGCTCACTAAGATATTTATTTGCCGTATTTTTCACATCTTCAATGGTTACAGCATTTATTATAGCAGGATAATTATAATTAAAAAGATATCCTTTGCCCAGCACTTCAAACCAACCTAAATAATGCGACTTTTCCTGATTGGTTTCTTCTGCAATTAAAAATTGTCCTGTTATTCTTTGCTTTGTATCTTCAAGCTCTTTTTGAGTTACACCATATTTTTTTAGTTTATCCGATTCGCTTAAAAAACCATCTATGGCTTTTTTAATGCTTTCAGGCTGAGTTCCCATATACATTGCATAATAACTGTTATCGGCTCTTGTCGGGTAAACGCTTGCTATTTCATAAGCTAAACCTTGTTTTTCTCTTAAATCCACAAATAGCCTTGAACTTAAACCGCTTCCCAATATTGAATTAATGACCTTTAAACTTGCATATTCTTTTTCATTCATTACGGACGGAGCTTTCCATCCTAAAACAATCCAAGCGGTATTCACATCTTTATAAATAGGAGTGAATTTATTTTTAGGAATAGGGCTGAAAGAATGAACGAATTGAGATTCTGTTACAACATTTGCGGCTTCAACTTTAGGAAAATATGAAGTTATTTTTTGACTTAAACTATCACCATCAATATTTCCTGATGAAGAAATTATCATATTTTGAGGAACAAAAGTCTTGCTGTAATAAGCTAATATCTTTTCTCTGGTAATATTTGGAAGATTTTTGATTATTAGTTGGCTATCATAACCATAAGGATGATTTGGATAAATTGTCTTTAAAAAGCCCTCAAAAGCTAATTTAGACGGTGAATCCTGCTGCGCTTTATATGCTTCAATAATATCTGTTTTTGCTTGCTGAATATCTTCTTGAGTGAATTTAGGATGATTAATAATATCCGCAAGAATATCAAGAGCTTTATTAAAATCTTCGTAAGTTGATTTTAAGCTTATTTCAAAATAATCAGAATCAGCACTTGGAGAAATAATTATACCAAGATTTTCAAGCTCATTTGCAATCTGCAAAGAACTTCTGTTAGCAGTACCTTTCATTAAAGTCGAAGCAATTATGCTATTAATTCCGGGTATTGGCTCGTTTAAATTACCGCCTTTGAAAAACACATTAAGAGCAATGGTCTTATTTGATTCATTTTTATCAACTATAAGAATAGTACCGTTGTTTAAAATATATTTTTCGGTATTTTTAAAAGCTTCTTTTTTTGGTTTTATATCGGCAATATTAGCATTTTGTGGAAGTAATAAAGATTCAGCCATTTTTGAAGTATCAATATATTGAACAGCTACTTTTTTAATATCTTCTTTTGTTAATTTTGAAATTTGTTCTGTATAATCAGTATAACAATCAAGATTATTATTGATTGTCATACAATAACCAATAGTATTAGCTATTTCTTCAACTGATTCAGAGTTATAAAGAAACTGTCTTTCAAGAAGTTTTTTCGCTCTATTAAGCTCCTCGTCGGTAATTCCATCTACTCTTACTTTATTTATCTGCTTGATTACTTCTTCTTTAGCTTTTTTATAATTTTCAGGTTTCATCTCGCTGCTGATATAGAAAACGCTGTCATCTTTAAGCGACATATGCCCTGCATCTATTGAAGTTACAATATTTGTTTTTTCTTTCAACGACTGATAAAGTCTTGAACTATCGCCATCTCCAAGTATAGTTGCTAAAACATCCAAAGAATAATTATCTTTTATGTCGGTAATAGGAACTCCTTTAAATCCGAGTTCAAGATATGCTACGTTGTAATCGCCTTTTTTAACAATACTTTCAGGTTTTGTCAGTTCAGGTTCTCTAGGATATTTTATTTGTCCTGAAAATTTTCTTTTATGCTTTTCAACATAGTCTTTTTCAACAAGAGCTTTTACTTTATTTGTATCTACATCACCAACCACAATAGTAACCATATTTTGAGGTAAATACCAACGATGATAATAATCAAGAATACTTTGTCTAGGAATAGAACCAATTATTTGAGGTGTTCCAAGAGTTTCATATCGATACGGATGATGTTTAAAAATAATGTTATTCAAATTATTAAAAACAATAGAACCTGCATTATCATCGGCTCTTTTTATTTCTGCCTGAACAACTTTTCTTTCTTTATCAAGCTCTGCATTTGGAAAAGTTGCATTTAAAAGCATATCAGACTGTAAATCCATTGCATCTTGCAAATATTTACTTGGAATTGTCGTATAAAAATGAGTAAAATCCTTACTTGTTGCTGCATTATAAACAGCTCCTTTTGTTTCAAGGATTTTATCGGCTTCGCCTGCAATATGTTTTTCTGTCCCTTTAAAAAACAAATGTTCTAAAAAGTGAGAAACACCGTTATTTTTATCGTTTTCATTGATTGAACCTGTTTTAACCCAAGTATCAACAGTAACTATAGGATTTGTATGGACTTCTTTAACAACCAATGTTTGACCATTAGCAAGTTTAAATACTTTTATCCCTGCTTTATCAATTGTTTTTGCAAATGATATATTTGAAAAGGCAAGCCATACAACAAATGTTGTAATAAAAACTTTAAAGAAATCCTTTTTATACATTTTAAACTCCCATTCGTTTATAAATATGGTTTATGTTTCTTAAATAATATTGCGGATCAAAACATTCATCAATTTCAATTTCACTTAAAACCTTTGTTACATTTGGATCAGAGAGAAGATTGTTTTTAAAATTGCCATTTTCTTTATTCCAAGCTTTATGAGCATTTTCTTGAACAAGTTTATAAGCTTCTTCTCTTGACAGTCCTTTATCTGTTAATTTAAGCAGAACTCTTTGTGAATAAATAACACCACCGAAAAGTCGGGTATTTTTAAGCATATTTTCAGGGTAAACAACAAGATTATTTATAACACCTTTAAATCTATTAAGCATATAGTCAATTAGGATAGTACTATCGGGGAATATTACTCTTTCTACAGAGCTATGGCTTATATCTCTTTCATGCCATAACGGAATATTCTCAAGAGCGGCAAAAGAATTTGATCTTACAAGTCTGGCAAGTCCTGTTAAATTTTCCCCACTTATAGGATTCTTTTTATGAGGCATAGCTGATGAACCTTTTTGACCTTTGGCAAATCCTTCTTCAACCTCAAGAACTTCTGTACGTTGAAGATGTCTTAATTCTACAGAGAATTGTTCTATTGTAGAAGCAATAAGTGCCAATATCTGATGATAATGAGCATGTAAATCTCTCTGAATGACTTGAGTAGAAACTTTTGCAGGTTTTAATCCTAACTCTTCACACACAAGCTCTTCAATTTGAGGTTCAATATTGCTAAAAGTTCCGACTGGTCCGCTTATTTGTCCAACGCTAATCTCTTCAGCAACATTATTAAATCTCTCGAGGTTTCTCTCCATAATATCAAGCCAAACGCAAAGTTTTGCCCCAAAAGTAGTAGGCTCTGCATGAATGCCGTGAGATCTTCCGATTGTGATAGTTTCTTTATGTTCTTTTGCTTTTTCTCTAAGAGCGTCAATTACTTCTATAATATCTTTTTTAATTAATTCATTTGCATGCTTTAACTGAACGGCAAGCCCTGTATCTATTGCATCAGAACTTGTTATACCCATATGAACGAACCTTGAAGATTCGCCTATATTCTCATTTAAGTTAGTAACGAAAGCTATTATATCGTGTTTTACTTCTTCTTCAATTTCTAAAATTCTATCTAAGTCAAATTTTGCTTTTTCTTCAATATTTTTCAAATCCTGATCTGGGATATTACCCAATTTATTATGAGCTCTACAAACAGCAAGCTCAACATCAAGCATAGCCTGAAATTTACTTTCCTGCGTCCAGATATAACCCATTTCTTTTCTTGTATATCGTTCTATCATTCTTAAAGCTCCTTTTTATATATTTATATTTATAATTTTATCAGCTAAATTTTTACATACAAAAAATCCCTCTTTTTTAGAGGGATTTTTAAGATTCATATTAATATTACTTTGCGTCTGCTATGTTAAAACCAAATTCACCATGTGGTTTTTCAGGTTGCATCATTTGTTTCATTTGCTCTAACTTCATTTGAACTTGAAGAGCTTCAAGCTCAGCTTTATTTTTTGCTGCATCACTTGCTACTTTAAGCTGATAAAGCTCATTTTGTTCAATAATTTTTGGTGCTGCACTTTTAATGATACCTTGAGCAAATTCTTGTTGTGCTTCAGGTGTACCAATTAAAGAATGGCAAACTTGATCAGCATTTTTCTCTGTAAGTTCTTTAATAACTTTTGTTCCAGCTTTAGCAACATCATCACCTTTATTTTCAGCAATAACAACTGCACGATTAGCTAACTCGGTTGAACCTTTTGCTAATTGAGTTGACTCATCAAGAAGTTTTCCTGCTCCGCTAAATAATGCTTGTGAAACTTCTGTAAAAAATAAAGCAACTTTTTCAGCTTCATTTTGAAATTTTTTAACAACTTGTGGTATTGCTTTTTTATAGAGAATCGATGCTCTGCCTGGTTCTCCAGCCATTAGAGCTTTTCTTGCTCTATCTACGAATTTAATCTCCCCAAGTTCGGCAGCTGCCTTTGTTACAAACCCATCTGCTGCTTGAACTGCAACTTTTTCTATTCCACCTTTAAATGCCGGTACTGTTTGTCTTGTTGCTACTGCTGTTCTGTTTTGTGATCTTGCCATAAGACCATGATTAACTGTGTTCAACATTCCCTGCCTCGCTTCCTAATTTTTACAATAACTCACTAAAAGTATTAAAAAACCTTCTGTGTTAAGAAGGCTACTTTTATGAAACTCTATGCTTTTATTTAAGCTTGTTTAATCTCTCAAAATAAAGCACTAAAGAAAAATCAAATTTTTCTTTAAGATAAGACCCAGCTCATATTTCTCTTCTTAACGTTAAATTATACGTGTTTAATATACACTTACAATACTATTAAGTGTATCTTTTACAAAAATTAATTATTCCTTCAAATCTGAATAGAATTTAAAAATCAAAAGGAGGTATTAAATACCTCCACCGTCTTTAAACTCTTCTTTTTTATAAGGACAAATTGCTATTTCAGTTTTAATAAAGCCCTTAAACTCTTTTATTTCATCCGTAAGATTGTTAATTGCATCTTTTATCGGATCCGGCATATCTTCATGATGAAGAGGAGTCATTTTAACTCCTTTTTGCGATATTATTCGCCCCGGTATTCCAACTACCGTAGAATCATCAGGCACATCAGTAATTACTACGGAACCTGCACCTACTCTTACGTTATTTCCTAATGTTATATTTCCCAAAACTTTCGCCCCCGAACCTACAACTATATTATCTTTTAAAGTAGGATGACGTTTCCCATGCTCTTTGCCTGTCCCTCCAAGAGTTACACCTTGATAAAGAAGTACATCATTACCGATTATAGCTGTTTCACCGATTACAACTCCCATACCATGATCTATAAAGAATCTTTTACCTATTCTCGCCCCTGGATGAATTTCAATACCCGTAATAAATCTTGAAATATTTGAAATCATTCGGGGAATAGCGGGAACTCTCCATACATATAACTTATGAGCAATTCTATGTAAAAATAAAGCATGTAACCCCGGATAACAGCATAACACCTCAAAAAGATTTACAGCCGCAGGGTCTTTCTCATATATTGTTTTGATGTCCTCTTTAATCGTTGACAAAAACATGTCTAACATTCCTTGATTTTATATTTATCACGTACGTTGTTTTTAAACATCCTGAAATAGAACAGTACTCAAGTATCTTTCTCCAAAATCAGGCAATACTGTTACTAATAATTTATCTTTATTTTCAGCTCTTTCAGCTACTTTGACAGCCGCAAAAGCAGCAGCTCCACAGGAAATACCCGAAAGAAGCCCTTCTTCCTTTGCAAGTCTGCGAGCGGTTTCAATCGCATCATTATCAGAAACTGTAATAATCTCATCAACTATTGACATATCTAGGTTCTTAGGAACAAAGCCTGCTCCTATGCCTTGAATTTTATGCGCACCTGCTTTTCCCTGAGTGATAACAGGACTAGATTCAGGCTCTACACCTATTATCTTAATATTAGGGTTTCTTTGCTTCAATACTCGCCCAACACCCGAAATAGTTCCGCCTGTTCCTATTCCCGCAACAAAAATATCTATCTTTCCATCAGTATCTTTCCATATTTCTTCAGCTGTTGTTTTTGAATGCATTTCAGGATTAGAGGGATTTTCAAATTGCTGAAAAATATAAGAATTTTCAATACCTTTTGCTAACTCTAATGCTTTTTCAATAGCCCCTCTCATTCCTAATTCACCGGGAGTTAAAACTAATTCAGCACCATAAGCCTTTAAAAGCATTCTTCTTTCTATACTCATTGTTTCAGGCATTGTCAAAATAAGCTTATAACCCTTTACTGCACTTACAAAAGCAAGGCCTATTCCTGTATTTCCGCTTGTAGGCTCAATAAGAGTGCTTAAACCCGGTTGAATTTTTCCTTCTTTTTCAGCAAATTCAATCATATTAAAACCAATACGATCTTTAACAGAATTTGCAGGATTAAAACATTCCAACTTAGCAGCAACTTTTGCCACACAATTTTTAGTCAGCCTTTTTAAATAAACCATAGGGGTATTACCCACTAAAGCAGTTACATCTTCTTTTATATTCATATTTTTTTCTATTATACTCATATATTTATACCTTTTTCTTATTTATCCCGTTCAATAAATGACGGTATAAAAAAAACAAATCAAACACAATTAGACACAAGTAGTTAATATAAAGCCAATTATTAGTGTTTATTTTACACTATATTGCATTTTTTGTATATACCAGTCCAACGTATTTTTTAATAATTACTTAAAAAAACACACTAATCGAGCGATTTGCCTCTTTTCGCAAAAATTATTTTGCTGGATAAGTATAGTCAAACAAAAAAGGTTGCGGTAAAACACTACAACCTTTTAGGATTTATTTATCTTCGATTAATATTTCATCATCTTCTTCTAATGAGCCGACCTGATTTCGACCATTTTCCTTTGCTCTATATAAACCTCTATCCGCATATTCAATAAGTTCAGCAGAAGTTTCACCGTGAAAAGGATATGTTGAAACACCGATACTAATGGTAACATGCCGTTCAATCCCCTCTGATAACCTATAGGGCTTAAAGGCAACCTGTTTGCATATTTTATCCGCTATAAGCATAGCCTCATTAATATTTGTATTATCAAGAACAATAGTCATTTCTTCTCCGCCATAACGGGCAACAAGATCAGAAGCTCTCACCATTTTCTTTAAAGTATCTGCAACTTGTCTTAAAACCGCATCACCTGCCTGATGTCCGTATGTATCATTAAATTTCTTGAAGAAATCAATATCTACAAGTAATAGAGAGAAACTTGATTTGTATCTTTTTCCTCTATCAAGGCTATTTACCATATGCTCCTGAAAAAACCTATGATTATGGAGCCCGGTAAGCCCATCAGTTGTAGCAAGTTTATAAGTATATTCAAAATCTCGTGATTTCAATAAATATTTAATAATAAACATAGATGTAAAGGTTAAAGTCATAATAATTATCTGATTAATCATGCCAATCCAGATAAAATGATACCTTAATAGATATGAGGCAAAACCAATATAAATTAACGCAAGCATAATAGTAGCGAAAGAGGAAAAGAAGGAAGAACGTATTCTAATAACGATCAAAGAGGTTAAGACTCCAAGAACCATACAAATTAATAAATTACTTAAATCTCCAAATTTCCTTACAGAATTTCTATCGAGAATATTATTATAAACAGTTGCCTGCACTTCTACCCCCGGATAAATATTACTTAAAGGTGTTGATTTTATATCAAATAAAGAAGTAGCAGTAACACCTACAAACACAACTTTATCCTTAAAATAACCGGGCTGAATAACAGGAGGCTTTCCTGCTTTTATATTATTAATAGATTTTATGATCTTATAAAAAGGAATATATTCAAAAGAATGGTTAGCCCCATACCAATTGATTATCATTTTACCGTCTTTATCAAGGTGAATCTTTTTACTTCCTATTAAAACATCGTTATTTTTATCAATTATAAATTTATTAATTTTTATATTTTCATTTTGCTTAATATTATCTATAGCAGCTTTAAAAGCTAAATACGGATAAAAGGTATTATTATATTTTAAAAATATTGGACATCTTCTACTTATGCCGTCAACATCTCGGGAAAGATTAATCATTCCGATATTTTTATTATATTTAATGATTTCAGGCAAAATAAGTCTTACATTAGAATATTCCAAATCAGAAAGATTAATATTTGAAGATTTATTTTCCACATTAATTTTCATATAAGACGGTAAAGGAGGAGCTATTTTATCCATTCTTGAATCAAAATTCATTGAAGTATAAATATTATGGTAATTACCCATAGTTTTAGCAAGCTCTATATCTTTATTTTCAAGCCCTTTTTGATAACCAAGAAACATTAAATCAAAGATTACCTGACCAACCTTATCCTGTTCAAGATAGTCAATCATTTTAGTGTAAACATTTCTACTCCATGGCCATCTGCCAAATTCTTCTTCTAAAAATTCAAGGCTGTTATCATCAATAGTTAAAATAACTATTTTTGGATTAGTCGCCATTTTTTTATTTGGAATAGCAAATCTAAAATCAAGAGTTTTTAACTCAATAGATTCTAAAAATTTATTTACCTGAGTTAATTGACCAAGTGTAAACAAGAAAAAAATCATTATTGAGGTAAAAAGCACATAAAAAAGATGCCTTAGTTCTTTTTTAAGTATCAAATCTTTAATTTTATCCATTGTGTTCCTCTAATATTTCTACACTGCTTAACGGCACTATTGCTTTTTCAAATGAAGGAAAATCAACTAAAAGTTTTGAGGTTACAGGATGTTTAATAAATAATAGCACATTACCCTCTGCTCCGACAGGAATAATGCCTGTTCCCTGCAAAGAAGGCTTCACATATCTGACTCTTTTAGGATTAATCTCCATTTTATGCCCTTTATTATCTTACATTTTAATAATATTATTATTTGCAAAAAAAATAAACTTTTTAATTTTTCAAACAAAGAAAAAGCAGGAATTTTACAAATTAGAGTCGAATTCCTGCTTTTATTAATATTATACAACTTTTATAACTAGTTTCATTCTCAATAAGAAGTAATTATTTCAGCTTATTTTAAAATATTAGCTCCAAAATATTTTTGAAGAACTTTAGGAATTAAAATACTTCCGTCTTCTTGCTGATTATTTTCTAAAATAGCTGCAAATGTTCTTCCAACAGCTAAGCCTGATCCGTTAATGGTATGAATAAACTCATTTTTACCTGTCTGATTAGATTTAAAACGGATATTAGCTCTTCTCGCCTGAAAATCACCGAAATTACTACAACTGGAGATTTCTCTATAGCCACCTGAAGATGGGAACCAAACCTCAAGGTCATAACATTTTTTTGCACTAAATCCAATATCACCTGAACAAAGAGCAATTCTTCTATATGGAAGTTCAAGGATTTCAAGAGCTTTTTCCGCATCTAAAGTAAGTTTTTCATGCTCTTCTTCGCTGGATTCAGGTGTACAAAGCTTAACAAGCTCAACTTTATTAAATTGGTGTTGTCTTATTAATCCTCTGGTGTCTTTTCCTGCTGAACCAGCTTCTCTTCTGAAGCAAGGTGTATAAGCAGCCATATACATAGGTAATTGTTCTTCTTTAAGTATTTCATTCATATAAATATTAGTA
The DNA here is from genome assembly GCA_037137535.1 of bacterium. GTDB lineage: Bacteria > Cyanobacteriota > Vampirovibrionia > Gastranaerophilales > JBAXKC01 > JBAXKC01. The sequence goes on along the minus strand of JBAXKC010000003.1, from coordinate 96,844 downwards.
ACAGGCACTTCTGCGGTAGGTATAAGGAAAAGATCTTCGCCTTCGCATTTATACATATCTTCTTTAAACTTAGGAAGTTGACCTGTTCCTGTCATAGCGGATGAATTAACCAAAAAAGGAGGTAAAACTTCAGTATATCCATGACTTAATGTATGCAAATCAAGGAAAAAGTTTATAATAGCTCTTTCAAGCCTTGCACCCTGCCCTTTATATATTGTAAATCTTGATTCAGATAGCTTAACGCCTCTTTCAAAATCAAGAATATCGAGATCAGTTCCGATTTCCCAATGTGGTTTTACAGGAAAAGCAGGAGTTGATGGTTCACCAACTTTTTTAATTTCAACATTATCTTCTTCTGTTGAACCGATAGGAGTTGTTTCATCAGGAGCATTAGGAATAGTCAATAAAAAATATCTTTGTTTTTCGTTTATTTCTGTTTCTTTTTCTTCAAGAATTTTTGTTTCTTCACCTATTATTCTTACTTTAGCTTGAAGCTCTTCGGTATCAATACCTTGTTTTTTGAGGTTGCCTACTTCTTGAGAAAGTTTTTTTCTTTCAGCTCTTAAATTGTCAGCTTTAGCCTGAAGCTCTCTTCTTTCTTTATCAAGTTCAAGAACCTCATCTATGGATAAATCCGTATTTCTTCTTTTTAATAATTCGTTAATTTTTTCAGGATTTTCTCTAATAAGCTTAATATCTAACATATTTTTGTCCTTACATCTGCCCGCAAAAGAAATTATAATATAAAAATATGTTTTTTTATTCCTAGATAAGGGTTTATTATTATATAAACATCAAAACAGCTTATAAAAACAGGATTGGACTTAAAAAAATGTTTTATCAATATCTATGTGAATATATAGATTATCTAATCCTTGAAAGAGGTCTTTCTAATAATACGGAAATAAGCTATAGAACTGATCTCTCTATTTTTATAGAGTTTTTAGAAAAACATAATATAAATGAATTTGAAAATATCGCAAGATCATCTCTGAATGTATTTATAAGAGAGCTAAGAGGCAAAGGCTATGCGGCATCTTCTACAACAAGAATGATTGCATCCGTAAGAGGCTGGTTTAAATGGCTTATTTCTAATGAATACATTCAATACGACCCTACAGTAAGCATAGAACAGCCAAAATTAGCAAGAAAACTACCTAAAGTGCTAAGTATAAAAGAAATGGAGCTTTTATTTGCTCAAAAGCTGACCTCTTCAGAAAAAGCAATCCTAGAGCTTTTATACGCTTCAGGTCTTCGTGTATCAGAGCTTGTAAATTTAAAACTATCAAATATAAATCTTTCTAACGGCTATGTAAGATGCTTTGGAAAAGGCTCAAAAGAAAGAATAGTACCAATTGGAGACGAAGCAAAAAATGCATTAAAACTATATTTAGAAGATAGAGAACTACTTCTTTTAAAATATAATGAAAACGAAGATGCTTTTTTTCTTAAAGCAAATGGAAAAACCTTATCACGTCAGGATATTTACAGATTCATCAATAATTTAGGAAAACTTATAAATAGAAAAATCAGCCCCCACGTTATAAGACACAGTTTTGCAACACATTTACTGGAAAACGGAGCAGATTTAAGAGTAGTGCAGGAATTACTGGGACATAGCGATGTATCAACCACACAGCTTTATACCCATGTAAGTAAAAAAAGATTAAAAGATGTATATTTTTCAATTAATAATGAATAAAAATTTTGATTGTAAATAAAAAGAAATATCATATTAAAGTTTGATGAAAATTTCATGAAAAAGCTCTATAATTGTAGTATAAAGTGATAATTGAATAAAAAGAAGATGTGAGGTTCGATATGTCGGGCCGTTTGGGAAAATTTTTCCTGTTGTTACTAACCACCGTTATTTTAACTATGGTAACAACATCGTGTACCCAAATGGGCCACATTGTGAACTCAGAAGAAATAAATAAACTGTATGGAATAGAAAATAATGAAGATAAAAACGAAATTATAATATCTAAATCAGGTGCCATTATTTATAAAGACAAGAGCAATAAAAGCGATGATTTTGGGTCATATAGTGCCCCAGGGTTTAATACCCATAGTGGCTTTGGACCTCATGATATAACTTTTGGACCTGAAAACGATAAAAATAATTAACAAATATCAAAATGTAATAATATTTGTAAATATTAGACATAATATGTCTTTTATTCGTGCGTATTATTCATAAAATAATATGAGTAGCTTAGTGTAGGAGAAAACAATGAACCTTAAACAGGGACATCTAGAGAATATTGTGCTTAATGCATTATGGAACATGGAAGAAAATGATAAACTTCACATTGATGTATCAGACGTTCAAAACACGATAAATTCTGAGTCTCAAAAGTGGGCTTACACCACAATAAAAACAGTCTTAGACAGACTTGTAGAAAAGGAAGAAGTTGTTAGAATTAAACTAGGCAAAAAGTATTTTTACAGATCAAAAGTATCAAGAATAGATGCAGGAGAAAACGCAATTAAAATGCTGATTAAGCAGTATTTTAACAGTGACATAAACGAATTCATGAACGCTTCTTCTAAAATGGCTGAAGCAATGGCTGTTCCGGTTTAATAAAATTTCAATAAATAACACAATACTTAGCTAATTATTCATTAGCTAAGTATTTTAAAGATTTAAATTTAGTTATACTTTTATAACTTGAATAAAATTTTGTATAAAATAAATAAACCAATGAAGTTGAATAATTGATGCTATCAAAGGAATTAAAGCAAAAACTATGCATCTTAACGCAGTTAAGCCGTAACTTTTTGCTACGGATAAAAAGAATAAAAATATCGCCCAAATAAAAACGCAAAGAGCAAGTAAAATACCTATACCTTCAAAGAAAGTCCCCGCTTGCTTTAAAAGAAAAACAGGAGCCAACAGTATCCATGGAATTAAAGCAAACCCCGATAAAGTTAACATTTCTTTAAATTTACCATTTTGATTAAAGATAAATGAAAATAATTCCATAAATCCTGCAAAAGCCAGCCAATTAAACAATCCTGCAATAACCGATAAAATAGAAAATCCTAATAATTCGCCGAACGATTGCTTATCAACCGCAAGCATATTATTAAAAACAGGAGATAATAAACTTATAACAATAACGATAATAAGAGCTTGCAGATAAGGTTTTTCTTCTTTCAACCTATCAAAGGTTTTGATTGGCTCAACTATCGAACCGTAAATATTTTCTAAAAAATTTTCCATTATCATTACTCCCATATTATAAGAGGCTGATTAGGATGTTTTGCACTGAATGGCATAAGTTTTTCACTTATATCGCCTGTTATACCAAATTTACCCAATTGACTTTTTGCTCCGCAGAATATCTCATTGAAACCTGTTGGTGCATTATAATTGACAAGAGGAATGGAATTTTTAGACTTTATGCCAAATTTTTCTTTAGCCATATCACTTACTGCATCATGTGCATCAGCTAATGTTCCTATACTATCAACAAGTCCTATTTGAAGTGCTTGTTCACCGTTAAAAATTCGACCATCTGCATGTTCTCTCAAGATTTTAGCGTCTAATATCTGTTTTTTAACCTTATACTTATCGTTGCGATTACTTCTCGCCACAATTACTGCGTTAATAAACTGTTCATGAGTTGAATCGGTCATATTTTGCAATAATTGTCTTTCTTCTTTAGTCATTGAACGATAAGGAGAAGCAATATCTTTAAATTTACCGCTTTTTATTATTTCAGGCTTTACTCCGAGTTTTTTAGTTAGCAGCTCACCTGCATCATAAGTGTTTAAAATAACGCCTATACTACCTGTAAGTGTCCCCGGATAAGCATAAATCCTATCAGCAGCAGCAGAAATATAATAACCTCCGCTTGCAGCCATATCAACCATTGAAACAACAACAGGCTTAACTGCTCTTACTTTTAAAACATCAGAATAAACTTCCTGCGACATTCCGACTGTTCCGCCTGGGCTGTTTATTCTAAGTAAAACACCTTTAACTGAATCATCTTTTAATATTTTTTTAAGAGAAACTCTCGCATTTTCTGCTGACGTTTTAGGCCCGAAAAGACTATCTGAACTCTCAAATTGAATAGGTCCGTCAATATTAATTAATGCAATTTTATCGCCATCAGAAAATAAACTCATTGTACTTTCATCCTGAGTAGCTTTCGCCTTTTGAGTGTTGATATTTTTACCGTAAAGCCCTGCAACTATACTAAATAAACAAAGAGCAATTATAACGATCACGATTTTATGATTTTTCATAAATTATTCCCTCACAGACTCTACAAATAAAGTTCTTCAAACGCTGAAAGTTCCGATGTCGCTCCAAGAGCAATCAATACATCTTTCTCTTGTAAAACGGTCGTTGGTGTAGGATTTGTAATATATTCATCTTCTCTTTTTATAGCGATAATAATTACACCTGTTTGTTGCCTCATTCCTGAAGAAATGATTGATTTACCGATTAAGACAGAATTTTCTTTAAGCATAAATTGCTCAAGCGTTAATTCTAATTCTCGCCCCTTAGTATGCATAACTACATCAAGAAAATCAACGACAAAAGGCTTAACTACTGAGGCTACCATTCTTCTTCCGCAAATTTCATAAGGTAAAATAATACTTTTTGCACCCGCTTTTTTAAATTTAGGTTCGTTTGATGCTTTAATACATCTTGCAACAATGGTAAGCCTAGGATTAATATTCTTTGCAGATAAAGTTAAATACAGGTTATCAACGTCATCGCTTAATGCACAAAATATCCCCTTTGCCTCAAGAATTCCAGCACTTTTTAACGTATCATCATCTGTTGCATCACCAAGGACGTATAAAAAACCTTCTTTTTGAGCTATTTCCTCAAAATCGTTATTTTTTTCAATCACAACAAAATCCAAACCGCTATTTTTCAATTGTGAAGTTATTTCTGCACCTGTTCTTCCATAGCCGCATACAAGATAGTGTTCTTTCAGTTTTGACAATTTTTTTCGCATTTTTCTTTTGCCTAAAATCTTTCCAAAATTAACCGTAATAATATATTCTGCAAACTCCGCAGCAAAATAAAGAAACAACACAACGCCAAATAAAATATAAAGCATTGTGAAAATTTGCCCTGCATGAGATAAAGGATGAACTGTTCCATAACCAACCGTTGTAAAGGTAATAACGCTCATAAAAAGGGAATCTAGCCAATTCCAGCCTTCTATAATCATATAACCAAAGGTTCCCAAACTTAACAAAATTATTAAACCAATAAGAGGCTTAATAAATAATGTTAAAGATCGCAATTCCTCAAAATCAACATCTTTTGGCTTTAACGGATATTTAGACATTTTTTAATTCTTCAAGCGTAGACTCGATAATAGAAATGATTGAATCTTTATAATTATTACAACTTTCAGAGGTAGAACCTTCAAATCTTAAAGTAAGCGTAGGTTCTGTATTACTTGCTCTTATTAATCCAAACCCGTCAGTAAATACTATTCTAAGTCCATCAAGAGTAATTATTTTTTCTATTTTTGAGCCAAAAATATTTGAATTCTGCTCAATTTTTTCATTAATTTTGTCAATTAATATAAATTTGTATTCATTTGGGCAAGCAAACCTAACTTCAGGAGAAGTAAAGGCTTTTGGCAAACTTTCAATTAAGTCTGAAAGTTTATAATTCGGATTATGAGCTTTATGCTTTGCCATAATTTCAATCATTCTACACCCAGCATAAATGGCATCATCAAATCCATAATATCTGTCTTTAAAGAAAATATGTCCGCTCATTTCACCAGCTAAAACAGCGTTTTCTTCTCTCATTTTATTTTTAATGTAAGCGTGACCTGTTTTCCACATAATTGATCTGCCGCCATTTTTATCAATAGTATCAAACAAGGTTTGAGAGCATTTGACTTCGGAGATAATAACAGGTTTTGCTTCTGAAATTTTTCTTGATTTCAAGATATCAAGAGCAAGAATCAATAAAAGCTGATCGCCAGGTATTGCATAGCCTGTATTGTCTACAACGCCTATTCTGTCTGAATCACCATCAAAAGCTATACCAAAATCAGCACCTGTTTCTTTAATCTTTTCTTTAAGATGTTGAAGATTTTTTTCTTTTGACGGATCAGGATGATGATTTGGGAAATTACCATCAGGCTCGGTGAAAATGTCGATTACATCACAACTCATTTTTCTGTATAATTCAGGAGCTGCAATTCCTGCCGTAGCGTTTCCGCTGTCTACAACGACTTTTAAGCCTTGGCCTGCATGTTGAAACATACGGCTTGTTTTTTCAATATATTCGCCTGCAATATCATATTTTTTAACAGTACCTTTTATCTCGGCACTTTCAAATTTTTCGGTAACAAGCATATCTCTCAACATAAAAATTTCTTCTTCTGTAAGAGATTTTTGAGCAAGAGTCATTTTCATTCCGTTATACTCAGACGGATTGTGACTTGCAGTTATTATCATAGCTCCATGCGTATGTGCCCCTGAAAATTCAGAAAAATAACCGAGAGGAGTAGGACAAAGTCCAAAATCAAGAACATTCACCCCTGCATCTACCAAAGTATCAATAACAACTTTAGTAAAGCCCGGGGAATGATTTCTTGCATCCATTGCAACACCAATAACAAGCTCTTGAGGTTTTTTCTCAAGCTTAGCTGTAGCAAACTTAACATAAGCCTTTGTTGCTAAAGCATATATTTCTTCATTTAAATTTTCGTTTACGATGCCTCTGATATCATTTTTATTAAAAGCAGTTAGTACCAGTGTCATTGCTTTTCCTTTCGTATTTTTCCAATTATCGTTTACTATTGAGGATAACATAAACAAAACGGTTAAAAAATTTTAAGGATTTATTAAGCTATTTTCAAGAAAAACTTTCTTTATTATTGATGTTGGCTAAGAATAAAGAGTAATAATCAAAAAATAAATATAAAATGAAATCAGATATTTTTAAAAAATTATTCAATAAAGAAAATACATGGGCGTTTTTATTCATAGCTCCCGCTTTTTTGGGTATTTTATTATTTATTGTTTTACCTGTTATTACCTCCTTTTTTATTAGCTTTTGTCATTGGGACCTTATAAGCCCCATAAAATTTGTAGGCTTCAATAATTACATTGAAATTTTAAACGAACCACTTTTCTATAAAGTATTATGGAATACATTTTTTTATTCGTTTTTTACTGCATTTTTTGGAGTAATTTTACCTTTATTTTTAGCCTTATTACTGAATCAAAAAATCAAATTCAGTAATTTTTATAAATTATCTATATTCATACCATACGTAACACCTATGATAGTTTGTGCGATTGTATGGGAATGGATTTATGACCCCAATTACAGTATTATAAATTGGCTATTAGGAGCAAATCATGGAATAAACTGGCTCTATGACAAAAATATAGCACTATGGGCATTAATAATAGCCAGTATATGGAAAAATATCGGATATAATCTGATTATTTTTCTTGCAGCACTTCAGAATATCCCCGAAACCTATTCTGAAGCCGCAGAAATTGACGGGGCAAATTCCATAAACAGATTTTTCCTGATAACTCTTCCTCTTTTATCGCCGACTGTCTTTTTTGTTTTAATAATGACAACGGTAAGCTCGTTTCAAATATTTGATATGGTTTATCTTATGACAGGAGGAGGCCCTGAAAACTCAACAATGGTAATGGTTTACTGGATGTATAAAAATGCCTTTGAACTGTTCAAACTAGGTAAAGCCTCGGCAATAGCTTATATTTTATTTTTAATAATCTTAGGACTTACTTTAATTCAATGGAAAACAAGGAAAAAATGGGTATTAAACGAATAAAAATTTTTATAGCATATTTTTTTCTGATAATTGCCTCTTTTTTAGCGGTTTTTCCGTTTATATGGATGGTATTACTTTCTTTGATGGGACAAAATCAAATTTTCTCGCTTCCTCCATCAATAATTCCCAATCCTTTTGTGTTCACAAATTATATAAATATTTTTAAAAATATACCTATTGCAATTTATTTCTTTAATAGTTTAATTGTCGCAATATTCACTTGTTTAGGGCAAGTTTTATTTTCTGCGATGGCCGCTTATGCTTTTGCACGATTAAATTTTCGTTTCAGAGAACCTCTGTTCTTTATTTTCCTTGCTACTATTATGATTCCGCCACAAGTAAACATTGTTCCGCTGTTTTTCCTGATGAAGCAGTTTGGGTGGATTGATAGTTATTTTGCCTTAATTATCCCAGGGTTTTTCGGAGGTTTTGGAGTATTTTTACTTCGCCAATGGTTTAAAGGAATGCCAAAAGACCTTGAAGATGCTGCAAAGCTTGACGGATGCAATTATTTCGATATTTTCTTCAAAATTGCAATTCCTCTAGCAATGCCTGCAATAATCACACTTGCACTATTTACTTTCATTTCAAGCTGGAATAGCTTTATGTGGCCATTAATAGTAACCAATTCCGAGAATATGAGAACATTACCCGTTGGTCTTGCAGTATTTAAAGGTAGTTTCAGAGAAACAACCGAATGGGGACAACTTATGTCATGCGCTGTTATATCGACAATACCCGCAATAGGACTCTTTTTAGCAGGGCAAAAATTCTTTATTAAAGGCATCATGGCGGGCGGAATTAAAGAATAAAACGTATTTTCTAAATAATTCAAATCGCTAATTCAAATTATCAAAAACCCTCTCACAGTCGCCTATCAGCGGCAAAGAGGCTAAGCCTCTTTTGCATTTCTATATATTCAAAACTTAATAATAAGGCTTTTGATTATTTGGCGACTAAAGTTAAATAATAAATCTGATTAAACTTTTTAAAATAGATTTTATCTTTGTAGAACGTGGTATTAAAGCCGCACCATGATATGGCTTATAACAATCTATAATATTTAAGGGCAAAGCTGTGCCATTTTGCAAGGTAAATGCTAACATTTCAAGGTAATCGTCCTGTTCTCTCGCATACGCAGGATCTCTAAGCCTCATATCCTCATCCGCCTCAAAATGAACAAGTGCATGCCACGCAGCTTGAATTGAAGCATCGAATTGATCGGGCGGAAAACGCTTAATTGCTTCTCTAACACAAGTTTTTCTTGTCAATGCTTCAAAAATCAAACCCGCTACAAGTTTCCTTGAATCCTCAATAGAAAGGAGAGGTTCAACAGGTTTTATGACTTTTTTTTGAGGCACAACTTTATACTCAGGCCTTTTAAGCCCGATAGTCACTTTTATCAAGTTTATAATTGAAGTTATACTTAATATTTCTGACATTTATTTAAAATGAACCGTGATATACACCATTTAGTAACTGTTGCATCTCATTTGGAGTATTTGAAGCTTCAAGCGCTTCTTCAAGAGTGATTAACTCCGCTTTAACAAGATTAAACAAGGACATATTCATACTTATCATACCACTAAAGCCACCTGATTTTACCAGATCATAAATACTGTCAACACAATTTTTAGTAATATAATCTTTAACGGCAGGAGTTGACACAAGTACTTCTAAAGCAGGGACTCGTCCTTTTTTATCGGCTTTTTTAACAAGTTTTTGAGCAACTGTTCCACGCAAAGTAGCCGCAATCTGCAATCTAATCGGTTCTCTTTCATGAGGCTCAAAAGCATTAATAATCCTGTTTATTGTTTGAACCGCATCGGTCGTGTGAAGTGTTGAAAACACAAGATGACCAGTTTCAGCGGCTTTTAATGCAGCGTTGATAGTTTCCCTGTCACGCATCTCACCTACCAAAATAACGTCGGGATCTTGACGTAAAGCATACTTTAATCCATTTGAAAAAGTATCGGTATCAATGCCAAGCTGTCTTTGAGTAAATACGCACTTTTTGTTTGAATGAACAAATTCAACAGGATCTTCAAGAGTTACAATATGTTTCTGAGTATTTTGATTTATATAATCAAGCATCGAAGCCAAGGTTGTAGACTTTCCGCTTCCCGTAGGACCTGTAACCAAAATCAGACCATTGTGCAATGTGGTAAATTCTTTTAAAACAGGAGGAAGATACAAACTGTCAATTGATGGGATATTTATAGGGATAAGCCTTAAAACAAAGCCAATATTTCCCATGTCTTTGAATAAATTTGCTCTAAATCTAGAGAGCTTTTCAAATTCAAAAGAAAAATCAAAATCACTAGAGTTAAGAGCTTTCTCATGGTCACTTTTAGGGACAAGTGTTCTTACAATATCTCGCATGTCATCATTTGTTAAAGATTTAAACTTAGATTTAAGCATTAATCCATCTTTACGAGCCATAGGAGGTGAACCGACCCTTAAGTGAATATCTGAAAAACCTTGACTTATAGAAAGTTTTAAAAAATTTTCTATACTAAAATGATTTTCCGAAAAGGCTTCTTCTATAACATTAACACCTGAACCACCATTTATTAGGCTATCTTCAGTCATTCTTCACTCCAATTTAATAGCTACACCATAATTAAATACTTTTTCAATTTTAGCAAACATCAACTCATCTATCTTATTTTAAACAATTTTTACAGATTTGGGAATTATTTTATTTGGTTTACTTTATTATTAAAAATTTATAAAACCTTTTATACTTGCGATAAGTAATTGTAGTATAATTTTATTAATCTTTGTTATTTCTTATAAATTTACATAAAACACATTTGTGAGGAGAAATATAATGGCTGTTGAAGAAAAAATCAAAGCTGATAAAAAAGCTGATAAATCTGAACATACAGAGCGAAGTAAAGCATTAGAACTTGCCCTTGCTAAAATCGAAAAAGATTTTGGTAAAGGATCAATAATGAGACTTGGCGATAGAACTGCAACCTCGGTTGAAGTTATCCCAACAGGTGCTTTATCACTTGACTTGGCATTAGGAATAGGCGGAGTGCCAAGAGGCAGAATTATAGAATTATATGGACCTGAAAGTAGTGGTAAAACTACTTTAGCACAGCATATAGTTGCTGAAGCGCAAAAAGCAGGCGGATTAGCTGCATTTATTGATGCTGAACATGCCTTAGATCCTGATTATGCAAGAAAACTTGGTGTTAAAGTTGACGAACTTCTTATAAGTCAACCCGACACAGGTGAACAGGCTCTTGAAATAACGGAAGAACTTGTTCGTTCCGGAGCAATTGACGTTATTGTAGTGGATTCAGTTGCCGCTCTTGTACCAAAAGCCGAAATAGAAGGCGATATGGGCGATAGCCACATGGGACTTCAAGCCAGACTAATGAGTCAAGCTTTAAGAAAACTTACGGGGATTGTAAATAAAACAAGAACTACCGTTATATTTATCAACCAGTTGAGATCTAAAATCGGTGTTATGTACGGTTCTAACGAAACAACAACAGGTGGTAATGCTCTTAAATATTATGCAAGTGTAAGACTTGACATAAGAAGAAAAGAAACATTAAAAAGAGACGGTGTTGAATATGGCAACAGAACAAAAGTAAAAGTAGTTAAAAATAAAGTAGCTCCACCGTTTAGAATTGCTGAATTCGACATAGTATACGGAGAAGGCATTTCTAAAACAGGTTGTATTCTTGATATTGCGGCTGATATGGACATTGTGAAAAAATCAGGTTCATGGTTTAGCTACAATGATAATAAAATTGGTCAAGGTAGAGAAAAAGCATCCCAATTCCTCGAGGAAAATCCTGAACTACTTGCCGAAGTTGAAATTAAAGTTCGTGAAAGTATGAGCAGTTTAACTTTTGCGACAGAACATGAAGAAAGTCCGGAATAGCTTTCTAAACAAGCTATTCCCATTTTTGTTTTTTTTCGCTTATATACCACAAATTGATGTTTTTTAAATTACTTTATATGGTAATATTAAAGAGCAGGACAATGCTTAATGTTCTACAAATAAAGAGTTATCGACAGTTAAGAGGTACGGGACAATAGAAAATATATTATTAATAACGGGCTTTATAATAATAATTGCAATTATTGCCGTATATGCGGCGTATCTATATATGCAGTTAAAAACCAAAGAAGGTCAAATAAAAGATATTGACCTTGCTGCAAAAAATAAAATAGCAGAAGCAGAAGAACAAATAAAACTTCAAAAGAAAGAAGCGCTTATATCAGCTAAAGAAGCTCTGCATAACCAAAGGCAGGAATTTGAAAGCGAAACAAGAGAAAGACGTGGAGAGCTTGCAAGACTTGAGCACAGACTTCTTCAAAAAGAAGAATCCTATGAAAAGAAAATGCTTACTGTTACTGAAAAAGAATCAGATCTAAAAAAGAAAATAGATGAACTCTATGAAAAAGAAGATTATCTTGCTGAATTAGTTCAAAAACAAACTTCAGAGCTTGAAAGAATTTCAGGAATAACAAGCGAAGAAGCTAAAAATATATTATTAAAACAGCTTGAAAATGATCTTAAACTTGAATCAGCTCAACTTATTCGTGAAAACGAACTTCGCATAAAAGAAACAGCCAGCACTAACGCAAGAGAAATCATCTCTAACGTCATGCAAAGATGTGCAATTGATCAGGTAGTTGAATCTACAGTATCAGTTGTAAATCTTCCTAATGACGAAATGAAAGGCCGTATTATCGGTAGAGAAGGCAGAAACATAAGAGCCCTTGAAACCTTTACAGGCGTTGATCTTATTATTGATGATACTCCTGAGGCGGTTGTTCTTTCCTGCTTCGATCCTGTAAGAAGAGAAGTTGCTCGTGTGGCTTTAGAAAAACTTATAAGCGATGGACGTATTCACCCAGTAAGAATTGAAGAAATGGTTGAAAAGTCCCGAGAAGAAATAGAAGAAAGAATGTTTAAAGACGGTGAAGCTGCCGCGATGGAGCTTGGCATCGTAAATATACATCCTGAGCTTCTGAAACATATCGGAAGATTATTTTACAGAACAAGTTATGGTCAAAATGTTTATGCTCACTCAAAAGAAGTTGGTCATTTAGCTGGAATGCTTGCGGCAGAGCTTGGTGCAAATGTTATGATAGCTAAAAGAGCTGGTATTCTTCATGATTTAGGAAAAGCGGTTGATAAGACACAAGAAGGAACTCATATTGAGCTTGGTGTAGAACTTGCAAGACGTTATGGGGAAACTGAAGAAGTAGTAAATGCAATAGAAGCCCACCATGGTGATGTTATAGCTAATTCAGTAGAAGCAGTTCTTGTAAAAATTGCTGACACAATGAGTGCAGGCAGACCAGGCGCAAGAAGAGATACTCTTGAAATTTATATCAAACGTATTCAAAAACTTGAAGACATTGCTCAAAGTTTCCCTGGAATTAAGCGTTCATTCGCTGTTCAAGCAGGTCGTGAGTTTAGAATAATGGTTCAGCCTAATATTTTCGATGATATCGGAGCAAGCAAGCTCGCAAGAGACGTTGCAAAACGCATTGAAAATGAAGTTGATTATCCTGGACAAATTAGGGTTACAGTTGTAAGAGAAATTAGAGCTACAGAAATCGCAAAATGAAATCGCTCATAGAAATACTCTTTTTAGGAGATATTGTCGGTAGACCCGGCAGAATAGCAGTTCAACAATACTTGTCAGCGCTTGAAATACAGCCTGACTTTATTGTAGCTAACGTTGAAAACGCTTCGCATGGCTTCGGTCTTACGGAGAAAAATTATAATGAATTAACCGAGGCGGGAATTGATATTTTAACCTCGGGAAATCATATTTGGGACAAAAAAGATATCTTTAATTATATAGACAGAGCTCCTGCTCTTTTACGTCCGTTAAATTTTTCTAAAACAGTACCGGGTAAAGGTTCTGAAATATTTGAAAAAGACGGTATAAAAATAGGTGTAATAAACTTATTAGGAAGAGTATTCATGCCACCTTACGAAAGCCCATGGGAAGCATTGGAGACTGAAGTTAAAAGATTAAAAGAACAAACTCCGATAATTTTTGTAGACTTTCACGCTGAAGCCACCGCTGAAAAAATAGGACTAGGCTATTATGCTCAATCATTGGGTGTTAGCGTTCTTGTGGGAACACATACACATGTTCAGACAGCAGATGAAACCATTTTAAGCGGCACTACCGCTTATATTACAGACGCAGGAAGCTGTTCTGTTGTTGACAGCATAATAGGAATGGACATGGCAGGATCATTAAAAAGATTTATAACAGGTCTTCCTGAAAGATATGATGTCGCTCAAATTGGAAGGACCCGCATAAACGGAGTTAAAATAAGCATTGACACAAAAACAGGCAATGCTTTAGAAATCAAAAGAATTAATGAATTAATAGACATAAAAGAGGTAGGATAAATTATGAAAGGATAGAAAGTTGAAATTGGATTTGCATATTCACAGCGTCTATTCTGACGGGACGTTAACGCCCGAACAGATTGTAGATGCGGCTTATGAATTAGGACTTTCGGCTATTTCAATTACAGATCATGACAATGTGGGTTCTTTTGAGCTTGCAAAAAAGCATGCTGATTTATTGGAATCACAAACAGGCAAGCAAATGGAAATCATTCCGGGTATTGAAGTAAACACTATCTGGGAAGGGCAGGAAATTCATATATTGGGTTACCATATGAATCTAAACGCAAAACCACTTGCCGAACTGATAAAATATCAGCAGCATGCAAGACTTGAGCAGACCTATAAAATAATTGAAAAATTAAATAAAGAAGCGAAAATGCCTATTAAAATTGAAGATGTTACTTCTCTTGTAATGGAAGGCGGAAGCATCGGAAGACCACATATTGCCAAATCAATTGTTAATGTGGGCGGTACAAAAAGCGTATTAGAAGCGTATTCTAAGTATATTAACGATAAATCACCTACATATGTACGCAGAATAACCGTTTCTCCTCATGAAGCTGTTGAAACCATATATGAATCAGGCGGGATTCCTGTAATTGCTCATCCATGCGATCTTGAAAATGTGGAAAGCCTTGTAAAAGATCTTATGAATTTTGGGCTTAGAGGAATTGAAGTTTATCATAGAAAACATTCTCCAGCTATGGTTGAATATTATTCAACTTTAACCGAAGAATACGGGCTTATAGTAACAGGCGGTTCTGACTGCCATGGGCCAAAAGCAAATAAACAGCTTTTCTTAGGCAAAAATTTCATTCCTGAATGGGTAATATCAGGACTTAGAGAAGAAAAAAATCGTTTAGAAATAGCTGCTAAATAATAAATTCAATATAAAAAAGCAAAAGCCGATGATTATTCGGCTTTTGCTTTTTATGATTAATATTTAAAATAATTTATTTGGTATTAATAGTGCGTATTGATAAAAATTATTAGTAAATTAGATATTGGAGTGTATTATGAACAAAATCACCAAAAACTATATTGTTATATTTAGTATTTTAGTTTTAGTGTTTTGTATAGGTAGATGTGTAATCGCAGAAAACAGCAATAATTTAAAATTTGAAAAAGTAGGAAACTTAAATATTGCCAGGTGCAGACATACGGCTACATTACTACAAGATGGACGTGTACTAATTATAGGGGGTAGAAACAGTGCTTTGCCATTTAATCATCAAACATTAAAAAGTACAGAAATATACGATCCTAAAACCAAAAAATTTACTATGGGACCTGATATGCTTTTTGCTAGAGAAAAACCCGTTGCAGTATTATTAAATGATGGAAGGGTTTTTATTATTGGCGGATGGGCTGATGATGATAAACCAGGTACTGTTAATGCAAATGGAAGATATATACCTGGGCCTGGCGAAGCTGGTATTAGAACTACAGAATTTTATGATCCGATTACTAATAAATTTTACCAAGGTCCAGAACTGATAATAGCACAAAATGAAATGATAAATGGATTTATACCACTTATTCTTGATGATGGAAAAATAATGTTAAAAGATGTGGGTTCGCATATCCCGTCAACAGAAATATATAATCCAAAAGATAATACCTTTAACACTGTTGTTAAAGACATAAGGTGGTGGAGTGGGGCACTGGTTAATCTAGATAATGGTAATGTGTTAGTTATATCTTATGAACGAAAAAAAACATTTATTTTTAATCCTAAAACAGAAACATATTCTTCAGGTCCTGATATGAATTATCAAAGAAGGGGTGGGATAGTAGTTAAACTTAATGATAAGAGGGTTTTAATATGTGGTGGACAAGAAATAGACACGAATAACAAAATTCTCAACAGTTGTGAATATTATAATGCTGCTTTAAATAAATTTATTATGTTCGATTCTAATATGACAAAACCAAGAATGGGAAGTGATGAAATCTTATTAAATAATGGGAACTTCTTGATTTTTGGGGGATATAATCACTTAAGAGGCTCACAAACTGATATAGAAATATTTTCACCTAAAACTAATACTTTTTATAAGGTTAAATATGATACTAATCATTATGCTCCTACAATAACGCAACTAAAAGATAATACTGTTTTATTTGCTGGGGGACGTGTGCCTCCTTATAGGCATTCAACGAACAAAGCTTTTGTATTGAAATATTAATTACTGAAAACGCTTACAATAAGAATTATACAAAAATCTTGACAGCTCATCTAATGTGTTTTTAACTTTAAGGTGGGAGAATACAATAATGATTAATTCATATTCTGATAAATTACCATTTAAAGGTTTCTTTACTCGTTCGCAAGAAGAAAAAAAAGAAACCGCCAATGTAAAAATTTGGTATATAAACGATGTTCATGGGCAGTTATCCAAGATGGATGGAATTAAAATTTCTTCCGACAAATTCAAACAGGATGCCAAAAATTACTACCAGCCTGTTGATACTTTTTTAATTTCCTCCGGTGATAATTGTATTGATACAGATGTCCCTAAAAATCGTTTATGGATAGAATGCTTAAATAAAATAGGCTTAGACTATTCAGCTCTAGGCAATCATGAGCTTGATAACGGTGAAAAAGGTTTTACTGATTTACTAGAAAGGGCAAATTTTAAGTTTTTATCAGCAAATACTGAAGTCCAAAAAGACAGTCCTGTTTATAAACATAAAGATAAAATTGTAAAATCTGATATTTCTATTCAAAATGGTCATAAATATGGATTTATTGGGGTTGCTCCTATGGATTTAAAAGAAGCTGTAGGTGGTAATGCGGATCTTTCGGGGATTTCTCTCGGAAAATCAGAACAAGAATTAAGAAAAAAAGAAAAAGAATTATCAGAATTAATTAAACATCCTTCTCCTCTCTCAAATCAAAACATAACAGATAAGTTTCAAGCTGTTTTTGAAAGGTTAAAACTTGGTATTTTCAAAGATACTGTTCAAAGTATAAGCGATGAACTTGATAAATTAAAAAAACAAGGAATAAATAAAATATTTCTTGTTTCTCACCTGGGAAAACAGGCAGATATTGGGCTTATAAACGAAATAAAGCAGGGACATTTAAAGGGAATTGATGTCATATTAGGCGGACATTCTCATGATGTATTTAAAAACGCTTCACCTGAAAATTTATTATCCTTAATGCCGAACATGTATGAAAAATCTGAACAAAATATGTTCTTAGACTCTGAGAATAATATAGTTGTCGTTACTCAAGCAGGAAAAAATGGCGAATATGCAGGGTTATTAGACGTTGAATTTGATAAACACGGCTCGATAAGGAGCGTTGGAAATAAGCTGGATAAAATAAAAGAAAGAGTAAAAGACCCGCTTATTCAAGAGCTTAAAGACAAATTTTTAGGAAAAAATAAAGATATAGGCAAACTTAAAGTATTCAATAATATAATTAACGAAAATCAAAAACTTGAAAATCCTCTGGCAAGTTTTGTTGCAGACGCAATTAAACACAAAGCAGGGGCTGATATAGCATTTTTTAATAATTCAAAAGTCAGAGGCAAAATAGGTAGTGAGGAAAACGCAGAACCTGTTCAAGTTATAACAAAAAGAGAAATTGAAGAATTACTTCCGTTTAAAAATAAAATTTATAAAGTTGAATTAACAGCAGATGAAATAAAACAGGCAATAGACCATGGAGCTTCTACTCTTTCCACAAAGCCTGAATATTTACAAACTTCGGGGTTAAAATACAAACTCGATAGTAATAATAAAGTTTCTCAAATTTTTATAGAACAACCTGATGGCACAGATAAAAATCTTTCCGAATATAAACCTACACATAAATTCTCAGTAGCTTATGACGGTTATTTATTTGCAGGATCTATTGGATATAAGATGCTTAATCAAGAAGATAGAGTTATGAATATATTTGATTGGACAATGTCTGATGCAGTAACTGAATATATTAAAAATCAGTCTGAACCAATAGAAATATCTCCTCAAGAAAGAATAAAAATAGAAAATTAATGCTTTAAACTTGACAAAATAATTTATATAAGAAAATTATTTTAAATATAATGAACCCTACAAAAAAGAGGCTGTTACTTTTTACTTTTGGAACAGCCTCTTTTTATATAAAAATTAGATTATCAATATAAAAGTATTTCTAATAAATATTTAGATACTTTTTCTTGAATTCGTTTAGTGTTTTATCTACCAATCGCTTTGCTCAAAGCGTTTGCAAGATTTTTTACAGCTCCTGTTAACCCATTTTCCTGCCAGTCTTTATCTTGACGAGCAAAGGCACCAAGATTAAAATCACTTTCTTGAACGATTGGAGAGCGATTTAATTCTTCTATTTGAATTTGAGGTACTTTTTTGTTTCCTAGATTAAATAAGCCCTTATTTTCTTCCGGCTTAAATATTGCACTAATTTTTTGTTTAAATGATCCTACGCTTACTCTGCGACCTTCATCTGCATATTGAACTAAACCATCTGATCTTTTAGCTCCTTCTTTTGCATATCTGTCTAAAGACTTTACGTTTAATTCTACAGTACCTTTAATACCTGCTGTTGTTTTTTCAAAAACCTCTACTGCACTCGCTAAAGCTTTTTGTCCCTCAGCAGTTTTAGGCATTAAATATTTAACCTTTGTTAAATCTACTTTTGCCATACCAAAACCTACTTGTTGGTTGTTTTTATTTAAAGAACTTGCATAGTGATTTTGAGTTGTATTAATTTGCATATGTAATAACCTCCTTCTTTCTATGTTAGTTTCACATAATCAAACGTAACTGAAAATAAAAATTGCTAAAATATTAAAATAAATATACAAATAATCATGCAAATAAATATATATGCTTATACTAAAAAAACAATTATTAAATATTTATTATTAACCCCCAATAGGTAATAAAAATCACAGTAAAATATATTTTAAAATTCTGAAAATAAACCTATACATAAATTATCAGTAACTTACGGGCAGATTATAT
This sequence comes from bacterium, assembly GCA_037137535.1. Taxonomy (GTDB): domain Bacteria; phylum Cyanobacteriota; class Vampirovibrionia; order Gastranaerophilales; family JBAXKC01; genus JBAXKC01. The sequence continues at coordinate 77,641 of JBAXKC010000003.1, read as the reverse complement.
CAGAGATAAAGTGTTAAATCAGAAAGATTTTTTGCTTTCCTCCTAATAATCATTAAAATAATCTATAACCTTAATGTAAATTTGTAAAAAGATATACAACATGATTTAAAAAATCAACCATATGGTGTAAAAAGATTTTGGGGTTTTAAGAGATACTATATATAGAGTAACAGCTATTTGCTGAGCATTTATTTGTTGGGGCATGGCAAAGGGTTAAATTATGACTCTGAAGCTAAGAGGGACGGTTGTACTTTGTATAACGGAGTAAATCAACTTTATAATAATCCATATGGACCTCAGATTATCAGAAGACCGCTAAAAAAAGCAGAAACTTCTGAGACAAACAATGCTGAGCAAAAAGTCCAAAGTGAAAACCCTTCCTTATCAAAGGCAGGGGACGAACAAAGCAGCTCTAAAAGCCCTAACAGAAAAAGCTCAATAGACTACAACAGCACTGTTATAACTGTTAATCAGATTTTAGTGGATTTTAAAAATACATTAGGCGCAATAGGTGTTACGCCCGAAATTGAAAAAGAAGTAAACGGCTATCTTGATCTCGTCCATATTCAAGCCCTAAAACCAAAGCCTACTGTAAATATAATAAAATCAAACTTACTCAACGCATCAAATGTATTAGATACTTTCATCACAGATAGTTTAGGAAAACCGTCTGATGTAGTATCTAACTGGGTAAAAGCGCTTTTCCTTCAAAATATTAATTGGAAAGCAGAACAAACAACAAAAGTTGAGCCGACAATAACAACTCCTGTTACAAAGTACGAACCGCACTCTTATGAAGAGTTAATTGAAGAAGCTCCCTCTGTTGAACCTCCAATTCAACTCTCTGCTACAAAAACTGAAATAACTACAAGAAAAGCTGACCTCGGGCAACCGACAAAACCCGTAGTTCCTGAGCTAACAGCAAGTAATACAGAACTTTTAAAAGTCTATCAGCAACTTGAATCGCTTGTTGATTCGGGCGAATTTGAAAAAGCCATGCCCGGTTATGACAAGGCTTTACAAGTTGCAAGAAATATCGGCGACTTAAAAACCGAAGCAAAAATCTACATGGATTTAGCCTACATGCACGATATGAATAATAATATTCCTTTATCGCTAGAATATTATAATAGTGCTGCTCTTACGGGAAAAGCTCTTGGCGATAACGAAATTCAGTCAAAAGCTCATTATAATATGGGGACACTTTATGATGATGTGGGCAAGGTTGACTTAGCCTTACAGCATTATTTTGCGGCTTTAGGTCTTGACGGACAAACTGAAAATATTCAGGGACAATCTCTTACACTCAACAACATCGGCAATATGTTTGCAGTAAAAGGCGATTATAAAAAATCTCTCAATTATTATAAAGTTGCTTATTCACTAGTAAGCCAGCTTGATGACAATGTTGGAAAATCCTCCGTCTTGAGCAACGTTGCAGGAGTATTCAGAGATCTTGGCTATAACAAAAAAGCTCTGGAAAATTATTCAAAAGCCGTAAAATTTGATGTTATGGCAGGAAATATTTCAGGCTACGCAAAAAGCTATGAGCAATCAGGCGATATTATGATGCAAAGCGGACAAAAAGATAAAGCGGCAAAGCTTTATAAAAAATCATTAAACGCAGCTGTTCAAATCAGCGATAAATTCTGGGCAGGCAGAATGATGGAAAAGCTTGCTATGGTTGAGAAATAGCACAAAAAGCTCCTTAATGCTTATTAATTGAACTTAACAAATTTTTTTTTGAACTGCGGCGATAAATTTATGAAGTTTTATTTATTTTATTTGAACAATAAATTATGTATGAAATTGGTATTGCTAAATAAAACATAAAACTAAAGAATATAGCTGTTTGAAATATTGCAGAGCCAAGAGGGGACTCTTTTGGAGAGTGAAAAAGACTTATAAGGAAAAACTGAGACAAAAGTATAATAAATAAGTTCCATAATGATATTTGAATAAATTTTATTTCTTTAATCATAGTTATAAGTGAATAAGTGATGATAGATGTAATTATCAATACAATTATTGTCAAAAATAAACTAAAACCTAAAATCCCTAAAAAAGCCATTATTAGCAACTCCTGTTATAAACTAAAAGACCAGTCATGATAAAACAAAAACCACCCTTGCGAGCGGTTTTTGTTTTATATTATTTCTCTTAACCTTTTAACGAAGCCAAAAGCTCATTAATTGCTGTTGATTGAACTTTAATTTCTTCAATTCTCGAGCGGGTTTGTTCAAGAACATCAGCAGGAGCATTACTCACAAATTTCTCGTTTTTCATGCGTCCTTCAAGACTGTTAAGCTCTTTTACAAGGGTTTCAAGCTTTTTATTCTGTCTTGCAGTTTCTTTTTCAATATCAATAAGTCCAGCAAGAGGAATGATAATTTTTGAACTTCCTACAACGGCTGTTGCTGATTGAGGCGGTATTTCCCTGCATTCTTCGTTTGATATATTGAATTCCTCAATTTTTGCAAGCGTTGAAAGATAAGGTTTAGCCGCTTCTAATGTTGCATATTCAAAACTGTCCTGAGCATATATAAAGGTTTTTATGCGAACTGAAGGTGCAATATTCAAAGTTTGTCTGGCATTTCTAATATTTCTTACGGCTTCAATAATAAAGTCCATCGCTTTATCAGATTCAACATTTACAAAACTTTCGTTAAATTGAGGATAATCAGCTTTCATTATACTGACTAAACCGTCTTTAAGGTCATCAGCAGGTAATATTTGCCAAATTTCCTCTGTAATATGTGGCATTACAGGATGAAGCAGTCTTAAAGTTTTTTCAAGAACATATTTTAACACTCTTTGAGTATTTGCTTTAAGGTTTTCATCTTGAAGCTGAACTTTTGCAAGCTCAACATACCAATCACAATAGGTATTCCAGAAAAACTCATAAATTATACTGCTTGCTTCACCGGGGCGGAAAGTTTTAATGTTTTTATTCATTAAATCAGACGCTTCGTTTAATTTATGAAGCACCCATTTATCTACAATAGTTAGGTTTTCAAAGTTGATAGGATTTTGATCAACCCCTTCAAGGTTCATAAGCACAAATCTTGAAGCGTTCCAGATTTTATTTGCAAAGTTTCTACCGAATTCAAAGCGTTCGTTTGAAACTTTAATATCCTGTCCACCGTAGGTTACAAGGTTTGTAAGCGTAAATCTTAAGGCATCACAACCGTATTGGTCTATAACTTCAACCGGATCTATTGTATTTCCTTTTGATTTACTCATTTTTTGTCCATGCTCATCTCTTACAAGTCCATGAATAAATACATTTTCAAACGGTGATTTATCGGTAAAGTGATAACCCATTACAACCATTCTTGCTACCCAGAAAAAGATAATGTCAAATCCTGTTACAAGTGTTGAGGTTGGATAAAACTTTTTAAAATCAGCACTTTCAAAATCAGGCCAACCCATTGTTGAAAACGGCCATAGAGCTGAAGAGAACCATGTATCAAGAACATCGCTGTCCTGAGTAATATTTGTGCAACTACATTTAGTACATTTTGAAGGTCTTTCTATTGATACCATCATTTCCTTACAATCATCACAATAAAATGCAGGAATTTGATGCCCCCACCATAATTGTCTGCTTATGCACCAATCTCTAATATTTTCCATCCAGTCAAGATAAGTTTTTGTCCATCTTTCAGGAATAAAATTCAATTCGCCTGTTTTTATAGCATTTACAGGTCTTTCAGCAAGCGGTGTCATTTTGACAAACCATTGTTCAGAAAGATAAGGCTCAATAGTTTCGCTACATCTCTGACAATGACCTACGTTATGTTCATGAGGAATAGTTCTTATAAGCTGACCTCTAATTTTAAGAAGCTCAATGATTTTTGCCCTTGCTTCGTATCTATCATAACCCCTTACGTCATAAGGAATATCTTGTCTGTCAATAAGCTTTGCTTCTGTATCCATAATCCAAACAGGCTCAAATCCATGTCTTTTACCGACTTCATAATCATTAGGATCATGAGCAGGTGTAATTTTTAAAGCTCCTGTTCCAAAATCCATTTCTACAGCTTCATCTGCAATAATCGGAATTTCTTTTCCTGATAATGGAATAGAAACTGTTTTTCCAATAAAGGATTTATATCTGTAATCGTTAGGATTAACGGCAATTGCCACATCTCCGAACATAGTTTCAGGTCTTGTAGTTGCAATAACAATTGCACCGAATTCATCCTTTAAAGGATAGCTTATTTCCCATAAATGACCTTGTTCTGTAACGTATTCGGTTTCTATATCGCTGATAGCTGAATGACATCTAGGACACCAATTTACTGTGTATTGCCCTTTATAAATAAGCCCTTTGTTATACAGGTCAACAAAAACATGCTTTACTGCTTCAGAACAACCTTCATCAAGAGTAAAACGCTCTCTTGATCTGTCAAAAGAAGCCCCCAGTCTTTTAAATTGGTTTAATATCTTACTTTTATGCTCATTTGCCCAAGTCCATACTGTTTCAATAAATTTTTCCCTGCCGAGATCATGCCTTGAAAGACCTTCATCTCTGAGTTTTTTTTCAACTACATTTTGAGTTGCAATTCCTGCATGGTCTGTACCGGGAAGCCATAGAGCTTCATAGCCCATCATTCTGTGGTATCTGATAAGAATATCCTGCATTGTACCGTCAAGAGCATGCCCCATGTGTAAAACGCCTGTTACGTTAGGCGGTGGAATAACCATGCTGTATGCTGGTTTATCACTGCTTGCATCTGCCTTGAAACAGTCATTTTCTTCCCAAAAAGTATAGATTTTATTTTCTGTTTCTTGTGGATTATATGTAGTTGAAAGATTTTGCATTTTACCCTCACTTATTATTAGAATTTTAACTGTAATTATACCTTAAACAAGATATGTATTTATTATGATTGTTAAAAAGCCATTATAATTTATTTTTTACGATTTTATAACTTGATACTCTTACTTTCGCTTAACTTCAGAGAATAAATAACTTAATGCTGTTTGTTTTTAATTAAAGCAATAGTTTTTTAAGAATAATGAATAAATCTAAAGTTACAATCTTATTCACTCTACTTAATGGTATATAGCATAGGGATTTTAACCTGTTTAAAAGTTTTACAATGTAAATTATTGAAATAAATTTGCCACCCATTATTAAATTTGATTTACTATAAATAAGCAGAAGATTTTAGTAATTTAAAGACGATTTTCCCTAACTATATCAAGTAGACTGGGGTGTTTTTCATTCTGATTTTAAAACTGACTTATAACATTATCATAAGTTCGACTGGAGGACTAAAATGCTGGAAAATGGATATATTCAAATCTATACAGGAGATGGCAAAGGCAAAACCACTGCATCTTTAGGATTAGCATTAAGAGCAATCGGTCATGGTTGGAATGTACTTATCGCACAGTTTACAAAAGGCGAACAATCAGACAGTAATTTTTACGGAGAACTTGCAAGTTCTTCAAAACTTATGCCAAATCTTGATTTTGCTCAATTTGGACTTGATAGAGTTGTTTATTCACATAATATAAATATAGAAGACTATAAAGAAACCAGAAAAGGCTGGCAACTTGCTAAAGATGCCATTATGAGCAATAAATACCAACTTATAATCCTTGACGAAATAAACGTATGCGTTGACCTTGGAATGATAAAAGTTTCCGAGCTAAAAGAAGTTTTGCAAAATAAACCGCAAAACCTTGAAATAGTTCTTACGGGAAGAAAAGCTCATCCTGAAATTATAGCAATGGCTCATCTCGTTACTGAAATGAAGCCTGTAAAACATTATTTTGATAATGGGGTGATGGCAAGAAGGGGTATCGAATACTAATAATAAAGTATTCATAAGTTTAAGAGGCTTTAAATTTAAAGCCTCTTTTATTTTAGAGCTTTAAAGTTATTTAATTAATTTGAGATTATGTAATGAACTAAAAGGCTTTCATCTTTGTTTGCAAAATGTAGTGCAATATAAAAACCTACTCAATTAATAGTGATTGGTGAATATTTGCCTCTAAATTCAGTGCAATAAAAAAGTAATTTAAAACATGTATTCAAATACATATTTAGCCCCAATAATTTATCATAATAAATATAATTTCAATGTTAAATATTTTTAACCACTATTTAACAAATAATGTTTTTTTAGTAAAGTATAATAGTAAAAACCCTAAGAGAATATATTTTAATGAAACAATGCACTAATAAATGCTGTGATTTATGCATAGAAAACAAATCACAGCAAATATATACAACTATAGGTAAAATACTGGAAAATTCTTTAATTCCTGTTTTTATCTATGATCCCGATTCGTTAAAACATGTTTATATAAATAGAGGTGCTCAAATTCACCTAGATTATTCATTTGAAGAATTAGAAAATAAAACAATTCTTGAATACCTCCCCGACTTTTCAGAAATAACTCTGTTAAAAGAATTTTTAAAACCTTTATATCTAGAAGAAAAAGAGCATTTCAGCTTTGAAACAATACAAAAACAAAAAAACGGAAAACTTTCAAACGTTGAAATAAAAATGTCATTTGATTCAATTAATAACAAAAAATATCTAATCGCCCTATTTCAGTGCATTGAAGAACGAAAACAGGCAAGAGTACTTAAAGAATGTTCAGAACGAAAAAAAATGGAACTGGAAGTTCTTAGATCTAAAGACCAAGCAGAATGCGCAAATAAAACAAAGAGTGAATTTCTTGCAATGATGAGTCATGAAATAAGAACTCCCATCAACTGCATAATAGGCTTTTTACAATTATTAGAAAATACTCAGCTTCATACAATTCAAAAAGATTATTTAAAAAAGATTAAAATTTCTTCTAATACCTTACTTTCAATAATTAATGATATTTTAGATTTTTCCAAAATTGAAGCCGGTAAGCTAAATATAGAGAATATCAAATTTGACCTACATTCAGTGCTTGAAGAATCTCTTTCTATCGCTTCAGCTACGGCAGACTTAAAAAATCTGAACTTAAACTGCCTTATATATCCACAAGTTCCTAAATTTGTGAATGGGGATTCTGCAAGATTAAAACAAATATTAAACAATCTTATAAGCAATGCCATAAAATTCACTGAAGAAGGCTATATTTATATTGAAGCCCGATTAAAAGAGAATATAAATGATAACAATTTAATTGAAATAACAGTAAAAGATACAGGAATAGGGATTTCTGCAGAAAAACTCGAAAGTATCTTTGATCCCTTTACTCAAGCTGATATATCAACAACAAGAAAATTTGGAGGAACAGGCTTAGGTCTTGCAATAACAAAAAATCTTATTGAAATGATGGGCGGGAAAATAAAAATAAATAGCTCTACTAAAGGCACTGAAGCCATATTTACACTATCTTTAAAACCAAGTGCAGAAAACAAGTGTGTCTTATCATTACTTTCCAAAATAAATATTGTAATTATTGAACCTGATGAAACAAATACAAGGATAATAGAAAGCTATTTAAATGAATTAAATTGTCAGACTCAAACTGTAAAAAACTTTGAAGATGGAGTAAGATACCTTAAAAATAATAAAAAGACTGATTTCTTAATCATAAATTATAATACTTTATGCAAAAACCATGATTTTATTTCATATTTAATGACATTTAATGACAAATTGAGCGATTTACAGATTATTGCAATTACAACAAATGTTAAAAATCCTGAAATGATATTGGGCGAAAGAAATTTTCTAGGCTATCTTCATAAACCTATAAAAAAAGATGTGCTACAAAATTATATTTTAAATTCCATAACTAAAATCGATAATGAACCTGAAGAAGAACTTTTAACTAAAATAGATATCAACGATACCCATAATGAATTAAGTAAATTTAAAATATTAATCGCAGAAGACAATGAGATAAATATACAATTTGCAATAGAGGTTTTAAATCATTTAGGCTTAAACTTTGATGTTGCAAGAAACGGAAAAGAAACATTAAATTTATGCAAAACAAAAACCTATGACCTTATCTTAATGGACTGTCAAATGCCTATTATGGATGGCTATGAAGCTTGTTCAAAGATAAAAGAACTAGATAACTATAAAAATACACCAATTATAGCAGTAACAGCCTATGTACTTGACACTGACAGGCAGAAATGTCTTGAGGCAGGAATGGACGATTACATAAGTAAACCAATAGACATAAAAATTCTTGTAGAAAAATTAAGACGTTACCTTTTAAAAAAATCAACTGTTATTTTATAATTCTGCTAAATCATAGTAAGCGGTTATTTTAGTTATAATATTATTAATATAAAAAATGAGATTTATAACTATGGCAATAATAAGCTCTGATGATGAAAACAATATAAAAATAAAAACAACACCTACTCGTGAAAACGTATGTGCAAAAGAAAATGATCTGGACAGATGTTTTGAAAATACGATAAGACCTAAATCTTTAGATGAATATATCGGTCAAAGCATGCTAAAAGAAACATTAAAAATTTCTATTGAAGCGGCAAAGCAAAGAGAAGAACCAATTGATCATTTATTGTTCTACGGTCCACCCGGATTAGGAAAAACAACAATTGCTTCGATTATTGCCCATGAAATGAATACAGGAATAAAAATCACGTCAGCACCAGCTCTCGAACGACCAAGAGATATTATCGGAATTTTAATGACCCTAAAAAAAGGGGAAGTTCTTTTTATTGATGAAATTCACAGGTTAAACAAAGTTGCCGAAGAGATTTTATATCCGGCAATGGAGGACTTTTCTTTAGACAGAACAACAGGTAAAGGAAATACCGCTAAAACATTAAGAGTTCCTCTTCCAAAATTTACGCTGGTCGGGGCTACAACAAAAGCAGGTTCACTTTCAGGACCTTTAAGGGATAGATTTGGAATAATACATCGTTTAGAGTTTTACACCCACGAAGAATTAACTCAAATAGTTAAAAGAACAGCTAAAATCATAAATGCGGAAATCACTCAAGAAGGAGCAGAATTAGTAGCAGCAAGATCAAGAGGAACGCCAAGAATTGCAAACAGACTTTTAAAAAGAGTTCGAGATTATGCTTCAGTTAAATCAAACGGATTAATAGATACCCAAAATGCCGAAGCTTCTTTAAATATGATGAAAATAGACCAGTTTGGACTCGATACAACAGATAGAGATATGCTATCAATGATAATAGAAAAATATAATGGTGGGCCTGTTGGAATTGAAACAATTGCAGCAGCTTTAGGAGAAGATATTCGTACAATTGAAGATGTTTATGAGCCATACCTTCTTCAAATCGGTTTTATCTTAAGAACATCAAGAGGAAGAAAAGTTTCTCCGGCCGGTTATAAACACTTAGGATATAAAGCTCCTTTGACTCAACAAAGTTTATTTGAAAGCGGGGTTTAACCTTATGATAATCAAAGTATTTATAATGTTATTACTATGTATAACTATTAGTTCGCCTGCCGTTGCACAAGAATCAACAAGTATGAAAGCAGCTGACAATAGTGATTATGCTTCAGCAAAAATAATCAGCGTAAACGAACAAAAATTAAGTCAAACTCTTTCTCAATCATTAGGAGCAAATGCTTCTGTACAAAAAGTAACGCTCAAAGTAGAAAGCGGGCCATATAAAGGTAAAATAATACATCTTGATAATCAATTATCCGCTAATAAAGCATATGACATAAAAGTAAAGCCAAAAGACCATGTTTTATTAGACGTTGAGCCAACTTCTAAAACCAATGCGACTTTTTATCTAGCCGATTTTTACAGGATACCAGCTTTAATTGTTGTTTTTATAGCGTTTCTAGCTTCAATGATACTAATATCAGGCAAAAAAGGGGTTAAATCCATTGTTTCTATTTTTTCAACCTTTTCGCTTATAGCCTTTATTTTGATACCGTCAATTACAGGAAAACTTCCATTAATTGCTGTTACTCTTGCTGTATGCACCGCTGCAACAGTTATTGCTATTATATCGGTTTCAGGCTTTAACATGAAAAGCTTGTCTGCTATTTTAGGAACATTATGCGGTCTTTTTATTGCAGGACTAGTTGCTTTATATGCACTTAAATTCGGCTATTTGACAGGCTTTCATGATCAGGAATCCATTATTTTAGAGAGTATGCATCCTGAGCTTAATTTTAGAGGTTTATTGGCCTCTTCTATGCTTATAAGCTCACTCGGGGCAATTATGGATATAGGAATTTCTATAGCAAGCAGTATTTATGAAATTCATCAGACGAATGAAGAAATTGGTTTTAAAAAATTATATCAATCAGGAATGAATATAGGTTCTGACATAACGGGAGCAATGGCGAATACTCTTATTTTAGCTTACATTGGAGGCTCTTTACCTTTAGCTGTACTTGCTTCAAGCATTTCCCCCATAAAATTTTTAAGCCTTAATTCAATTTCAACTGAAATATTTTCAGCATTAGCCGGAAGTATAGGTATTGTGCTTTGCGTGCCAGCAACAGCTGCTATTTCAGGATATATGTTTAGCCGAAAAAACAAGTTTTCAGATTTAGAATCTTTAAAGAATAATACACTTGATAATGAAATAAATTCCTAAATTTAAGATTGAGAAATAGCTTCAATGTTCACAAAGCCAACTGATCTGGCTTTAACATTAGGAGCTATTTCATTATAAGAAAGAATGCTTATTTGAGGGAAAGTACGCTCAATAAGTCTTCTAAATGCAAGCCTTATACCGCCGCTACACAATATTACAGGCTGACACCCCGTAGAACTCAAAGCTTTTTCTATTTCTGCATTTAAGTTATCAATTAATAACCTTGTAAAATTAGGCTCTAAGTTTAAACTTTGACCGTCAGCACTTATGCCTGATGCAATTATATTTTCTATTTCGGGAGCAATTGTAATTACCAGCAATTCACCGTCATCTGATAAATTCTGCTTACAGATACTTCTTGAAAGAGCTATACGGCATTGTTCCGTAAGGTAATCAGTATTTCTACTTACACGACAGAAAGTGCTGACTGCTTCGAGCACCGTTGGCAAATCTCTTATAGAAATACGCTCTCTTAAAAGATTTTGTAAAATGATTTGTATTTCAGCCGTTGAAATATTACTTTCTTTTGTTAAATCGTCAATAAGATTTTCATGAGTCTTTTTCACGTTATCAATAAGCTGTTGAACATCCGTACGACTTAAAATATCAGAAGCATTCTTCTTTATAACTTCTGTTAAATGAGTCGAAACAACGGCAGATGGACTTACAACGGTATATCCCATTGATTCTGCGTATTCTTTCTGCTCTTCGCCTATCCATAAGGCAGGCAGACCAAAAGCAGGTTCAACTGCATCTATACCATTCAAATTAGGATCATTCATTCCAGAAGTCATTGCTAAATGACAATCCGCATAAACTTCTCCCACTTCAATCGGAATTCCTTTTAATTTTATCTGATAAGAATTTGGTGCAAGCTGTAAATTATCTCTAACTCTTATTGAAGGGAGGACTATACCGTAATCCATAGCGGTTTGTCTTCTTATTTGAGCAATTCTTTCTAATAAATCTCCGCCTTGTTCTATCTCAAGAAGAGATACCAGTCTATAGCCTATTTCTATCTCCATCGGCTCAACCGCCAAGAGTTCCATAACTGATTCACGACTGCCTTTTTTCTTTGATTGCTCATCAGAACCTTCTTCCCCCTCTGCACTTGCATCTTTTTTAGCCTGTGCCGCATCTTTTACAGGATCTTTTTTAGGTTTTGGATTTTTATATTTAAAAAATGCTAATGAACCAGCAACTCCGCCAACAGCAAAGAACGGAAGGAACGGCATACCCGGAATAATACCCATAAGGCATAAAAGACCCGATACAATACCTAAAACTTTAGGATCATCAAACATTTCATTTTCAATATCGGTACTTAAAGATGTTTCACTGCCACTTGCTCTTGATACGAGCAAACCTGTTGCTGTTGAAATAATAAGAGCAGGAAGTTGTGCAACCAGTCCATCCCCGACTGTTAATATGGTAAAAGTTGAAGCAGCCGTCATAAAATCCATTTGCATCTGCCACATACCGATAATTAAACCACCGACAATGTTAATTACGGTAATAACAATACCAGCCGTAGCATCCCCTTTTACGAATTTACTCGCACCATCCATAGTTCCGTAGAAATCAGCTTCTCTTTGAATTTTTTTCCTTTTAGCTTTAGCTTCATCTTCAGTTAAAAGACCTGAGTTTAAATCAGCATCAATACTTAATTGTTTCCCCGGCATAGCATCTAAGGTAAATCTTGCGGTTACTTCAGCTACCCTGCCCGCACCGTTTGTGATAACCATAAAGTTAATAACTACAAGGATTGCAAAAATTACTGTACCTACAACGTAATTACCACCGACAACGAATTGCCCGAACGAGTGTATTACCTGACCTGCTTCTCCATGCAACAGAATTAACCTTGTGGAACTGACGTTCAAGCCCAATCTGAACAAAGTTGAAACAAGAAGAATAGTAGGAAATGTTGAATAATCTAAGGGTTCTTTTGTATAAAGACATACCAACAAGATAATTACTGAAACAGAAAGATTACATGTAAGCAAAACATCAAGCAATATAGAGGGTAAGGGAATAATCATCATAGCAATAATAGTTACCAGCCCAATTGCCAGTAAAATATCATTATTTTTGAGAAATTCATTCAAATCGATATCTTTGAACACCTATTTAATACCCTTATTATTTAATTTATAGACATAAGCTAACACTTCTGCAACTGCTACATATAACTCTGCTGGAATAAGTCCGTCTACGGGGACTAATTTATATAAAGTTCTAGCCAAAGGCTTATTCTCTATTATTATAATATTATTATTTTTACCTATTTCTAATATTTTAAAAGCCACATAATCAACACCTTTTGCAATAACTTTCGGAACAGGTGCAATTTCGGGATCATATTGAATTGCAACGGCAAAGTGGGTCGGATTTTTAACAATAACGTTTGCCTTAGGAACATTTCCCATCATTCTTTGCATAGCAAATTTCATTTGTATGCTTTTAATCTTTGCTTTTATTGCCGGATCCCCTTCAGCACTTTTTGCTTCATCCTTTACCTCCTGTTTTGTCATTTTAAGAGATTTATGATGATTGTAATGCTGATATTTCAAGTCAGCTATACCTAATATAATCAGAATTATACATATCTGCATAAACATTTGATAGCAAACATCGCTTACCGTTCCTAATGATTTTCCGACATCTGCACCTAACAGAATCAGTATATCATCTTTTCTGGAGTTAATGACAGAATAGGCGACACCACCTACAATAGCCGTTTTTAAAAGCGATTTTCCAAGTTCGATTACGCTATTAAGACTTACAAATTTTTTAAAATTATTTAATATAGTCATCGGACTAATTCTGCTAAGGTCAGGCTTTATGGTTTCTGTTGTAAAAAGTGTTCCAACTTGAGCATATTGCAAAGCAATACCTGCAACCATAAGAATTAACATAATTGGTAACAGGATATAGGCCATCTCAGTAAAATAAGGAATTAAAATCCCCATGATGTTCTTTTCGTTAATATCCTCAGGATTCAAATGAGAGAAGGTGTAAGTGGCTATTGCACTTAACTTATTTGAAATACCAGCTGAAAACATTCCAAGTAAAGAACATGCGACTGTAAGCATTACAGCCGAGTTAAAGTCAGAGCTTTTAGGTATTTGTCCTTTTGATCTTGCCTGCCCTGCCCGCTTGGGCGTGGCCGCTTCTGTCCGTTCGTCCGACATCTGATCTCCTTACCTTAAAAATATATTTCCAAGGCTTTGCAGCCAGTTTTGCATTAAATTACCGATGTATATTGAAGTATTTGCCATAAATAAACTCATTAAAATCAAACCTATCCATATTTTTAAAGGCATTGCCACCATAAAAATGTTCATTTGAGGCATTAATTTTGACATAAATGCTAAAGCCATATCTACAAGCAATAACATAGCAAATATAGGCATAACAAGCCCGAAAGAAATAACAAATATCTGACTGGTATAATATAAAACGCTAGGAACTATTTTAGGGACAAAACTTAAATCCAAACCAACGGGAATAACTTTATAACTGTCATAAATACTTGTAAAAAGCCATTTATCACAACCTAAAGTTACAAATAATAATCCTGCGATATAAAGATAAAATTGTCCGACAACAGGTACATTCTGCCTTGTCATAGGGTCAATAGTATTTGCAAAAGTCAATCCCATCTGCATACTCAAAAGCTGCCCTCCTGTTTGAATGCCTACAAATATCAGATTTGCGCAAAAACCAATAAGAACACCGACAAAAATTTCTTTAAACATCAAAATAGACATAGAATACATATCTTTTGGCAGCATAAAATTACTATGCTGAAAAACAAACGGGTGCATAATGAAAGCTATCATTGCAACCAGACCTATTTTAGTCTGCATAGGAGCAGGAAAAGTCGAAAAGAATGGGGCAGTTGCCATCATTCCCGATAATCTTGATATTACAAGCAAAAACAAAATCATGCTGGGTATTGAAAAAAAGTTATTATAATCAGCCATATTATCTCAATACATTTGTTATCTGATCAAAAAACTCATGAGTGCTTGCGATAAAGACTTGAAGCATCCATGGAGCAAGAACTATAATTGTAAAAATCCCGGCAAGAATTTTAGGAACAAAGGTTAAAGTTGCTTCTTGAATTTGGGTTACAGACTGAAAAATACTGATAGCAAAGCCCACAACAAGACTCACTATCAAGACCGGTGCTGATAACTGGAGTATTAAAAGTAAAGTTTTTTGTAATAATGCTAAAAATTGAAGCTGTTCCATTTATCTTTCCCCGAAGTTACATTATAAAGCCTTCTACAAGTGATTTAGCAATTAAATGCCAACCGTCAATCAATACGAAAAGTATTATTTTAAATGGCATAGAAATCATTGCGGGTGGCAAAAACATCATCCCCATGGATACCAGAATACTTGATATAACTATATCTATAACCAAAAACGGTAAAAATATCATAAAGCCGATTTTAAAAGCTGTTTTAAGCTCGCTTATTACAAAAGCAGGCATTAAAACATAAGTTGGCACATCCCCTGTGGATTTTGGTTTATGAATTTTTGCCATCTGAACAAACAAGGCCAAATCGCTCTGATTTGTCTGACGGAACATAAATTGCCTTAAAGGTTCCATCCCGAGTGTAAGGGCTGCTTGCTGATTTATTTGATTATTCATATATGGCTTTAACGCTTTTTCATTAATCTGGTTGAAAGTCGGAGACATTACAAAGAATGTTAAAATTAACGCTAAACTCATAATAACCTGGTTTGGAGGAAGCTGTGCAGTACCAACAGCTTGTCTTACCAATGATAGAACTATCGCAATACGAATAAAGGCAGTAGACATAACAAGAATACTGGGTGCAAGCGATAATATAGTCATTAAAATAAGGATTTGTATTCCCTGCGAAAATTCTTGAGGGTTTTTAGCTGCTCCCATCGATGCATTAAACTGAACAGAAGGTAAATAAGCCTGAGCAAAAGAAGGTTCTGTTAAAAACACCAAGCCCAATCCCAATAAAAACGCCAGAATTATATATATCTTTTTCATTCTATTCCAACTCTCCCAAGAGCGTTTATTCTATTAATATTATTGATTTGCTTATTAAAATATTCATCAACCTAAAGATTGATAATTAAATCCCTTAATAAGTTGCACTATAAAGATTCTATTATATGTCTTCGTTTATTAATAAATATTTTGACATAGTTTCAAGGGTAAAATCCTTATCTTCTATAAAATTATCCCTTAAAATTTTTATAGTGTCTAAACTAATTTTATAATCACAATAATCAGTTGCATAATTTTTTAAGTCTTTTAATGCCGATAAATTAACATTTCTTTGTAATTCTTCAACTTTGTCCTCAATATCGGTTTTATAAAGTTTCGATGCATTATTTTGAGAAATAAGAATTGTATTTGTAAGGTCGGTAAGTTCATCCTTAAGCCCTAAAACCTGACGATACATTTGCATATTTCCGTAGATTGTCGGGAAAATATTCGTATTTTTAAACACCGAATTACAGGTTTTATATAAAGACTTAAAAAATATATTTAATGGAGAGTTTATTTCAACATTACTAAATACATTTGCACAAAATACCCCTTTATCTGAAAGAATATTTTTTATTTCTTCAAAAAACTCAGCAGTCATAAACCTGAAAGGCATACCTTCAGAAGAAAAAATATCACAAATAATAAGATCATATTTCTGCTTACTGTTTCTTACAAAAACTCTTGCATCTTGAATATGAACTTTTACAGGTTTTTTTTCTTCAAAATCAAAATATTCTTTGGCAATATGAGGAATTAAAGGGTCAATTTCAACAATATCAATATTTTTTACAGCCTTACAAATCTGCAAAAAATCTTTAATTACATAGGAAGCCCCCATTCCAAGAAATAAAATATTTTTTATCTCCGAATTAAACAAAAGAGAAAGAAAAAAGTAATTTATATAAGGTAAATTCCCCGAGTATAAAGGCGAATCAATTTTTCCCGACTGATAACTATCATCAAATTTTAAAAATTTACCGCAATCATTCGTAACAACCTGAATATTATGAAATTCAGAAAACTGCTCAAAAAGAACTTTATCTTGCGATTCTATTGCCTCAAGTCTGGCAACATCTTGAACGGATAAAATTTGTGTAATTATTGATTCAGGCGAAATTATCATATTAAATTCAATTTATCTTTGTATAATTTATAAGTTTTGATACATCTTTGTTCCAATTGCCGTACCAATTTTTTAAAATCACATCGGCTGGACACATACCATTATGCACTAATTCTTTTATATTTTGAAGATAAATTGCTTCAGAATTATTATCTTCATCTCTATTATTCATTTTATTTAAAGAGAGTTCCGCAATAGAAATTATTTCTTTTGCATAATCCTCTACTTTTCTGCCTTTTATTTCTGTTTGAAGACCATCTTTTGGAACATTCGCTCTTAAATAATTAAAATCTTCAAAAGTTAAACCCTCAAATAAATTATCAATAGAAGCTCTTGCTTCTGCTGAATATATAATTCCTTTCCAGAGGGCAGGAATTGCATATAAATAATCTAACGTCTGGCAATCATTATTTCTTATTTCAAGATAATGCTTTAATCTGACATCAGGGAAGAAGGAAGATAAATGAAGCATTAAATCATCCATAGTTACTTCAAAACTGTTTATTCCCGTAGTCATATAGTCGTTAAAGCTACGACCTTTCATATTATGCCATTTACCGCCCTTATGCAGAAAGATCATAGGCAAATTAAATATAATATCAGCATATTCTGAGAAAGAAAAGTCTTTTCCCTTATTATCAAATATTTTTCTGCTGATTAATCCACATCTGTCTTCGTCCGTATGTAACCAAGCATAAGCCCTATATGACTTATATCCGGTATCAGCTCCATTTCTTATGGGAGAATTAGCAAACATAGCCGTAACAAAAGGAGTAAGCATTAAAATTGTTCTAAGTTTTTCTATACAATCCTGCTCGGAAGAATAATCTAAGACTGTCTGAATACCTGCTGTTTCTCTCATCATTACAAAAGGCAAATTTGCTTTTGTGGGTAAATATTCAGTCATAATATCGTATCGAGCTTTAGGAATTATTTTTATATCAAGGTTAGTAGTTATAGGTTGAATACCATAGCCAAGAAAGTTTATACCGTATATTTCCGCAATTTCAGCGGTTATAGTATTATAATGAGTTGTCACTTTTTTAAGGTCATGTACTGTTTTTTGAGGAATACTGCTAAGTTCTACCTGACTACCCGGCTCAAGTGTTATCGAACCAAAAGGAGTGTCTAAACCTATAGGATTATCTTCTTCACAAATATAATCCCAGCCAAATTTTTGCTTTAAACTTATGAGGAACTCTCTTATGCCATTTTCTCCATAATATGAAGCAGCTCTAAAATCATCAGAGGAAACCGGTATTTTTTCAAATTCCAAGCCAGTTTCAAAGTATTTTTCTTCTTTACATCCGCTAAGAAGATATTTTATAAAAAGCTCTTTACTTGCTAACATATTTTTATCATAAAGATTATGCATCTTTGTTTCCGATTTTCTTTGTAGTAAGCTGATTAAAGACATAATGACCCTAACCTCATATCGTAGTTTAACATAAAAAAGTTATATTACTATTAAACAGGACTGTATATTACATAGTTGGTGAATAAGTTGAACTATTTTGAAAGAGCCAGAAAATTTAAGGCAAAAAAACGATTAGGACAAAATTTTCTTGTAGATGGAACAGCCATAGACAGAATTATTGAAGCAGCAAAAATATCTTCAGAAGATATTATTATGGAAATAGGCCCAGGGCTGGGCTTTGTAACAGAAAAAGCGGCTAAATTAGCTAAAAAAGTTGTTGCTGTTGAGCTGGATACAGATGCAATAAAGGAACTCAACAAATTAAACATTGAAAACCTTGAAATAATTGAAGGTGATATTTTAAAAACAGATGTTTCTCAAATATCAAAAGATCATGCACAAAAGCTTAAAGTTATAGCTAATATACCTTATTACATAACAACACCGATTTTAGTGCATTTACTCGGTGAAATTGATGAATATAACCATAAAAACAGAGAATGTATTGAAGAAATCATTTTAATGGTTCAATACGAAGTAGCAAAACGCATTACGGCAAACAGAGACAATAAATCAAAAGAATACGGCTCTATCTCAGTTCTTTCTAATTTCTGGGCAGATACCGAGATAATTACAAAAGTAGGAGCAAGAAGTTTTTATCCTGCACCAAAAGTTGATTCTGCGGTGGTAAGACTGAAAATCAGACAAACTCCTTCTGTCAATACAAATAATGCAAAACTTTTAAGAAGAATTGTTCATGCTTGTTTCAACGCAAGAAGAAAAACCATTAAAAATGCTTTAGGGTTAAAAGGTTTTTCGCAAGAATTAATTACCAAAGCCTTAAAGCAAACAGGAATTGATGCTTCTCGCAGAGGTGAAACGCTAACATTGGAAGAATTTGCACTATTAGCCGATAATATGGACAAATTGACTGCAAATGAAAAAGATTAAAGTAAAAACACCCGCAAAAATCAATCTGTCATTAGAAATAATCAAAAAACGCGATGACAGTTTTCATGAAATAGACAGCATAATGCAGGCTATAAATATTTTTGATGAACTTGAAATTACGGTTTCTGATAATATCTCAAAAGATAATATTATCGAGCTTTCAGGTAAGAGTAAACTTATTCCTTACGATAATACAAATTTATGTTGGATTGCGGCAAATAAGTTTTTAGAACAAGCCAAAATAAATTCTTGCAAAATCAACATAAGCATAAAAAAAAATATTCCAGTAGCCGCAGGGCTTGCAGGGGGAAGTTCAAATGCAGCAGGAGTCTTAAAAGGCTTAAACTCTTTATTTAATGATATTTTAAGCGAAACTGATTTGCATAAACTAGCTTCCTCAATGGGTTCTGATATAAATTTTTGTTTAGATGGAGGAACACAAAGAGCAACCTCACGAGGTGAAATTTTAGAAAAAATCAACACTCCTGATCTTAATATAGCGGTAGTAAAACCTAAAGATCTTTTTATTTCAGCAAAAGAAGCATATGTCCGATATGCTGAAATACCCGAAAAGCCTAAATATTTATCCCCAGAATCTATGCTGGAATCAATAAATGCTAACTCAAGTGAAGATATATCAAAACTACTTTTAAATCACCTTGAAGATGCTATATTACCTGCATATACACAAATCAAATCGTTAAAAGCCTTATTAAAGGAACGTTGCCTGAATGCAATTATGTCAGGCAGTGGACCTACTGTCTTTGGAATATACAATAAGGACATTATTATAGAAGATTTATTTGCTGAAAACGAATGTTTTAAAGCAAAATCAATAAAAAACGGTATCATTATAGTTTAAAAATAAAAACGTCATTTTCTAATGACGTTTTTATTTTATGTATTTCACCGTTTTATTGATTAGGATCGGTTGTTCCTGTATCAGGAGAAGATTGTCTGATTTTATCTCTAAGAACAAGCGGAGTTGATGGCTTAGGAGGTGCCTGTTGAATCTGTGAAGCAGCATTAATTCTTTTTACAGGAGTTACAGCAGGCTGCTGAGAATCAGAAGGCATCATTGATTCTGTTGCTGATGAATCATTAACCATTTGCTGTTCCTGAGAAAGTGCAGGATCCGTTACTGATTGCTTAACTGTATTAGCTTGTTGAGAAGCAGTAGCCGTTTTAGCACTTGTAGCCGTTCTTCTTGAGGATATATCATAGCCACCGCTTGATTCTCTTGCTTCAATATCTTTTAAACTCTGATCAACTCTGCCTTTAAAGTCATCGCTTGACATTTGAGTTAAAGATTCTTCATCAACATTAGATTGACCGGAAATATTGATTTTAGGCGTCATCATTGAAGCAACAACACTAAAAACAAGGAAAAAAGCGATAAAAGTACCGGCAAATATAAATATTAAACGATTTTTATCGGGTTTCTTTCTAAGTTTTGGTTTTCTATTAGGATTAGGGCCTATTTCTCTGACTTTACAATTATTTGCGTTCATTTATTTACATCACTCCTCTAACTTTACAGGAAGCCTTTATTATCTCTTCATGTTCAAGGGCATAATACTTAATTATATCACTAGCAATAGTTTTTGTATCCTCTATATTCATATCAGATTTTAAACCTGCTGCCTTAACAGGTGCTCCTTCTGATATTATATTCAAACCAAGATGAATTAAAACTGAAGTTGGTGACTTTGTTGCGATTGATACAGACAATTTTCCATCATTATAAAATAAATCATCTCCATCTCGTATAATCTTAATATCATCTTTTTTTGCTGAGCCTATTACATCTCTGGCAATATTAATAAGCAGTCTTTGTCTTAAAATCCCCTCTATAAGCGAAATATTAAAATGTTCCACTATCACGTGTACCATTTTTTTACTATATATGGGACTTTCAGACAATACGTCAGCCAGGTCTACCATATTGTCGAGCTTGACAATACACTCACCTTCAAAAGCAACAATTGCATCTCCCAGAAGATTAAAATTTGTGTATATCCAATGAGAAGAAAGCTCTTCCCCTGTATAACATATTTCTTTATCAATAAATTTTACATGCATATTTTTATCCTAACCCTGAAATAGGTTTTTTATAAGATTTTCATTCGAAAGCTTAATTAACGCTCTTTTTAATCTCATACAAGATTCACATTTACCGCAATGTTTTTCATTATCGGTATAACAACTTCTGATAAAAGCTAAAGGCACTTTAAGATCTAAGCCTACTTTTACTATTTCTTCTTTATCTTTATCGATAAGCGGAGCAAAAACTTTTGGATTAACAAGCGTTGAAAATTCAAGAGATTTATTAATTTTCTCTATAAATTCCGCAGAATTATCAGAAAAAGTAACAGCTTCCTCTCTATTAGCCCCGAATATTATATGAGTATAACCGAAACTATCAGCAAAACTTGCCGCAATATTAAGAAACAAACCATTTCTATTAGGCACCCAAACTTTTTTCGCTGTTTGAGTTGAAGCGTTAAAATCATCTAAATCCTCTGTTTCAGGATTTGGTAAATCATTATTTGTATTAACAAGAGAGGTTTTAGTAATTTGCGCCAACCACTCAACATCAATAACTTTATGCTCAATACCGTAATATTCCGCAATTTTAGCCGCAGCTGTAATTTCTTGAGTTTTTGCCCTTTGACCGTAATCAAAAGTTATAGCAAGCTGAACATTATATTCTTCTTTAGCGAAAGCAAGACTCACAACTGAATCCAATCCGCCTGATAATAAAACGATTGATTTATTCATTAGATTCACCGTCTTCATCATTTTCGTCATCTTCATCTTCTTCAATAATGGTTTCAGCCTCGTCTTTACACCATCCTGCAACGTCATCACGCAGAAGAAGCTCTTCTAAAAATTCTCTTCCAAGAATATTGTATAAAGCAATTACAGCAGTCCTTGCAACCTCTTCTTCCTCGTCAAAAAGCATTTTTTGAATTAAAGGCAGAACTCTTTCATCGTCTAAATCAGATAATGCCTCAATAGCGTTTATTCTAACCTGAGAAGATTCATCCATAAGGGAATGTGTAAGAACCTTAAACGTTCTGTCGTCTTTAAAGCCAAGCCTGCCAATTGCTTCAATAGCTCTTTCTTTAAGAAATGTAAATTTATCTACAATTCCTTTTTTCGCCTCTAAAAGGTTGACAAGGGGGTCAATTGCACTCATATCACCAATCATACCTAAAGCCTTAGCCGCAGATTCTCTAACATAGACCGATTTTTCATCTTCATCTACAACTAAATCAATAAGCGGAGCAACTGCAAATCTGTCGCCAATTATGCCTAAAGCATCGGCAGCAGCAAGCCTGAGTTTATAATTTTCGTCTTTATTATTTAAAATATAAAGTAACGGTACAACCGCACTATGATTTTTTATATTGCCCAAAACTTTTGCAACAAGGCATCTTACTTTAATAAAGTTTTCACAGCTTTTAAGTAGTTCTGCGCAGTTTTCTTTCCACAATAATAAATCAATAAGTGGACACGCAGAGCTTTTATCGTTAAATTTCCCGATAGTTTTAACAATTGAGTATAAAACTACAGGATCATTTTCAAGTTTTACGATGTGGTTAAGTATCAAAACAGCGTCTTCTCTTTGCAATTTTTCAATCACGCCGATCTGTTCAAGTTGTTCCTCTAAGCTCAATCCTTGTCCTACTTTAAATTTATCGATAAGGAGAGCCAGGGTCTCTTGAGATTTTTCTTGCATCAATTTGCTTTCAACCGCCATGTCTTTCGCTCGCATTTATATAATAAGACAATAAGAAAAAAATATAAATAAAAATTATTATAAAGAAGTTATTATGAAGCAAAAAAACCTTTTAAAATAAACATCTACACCAATAAATTAAACGACAGCCATAAGTAGAAGCTTTAGCAAAAAACTATTATACTTTTTTACTAAAATTAATTTAGCCTATTATTTCAATGTAAAAACAATTATCAAACGTTAAAATTATTTTATAAATAAAGCTAAAGGGGGCAGTATGAACAGGAAAGAGTTCTTGCTGACGGGATTATTAGTGATATATACTTACTTGGCAATTATTTTCCAGGTAAATCTTAATAATCTGATAACTTGGCAAGACAAAAATCCAAAAGCTCCCTTTAGTTTTAATGCTTTTTAGCAACAAAAAAAGAGCAGAATTATACTTTCTGCTCTTTTTATATCTTTTATAGAATTAACCTCTGATTTTAAGTTTTTCGATTAAAGTTCTATATCTTGCGATGTCTTCTTTTTTAAGGTAAGCAAGAAGTCTTTTTCTTTTACCAACCATCATAAGAAGACCTCTTCTTGTTGAGAAATCTTTTTTATGAGTTTTAAGGTGTTCTGTTAATTCAGAAATTTTTGTTGAAAGTAGTGCTACTTGTACTTCAGCTGATCCGGTATCGTTAGCAGATCTTTTGTGTTCGCTGATTACTTCTTGTTTGCTCGCTAAATTGATTGTCATTATAAATCCTCGCTTAACATTAATTTTTGTTACTAAATAATATCACTTAAAGAAAATTATTCAATGGAAAAGATTAATTTTTACAATAAGATAAGTTTGTTCTAAAATTAAAGAACTGTCAATGTATTTACATGAAATTTTTACTACAACATGCAAATATAATCAAGATAAAGAAAATATTTTTTTAAAATATCGGTCAGGAGTTAATTTTATGAGCAGTGAATCAATAAGAGTAAGAATAGCACCGAGCCCTTCGGGTTTTTTACACGTAGGAACAGCAAGAACAGCATTATTTAACTATTTATTTGCTAAAAAACATAATGGTAAATTTATTTTAAGAATAGAAGATACCGATCTTGAAAGATCGAATGAAATATATACACAAAATATTTATGACAGCTTGAAAGCAATGGGACTTAACTGGGATGAAGGTCCTGATGTCGGTGGCCCTTATGGCCCTTACAGACAATCCGAGTGCTTTGATGAGTACAAGTCATACGCAGAGCGTCTTTTAAGCTCCGGTCATGCTTATTACTGTTATTGCACTCAAGAAGAGCTTGATGCAGAAAAAGAAAGTGCAATCGCTGAAAAAAGAGCTTATGTTTATTCAGGAAGATGTAAACATAATTCAGCAGAAGCTATTGACCAATTTAAAGCTGAAGGAAGAATTCCTACAATAAGATTTTCTGTTCCTTCAAGAATTATGAAATTTAAAGATATTGTCAGAAATGAAGTTGAATTTGATACAAATCTTCTTGGAGATTTTGTAATAATGAAATCAAACGGAACTCCTACCTATAACTTTGCTGTTGTAGTTGACGATTCAAAAATGAAAATTTCCCACGTTGTAAGAGGAGAAGACCATATTTCTAATACACCTAGACAATTGTTAATATATGAAGCATTAGGTGAACCAATTCCTCAATTTGCACATGTAGGAATGATTTTAGCACCTGACAGAACAAAATTATCAAAAAGACACGGAGCTACTGCGGTAAGTGAATTTATCGAACAGGGTTATTTACCTGAAGCTTTTGTGAATTTCTTATCTCTCTTAGGCTGGTCACCTGCTGATGGCGAAGAAGTTAAACCACTTAACGAACTAGTAGAAGCTTTTAGTCTTGAAAGAGTGTCTTCAAGCCCTGCTATATTTGAATTTGATAAATTAAACTGGATGAACGGCATTTATATAAGGAATTTCCCTATTAGTGACATTACAGAAAGATGCAAAAAATACCTTAATGACTATGATCTTTCACAATATACGGACAAACAGCTTGAGAGCATAATTGCAGCGGTAAGAGAGCCACTTGTCAAACTAAGTGAAGTTACTGATGCGGTAAGTTATTTCTTTGAAGAAAAGATGGAACTGGCTGAAGAAATAAAAGAAATTTTATCAACAGATGAAGCTAAAACAGTTCTTTCAGCATTTTCAAAGTTTTGCGAAAGTCTTAATTATGAAGACATGGACGAACTTCACGATAAACTGGCAGAATTCAGAAAATCCATAACAGGATTAAAGCCAAAACAAATAATGATGCCTTTAAGAGCAGGTTTAACCGGCAGAACTAAAGGGGCTGATATGGGTGTTGTTATTTCTGTATTAGGAAAAGATAGAATTCAAAAGCGTATTGCTAGAATTTTAGAAGCATAGGTAACGTCTTATGAAAATATACGATACATTATCGCAAGAGCTTAAAGAATTTAAAACTATAGAAGAAAATAAAATTAAAATATATGTTTGCGGGCCTACTGTATATGACTTCCCACATCTTGGACATGCCAGATGTTACATAACATGGGATATGGTGGTCAGATATTTTAGATTTAAAGGATACGAAGTAACTTATGTAAGAAATGTTACCGATGTTGACGATAAAATCATAAATAAAGCAAAAGCAAACAGTCTTTCTATTGAGCAAATAGCAGACACCTATTATAACGAATTTAAAGAGGCTATGGCAAAATTAAACATTGCATCGCCTGATATTGAGCCTAGAGCAACCGAAACAATCGATGAGATGATAAATATCACTAAAATTCTTATTGACAAAGGCCTTGCGTATACTTCAAACGGTGATGTTTATTTTAAAGTCGGAAGCTACCCAAACTACGGACGCTTGAGCAAGCAGAATCTTGATGATTTAAGGTCGGGAGCAAGAGTTGAATCTTCTGAAATTAAAGAAGATCCTATGGATTTTACGCTATGGAAAGCGGTTAAATCACAAGACGAACCAGGATGGGAAAGTCCTTGGGGGAAAGGCAGACCGGGATGGCATATTGAATGCTCCGCTATGATTAAGAAACATCTTGGTGAAACAATAGATATTCATGCAGGTGGTCAAGACCTTGTATTCCCTCACCATGAAAATGAGAAAGCTCAATCAGAAGCTGCTTTTGACAAACCGTTCGCAAAATACTGGATGCATAACGGCTTCGTTATAATCGGCAATGAAAAAATGTCTAAATCATTAAATAACTTCGTTACAATTAATGATGTGTTAGAAAAATACGACTCTAATGCTATAAGGCTTTTCATTCTTACCAATAATTACAGAATGCCGATAGAGTTTAATGATGAATCATTAAAAGCAGCTAAATCAGGTGTCAAAAGACTTTTAAACGCTTATACTGACGTTAGCAATGTACTTAATCAGGAAACTGTATTAAAAGCCGAAGAATTTATTAATATAATAACTGATGAAATGTTAAAAGAAGAAAGTATTCCTTTCTGCAAAATGGATGCTTTAGTGAGCGATGAGCTTAAAGAAGAACTACTGGCAAATATCATTAAACAAATAAAGCTTTTTATTAATTCTATGGATGAAGATTTTAATACTTCAAAAGCTCTTGCTGTTTTATTTGAAGTAGCATCACTTGCTCAAAAAGCCAAAGACAAAAAACTGGAGAGTGCTTTATATCTTGCATTACTAATTAAATTATCAAGTGTTCTAGGCTTTGAATTAAACAAAACTTCAACAATCGATAATGCTTTAACAGAAAAACTTATGGATTTTATTATTTCTTTAAGAAAAGACGTTAGAGCTGAAAAGAACTGGGCTTTATCCGATAAAATCAGAGACGGATTAAAAGATATAGGCGTAACCCTTAAAGATACAAAAGAAGGAACAACCTGGACGATAGATGAATAATGTAGAAAATTTGCCATTAAGAGCATTGGCTCATATAGGTGATGCTGTATATGAGCTTTATATAAGAGAAAAAACTGTATTTATAATAACTAAGCCTGAAAAACTCCACAAAATAACAGTTTCTGTTGTTAATGCGGAGTTTCAGGCTTATTTGCTTGATAAAATTAATGAATTTGTTACAGAAGAAGAATCTGAAATAATAAGAAGAGGCAGAAATCTTACCGTTACAACCTCAAGACGTACAAATCATAAAATTCACAGATTAAGTACGGCTTTTGAGGCATTAATAGGATACTTGCACTTAACCGATAAAAATAGATTGATTGAGCTGTATAAATTTATTGATGAATTTGTAATTTCTAAGATTGAAGAATTTGATATAAAAGAACATCAACTTTAATTTTTTTTAAACACACTATCAAATAAAAGTTTGTCCTGTTTTAAAGCATTCGAGAGAGTTAAAAAATAGAATAGGGCAACTTATATGATTAATTTTGTGAGTATGGGTAATTTGGGTAATTTGGGTAATTTAAAAAATCCGAATAAAAATTCAGCAATTGCATTCGGGTTAAGCAAAAAAGACAATAATGAGAGACCTATTCACAGACAAGCCGCAACGTCAGACGAATTTGTTCCTTCAACCAAGCAAAAAACAAATCTTGGAGAGTGGGGGGATGATGAAGACGAAGAAGTTTCTGAAAAAAAAGCAAAACAAATAGAAACTTGGGACGATATTGATGAAGTTCCGGAGGAAAAAGAACCCCCAAAAAGTAAAAAACCCTTAACATGGGACAGCAGTGGCTCAGTACGAAAAAAACAAGCCAAGTCCAATGACTCATTAATGGTAAAAGCAGCAGGAATTACATCCTTACTTACCGTCGGAGCCTTATGCACCTCTTTAGCCGGTAAATTTGTAGGCAAAGAATCCCAAGCCTATACTCCTTCTCTTGATGAAGCCCCTAAAACAGAGCAAGTACAAACTCAAATTAGAAATTTTGACAATGAAGCAGAAACACCTCCAAAATTTCAAGGAACTCAACAATACCTAGAACAAAGACAGCCACATCAAACAATACAAAAGAATGATACAAGATATAATGAACTTGCAGGTATGAAAGTTGTTATTGACCCCGGGCATGGAGGAAAAGACTTCGGTGCTGTCGACAATGGATTACGAGAAAAAGATATCGCCTTAGAAGTATCAAAGGAAGTTAAACAGACATTAGAAGATCATAAAATTAATGTTCAATTAACAAGAGATGCTGATTATTTAAATAATTTCCCAACATATATAGATAAATATAAAGATAATCATGACTCTTTCATAAGCATTCATGCTAATTCAACTGATGATAAATCCGTTTGCGGCCTTGAAATATATGCTGAGTCATCAAATGAAAGCTATAAACTGGCGAACACAATATATAAAAATATTAAAAAAGAGTTAGGTGTTGAATTTGAGTCTCATTGTTCTAACTGGGACAGAGGAGTAAAAGCTGCAAGTACATCAAGAGCAAAATACATTAGAAGAGCCGGAGAGTCCACTGTATTAGTAGAAACAGCTTTTATTTCAAATAAAGAAGATACTAAGGTTTTTACAGACCCTCAACTAAAAGCAAAACTTGTAAAAGCAATAGCTCGAGGAACAGAAGAATATTTAGCTCAACAATAACTTTTTCATCTATTTCTAAAAGAATCGACTTTTTCTGAAGTCGATTCTTTTATTTTTAATTATCTATGATCTCTACCTGTAATTTTTTTTGTTAGATTTTCTATATATTGACCGCCGCCTTCTAAGATTATAGTACCATTAGGACCATTTTTGACGGTTATAGCTTGAGTATCATTGAATTTAATTCCATCTTCAGGTTTGTCTTTTCCTTTGAAGGTTTTACCATTCCATTGATAAGTCTTATCTCCGTCTAAATATATTCCATCAATATCGACTTGTGTTCCCCATCCTCCAAGACTATCTTTTGGCCCAATATCATAAAAATGAGAGCCATCATCACCACCTGCAACACCATGAGCGGAAAAATCATTAGTTTCATTTGTTATACGTCCACCACCCATGAGTCTTCCGTTGCTGGCAATTAAGGTACTGTTATTATTTGAAAAAATCGAATTTTTCTCAGCAGGTTTATTTTGATTTTGTTGTGTAAAATTTGATTCACCAGATAATGGTTTAAACATAGCCTTGTTTACTTGTGTTTGATTGAAAACGTTAAAACTCATAATTCCTAAAACCCCATATTTTATTTTTAATTCATATTTATATAAAAACATTAAAGTATATAAGATTGCTATACTTTGAATGTATTTTTTATAAATTTATAAAAGTTTAGGAATATAAATTTAGCTAGAGGGAGCAAAAGCGTTATAAACTCTAACTTTTGATAAAATAAACTTTATTTTATTAAGTCTTTTATTTCTTCTTCTAGTGCTGTAATTATTTCATTTTCAGCAACTTTTCTGATTATTTCACCATGTTTAAAAATATAAGCTTCGCCTATTCCGCCTGCTATTCCAATATCAGCAGCTTTTGCTTCACCGGGTCCGTTGACGGCACAACCCATAACAGCAATTGTAATCGGCTTTTCAATTGACTCAAACCTTGTTTCAACGGCTTTTGCAAGATTAATAAGATCTATCTGACATCTTCCGCATGTAGGACAGCTTATAAAATTAATGCCTTTTTCTCTTAGGTTTAATGATTTTAATATTTCAAATCCTGCATGAATTTCTTCAACAGGGTTTTCAGTAAGAGAAACTCTTATAGTGTCGCCGATTCCTTGAGAAAGCAAAGAACCTATACCTACAGAAGATTTAACAAGCCCTGATTTGAATGTACCAGCCTCTGTAACGCCCAAATGTAAAGGATAGTCGATAATTGAGGCTATTTTTTCGTATGCTCTTATCATTACAGCTACGTCACTGGATTTCAAGGAAACCTTAATAAGATTAAAATCAAGTTCTTCCAGTATTTTTATGTGCCTTAAAGCACTTTCTGTAAGACTATTCGGTAAATCTTCTTTTTTATGGGAAAGATCTTTTTCTAAAGACCCCGAGTTTACGCCTATTCTGATAGGGATTTCACGTTCTTTTGCAATATTTACAACTTTTTCAACGAATTCTCTTTTTCCTATATTTCCGGGATTAAGCCTTAATCCGTCTACTCCATTTTTAATGGAGGATATTGCAAGTCTGTAATCAAAATGAATATCAGCAATAAGAGGAATATTAATTCTTCTTTTTATTTCACTCATTGCATCAGCAGCTTCTTGATTTAATACAGCAACTCTAATAATTTCACAACCTGCTTTTTCAAGTTCTTTTATTTGGCAAACAGTAGATTGTACATCTCTTGTGTCTGTATTTGTCATTGATTGAACTGAAATAGGGCTATCTCCACCTATTTCTATACTTCCAAGTCTTATTTTTTTTGAAACTCTTCTTTTAATCATTTTATTTACCGGTTGAGCCAAAACCGCCACAAGCTCTTTCAGTTTCAGAAACCATTTGAACTTCAATTATATTGGCCTTTTGGACTGGAGCTATAACCATTTGAGCAATTCTATCACCTGCGTTTATAGTATAAATTTCTGTTGAAAGATTAATCATTGGAACGCAAACTTCACCACGATAATCTTCGTCAATAGTTCCTACGCAATTAACAAGAGTCATTCCATGCTTTATTGAAAGCCCGGATCGAGGTCTTACCTGTGCTTCAAATCCTTTAGGAAGTTCAATGATTATTCCTGTAGGAACAAGTTTTCTCTCGAAAGGTTTAAATTCTAACGGTTCAAGTATTGCCGCTGTTAAATCCATTCCTGCTGAACCTTCAGTTGCATATTCAGGTAAACTTATATTATGCGGAAGTTTTTTGATTTTAAGATTTATAGTTTCATTCATGTGTTTTCCTCTTAGCAAGGCAGACTTGTTTTGTTAAAAACAGTTTTTTTAGGACCTACTACTGTTATTGCCATATTTTTAGGATCTAATACCTGATTTGCAAGATCAATTACATCTTTATCCGTAACATTTTCAATCATTGAGCAAATTTCCTGTATATCAAAATCTCTATTAAAATAAAGCTCTGAACGAGCATTTCTGCTTGCTCTGAATTTTGTAGATTCAAGACCTATTAATAAATTTCCTTTTATTTGAGATTTTGCTTTTTCAAGTTCGTCTTCGATAAGTCCATCAACTTTGAGCTTATTAAATTCTTCTATTACTAACTTTATTACTTCATCGGCATTTTCGGGATTTGTTGCAGCATAAGCACCAAAGACACCTGTTTGTCTGTATAAGGCTTCGTAAGTATTTATAGAATAAACTAATCCTCTTTTTTCTCTTATTTCCTGAAACAGCCTTGAAGCCATTCCTCCGCCTAAACAAATATCCATAAGAGCAAGAATATATCTACTATCATCGAATAAAGAAACAGCTTTTGAGCCTATACAGATGTGAGCCTGTTCAATATCTTTTTTAGTGAAATTAATTTTTGGGCTTATATTAGGACAGGTTAAAACATGTTTTTGACCTGTGGATTTAAGATGAAAAGTTTTTTCATTTATCGCATCAAGAATTTGATTTTCGTCAAAATTTCCCGCTACAGAAATAAGAATATTATCGGGAGTATAATTTTGTCCCATAAATTCTAAAATATCATCTCGGGTAATTTTTGAAACGCTTTTCAGCGTTCCCGTAATAGGTTGCCCCAGCGGATGATCATTCCAGTATGATTTTAAAAATAAATCATAAACTAATTCATCTGGAGCATCTTCATACATTTTTATTTCTTCAAGAATTACTTTTCTTTCAATTTCAATATCATTTTTATCAAGTTTTGAATTAAAGACCATATCAAGTAAAACATCAACAGTAACAGCGCTTTCTTCTTTAAGCACTTTTGCATAATAACAGGTAAAATCCTTATCAGTAAAAGCATTTATGCTTCCGCCACGATTTTCTACAGCTTCAACAATCTGTTTTGGGTTTCTTGTTTCAGTTCCTTTAAAAAGAAGATGCTCTATAAAGTGAGAAATGCCGTTATTTTTCTCGTTTTCAATATCAGGACCGGCAGCCGCCCAAACCATTACAGTAGCAGAATAGGCTTCAGGCATATATTCTGTTATTAATTTTATTCCATTGGGCAAAACTGTTTTCTTTTTCATTTAGTTCTCTTCTTAATTTTACATCCCAGTATATTACTTTCTAGTAATAGTTTACAATAAAAAATATCTCATGTTTGAAAAAAAGCCTATTATTTTATAATATATAAGTAAGGGGTTTTATCTCCTTAAAAAAATACCTAAGGGTGGATAAAAAAATAATGACAATAATTAATCAAGTTCAATTAGAAAAACTTTTTCAATTGGCAGGTGTTATAAAACCTGACAATATAACTGCTGAAGATATTAACAGGGTAGTTGTGGAGCTTGAAAAAAAAATAAATCCTCATACAGAGGAAAAAAGTTTACTTTGTTTAAATCAAAAAGCTTACGTTCTTATTGTTGATGATTTAGAGCTTTCGCTTCATCAATTAAGTCTATTACTCACAAAATGCGGCTATACCGTTCATATCGCCAGAAGCAAAGAAGAAGCATTAGATAAATACCAAAAACATGGTTATGACTATGTTCTTTTAGATTTATTCCTTCCCGAACCTGACGAAGGAATAGAGTTATTAAAATCTATTGTTTTACTTGAAAAAACGATTACTGATAATACAAAAGTAATTATGATTTCAGGAACTGACAGCAATGAGCTTGTTCAAAAATGTTATCAATCAGGTGCAAGCGAATTTGTAAAAAAAGATGCTGAGTGGCATAAAAATATTTTAAGACATTTAAGACAAATAGACTCTGAAAAAAGTGGGGCTATCTCTGATTTTTATATTGATATAGTTGATGAAGAAAAAAAACTTGCTTATATAAGAGCTAAAAATCTTACTAAGACAGCAGTAAGGCAAGAGCTTCAAAAAGAAATCCTCACGCTTACAAACAGAGGCTTATCAAATATTGTTTTAGACATGAAAGACATAGCCAAAATAGATTCACAGGGCATAGAGCTTATTGTATTTGCCTATAAACTATGCACCGAAGCCAAAGGAAGCTTTATGCTTTGCAATGTATCCGGTGCAGTTAATCAGGCCTTTTCTTATGTGTTTTTAAATAATGTTATTTCTATTTTCAGAGGAAAAGAAGATGCTTTTAACTCTTTTAAATAAAGAGATTAACATCTGAATTTTCAGCTTTTTCTATATAATTTGCAACTCCGCCTATAGTTACGCCATCAATCAGTTCTTCTTGTTTTAAACCCATTACGTCAAGGGACATTTGACATGCAATAAGCTCAACTCCGTTTTGTTTTGCCTGTTCAATAAGCTCTTGTAATGTTTGAACATTTTTATTTTTCATCACCCAACGCATCATGATTGAGCCTAATCCCATCATATTCATTTTGGATAAAGTTAAATTTTCTGTTCCTCGAGGCATCATTAATCCAAACATTCTGTCAATAAGCCCTTTTTGTGTTTTTACTGCTTCAGGACGTCTTAAAACATTTAATCCCCAAAATGTAAAGAACATGGTTACTTTCTTACCTGTTGCAGCTGCTCCGTTTGCTATTATAAAGGACGCTAAGGCTTTATCTAAGTCTTGACTAAATACAACAAGGGTTTTAGAGTCTTTTGAATGCATTAATTCATTTTCCTTATTATTTACAGTTTTCTTTTGAACAATTGCGCTTATAATTCCTGCTTCAGAATTTACTTTTATCAGATTATTTCCCGTAGACTTACACCATGAAACGATATCGCTTTTAAAGCCCTGATCGGTTACTTTAATTTCAATAGTTTCATTTTCTTGAAGATTTTTTATTGCGCTAGAAATTTTCATTATCGGCCCAGGGCATTGCATTCCGCAAGCATCAATTTGAAGAGAAACGGTTACAGGAGTATTATCATTTGCGGGAAGGTTTTCTGCGCTTTTAGCTTCGATTAGAGGAGGGTTTTTATCTTTTTTAATTTCTCTATAAAGTAAATAACCGCCGCTTAAACTGTAAACATTATCATAACCGTTTTGTTGTAAAATTCTCTGCGCCATATAACTTTTAAAGCCTTTTGAGCAATAAAGAATTATTTGTTTATCTTTTGGTATTTCATTTAATTTTGTTCTGATTTCTTCAAGGGGAATATGACGAGAATCATCAATAAATCCTAGAGTTCTTTCCATTTCACTTCTTACATCAATAATAAGACTGCCCGAAGATAATGAAGCAAGTTCTTCAATATAGAAAGGCTTATAAATATCTGCCAAAACGTTTTGCCCTGCCATTCCTGCTAAATTCACAAGGTCTTTAGCTGAATTGAACGGAGGAGCATAGGTTAATTCAAGTTCTGTTAAATCATTTATAGTTGCGTTGAATTTAATAGCAGTTGAAATTACGTCTATTCTTTTGTCTACTCCCTCATATCCAACAGCTTGAGCTCCGAGTATTTTACCGTCAGTTTCTGAAAATAAAACTTTAAGCATCATAGGTAAAGCCTTAGGATAATAGCTTGCATGTGATAATCCGTGAATATAGACTTTTTTATAATTTATTCCGTTTCTTTTTAGGCTTTTTTCATTATTTCCTGTGGAAGCAATAGTTAAATCAAATATTTTTATAATAGAACTGCCCAAAGTACCTTTATAAGTATGTTTAATTCCTGCTATATTATCAGCACAAATTCGTCCCTGTCTGTTTGCAGGGCCTGCAAGAGGAATTAAGGCGGAGTTGTTCATGACGGCATCTGTTGATTCAACTGCATCTCCGACAGCGTAAATCTCATCGTCAGAGGTCGTCATATATTCATTAACTTTTATTCCGCCTGTCTGACCTATTTCTAATCCCGCATCTTTTGCCAGTTTTACTTCGGGTCTTACTCCGATTGCAAAAATAACAAGATCAGTTTGAATTTCTTTATTTGAATTTAATTCAACTATTAAATTACCTTCTGATTTAAACCTTTTAACTCCATCGCCTAAATAAAGATTAATTCCATGTTCTCTTAAATGATTATGGATATATGAAGCAATTTCAGTATCAACAGGAGTCATAACCTGCTCTGAAAGTTCGACTATAGAAACATCAAGTCCAAAATGCTTTAGATTTTCAGCCATTTCAACGCCAATAAATCCTGCTCCTATTACAACAGCTAATTTTGAGTTGTTTGATTTGATGTAATTTTTGATTTTATCAGCATCATTTAAATTTCTTACAGTAAATATTCTTTCGTCATTTATTCCTTCAATAGGTGGCTTTACAGGAAATGCACCAGGAGAAAGAACCAGTTTGTCATAGGTTTCTTCGTATTCTATATTTGTTTTTAAATCTTTGATTGTCACTATTTTTTTATCTTTATTAATAGAAATTACTTCAGAAAATGTTCTTGCTTCAATGTTCATAAGCTCTTCAAACATTTTAGGTGTTGAAACAAGCAGTTTTTCTCTGTCTGAAATAACGTCAGAGCAGTAATAAGGAATTCCGCAATTTGCAAAAGAAACATGCTCACCTCTTTCAAACATAATAATAGTTGCATTTTCATCAAGCCTTCTTAGTCTTGCTGCTGTGCTTGCTCCGCCTGCAACACCGCCGATAATAACTATTTTCATTCTTGCTCCTTCTTTTATTCGTATATTCTAATATTTATATATATCTTTCAAAAAAAACTATACTTATTTAAGTAAACTTACTGCTTGTCTTGCAAAATCATCTACAACTTTATAGCAGATTTGATTTCCATGCCTAAATCCTTCTATTATTCCTGCATTTTTTAGTATGTTCAAATGCTGTGAAACTGTCGGCTGAGGGATATTAAGACATTCTGCCATTTTTGTAACATTACATTCATTTTTCATGGAAAGACCCGCTACAATTTTAAGTCTTGTAGGGTGAGCCAATGCCTTTATTTTTTCAGCATAGTCATCAAAATTTATAGACAATAAAGAAAAATCTTTTTCCATCATGTTTTCATCCCGCTATATTCCAATATAAGAATATACGAATATTTGCGACTTGTCAAGGGTGTCATCGAATTAACCCAATTGTAGTTATTATAACTACCTTACGGGTTATTAACGCAATTGATGTTTAATTTTATACTATGTCTGACTTTAATGGATTTTAAGTTCTGTTAAGGTCATTAAAAGGGGGATAAAATGGAACAGAAGTTTAAAATTTTATATGTATCAAGCACTTATGATAAAAGCTTGATACTGTTAAAAGAAATTGCAAATTATGCAAAGGCTTTTAATATCGAAGTTAAATTGGTTATATTAGGTAAATCACAAGAAGCTTCTATCAATAATAATTTTGAATCAATTTATATTGATGTACCCCCTGAACATAGTAAAGCCTTTAACAGCAATCCAAAATATTTTAAACATATAAAAACTGAAATTGAAAAATCAATTAAAGACTTTAATCCTGATTTAATTCATTCTTCAGTCTTTAGCGGTATTTGCGTTGATAAAAGTAATATTCCCTCTATTTTAACATTGCAAGATGAGTTTATCTCAAAACTTTCGTGGCTAAAAAATAATTCGGCAGGTTTTAGAACCGATATTTATAAAAAATTGGCAGAATATGCTTTAAACGAAGCCTCAAGCGTAACAACAGGTTCAAGGTTTTTAAGTGATATTCTTTCAAAAGTATATAAATTTAAGAAGCCTATAACCGTCATATATAATGGTGCTAACGAAATTAAAGAATTGAGTTCACCCGAAAAACCTTATATTTTAACCCAAATAAATGAACATGATTCAGATAAACTTAATTTATTGAAAAATTTATCTTATAAAATCCCTCAAAATGTAAAAATTAGAGCAATAGGCATGAATAATCCTATACAACCTATAAAAAATGTTGAGTTTATCTCCTCAAAAGAAGAGATGAATAAGGCATTTGAAGAAAGTTCTATATATTTAGCTCTTTCAGAGTATGAAACATCCGGTCATCAGGAGATTACAGCAGCAATGAACGGATGTGCTATTGTTGCAAATGACACACCTATGTCAAGAGAATTATGGAATGATTGCGGTTGCATTTTTGAACATAACAACGTTAATTCACTTATCAGAAATGTTAATAACCTTATAGAAAATCCTTCGAGATTAGTTCAACATATAAAAAGTTGTAAATCAAAAGCACTTACGGATTTTAATTTTAAAAATACTATTGCTGAATATTGGAATCTATATAAAGGCTGTAGCCAGAAGCATTTTAAGACAACTCAAAACAATAAATAATCATAGCTTTTAATGCAGCCATACTTTAGTTGGATGACACAACTAAGACTAAATCATAAGCTTGCAGGATACCATACTTTAGTTATGCGAGTATTATATAAACATACTCCTTAGAAGACGACGATACACATATCCCTAATCTAGCTATGAACTAATATCATAGCTATTTTCATTGGTAAAAATAAATCAGGAGCAATAAAATGGAAAAAGCAACGTTTGCGGCAGGATGTTTTTGGGGAATAGAAGCTGAATTTTCCTCGATTAACGGAGTAAAAGAAACTACTGTCGGTTATATAGGTGGAAATACAGTAAATCCTACTTATGAAGAAGTATGCAGTCATTCAACAGGACATGCTGAAGCGGTAGAAATTCTTTTTGATCCTAATATAGTTTCTTATGATGATTTATTAGATGTTTTCTGGCAAATTCATGACCCTACAACTTTAAACATGCAAGGTCTTGATGTTGGCTCTCAATATAGATCAGTTATTTTTTACCATAGTGAAGAACAAAGAGAAAAAGCTACAGAATCCAAGAAAAAAACAGAAAACATGGGGATTTATAAAAATCCTATCGTTACTGAAATAATTCCTGCTGAAACTTTTTACAGAGCAGAAGAATATCATCAAAAATATTATGAGAAAAAAGGAACTCGTGGCTGTTAATTTTGAATTGAAGGCAAATAAATAAAGAATGAACTTCCTTTGCCTATTTCACTTTTAACGTCAACACCTCCACCATGAAGTCCTGCAATATGCTTAACAATGGACAGCCCAAGACCTGTTCCCCCCATTTTACGGCTTCTTGCTTTATCAACTCTGTAAAATCTTTCAAATAAACGTGAAAGATGCTCTTCGGGAATACCGACTCCGTAATCTCTTACTTCAACGGAGAGTTTATTTTCATGTTTATTTACGGAAACTAATACATCTTTTTTGGTTTCGCTGTATTTTATGGCATTGTCTATAAGATTAACTATTGCCTGCTCTAAAAGAGAGTTATTTAAATTTGCACTTAATTCAGAATTACACTCAATTTTTATATTCACACCTTTAGATTCAGCTTTTGGTAAACAAGCACAAACGGCTGATTTTAAGACTTCGCATATTTTTGTTTCTTCAAGATAGATTTCCGCAGTTCCTGATTCCTGTTCTAATCGGGAAATACTTAATAAATCCTCAATAATTGCGGTTAATCTGTCGGCATGTTTTTTTATAATATGTAAAAACCTTTCGGCATCTTCTCTGTCATCAATCGCCCCGTCTAATAAAGTTTCAACAAAGCCTTTTATTGAAGTTATTGGTGTTTTAAGCTCATGCGAAACATTTGCCACAAACTCTTTACGCATATTTTCAAGTTTTCTAAGCCTTGTCACATCATTTAAAACA
This sequence comes from bacterium, assembly GCA_037137535.1. GTDB lineage: Bacteria > Cyanobacteriota > Vampirovibrionia > Gastranaerophilales > JBAXKC01 > JBAXKC01. The sequence goes on along the minus strand of JBAXKC010000003.1, from coordinate 39,238 downwards.
ACGACAGCACCTATGCTGTTGCCTTTCGAATCACGCCATACTGTACTGTTTACCTGAATATGTTTTTTGTCATTATTATAAACAAGCGTTATATCGCCTTCTACTGATTTTAATCCCGTTAATGCCTTATCTATCAAGTATTGTAAGTCAGTATTCTGAATAATTTCATGGATTTTACAGCCTTCGGCTTCCTCTGCGCTTATTCCTATAAGTTTTGCAGCGGCTTGATTCATGTGAATTATACATTCATCAATATCTACGGCAATAACCCCTTCTACCATGCTTGAAAATACTGCTTCCTGTTCATTTTTTTGCTCAGTTATCATTCTTATACGTTCGTCAAGCTGTGAAGCCATTTGATTCATTGCTTCGGCAAGTCCTGTTATTTCACGATATCCCGGAACTGTAAGTCTGTGATTAAGCTCACCTTTCGCAAAATTCATAGCTCCTTCTTCAAGCTTTTCAATTGGGCTGCTAAGCCTTTTACTGACATAATGACTTAAAAAAGCAGCGAATATTGATATTAATAGCCCAACTACGGCAATATTTTCATAAATGTTTATTAATGCGATATTTATAGGCTTTAAAGGTATTGAAACTCTTATTGCACCGATAATATGTCCCTGTTTAATTACAGGAGCTGCTGCATATAGCATTTCTTGACCTGTTGTGTGGCTGTACCTTTTAGTTACAAAAACTTTGCCTTTAATCGCAGATTGAATTTCAGGTCTTTTAAGATGATTTTCTAATTTTTTATGAATTTTAGAACTTTCAGCGACTACATTTCCTTTTATATCAATAAAAGTTATCCTCATTGAGGAAAGTGCGGAAATCTTTTTAACCGATTCTTGTATTGAAGAATTTTCAGAATTCAGACTAAATCTTTCTGAAAGCATTGAGGCTTTTATTTTAAGCTCATCTGAAAGATTCTTCAGGTAGAAACTTTTTTGAAATTCTGAAAAATAAAAAGTTATACAGAGAAGAGAAACCATTGTTATAAGTAGATAAGAAGGAAATAAACGCCATAAAAGCCTTTTTTTGTGCATTTTTTAATCCTTAAATTTATATCCCACACCTCTTACAGTTTCAATATAAGAACCGTAAGAACCCAGTTTTTTTCTTAAACCGACTATTAAAACGTCTACTGAACGATCGGTAACATCATATTCTTCTCCATGTACTGTTCCTACAATCTGATATCTTGTAAAAACCCATCCCGGTCTTCTTGCAAGTAAGTGTAACACCTGAAATTCTGTATAAGTTAAGATTACAGGCTCACCTTCAACTAATACTTCTCGTTTCCCTGGATAGATGATTAATTCATCTATTTTTACCGTTGATTCTTCATCAATTTCTTCACTGCTTTTTCGTCTTAAAACTGTTTTGATTCTTGCCATTAAAACTTTAGGGCTAAAGGGCTTTGTTACATAATCATCTGCCCCTAGCTCAAGCCCCATGACAATATCAGACTCTTCGCCTTTTGCAGTAAGCATTACAACAGGGATATGCTTTGTTTCAACCGTTGATTTTATTGTTTTACAAACCTGTAATCCATCAACACCAGGTAACATAAGGTCTAATATAATTAAATCAGGCATTTTCTGTTTTATAACTTTAAGTGCTTCTTCACCTGACATTACGCCATCTACCTCGTAGCCCTCTTTTGCAAGGTTGTATCTGACAAGTTCGAGAATATCTTCTTCATCTTCAACTATAAATATTTTTTCTTTTGGCATTAAAGTTCTCCGAGTTTTCATATTAAGATTAATTTCACATAAACATGTTAGAAAAATGTTAGTTTTGACGGTTTTATGATTGAATATTAATGTAAAATAGAATTAGGTTAAATTAAGCTTAGCAAAAAATGAAAAAAATAGAACTTTTAGCACCTGCAAAAAACTGTGAATATGGGATGACAGCAATTAAATGCGGAGCAGATGCCGTATACATTGGAGCTGCAAAATTTGGAGCAAGATCAGCTGCGGGCAATTCCATAGAAGATATAGAATCTCTTATTAAGTTTGCTCACTTTTATAATGCAAAGGTATATGTAACGGTAAATACAATTCTTAGCGATGATGAGATTATAAAAGCTCAAAATTTAATACAAAAACTGTATGAGATCGGAGCTGACGCAGTTATAATTCAAGATATGGGATTGTTAGAACTTGATTTGCCACCTGTTAAGCTTTTTGCAAGCACACAAACACATAATGCTTCTGTTGAAAAAGTTAAATTCCTTGAAAAAACAGGATTTCAAAGGGTAATTTTAGCAAGAGAGTTGAGCTTAAGCGAAATTGAAAAAATAAAAAAAGAAACTGAAATAGAACTTGAAACCTTTATTCATGGTGCTTTATGCGTATGTTACAGCGGACAATGTTATTTAAGTCAGTCAATTGGCGGAAGAAGCGGAAATCGTGGCGAATGTGCCCAGCCTTGCCGTAAAAAATATTCTTTAACTGATAAAAAAGGAAAAATTATAGCAGAAGATACGCATTTATTGTCTTTAAAAGATATGAATCTCTCAAAAAACCTTGAAGAACTAATAGATGCTGGCGTAACCTCCTTTAAAATAGAAGGAAGATTAAAAGACCTTAATTATGTTAAAAACATAGTGTCTTATTACAGACAAAAGCTTGATATGATTGCTGAAAATAAGGAAATAAAACCAACTTCATCGGGCAAAGCAATTATAAGTTTTTCTCCAAACCCTGATAAAACTTTTAACAGAGGCTATACTGATTATTTCCTTAATGATAGAACACCGAAAATAACTTCTTTTGACAGCCCGAAAAATATAGGGGAATTTGTTGGAAGTGTAAAAGAAATAACAAGAGAATGTTTTATATTGGATAAACTCTTAGAGCCTTTACATAACGGCGATGGGCTGACTTTCTTTGATCAATATGAAAACCTTATCGGGACTTCAGTAAATATGGTTAACGGCAAAAAAATAAGTCCTAATAATCTTAAAATAATCAAAAGAGGGATGAATATATACAGAAACTATGATCATCAATTCCTTAAAACTGTTGAAAATGCTATTACGGTCAGAAAAATAAGCATAAATTTTAATATAGATTTAAATAAAAATAATATTATTATTAACGCAACTGATGAAGACAATAACATAGCAACTGAAATAATTCCTAATAACTTTGAACCTGCCCAGAATCAGCAGAAATCTATTGAAAATATTAAAAAACAGTTTTCAAAACTCGGAGAAACTGCATTTAATTCTAATAATATTGAGATAACAGGGAATTCTATTGTTTTTATTCCTGTTTCTGAGCTGAATAATATAAGAAGGACTATAATAGAAAAACTTGAAGCAGAAAGAAATAATAATTACGAAATAGAAAGATTTTCTATAGAAAAAAATGATTATCCATATCCTCAAAAACAAGTTGATTTTAGTGCAAATATAATGAATAAATACGCAAAAGCCTTTTATGAAAGACATGGAACAGAGGTAAAAGAAGTTTTATCTAATTCTGCGGATTGTTTAAAAAATAAAAGACTTATGGAAACTAAACATTGCTTGAGATATCAGTTTAGTTTATGCCCAAAACAGAATAAAGCCAACGATAGTTCTGATTTGATTCTTATTGATGAAAACAATAAAGAATACACTTTGAAATTTAATTGCAAAGAATGCAAAATGGAACTGTATTAAGAATCATTTATTGATATTGAAATTAAGTGTTTTTGCGTGTTATGATTTAAAATCATAAAAAGTATAATGGAGATTTTCAATGAGCGACAGTCCTATTCAAAGGCAGCCTTTCTTTTATGACGTTACATTAAGAGATGGAAACCAAGCCTTAAAAAGACCATGGAACACAAGGCAAAAAGAAGTAGTATTCAGAAAACTGCTCGAGCTGGGTGTTCAAGGTATTGAAGTAGGCTTTTCAGGTGCGAGTGATATGGATTTTGAGGCTTGTCAGCATCTGGCAGGTATAGCACCTGATAATGTTGTGATTTCAGGACTAGCAAGAGCAGTTGAAAAAGATATTATAAAAGTTGCAGAAGCTATTAAGTTAGCGCCAAAGCCTAGAATTCATACTTTTATAGCGATGAGTCCTTTTAATATGGAGCATGTGCTTAGAAAAGATCCCAAAGATATAAGAAAAATTGCAGTAGATGCTGTAAAATTCGCTAAATCACTTATGGGAGAACGTGGAGAAGTTCAATTTTCGGTTGAACACTTCGGTGATTGTGGAGAAAATCTTTCTTTTGTCATTGACTCTCTTCAAGAGATTGTAGCGGCAGGAGCTACTGTTTTAAATCTTCCTAATACCGTTGAAAGAACAAGACCTATGGCCTTTGTGAAAATGGTAGAAGAAGTTTATAATGCAATTCCAAAAAATGTAATGATTGCCGTTCATTGTCATAATGATCTTGGAATGGCAACCGCTACAACAGTTGAAAGCTTTTTTGGAGGAGCAACTCAGCTTGAAGTCTGCTTGAATGGACTTGGAGAAAGAGCTGGAAATACTAATATTTTTGAAGTTGCAACAAGTTTACATAACAGCGGAGTAAATGTTCCTTTAGATTTTTCAAAAATTTACGAAACAGCGTTGACTGTTGCTGAAATGTCGGCTATTCCCGTATATGAAAAAAGCCCGTTAGTCGGACCTGATGCACTTGCTCATAGAAGTGGAATTCATCAGGACGGTGTGTCTAAGACTAAAAACATGGAAAAAGGTGCTTATAGACCGATTCATCCGTCACTAATAGGTCGAGATGATGATGAGCATTTAGGTTTTACAAGTCAATCAGGTAAAACGGCTCTCTATGAAATTATTAGAAAAGCAGGCTATCCTATAACTGTTGAAGAAGCAATAAGGCTTCTTCCAGCAGCAAAAGAAAAATCAGAAAAACTTGGTGAACTTTCAATCGAAGAAATTATTAATATTTATTTTGATAATTTATATAATGTTGAAGGGCCGTTTAAACTTATCGGATTTAAAAGGCTTAATAACGAAGCAAGAGAAGAATATCGCCTTATATTTAATTACAATTCAAAAGAATATGACGTTAACGGACATGGTGAAGGCCCTCTTGAATCTTGCCTTAATGCTCTTGCGGATGTCGGCTTTCCTCAAAAACTTCTTCATTATGAGCAAATTGCCCTTGCCGAAGAAACAAAAGGTGTTTCAGCTGAAGCAGCAACGGTTATTCAGCTTTTAAACCCTGCAGGCGATGCCGTAACGTGTAGAGGGAAAGACCCTAGTACTGCTAAAGCAAACGTTAAAGCTATTTTTAACGGATTAAATATTATTAATAACTTAACTAAAGCAGAACAAAAAGTATAAGAATATTTTTATATAAAAATTTTAGCCCTTTGATTTTATTAAATTAAAGGGCTGTTGTTTAAGTTATTACCTGCAACAAAATGATTTATTAGACCGTGATATAGCCAATATGTTACTTTATAGTTAGTATAACTGTATCTCATTTAAATCTTGAAAAGGTAGTATAATAAATTAATACGTTTTAATAAGGTTAAAACAGTTAAGATTATGAGTGAAATTTTATTATCAGTTAAAAATTTAATTAAGGATTTTCCTATAAAAGCAGGTTTTTTTAATAGGGAAATCGGTGCTATTCATGCTGTAAATAACGTAAGTTTTGATATAAATAAAGGCGAAACACTTGGGCTTGTCGGGGAATCGGGTTGTGGTAAATCTACTACCGGTCGATGCGTTTTAGGTCTTATTCCCGCAACATCGGGTGAAGTCCTTTTTGGTGGCACAAATATATTAACTCATGATAAAAAAGAACAAAAAAACCTTAGAAAAAGAATGCAAATAGTCTTTCAAAATCCCTATTCAAGCCTTAACCCCAGAATGAAAATAAAAGAAATTTTATCAGAGCCTTTTATTGTTCATGGAGAACGTTCAAAAGAAAATATAAATAATAGAATTAATGAACTGGCTGATATGACAGGGCTTGCAAAAGACTCATTAAATCGTTATCCGCATGAGTTTTCAGGCGGGCAAAGACAAAGGATTGTAATTGCTAGAGCTTTGGCATTAAATCCCGAGTTTATCGTGGCTGATGAGCCTGTAAGTGCTTTAGATGTGAGTATTCAGGCACAAATTATCAATTTAATGGAAGAATTAAAAAATGAACTCGGACTTACTTATTTATTTATTTCGCATGATTTAAGTATTGTAAAATATGTGAGTACAAGGGTTGCGGTGATGTATCTTGGTGAAATAGTTGAGCTTGCTGATTGTGATGAGCTTTATAACAACCCAAAACATCCATATACACAGGTTTTGCTTAGTTCAAATCCTATAGCTAATCCTAAAGCGAATACGTCAGGAAGAATTATCCTTAAAGGAGACTTACCCAGCCCGTCAAATCCACCTTCAGGTTGTAAGTTTCATACAAGATGTCCTTATGTTATGGATATTTGTAAAGGAAATCCGCCACCGAGCTATGACGTGTCTTTAAATCATTATGCAAGGTGTTATCTTTTGAATCCTGATTTATAAACGAGATTTTTCTTCGTTAGCTGTTTTTATTGATTCTAATGAATATTTATCTGCCAAATTCCAGCCTATTATTTCTTGTAAAGGAATATCCAATGATGTTGAGAGTTTCTCTGCTACAACAGCCGACAATGGTCTTTTTCCTGTGATTATTTGATTTAAAGCACTTTGGCTATAACTTATGATTTTACTGAGGTCGGTTCTTGAGAACCCCTTTTGCCTTAGGATTCCATTTATTTTATCGGTAAAAACAGTTGATGATTTTACATTAAGTTCTTTTTCTGCAAGTGCGCTTTTTAGAGAATTAAGGGTATATTTATCAGCAATTGTCCAACCTATAAGGTCATTTTCAGTAATTTGAAATAACTTTTGTAAATTATCTGCCATTGCTTCAGGCATTGATCTTTTTCCTTTTAAAACATTATGCAGGAATCCTACGTCATATTTCAGGATTCCTGCCAATTCGCTGAGAGTTATTCCTCTCTGGCTAATAAATGTTCTTATTTTAAGCTCAATGATAAGCATAGAGTTCCTTCAAAAAACATATTTGAGCAAATTTGCACTTGACTAATTTGATATTATGTTTTATATTTAAAAAGTGGGTATAATTTGATCGATTATTCTTATTTGTTAATAAATTTCTCCTAACTTTTTGAGCGTTAGGAGCTTTAGTGCTTGCAGAAAAAATATAACATGAAATTAATTTGTAAGAAAGGTTATTTTTTGACTTTTTATATTTAAATACTAACTATTTGTTATTCATTGTATGATTTTATATAAATCTAAAAAATAAAATTGTTTTTTAAAATTTGTATTATTGACAATAGATTAACTGGGCATAGTATCAATTTCGTGATAAATAGTCTTTTTTTGAAGATAACAATTTTAGCGAGGTTGTTATAAATAAAAAATTCATTCAAAAAAACAAATTAATAATAAATTATAGCTTTTATAAAGAGAATTATCCAATAATGCTTAAAATATTTTTATTAGTGACTTAGTTCTTTAATTTTAGATGAATAAACGCCAAAAAAGATATCTTTTTAAGATATCTTTAACTCTCCAAGTTTTTATAATTGGAGACGGAGGGATTCGAACCCTCGTCCGAAACGCAAACAGGCGAACCTCTACGAGTGTAGGTTTTTGATTAATTTCATTTAAGCCAAGCCAAAAACCACAACTTATAACTTAAACTATCTGAATTAAGCCTCAGCAAGCCTTTAGGGATAATCTTTATCCGGTTTCACCCTATACACCGAATGCACTCGGAATAATTAACCGAACAATCCCACCGAGAAGAACTGTCCGATGGCGGTTATGCAGCTTTTGCTACTGCAAATCTACCGCTTAAATCATAAACGTTGCCATTTATTCTTATTTGCTCGTTGATAACGGAGAACAGCGCTCCGACTCGCAGCCCGACGATCTAATCGCCCCGTCAAATCCAAAACGTCCCCATGAACCATTTGGATATATGTAATTGCCGAAGGTCGGATTTGAACCGACACGAGGTTACCCCCGGATGATTTTGAGTCAACTGCGTCTACCATTTCGCCACTCCGGCCTGTTTATTTATAATAGCAAAATAACATTTAATTTTCTAGTGGTAAAAATGATAAAATTTTCAGTCATCTCTTCTATATATTAATAAAACTTAAAATATATATATACATAGACTATTGTTTTATTTCGTTGTTCCGTTGCTTTTATAATATAATGAAATTTAGATAATTCACAAAAGTTAACTTAAAGAAAACCTGATAATATCCGATTTATATAATATAAGGACAAGAAGGAAATGGATATGAAAAACAGTTTAATGATGGAATATACAGCTTTTGTTTACCCTAAAAACAGCTTTTATGTTGCAGATTGCGAAATGCTTAACTTTTCTACTTATGGAAGAAATGAATCTGAAGCAATAAAAAGCCTAGAAAAATCAATCAATAAAATATTTGCACTTGAAAACGTAACAATAAAGCCTTTATTTCAAAAAAGTTAAGGATTCTTTTTAAATTATTACTTCCATGAAATCTTGAGCAAATAATATTTTATTAAAATAATATTCTTTTACCCGATCTTTTAGTTGTAATTCATAATTATCACATTGTGGATAAAAATGTGTAAGAAGAAGCTTTCGTGCTTTTGCCTTTTGAGCAAGTTCGGCAGCTTCTTCTGGCGATAAATGACCTTTTTGCTTAAACGGAAAAGAGCATTCTGTTATCAATAAGTCGCAATCTTCCGCAAATTCAGAAATCTCCTCATCGTAGCCCGTATCGCCGGTGTAAACAATTGATTTTTTTATTCCGTTTTTACAGGCAAATTCCATTTTTGTTATTATGCTTGAAGAAGAATGACTTCCTTTTATAAATTTAAATACAGTTCGACTATCTATTACAAGCATTTCATCAGGTTCTTTGAATATTATTTTAAATTCTTTTACGTTAAAGCCATAAAGTTCCAGTAATGACTCTATAAATTCTTGAGTTAATTTTGCTCCAATTATAAGAAGATCTTTTTCTCTTTTAAATTCGGGATTATAGCAAAATGCTTGAATTAAAGGTATTAAATCGGCACTATGGTCAGGATGCCTATGGCTTAATATGATTGCATCAATTTTTTTATAATCTTCTTTAGCTTTGTTTAGTTGTTTTAACGTTCCAGGACCTATATCAAGCAAATAAGTTTTTCCGTTAAATTTAATAAGGTTTGCAGGCGAAGAACGACTTAATGAAGGTACGCAGCAGCCTGAGCCTAAAATTTTCAAAGTCAGGCTTTCGCATGTTTGTTCTTTTGAAAAAACGTGTTCCATTAAATTTTCCGATTATGCCTTGATAATATTATAGATTGTTTTAAATATTAGTGTATTCTTTAACCGGAGTATCTATACATGAAAGTTCAAACCAAAATCTGCTGCCTGTGCCTTCTTCTGATTCAAAGTTTATCTCTCCGTTTTGTAGTTCTACAAGTTTTTTTGTTAAGGCAAGTCCAAGTCCTGTTCCTTCCTGTTTTCTCGAATAAGAAGAATCCAGCTGGGTAAATTGTTTGAAGATTTTGTCTTTATCTTTGTCTGGAATTCCAATACCTGTATCTATAATTTCCGTAATTAATTTATTATTGATTAATTTCGAGTTTATCGTTATTGCTCCGCCATTTTCAGTGAATTTTATAGCATTACTTAACAGATTAAAGATGATTTGTCTAAATATTCTTATATCGGTATATAAGTAAACTTGTTCAATTGTTGTTATTATTTCAATGTCTTTTGGGCTTGCCTGATTTGATAAGAGTGCAATTGTTTCGTTAATTATGTGTTTTGCATCAAATCTTTCATTATTTAATTGCATTTTTCCTGATTCAACTTTAGATAAATCCAAAATATCCCCCACAAGCCTTAAAAGATGTTTTCCGCTGATGGAAATATTCTTTAAATATTCAAGTTGTTTAGAAGTTAAGTCGCCATAATTACCCGTTAAAAGCATTTCTGAAAACCCGATAATTGCGTTTAACGGTGTTCTGAATTCATGTGACATATTTGCAAGGAATTGACTTTTTAAGTTTGTGGCTTCCTGTAATTGCTTATGGAGATAAGCCTGTTTTATTGCTATGCCTATTTGGCTTCCAATATCGCTTAATAATTCAATGTGATTTTCTTTCCATTCTCTTTGTGTTTTTGTCTGACACACTATAATTATTCCAAGCACTTCTTTTTTATGAATTAACGGAATTATTGCATAGGATTTTATTTCATAAAGCTCAATAAATGGGTTAAGATTTGAACTAACTTGACCTTTTTGTGAGTCGTTTATTATTATCGGTTTTTTTCTATTTACAAGTTGATATAAATTTTCTTTATTCAAACGTGCTTCATTTTGATAATCTAAAATGGAGACAAGGTTTGGTTCTGATTTATATTCATTAAGCAGCTCAAATTTCTGTTCGGATTCTTCAAATATCCCTATAAGACATCTATCCGCATTTATAAGGCGTCCTATTTCTTCTACTGTTTTTTCAAGTACTTTATCAAGCTCCAAGGATTCTCTTATTATTCCAACAATGAATTTTATTATTTTTTCTTGTTCTTGTTGTTCAAATACTTTATTTATATATTTTGCAATTTCTTCTTCTTTTTCTTTTAATCCATTTTTTTGGGAAATAAGGAGATTTTCTTTTTTAAACAATATTTGTGATTGTTCGGATAGTTCTTGCTCTTTTCGATGAAGTCTGTTTTTTACTTCGTGAAGAGCTTCTATTTCTTTTTTTAATTCATTGCTTGCTCGGGAATTTATATAAATTAATTCTAAGGTATTAGTAAAAATATTCTTTTTATTACATTTATTGCTGTTTATGGTTGATTGTAGTTGTTTTAATAGAGGGATTCTTTTAAAAAAAACCATTAAGTGTATTATGAAAATTATAAATGCACATTCAGTGCAAAATAAAATAATTAAGTTGTTTGGCACTTTATAAATATGCTCTAAGTCCATAAAAAACATATGCATTAAATAGATAGATGAAAATATAACTAATATTTCAATTAGTGTAATTATTATTTTTTTTAATGATAAGTTTAGCAATTTTTGCCTCGAATAATTTATTGTAAAGGAGATACATCTTATTTGTAAAACATAAGGATAAGTTTTTAGCATAACTATGTTTGGGTAGTACTATATAACAAGTCGGGTAGTATTTAAATGAAATTATATAATCTTTGTATAAGTAAAAAAATAACCGACTCGGGTAATAAAAATAAGTTGTACTTGATTGGAGATTTATAGTGAATTTGTTTTTATATAAAGATTTAAGTGCAATTTTGTTATTTTCAATTTAAAAATCTTTTAGAAAATGTTAAAATATTATAGGATTTGAGTAGATAGGGATAAAAAATTGAAGCTTAATAATAGAAAAGCTCAAAATTTAATAGAATTTATAATAGTAATCCCGATACTTATTATTTTAATCTTTGGAATTATGGAAATAGCTGTTTTTTGGAGAACTGCAAATTCTGTTCAGCAAATTGCTTTAACTGTTGCTGAATCAGCTGCAAGTGCCTATGTAAGTCCTGATGCTTATCAGTCGGATGATCCGACTACTGTTGGAGTTGATGAAACAAAAACTCCGTCTGTATGTATTGCTAATACTATTACGGATGATGCAACTACAAATATGGCGGTATGTAGAGCCTTGGAACGATTACAGGAGAAATTGCCCTCCTTGGGGTTCAGTAATGTTAAGTTTACAAGTGTTAATATGGGTAATTCTTATGGTAGTGAACCATTTATGTTTTATGAGTATCAAAATGTAGCAACTGGCAAATTAAAGGCTGGTGATATTAAAATTGATATTGATTATAGAGATCCTTATAAAAATGGTGTTATTGTTCAATTAAACTATAATTATACTACTATTCTTTTAGGGTGTGAGTTTACACTTCCAGGTGGCAATAAAATAACTATTATTCCAAGGAATATGGAGATAAGTAGCACAAAAATCCAGCAGTATAATCAATTTTAGGTAAAAAAATGAACAAATGGGAAGAGATGTTGGGAATAAAATTCCCCGAATGTAAACAAACGGGACAGTGCTGTAAAATGGCTTCTCCCTCAGTTCCTGCTTCGTTGTTGCTAGAAAAAGCGGCCGAAGGTGATGATTATGCAAGAGATTTCTTCTCAATATTTATGCCATATAATTCATTAAAAGAAGCATTAGCTGTAAATGAAAAAACTGTTAAAAGAAGTCTTAAAGCTGCTGAAGAACAAGGAATTAATCCTAATGAAATTGTTTTTTATCATTGTAGATTTATCGGAGAAAATAACAGTTGCCTGATTCATGAAGACAGACCGCAGCTTTGTAGGGATTATCCTGATACACCATTTCTGGTTTTTTCTGAAAGCTGTATTTATAACGGATGGTCAAAGGAATGCAGGGAAAAATATAAAGAATTAAAAGAAGAGGCAAAAGCCCTTAATGAGCAAAGGAAAATTATAAGAGATATGCAACTTCAACAGCAGCTTTTGAACAAATATAAAGTATTAAAGTCATTTAAGACTAATGAGGCGAAGTCGGTTTATCTTTTGGGTAATCTGTCAATTGTTTCGCCAAAGGCTTATTGGTTAAAAAAGTATTAATAATTTAAGTTTTTTCTTAATTAAAAAGAATTAAGCTGAAACTTCAATAAAATTAAGCGTTATTGTTTAGTCGCTTTGTCTGCGATAGAATTTAACATGAATAAATTTAGAAGTGATAGTAAAGCAGGAAAAAAATATGATAGAACAACCTTCTCAAAGTTATAATGCTGATAATATCAGGGTTCTCGAAGGACTTGAAGCGGTCAGATTAAGACCTGGTATGTATATTGGTTCTACCAGCCAAAAAGGTCTTCATCACCTTGTCTATGAGATTGTTGATAACTCAATTGACGAAGCTTTAGCAGGTTATTGCAGCGAGATTAGAGTTACGGTCCATAAAGATGAAAGCGTATCTGTTGAAGACAACGGAAGAGGAATTCCTGTTGACGTTAAAGAAGAGTCAGGTAAATCTGCTCTTGAAATCGTTCATACCGTTCTTCACGCCGGCGGTAAGTTTGGTGATGGCGGATATAAAGTATCAGGCGGACTTCATGGAGTTGGTGCTTCAGTAGTAAATGCTCTTTCAGAAAAAATGGTTGTTGAAGTTTCAAGAGGCGGTTCAGTTCATAAACAATCATATCTTAGAGGAGAACCTATCGGACCAGTTGCTAAAATAAGAGATGCTGAAAAAACAGGAACAAAGACAACCTTTTGGCCTGATCCTGAGATATTTAAAGAAACAACAACAATTGACAGAGAAGTAATTGCAAACCGTTTAAGAGAAATGGCTTTTTTAAACAAAGGTCTGAAAATTGTTTATATTGACGAAGAGACTCAAAATGAACAGGTTTTCCATTTTGAAGGCGGTATTGGCAGTTATGTAGCTTTCATTAATAAAAATAAAACAGTTATTCACCCTGATCCTATTTATATGGAGCAGTCAAAAGATAGCGTATATGTTGAAGTAGCAATTCAATATACAGATGCTTATAACGAAACGGTACTTAGTTTCGCAAATAATATTAATACTCACCATGGAGGTACTCACTTAACAGGTTTTAGAAATGCCTTGACCAGAATTGTTAATGATTATGCAAGAAAAAACAATTTTATCAGAGGAAATGATGAAAATCTCAGCGGTGATGATATCAGAGAAGGTTTAACCGCAATTGTAAGTGTTAAAGTTCCTGAGCCTCAGTTTGAAGGACAAACTAAAGAAAAATTGGGTAATAGCGAAGTTCTCAGCATTGTAAACGGTGTTGTGAGCGAGAAGTTTACTGAATGGATGGAATTTAATCCTAAAATTGCAAAAACCATTATTGAAAAAGCGACTCAGGCTGCACGTGCAAGAGAAGCGGCTAGAAAAGCAAGAGAATTAACAAGAAGAAAAAGCGTTCTTGAAAATTCTACTCTTCCCGGAAAACTTGCAGATTGTAGTAATAGAGAACCTGAAAAATGCGAAATCTATATAGTTGAGGGTGACTCTGCGGGTGGAAGTGCTAAACAGGGCAGAAACAGGATGTTTCAAGCTATACTTCCGCTAAGAGGGAAAATTCTTAATGTTGAAAGAGCAAGAATTGATAAAATCTATAATAATAACGAGATTCAATCTCTTATTCAGGCTTTAGGAATAACAATCAGCAGAGATGAAGAACAGTTTGAAATGGAAAAACTCCGTTATCATAAAATAATCATCATGACCGATGCTGATGTTGACGGTGCTCACATTAGAACTTTACTTTTAACTTTCTTATATAGATATGCTAAGCCGTTAATTACAAACGGATATGTCTATATTGCACAACCACCTCTTTATAAAATATCCATAGGTAAACAATCTCAATATCTATACGATAACAGAGCTTTGGATAAAGTTTTAAGAGAAAGAGGCACTAACGGTCTTGTAGTGTTTGATCACTTAAAAGATAAAATGTGTCAAGGCGATGAGCTTGTAAAATTGATGGCTAATATGACAAATTATTATAATTCGTTTAAAAATCCTATTATGAATGGGATTCCTGAGATTATCATAAGAAGTCTTATTAATACAAATGTTACCGCTCAAATGTTTGAGAATCTTGAAAAACTTGAAGAGCTTAATGCAATGTTCTTAGAGTATCTTCATAACCATGATACTGATTTTGCAACAAATGTTCAAATTGATGCTCAAACAGGTAAAAACAGTATCAATATAAATGTTCCTGATGCTGAAGAGCCTGTTATTATTACTTCTACTCTTATAAACAGTATTGAGTACAACAGAATAAAAGATGCTTATCCTGTTATTAAAGATTTCTTGATCGAAGAAGAGAAAAATCTTTTACTTGTACTTGATGATAAGACTGAAGTAGTTATAAATCAATTTGAAGATCTTAAAAAGATTGTTGAAGAAAGAGGCAAAAAAGGCGTTAATATTCAGAGATTTAAAGGTCTTGGAGAGATGATGCCTGAACAGCTTTGGACAACAACAATGAACCCTGTTGATAGAACTCTTCTTCAGGTAACTATTGAAGATGCTGTAATGTGCGATGAGTTATTCGATATTCTGATGGGCGAAAAAGTAGAGCCTAGAAGAGATTTTATTGAGACAAATGCTGTATATGTAGGCAATTTGGACATTTAAAATATTAACATAGAGTCAATAACAATTAAGAGAGGGGAACCTCTCTTTTGTTTTATTAATTTATATGATGGTACAATGGTTAAGATTATAAGAATTTTAATACTTTACGGATTACATCTGTACTAGCCAAGTCGTGCTTTTAATTTCAATTGGTTTGAAATATACTTTGGTATTGAAATAACTTGATTTAACGTGTTGTACTTCAGACGCATTTAGGCGGTGGATAATGAAAAACAGAAAATGGATGATGTTGTTCATCTTTGTGCTTGTAATTGCAAGCATGTACGTAATGTTTAAGTTTCCTACCAAGCTTGGCTTGGATTTAGTGGGAGGTTCTAAACTCGTACTAGAGGCACAGACAACTAAGGATATCCCTGTAATTACTCCTGAAATTATGGATTCTTTAAGAGTTTCTATTGAAAAAAGGGTAAATGCTATCGGTGTTGCCGAAACAGTCGTTCAAAAAGTCGGAGAAAAAAGACTTATTGTTGAAATTCCTAACATTAAAGACCCTCAAAAAGCAAAAGAATTTTTAGGTAAAACAGCTAATCTTGAATTCAAAGAAGAAAAAGTTTTACCAAGCGGTCAAGTTATTTGGACTAGCACAGGTATTACGGGTAAAGATCTTGAAAAAGCATCAGTTGCAAGCGATCAAGCCAGTGGATGGGTAGTTTCCCTTCAATTCAATTCAAAAGGCAAGGTTAAATTTGCCGATGTTACTTCAAAGTTGGTCGGGAAGCCTTTAGCCATATTCTTTGACGAACAATTACAATCGGCTCCTGTCGTTCAAAGTGCGATAGAAACGGGCAACGCTCAAATTTCAGGTAAATTCACATATGATGAAGCTAAAAAAATGGTTGATCTTTTAAATGCGGGGGCTTTACCTGTTCCTGCAAAAATTATCGAAGAAAATTCGGTAGGGCCGACTCTTGGAGCTGATTCATTAAGAAAAAGTCTTATGGCCGGTGCTGTCGGTATCGGTGTGGTTATATTATTCATGATTGGTTATTACAGAGTTCCTGGCTTTATCGCAAGTATTGCCTTAGCTATATATACGCTTCTTATTTTTACAATCTTCAAACTCGTTCCTGTTACTTTAACGTTAGCAGGGATTGCAGGTTTTATTTTAAGTATCGGAATGGCGGTAGATGCGAATATTCTTATATTTGAAAGAACAAAAGAAGAATTGAAATCGGGAAGAACCTTATTTACCGCAATAAATACAGGTTTTGACAGAGCATTTACCAGTATTTTTGACAGTAATATGACAACGATTATAACCTGTTTAATTTTGTATATGTTTGGAACAAGCATAGTAAAGGGATTCGCCCTTACTCTTGCAATAGGTGTTATTGTTAGTATGTTTACAGCAATTACGGTAACAAAGACGTTTATGCATTTAATATTTGGTTCAGGACAGCTTAAACACCCGGGTTGGTTTGGTTTAAATGCAGATCAGATATCTAAAAGCACCTCTTTTCAGGATACAAATCCTAGAAAAGCAAAATTTGGCGTAATAGATTAATAATCCTTTTGCAAGTCAACAGAATTAAATAAGGAGATTTAAAATGGCAAGCCCATTTTTTAGAGAAAAAAATATAATTGATGTAGTAAAATTCAGATGGCTCTGGATAGGCATTTCTTTGGTGCTGATAATTCCAGGCTTAGTTGCAATGATTTATTCTTCGGTTCATTATTCAACACATGCACCTTTTAAATTAGGTATAGATTTTACAGGTGGCAGTCTTATTCAATATGGAGTGAAATCTGAGATAAAAAATACTCAGACTGGTCAAATAAAGTCTATGCTTGAAAAAGAAGGTATTGATAATCCTGTTGTTCAGATAGAAGGAGCAGGTTCATTAAAAAATGCTGATTCTGACCTTAAAAAAGGCAATAAATCAGGCGGGATTACGTCCATTGTAACAATTAGAACAAGATTTTTGGAAACTCAAGGCGCAAACAACGAGATTAACAATATAACAAAGCAGTTAAATCAAAAGTATGGAGATGCTACACTTCTTCAAGTGAATCAAATAGGTCCGACACTTGGTAAAGAATTGTTCATAAATGCAGGATACACCTTGTTATTGGCATTTGCAGCAATCGTGCTTTACCTTGGAATCAGATTTAGTTTTGATTATGCTGTTTTCGCTCTTTTTGCTCTTTTGCATGATGCATTGTTTGTTTGTGGAATGTTTTCCATTTTCGGACTATTCTTTAATACGGAGATAGACAGTCTTTTTATCACCGCTATATTAACGGTTGTTGGATTTAGTGTTCATGACACTATCGTTGTATTTGACAGAATTAGAGAAAATTCAAGATTTTTGGCTAAAAAGATGACTTTTAACGAAGTAGTAAATGCAAGCGTCAACCAAACTCTTGCAAGAAGTATCAATACTTCTTTAACTGCTCTTTTAACCTTGCTTGCTTTATATTTCTTTGGCGGTCAGGCAACAAGAGATTTTGTTCTTGCTATGGCTTTAGGTATCTTTATCGGTACTTATTCCAGTATCTTTAATGCAAGTACGCTTCTTGCAATGTGGAGAAACAGAGCAGGAGCTAAAAAAGTTAGAACTCTTTCTTAATTGCAATAATTCAACTAAAATCCCCAGAGTTTTAATACTTTGGGGATTTTGTTTGAAATTTATTTATTTTTTTTGAATAACTCATCAATAAGTTCGTCCCATTTGTAGTTTATAAATTCGCCATGTTCTGGTATATCTATATCAAAAAAATCATATATTCCGTTAGGTTTTATTTTTTCGCCTAGATATTGTTCTTTGATTGTGAAATTAGTGATGGGTGATTTTATAAATTTTATTTCTTTTGTAGGGAGAAATTTTTCTTGTTTTTTTTCGATAAGCTCTTGTTCTGATAAGTTTTCATCTTCTTCATCATCCCAGCAAGGGCTTTCATAATCATAAATAAACATAATTCTTCCGTCATTAAGTTTTAAAAAATAAGATAAGCCACCATGTTCAATTTCAATAAAGCAAATAGCTTCTTCAACATTATAGGTTTCTTCTGTGACAAGCCCTTCTTTTATTTCTTGTTCTATTTTTAGCACATTTTCCTGATCAACTTTTTTTTGCGTTAAATAAGATTTTATTCCTATATAAATCCATATTGCATAATTAATTATGATAAAAATAATAACTCCGTAAGATAAATAAGTCTTTAAATTCGGAATAAAATAAATAAGTTTTTTCCCCGTAAAACAAATTACAGCAAGAGCAGTAATTCCGCCTAAAAGCAAAGAAAGAAAAAAAATTACTAATAATAGACCTGTTCCAACATTGATTGCTGAGAATATATTTTTCAATAAATTATTAGTTAAATAGTGTTTTTCTTTGATTTTTAATAAAGAATCTTTTTCTTCATTAGTCATTCTTCTAGTAAGAATCATGAATTTATCCTTTTTAAAAAATATATTGATTTTAACTTAAAAATGACTTCTTTTAATATAAAAAAAGTCATTTTTTAAGTTAATTGTTTGCCAACTTTTAAAAAGATTGTCCTATGTTATTAGGAAGGTTACGTGTAAATTCGGGAGCCATAGGCTTTAATGCATTACTGAAGGTTGAGTGTCCTGCATCTATGATTACAGGAGTATGATTACTCATTATTATATTTTTATAGCCCAAAGTGTCATTAAAAAACATTCCCAACTCTGTATAATCAGAAAGTTTTTCTTGCCTATACTCTTCATCTTCATCGCTTTCAACATTTTCATATAGGGAAGCATTTAATTTTGAGTCATAGTAATATATTTTAGAGGAATTAGGGCAGTTATTAGCTGTTAAATAATAATCTATCATTGCGTTTGTGGCAATTGTATCAGGCAATTCCATTTGAGCTTTAAGTGTTTTTGCATATTCGTTTGGCTCTTCAAATTTAAGGATAAATTTATTATCACCATTTGTTATTTTAAAGATTCCTTTACGCGTCTTGCCTCCACTTAGTTTTTTAATTTGAAAGTTTGTGCCGTTTATTTCTTTTTCTTCTGTCTTTTTAACACCTGTTTTAAGTTCAGTTACAAGTTGAGTAAACGTTTCTTGTGAGCCAAAAGTTTCAGGAATTTTTCCTATTTTTAAATTTCTATCTCCGTTTTTTTCTTCATATTTTGCGACTAATTTGTCAGTTTTCCAGTTAGGGCTGAATTTAAGAAGCTCTTCGGCTGACTCGGCTTTTTCATAAAATTTCTTTATGAAATTGGAAAAAGCGTTAACGTAATCATTATAAACTAGTTCATAGGTTCTACTGGATTCAATAGAATTTTCTAAAATCTGTAAATTGGTATTTAATTTTCTTGGATTTTGAGTTAAAACCTCAATGAATTTATAACTTTTTTGGGGATCATTTAAGATTTCTTTAATGGTTTTTGATGATTCTTCTTTGTTTAATTGTCCTGTTTTAAGCATATTTATCAGCGGCGGATCATTTTCCGAGTTTGAGGTAAATCTAATGAAGCTTTTATTACTAATTGCAAGTATAGCTAAATTAGCTATTAATGCTGCTGAATTGTTGTTGTTGTTATTGGTATTAATTTGTGTGTTTTTTGATACTAACGTTTTTTTAGCAACGGCATTTAAGCTGCTTAATGTGAAAGGCATTACATTTAGCATTTCTTTTAATCCTTATTTTTCTTCTCTATTTGATACTCACTCTCAATAGCTTTGACACTAACTCTCAATAGCATTAAAACTGTTAAAAAAAATTATTAATAGTAATTTTTTTATTAAATTTGTAAAATAATTATGCTATTTTATATGGATGAATTTATTTAAGGATATTTAATTTTGGACAGGAACAAGCAAAAAAAACAGGCAGCATTAATTTCTATAATTTCAAATTTTACACTTATTGTTGCTAAATTTATTACAGGTTTTTTAATAGGAAGTTTCAGTATTATTTCAGAATCTATTCATTCATTTACTGATTTATTGGCTTCCTTTTTGGCATATTATTCTATAAAAAAATCCTCAGAACCTGCAGATATTGATCATCCATACGGACATGGCAAATTTGAAGATATTTCAGCTTTATTTGAAGGACTTCTGCTCTTTGCCGCAACTGTTTATATTATCTACGAAGCTCTCAATAAGATAAAACATGGTGTGTCCATTCAGGAAGGGCTAAATGCAGGTATTTATGTAATGGCTTTTTCTTGTGTTGTTAATATTTGTGTAAGTCGCCATCTTTATAAAGTTGGTAAAAAAACTGACTCTATTGCTCTTTTAGCTGATGCAAAGCATTTAAGTGCTGATGTTTGGACAAGTTTTGGAGTTTTAGGCGGGTTGGTGCTTATTAAACTTACTAAAATACCTATGATTGACCCTATCATTGCAATAATAATAGCTTTAATGATTGCAAAATCAGGTTATGGTATATGTAAAACCGCAATAGGTAATTTATTGGATTCAAGTCTACCCGAAGAAGACAATAAAATAATACGAGAAAAAATAAAAGTGTATATGCCTAAAGAGATAGTAGAAATAAGAAGTATTAAGACAAGAAAATCCGGCTCGGAAAAACTAATTGACCTTATTCTGGTTTTACCAAGCGATATTACCTTAAAAGACGGACATGACCTATGTGATGTAATTGAAAACGAATTAATGGAAGAAATAAAAAATTCTGTAATAACAATACATCTTGAGCCTTGTAATAAGATTTGCGAAAAGTGCGGATACTTAACCTATCATGGACATAAATGCAGTGATAACAACGCTTTTCATCAAAGACATTAGACAGTTGTACAAGTAAATATTAAATTTATTAACCACAAGAATATTCTTGTGGTTAATTGTATAGACATTAGAAAAATAGCATTATAATAAAGATCTTTTTCATACTTCCAGCTATTCTTAATTCCAGACAGTACACGAAC
The DNA here is from genome assembly GCA_037137535.1 of bacterium. GTDB lineage: Bacteria > Cyanobacteriota > Vampirovibrionia > Gastranaerophilales > JBAXKC01 > JBAXKC01. The sequence goes on along the minus strand of JBAXKC010000003.1, from coordinate 18,148 downwards.
CTAATTTATTAGGTTCTTTTTTTTGCCTTAATATGAAGAAAAAGATTTTTACTTTAATACATTTTAGTATATTATATTTTTAAAGTACACCAAGTCGGGAGAATTTAAGAATGTTAAATATTGGAGATAAAGCACCTGCCTTTAATTTAGAAGGAATTGACTCAGAAGGAAACGAACAAACGTTTGCTCTTGAAGAATTATTAAAAGAAGAAAAAAATATAGTATTATATTTCTATCCGAAAGATAATACACCTGGTTGCACTCAGGAATCATGCGATTTTAGAGATAATTTAAACAGATTAAGCTCTAAGGCTTTAGTTGTTGGCGTAAGTCCCGATAGCGTAAAAAGTCATAAAGGTTTTCAGGAAAATCAAAGTCTGAATTTTATATTACTTAGCGATAAAGATAAAGCTGTTGCACAGGCTTATGATGCTTATGGCGAAAAGAAGATGTATGGTAAAGCCTATATGGGTATAATCAGATCGACTTTTATAATAGGCTCTGACGGCTTAATTAAAAAAGTATGGAGCAATGTTAAAGTAAAAGGTCATGTTGATGAGGTTTTAGCTTCATTATAGTTAATTATCTTTTTTCAGAAGGAATACATTATGACGGATATATTAAATAATAGACATCCTGAACATGAAATAGATGCAATGTTTCTTGATCGTTGGTCTCCAAGAGCTATTTCAAGTCAAAAACTTGATGATGAAACTATTTTAAGGCTATTTGAATCATCAAGATGGTCACCGTCTTGTTTTAACGAGCAGCCATGGCTTTTCTTGTATGCAAAAGAAGATAAAGATTTAGAAATTTTTAACAGTATTCTTGTTGAAAAAAACCAGTTATGGGCTAATAAAGCACCGCTTTTAATCTATGTTTTTGCAAGAAACAGCTTTAATTATAATGGTGAACCAAATAGTTCGGCTCAGTTTGATTGTGGTTCAGCGTGGATGTCTTTGGCATTACAAGCTAGAAAAATGGGGCTTTATGCTCATGCAATGGCAGGCTTTAATTCAGAAAAGGCCTATGAACTTCTTAATGTGCCAAAAGATAAATATACGGTAATGGTCGCTATTGCAGTAGGATATTTAGGCGATAAGGAAGTCTTACCACATGATATGAAAGAAAAGGATTTTCCTAACGATAGAAAACCTCTCGAAGAAATTTTAAAAGAAGGAAAGTTTTAACGACAATTTTGAGTAACCATTTTAGAAATCTCGCTGATAGTATCGGCGAGTTTCTTGTTTGTTGCCATTTCTTCTTTCATTTTTTCAAAAGAATATAGAATTGTCGTGTGCTTTCTTCCTCCGAAAGCATCGCCAATATTAGGGAAACTTGAGCCTGTCATGTCTCTTGTAAGATATATTGCAATTTGTCTTGCATTTGAAATATCTTTTGAACGGCTTTGTCCTTTTATGTCAGAAGGCTCCATTTTAAAATACTGTGCAGTCATTTCAATTATTTTATCTATACTTAATTTAGAGCTTGAGCCTGAGAAGTTAAGTAAACTTTTCACTACATCAACAGTCATAGCGCAATCATTAATGCTAACATAAGCTACAACTCTGTTTAATCCTCCTTCAAGCTCTCTGATATTATTCTGATAAGCAATTGCAATTATCTCAAGTACTTCGTCAGGGACATTCATTTTATCCCTTTCTACTTTGTTTTTAAGAATTGCAAGCCTTGTTTCAATATCAGGAACTTGAATATCAGCAAGAAGACCCCATTCAAATCGGCTTCGCAGCCTTTCTGTAAGGGTTGAAATGCTTTTTGGCGGCCTATCGCTTGTTATAATAATTTGTTTACCTGCTTCATATAAATCATTAAAGGTATGGAAAATTTCTTCCTGCGTTTGAGCTTTACCTTCAATAAATTGAATATCATCAAGTAAAAGAACGTCAACCTGTCTATATTTCATACGAAATTGAAGCATTTTATCATTTCTTATGGAGTTTATAAGGTCATTGGTAAACATCTCTGTACTTGTGGATTTTAGCTTTAGGTGATTATGATTTGCAAGGATATAATGCCCTATAGCCTGCATAAGATGAGTTTTGCCAAGTCCCACACCACCATAGATAAACAACGGATTATGTGATTTACCGGGATTTTGAGCAACTGCTCTTGCGGCGGCATGGCTAAACTTATTATGAGGACCGATTACAAAAGTATCGAATGTATATTTTAAATTAAGATTATTGGAAATACTTCGCATCGCATCAATTTGATTTTCACTAAGCGAAATATGTTTTGTTTTCGTTGGTTCTTGTTTTGGAAAATCAGCTTCCCTTGTTAATTCTACATTAATTTTAAGCTCAAGATGCTGCCCTGTTATTTCATGGATATATGTTTTTATTTGTCTGGAGTAATTTTTATAAATCCATTCTTTGCTAAGAGTATTATTTGTAGTGATTGTAAAATGTTCATTATTTACATCAATAGGTTTTACGGGTTTTATCCATGATTCAAATGCAGGCATTTCAAGATCTTCTGCCAATTTCACAAGGATTTCTTCCCATAATTTTTCTTTTGTTATAGAACGCATAGGGATAACACCAACTTAAACTTTTTTTAAAACTAAAACTTTATATTTAATTAAATTAAATTCGTCTTATATATCTATTTTAGTATGATTAAAAAAAACGTCCAACTAAAGTTTTGAAAAGTGAATCAAATAGTTCGCTTTTTGCTGTAAATTATTAATTTTTATATTTATGTAACAACTTACGTAAGTGCTTGCATATTTTAATTTTGATTGCTAAAATCATTCCTAAGTTATAAAAAAGGGCAAATTAACTATGAGCATAAACTCCCGAAAAGAATTTGTTAATAATATCGGGTTATTAATGTTAGGTAGCAGACTAAAAGCTATAAGTGACTTAATGATGGATGACGGCAAAAAAATTTACGAATATGCGAATATTGATTTTGAACCTAAATGGTTTCCCTTATTTTACTTAATTTCAAAACAACCCGGTATTGCAATTGTTCAGGCATCAGAAATAATAGGTGTATCACATGCAGCCATAAGTCAATTTACAACACAAATGGTTAAAAAAGGTATTATTGAAACTAAAAAGTTTTCACAAGATGAAAGAGTTAAAAAATTATATTTAACGCAAGATGGCGAGTTATTACTTAACAAACTTCAACCAACTTGGACTATCATCAATAAAACAGTGGAAGAAATCTCAAATGATTCAGGCATAGACATTTGGGAGGCTTTAAATAAATTTGAAAATACTGTCAGGACTAAGCCTTTTTTTGAAACATTTGTAAAAAATTCAAATTTTGAAAATGCCCAAATAATTCATTTTGAAAAAAATAATGAAGAACACAAACAGGCTTTTTTAAATTTAAACTTAGAATGGCTGGAAAAATATCTTTGGGTTGCAGAATTTGATAGAAAAATGCTATCAAAACCAGAAAATATACTAAATAATGATGGATCTATTTTATTTGTTAAAGTTCAAGACAAAATAGTGGGAACAGGTGCTATTTCAAAAGCTAAAGACGGAAAGTACGAATTAAACAAGATAAGTGTAACAGAATCTCATAAAGGCAACGGAATAGGCAAAAAGCTTGTCTCCTCATTAATAGAATTAGCAAAAGAAAAAGAAATTAAAAAATTATACCTGACAACAACTAAGGGTAAATTAGTAGCAGCAATATCTTTATATAAAAAATTAGGTTTTATTGAAAGCACAGAAGATAGGCACAGTAATCTTGAACAGCCTAACATTACAATGGAATTAACCCTTTAAAGATAACTAAATAATGAGGTTAATAATAACTATGAAAACAAATAAAAATTACGAAAACGCACAGATCGTCCACTTTAATAAAGATAATGAAGAACACAGACAAGCCTTTTTAAACTTAAACTTAGAATGGCTGGAAAAATATTTTGATGTTGCTGAACTTCACAAGGAAGTATTATTACATCCTGAAGAAACTATTATAAAAAATGACGGATTTATTTTACTCGCTAAATTTAATGACAAAATAGTTGGCACAGGAGCTATTTCACAAGCTAAAGACGGAAATTACGAATTAAATAAAGTATGTATAACTGAAACTTATAGAGGTTTTGGCCTCGGTAAAAAAATAGTTCTTTCACTAATTGAGCTGGCAAAAGAACAAAGAATCAAAAAAATATATCTGATAAGTAGCAATAAATTAACTTCGGCATTAGCTTTGTATAAAAAATTAGGTTTTATTGAAAGTAAGGAAAACAGGCATCAGTATACAAAAAGAGCCGATGTAACAATGGAATTAACTCTTTAATAATTAAAATAATGAGGTAATATAAAATTATGAATACAAATTCAAATTATGAAAATACCCAAATAATTCATTTTGAAAAAGACAATGAAGAACACAGACAAGCCTTTTTAAATTTAAATACCGAATGGCTGGAAAAATATTTTTATGTTGAAGAACTTGATAGAGAAATATTATCAAACCCTGAAAAAAATGTAATAAATACAGGTGGTTCAATTTTATTTGCCAAATTCAACAATGAAATAATCGGGACAGGCTCACTCATAAAAGCAGCCGATGGTATTTTTGAATTAAGTAAATTAAGCATAACTGAAAAGTACAAAGGTTTTGGAACAGGAAAAAAACTTGTTCTTGCATTAATAGAACTGGCAAAAGAAAAAGGTATTAAAAAATTATATCTTGTAAGCAGTCGAAAATTAATACCTGCAATAACTTTATATAAAAAATTCGGATTTATAGAAAGCGAAGAAAACAGACACAGTTGCTTTGAGCGTGGAAATATTACAATGGAATTAACTCTGTAATTTTTACTATTTTTTTATCGTCTATCAATTAATAAAGTTTTGATGTTTTATATAGATAGTTACTTTTTTTAAAGAAGTTCATCTTTAATTTAAAAGATTTGATATAATTTATCTTATAGATTAAAAGGAAGGCGTAAAATGACAAAAATAAACGGTTATAACAGGCCTCCTATCTACGCCAAACCAAAACAACCACCAACAGAAATCAAAACAGAAAAACAACCCGTTAAAGGCATCAAATATACAGAAATTGATCCGCAAACAGGAAAATTCAGTATTGCCTTAGGATTAAAATTCTGTAAAGAAAATATCCTGCGACTTTATAAAGATAAAGACGGTGATGGAAAAATCACACCAAAGGATATTGGGCTTTTAGGTTTTATTCTTGATTTTAATAAAAATGGAAAACTTGATCCCGAAGAGAAATTAACCCATTTTATGTTTGAAGATTCCACCGAAACACTAGATGGAACTGTAACAGTAAATGAAATTAAAAAGTCCTCTAACATTATAAAAAGAGACCTTCTATTTGCAATGGATAGACTTAAAAAGCTATATGACGGCAATAATCTTTCCGCTAAAGGTAAAGAATTTGAAACCACAGAGGATGCGGCAAATATAGCAGAAAAAACTCAAGAAAAAGCTTAATTATTTACCTATACAGAAATTATCAAAAATATTATTTAAAATCTCATCCGAGATGATTTCACCTGTTATTTCACCCAATGAAATAAGAGCTGTTTTTAAGTCAATCAGAATTAAATCTTGTATTTGCCCAAACTCTGCCGCATCAAACGCAAGCATTAAAGAGTCCTTTGCCCTTGTTAAACATTCTTTCTGTCTTGTATTCGTTGAAAATTCTAAATTGCCTTCAATTTTTTCATGTAAAACTGTTTGTTCTATTTGGTCTTTTAAGCTATCTATTCCATTAAGAGTTTTTGAAGAAATAGGCAGATATTCAAAATCCAATTGACATTGGCTCATTAAATCTGATTTTGTACCCAGTTTAATTATAGGCTTTTCCTGTATTTCTTCTAAAATCAATTTATCTTCTTCTGTTAATCCCTCTGCAAGGCTAAATAAGAATATAACAACATCAGCTTCTTTTATTGAAGATTTTGAAATATTAATACCTAGAGATTCAACATAATTGTTTCCGGTTTGATTTTCAAGCTCTCTAATCCCAGCAGTATCTGTTAAAACAGCAGGTATTCCATTTATATCTATGGTTTCTGATATTGTATCTCTGGTAGTACCTGGAATATCTGTTACAATTGCTCTGTCTGCATTTAAAAGCACGTTAAATAAGGAAGATTTTCCTACATTGGGTCTTCCTGCAAGTGTTATTTTTATGCCATTACGCAAATAATCAGAATTTTTTGAACGATTTAAAATGCTTTCAATTTTTAAAATTGTATCTAGTATTTTATTCTTAATATATTCATAATCAGGCTCTTCAACGTCTTCAGGAAAGTCAACGGCAGCCGTTATCTCTGAAACTATATGTAAAAGCTCTGAACGAATATTATTAACATTTTCGGAAAGTTTTCCCGTCAAATTATAGGCTGATACTTGAGAGAAACGATCAGTCTTTGAATTTATAAGATCTAAAACCGCCTCTGCTTGAGATAAATCCATTTTTCCGTTTAAAAATGCACGTTTTGTAAATTCACCACGCTCAGCTAATCTTGCTCCATTTTTTAAAACGAGTTTAAGTATATTCTTAACTACATTAATACCGCCATGGCATTGAATTTCAACAATATTCTCACCCGTAAAGCTTTTAGGTGCTTTAAAAACCAATAATATAACCTCATCAACAAGATTATTATTATCAAAAACCCAGCCATGATAAATACGATTGGCCTTAAATTCAGGAAGGATTTTATTATTAAGGGAAGAAGAGAAAATTTTTCCTGCTGTTTCTAAAGCCTTATCGCCACTTATTCTAACAGCGCCAACCCCACCTGTACCAAGCGGGGTTGTTATTGCTGCTATTGTATCATTTAACAAGTTTAAAGCCATTTTTACTCGACTACGGTTACTTTAGCTTCACTTACAGATTGCTCTGACTCAAGCATTTTATTTATTATAACTGTCTGACCAATCTGTATTACGTTGCTGACAATCATATAAAGGAAAACACCGGCAGGAATTGGAACGAATAAGAACATTGGGATAAACATAACAGGTAAAAGTTTTGACATTTGATCCTGCATAGCTTTTTGAGCAGGGTCCATATTATCATTTTTCATTGATTTAGACATGAATTTTTGTGAAATCAGCATAGATCCGCCAAATAACAGCGCTAAAATTAATACATCAAAATGAATTTTTGTTTTTACTTTTTCAGTTTTAACAGTTGAAACAAGTAAATCGCCTTTTTTCTCAAATGTTAACTTTTCTATTTCTTTTGTTGCATTATTTACAACAGGAACTACGGCTGATTTGATAGGATTAATTTGATCAAAGCTCAATTCTGTTGATTCAGGAAGATTAATTTTTAAATCCATTGGATATCCTGCAACTATTTTACCTTGAACTTCAACGGCTTTATTAGGATTTTTTAAATCAATAGTTGAAGTTTTACCGTCTTTTGTAGTTACTTTTATTGTTTTTTCAGTTATGAATTTATCATTAGGATTAACCCCAAATATACCATCACCGACTTTACCCGCATGACTTTGTATTGGTGCATTTAATTGATTAATGAACAAGAAAGATGATTTTCCTGCGATTTCATTAAATTGTGGACTTGCTAACGCTCCGTATAAAATAAAAAACACAGGTAACTGAATTAACATAGTAAAGCAACCTGAGAAAGGATTGAAGCTATGCTCTTTATAGAATTCAGCCATTTTCTTCTGAAGAACCTGTGGCTCGCTTTTGTATCTGTCTTGAATCAATTTAAGTTTTGGAGAAAGCTCTTGCATTTTTTTCATTGATTTTTGCTGTGAAACAGCAAATGGCCAAAGGCTTAATCTTACAATAACAGTTAAAAGTATTATCGCAAAGCCATAACCACCTGCTATATGGCTTAATGCCTTTAAAATCCCGATTGTAATTGCTGTGAAATCCACTATTCTTCCCTCATTTTATTATTTTTATTTGCAGTGACTCTGGTAAAAATTTTATCAAAAAAACAACTATGGAACAGGGTCATAACCTCCTAAATGGAACGGATGACATTTTAATATTCTTTTCGTTCCTAGTATTATTCCTTTTGTAATTCCATATTTAATTATAGCCTGTTTCGTATATTCAGAGCATGTCGGATGAAATCGACACGATTTCGGTGTATATCTTGAAAAAAGCTGATAGGCTTTAATTATTTTAATAAAAATATTTTTTATAAATTCATTCATAGTTAGAAAATTTTTCAACTTTTCTTAAACAATCTTCCACAGCATGTAAAACATCTTCATATTTCGCATCTAACATAGGTGAGCGAGCTAAAAATATTAATCGTTGCCATGTAATATCTTTTGACGGATGAGATCGCAAAAAGTTTCTGTAAGATTCTCTTATTAATCGCTTAACTCTATTTCTTTTTGTTGCACGTTTATGAATTTTTTTAGCGACAACAAAACCGACACGAGGCTTTATAAGAGAATTATCCTTTTTTTTTCCAACATACAAAATCAGCAATGAATTAGCGACAGACCTTTTCAGGTTATAAACTGTCTTAAACTCACTGCTGTTTTTTAGCCTTTGAGCTTTTTCAAGCACTTTTAATTAAGCTCTTTTCTTTGCAACAATTGCAAGACGATGACGTCCTTTAGCTCTTCTTCTTGAAATAACGCTTTTTCCGCCAGGTGTAGCCATTCTTACTAGAAATCCGCTTACACGTTGTCTTTTTCTTTTTGTTCCTTCGAGTGTACGTTTCATTTATCCGGCTCCTTTTTATTGTAAAATTTTAGGTTATATTATATACGTCAATTAGCTTTTCTATATTATCATGAACATGTAATACACAATCAAAAATAAGTCAAACAAATATTTGATATAAAAAGCTTAACAAAAGCATGAATAAATTCAAATATGTATATAGAAATTTTTTTTAAAAAAAGGATAAAAAATGAAAAAAATAGGTTTTATCGGAGCGGGGAAAATGGCTCAGGCCATAATAAATGGGGTATTAAAATCTAATTTTACAAAAACAGAAAATATTTACACTTTTGAGCCTGACTTAAACACAGTAAAAGCACTAAAACACAATCTTGAAATAAATTTTTGCAAAAACAACAATGAAGTTGTCCAAAATTCTGATATTATAATAATTTGTGTAAAACCTCATTTTGTAGAAACTGTTTTAAAAGAAATAAACGGTTCTTTGAATAAAAATAAAATTATTGTTTCAATTGCGGCAGGTGTTTCAACTAAAAAAATGGAACAGTCAATTGATTCTGGAATTCCTGTTGTAAGAGTAATGCCTAACACACCTGCTCTTGTAGGTGAAGGGATGAGCGCATTATGCAAAGGTAAATACTGCTCAGATGAAACTTTAAGTTACATTAAAGAGCTTTTTTCAAAACTTGGGCGAGCTATTGAAGTTGAAGAAAAATTTATCAATGCAGTTACAGGAATAAGCGGAAGCGGCCCTGCCTTTATGTACTTAATAATTGAAGCTCTTGCTGACGGAGGAGTCAAGTTAGGATTAAGAAAAGACGTTGCTCTTGAACTTGCGGCACAAACGGCTTTAGGAGCAGCTAAAATGATACTTGAAACAGGGAAACACCCTTCAATACTAAAAGATGAAGTAACAACCCCTGCGGGAACAACTGCTGAAGGACTTTATTCAATGGAAAAAGATAACATTAGAGCATCTTTAATAAGAACCGTAATAAAAACCGCAAGACGTGCAGACGAACTCGGATAAAAAATATTTTATTTTTTTTAGTAAAAGTGGCAATTTTTTATTGCCACTTTGTTTATTATAACTACCTAATAATTATTATCTTAATTTAATCGCTTATCTCCCTTCAACAAGGGTTATTTAAACATTTCAATTAAAAGCAAATATTATTTATTATCGTTTAAGGAAAAGGTAAAATCATGACGCACAAGACTAACTTTCTTAGGGAAGTTTCTAAAAAAAAGTTAGAAAAATTAGTAGAACTGGCTCCTGTTGACCCTTATCCCTTATACAGAGCCGCAAGAATCGGTATTTTCAGAAATATAAGAAGAGTAGCTATTGATTACCTTGAGAATGAAATATATAAAGCAAAACATCAAAAACTTCGTCATCATTTTCAAATAGTCATAGATATATTAAAAGACGAAGTTTTTTAATACAAAATCAAACTCCCAATCCCCTCAAATGATACCATTAAGCCCTTCGGGGCTTTTATTTTGAATTGAATTTCATTTATAAATTATGACTTAATATGCATCAGACCTAGAAATATGTTAAAATTGAACGCATCAGCCGTAATAAGTTTAAGTAACGGAAATATAATGATAAAAATAATATGCATGTGCTTATTGGCTATATTATCTTCAATTCTGGTAATTCTAATTATCCCTAAGCTCAACAAAATGAAAAAACAATATGAAACAGAATATAACAAAGGAATTGAAGCCTTTGAAAACAGAATGTTCGATAAAGCGGTAAATTTGTTTAAATCTGCCTCAATTCTTGATGCAAACAAACCCGAAGCTTTATATAACCTTTCGCTCAGCTATATGAAACTCGGTAAATCCTCGGAAGCCGAAAAATATTTGAATAAAGCACTAGAACTTAATCCTGATGATTCTGACGTTCATTATAATCTGGGAGTAATAAATCTTACTAAAAAACAACTCCCTAACGCAGCCGAACATTTTAAAAAATCAGTCGAACTTAAAGACAACGATGCAGACTGTCATTATAATCTTGCTCTGACTTATAGTGAAATGGAGTATTACAATGATGCCATTCCACATTTCAAAAGAGCTTTAAGTCTGAATACAAAAGATATTGATTATTTATTAGGCTTAGCTACCGCTTATGACCAAAAAGGAGAAAAAGAAAACTCTCTTGATCACTTAAATGCGGCAATAGAATATTATACTAATGCTGTTGAGCTTAAATTTGAACTTGAAGAGGCTCATTATCGCCTTGCTATTAATTTTGCTAAAAAAGGAATGTGGCAGGAAACTGTCGCATATTGCAATAATGTTATAAAAATCAATCCAAAATCGGCTAAAGCCTATAATCAGTTAGGATTGGCTTTATATTGCAACGGTGAAGTTGATGATGCAATAGAAATGTATAAAAAATCCGTTGAAGTTCAGCCTGATTATGCCATTGCTTACAATAACCTAGCTTATGCCCTTGAAAAACACGGGGATTTTACGGAAGCAATAGAAACCTTTAAAAGGTATATTGAATTAAATCCTGACGAAGAAAGCACAAAAGTAATTAAAGATCACATACAAGAGCTTGAAGACAGTATTTTAATCAAAGAACAGGTTTAATTTTTAACCTCTAAAACTTTTTTCAACTGATTATAACTATCATTATATTGTTTTGATTCTTTTTTCTTTCCTATAAGACCATAAGAAACAGAAATATTATAATAAGCATCGAGGTTTTTAGGATCATTTAAAATAGTTTTTTTATAATATTTTGTGGCATTTTTATAATCATTCAGATTAAAATAACAATTTGCAAGGTTGTAATCGGCCTGAGAAAATTTATTATTAATCGATACAGCTTGTTTAAAAAAGAGAAGAGCAAGCCTATAATTATCTTTATTAAAATATAAAACCCCAAGATTATAATACAAATTAGGATTTTTATTATTAATCATTACAGCTTTTTTCAAATAAGCCACAGCGTTTTCTTCGTCACCTAAAGAATCAAAACAATTTGAAATAAGTAACAAAACATCATCAGTTAAATTTTTATCATTTAAACTCATAAAATAGTCTAAAGCTCTTTGATAATTAGAGTTATCATAAAAAATAACAGCTTGCTGCTTTATTATTCTATCATCTGAAATTTTAATCTGTTCTGCTTTTCCATTCGCAAAAACAGCCTTAGTCATTAAGAAAGACACTATTAATATATAAAAAATATTTTTTTTCATTTTGTTATTCCCGATTAATTGGTTCTATTTTATTTTAAGATGATTATGAAAGTTTTAGAACATTTTTTTTAAAAAAGACATAAACTATAACACAAGCTCTTGAATAAGTTTTTTTTTTCTAATAGTATTGTATTTATATGATTTTATAGTCATGCAAACAGGCTATACATGTTTTTTTTATCATGTTAGCATATATATAATTGTGGAATATTTAGTAATCGGCAATATAATACAAGGATAAGAACAATGAATTTAATTATCAGAGAAATTGAAACAGCGCTTCTTAAAAGTGATCTTCCTGAAGTAAACCCGGGAGATACCGTAAAAGTCGGTGTTAGAATTAAAGAAGGCAGCAAAGAAAGAACTCAGTATTTCGAAGGCGTTGTAATTAAAAAACGTGGAAGCGGAATCAACAAAACAGTTACTGTTAGAAGAGTATTCCAAGGTGTTGGAGTTGAGAGAGTATTCCCAATCCATTCACCAAGAGTTGAAAGCATTACCATCCTTAGAAGAGGCGATGTTAGAAGAGCTAAGTTATACTACTTACGCAGCTTAACAGGTAAAGCTACACGTATTAAAGAAAAAGCAAGAAAATAATTAATTATGCCTTCTATACATTGGTACCCCGGTCATATAGCAAAGGCAGAGAGAAAACTTCAAGAAAAAACAGTTCTTGTTGACATTATTGTAGAAGTAGTTGATGCGAGAATTCCATTAAGTAGCAAGTACGAGGACATCGAAAAACTTGCAGGAAACAAACCCAGATTGTTAATTCTTAACAAAGCAGATCTTGCAGACAGCAGATATTGCGACGACTGGATAAAGTTTCTGCAAAGTAAGACAGGATGTCCCGTTTTGCTTACAAATACCACTTCTGTGAAGGATATCTCCCAAATCATTAAAGTAGCAGTAGAGCTAGGAAAGCCAAAGATTGACCAGCTAGTAGCAAAGGGCAGGCTCCCTAGACCTGTAAGAGTAATGGTAATTGGTATGCCTAATGTTGGTAAATCCAGCATTATTAATAAACTGATAAAAACAACAAAAGCAAAAACAGGCGCAAAAGCAGGAGTTACAAGAACTTCTCAATGGGTAAGGGTAAATCCTAAACTCGAACTCCTTGACACTCCGGGAATAATTCCTATGAAGCTTGATAATCAGGATAAAGCTGTAAATCTTGCTATAGTTAATTCCGTAAGTGAAAACGCTTATGATCTTGTTGAAGTAGCTCAAGAACTGGTGAATAAACTTTATGAAAGATATCCTCACCTCCTTCTAAGCAACTATAAACTTACTGATAAAGGTACAGCTCCTGATCTCACAGAAATTGCAAATTCAAGAAACTGGATAATTCGAGAGGGGCAACCTGATATATCAAGAGCAGCATCAATGATTTTATCTGATTTTAGAAATGGAAGAATAGGGAAAATCACGCTTGAAAGTATCCCGTCAGAGCAAGATTCAACAATTAACTGATTTCGACAATGATTTTTCAAATAATTATTGTTTAATAGGTACGGATGAAGCCGGAAGAGGTCCGTTAGCAGGTCCTGTTTCGGCTTGTGCTTTACATTTTCCAAACTTTAATAAAGAAACCTTAGAGATTATAAAATATATTGATGATTCTAAAAGTTTTTCGTCAAATCCGACTCTTAGAAAGTCGTTAGCAAAAGATTTAAAAGAAGTAGCTAAATTTAAAATAAGCTGGGCAACTGTTGAAGATATTGAAAAATATAATATTCTTCAAGCATCGCTTCTTGCAATGAAAAAAGCATCGGAAGAATTAATAAAAGAACTAACCCCGATTAAACCTTCAATGATTTTAGTTGACGGTAAATTCAAAATAAAAGAAATCAATGCAGAACAAACAGCTGTCATAAAAGGAGATTCTAAATCGGCATCAATTGCCGCTGCAAGTATTATTGCAAAAGTTGAAAGAGATGAGCTTATGCTTAAACTTTCAGAAGAATTTCCCATATATCAATGGCATAAAAACAAAGGCTACCCTACAAAACATCATATAAACGCAATAAGAGAACATGGCGAATGTGAATGGCATAGAAAATCTTTTTTAAGTAAAATTTATCAAAAAAAATTATTTGATACGGAGAGTTAAGAATGAAACAAAGACCTGAATGGGACGAATATTTTTTTGAATTTGCAAAAGTTGCAGCAATAAGATCAAATTGCATAAGAGCAAATGTCGGAGCGGTTATAGTTGACGAAGACAGACGTATCCTTTCAACAGGATATAACGGCACTCCATCAGGCGTAAAATCATGTTTAGAATATAAAAAATGCTATCGAATAGAAAATAATATCCCCTCAGGGACTATGTATGAAACGTGCAGAAGTATTCATGCCGAACAAAATGCAATAATTCAAATTGGAAGAAAATCATGTAAAGATGCTTATTTATATGTGTATGGTCATAATCAGGTCTGTATATTGTGCAAACGATTTATAATCAATGCAGGTATAAAAAAAGTTTATTTAAAACCTGACGAAAATAGTGAAATAATTGTTCATGATGTACAAGATTACTTGAGAACTTTATAATTAAGCTATAATATATAAGAAATATTTTTTATACCAACAAAAACTATTAAGGATAAATTATGATAGAAATGCAAGTGATGGGAATTGCTCTTGATACTAGAACAGGATCTCCCATAGTAGTATTAAGCGATACCGAAAATAGAAAAGCACTTCCTATATGGATCGGTTCTGCAGAAGCAAGTGCAATAATCAGACATATTGAAGGAATTGAAACCTCAAGACCGATGACTCATGATTTAATAGTAACTTTACTTGAAGCAATGAATCACTCTCTTAAAAAAATAGAAATATATGACTATTCTGATGAAACATTTTATGCAAATATCTACCTTGAAGATAAAGATGGAAACGAAATTATTATTGATACAAGACCTTCAGATGCAATAGCTGTAGCTTTAAGAACTGAAAGTCCTATAATGGTTTCGCCAAAAGTTATCTCAAGCGGAACTGTTTCTACTGACAAAAGAAAAGATCAGGAAGAAGCTGAAGAATTTAAAAAGTTTGTTGAAGACTTAAAACCATCAGATTTTAAAAAGTTATTGGATGAAAACAAAGACCCCGGCGAAAACTGTTAAAAACTAATCCATAAAGTCATTTATTGTTAAAATCTTTTTATCGTCATAGACTTTTATTCCTAGATTGATAGGCTCGTAATTATTAGCAAAAGAATTTTTCTTAGATGCCACGTTATTTTTTTTTATACCTAATGAAACAAGTCCGACAGGTTTGTCGTCTTTATTACTAAACAGTCCTAAGAAAAAACTTTTTTGCATAAGTTACTCCCATTTGTCTACTTTCACTATTGTAATAATTTTTTAAACAATAGCAAATAAAAAAGTTTAATGTTAAACAATTATACTCTATTACTATTAGAAATTATGTTATATAATATAGCAGGAAATTAGAATGATTCTAAACAGAATTAACCGAAGAGGAAGGATAAAGCCATGAGCGAGAACAAAGTAACAAAAGATATGAGCATTATGGAAATTGTTCAAACATATCCTGAAACAATTGAAGTATTTGCAAGAAACGGATTAGGATGTATCGGTTGCGCAGCTGCAAGATTTGAAAACCTTGAAGCAGGAGCAAAAGTACACGGAATTGATCCTGATAAACTTATCAATGAAATCAATGACGCTATTATAGGCGAATAATTAATTAAAAAAATAAGGGACGTTATGTCCCTTATTTTTTTGCTTATTTTAAGGCTTTTTTAGTTTGTGTTTTCAGCTGAGAATATTTTAATGAAATAGCCGAAGAACCAAACCCTTTTTTCACAAGGCAATCTGCAAAGTTCAAAGTATTCACAAAATTACTAATCGGTTTAGCCGTATCAGATGAAATTTCATAACTTTGCTTGAAGAAAGTGTCAAGATTATCAATATTTGCTCCCATGGAAGCTAGGTTTTCTTTTGTAATTCGACCTGAAGCAATTTCATTTTTTATTTCTAAAGCCAGACTATTTGCTGTAGACACAAGACTTGCTTCTGTTTTAAGACTTATTGACTGAGTTTTCAATTCGGTTATGAGATCTTGAGCTGATGTTGCATCATTACCCTTTAAATCAGAGCTAGACGCAGAAATAAAACTTGCAACAGAGCCTGAAGTTTCAGAAGTGTTTTCTTTGGAGTTTTTTGCAAGAGTATTTACAATATTAATCAACGCATCGTCTGATACATTTTCGGAATTTCCGCTCTTGATAGCTGAAACAGCAGAAATAGCATTATTAGCATCATTTGCAAAAGTTTTTGCATTTAGATCGTTAGAACTTTGTAGTGCAGACAATGAGCTTAACACCTTATTTGAATTTTGCCCGAATAAAGCCAACATTGCAGCAGGCTTAGCAATATCAACAGATTTTTGAGGAGCAAGATTAAGAAATTGGCTTTTTATATTATCAGCATACGGAGATAAGAAAACAAATGCCGCAACACTAACAACTGCACCAATAATAACAAATTCGAGAATACTTTGAGCTTTACGTGAGTTTCTAATAATCTTTTTCATCGATCTATACTCCAATAACTCTTATTAATAGTAATTAATTTATTTTTTACAAATTTTACATGCTTTAATCATATATAATAATTATAATAACCTTTTAAAAAAAGAAAAAAGGGAAGGTTTTACGCTTCCCGAAAGGATTAACTCGCTAAAATAGGATTTTTATCAGGCTTAGAATGCTTTTAATTTCCTATAAATCTAAAATTAGTTCCTCACATCCTGTACCCTCGAGAGCTTACTGAAAGCGGTTATAATTCGGGCTATTCAGGCATAAATTCTTTTGTGAAAGCAACAAGAGCAAGTTCTGTTTTTGCATTATCAGATAAACCTTTAAATTCTGAATCATCCGCATTTAATCCATTTTTAATATTATCAATTGAACCGCTGAAAGCTAATACTGAGGCTGCAATTCTTTTTGCTGCATCTGCATCTACATATTTAGAAATTTGGATAGTTCTTTTATTTGAAACTGCTTCAGCTGAATTATTATCTTGTCTGTTAATTACTGCTGAACCTTGTCCGCCTAAGAAGGATAATACTTCATCAGCAGATACATTTTTAGTTTGTGGAACAACTACGTTGTCTTTAGGTTGCTCGTTTACTTCGTTATTGTTTACTTTTTTAAGACCTTTTCCGTTTACGTTAAAATTATAGCTTCCGCCGCCTATTCCATTTAATCCTGACATCTTTATACTCCTTTTAGCTTTTTAATCCTTGGTTTCTCCCTATACTAATATATTCGGCTGACTTATATAAAAACTTTAGGCTAAATGATGTACAAAGTTACAAAGCTTAATCTTTCAAAAAAACATGTTATAAACAAAGGGTTTTAGGACTTATTGACACAAAAAAAAATCCACGTTGAAAGAAAAATATGACTACTTATTTTAAATCACTAAATTTTTAAACAATTATTTTTATTGAGCTTTCTTAAATTAAGCAATTATTCCAATAAAAATACCCACTAACAAGACTAAAGGAAGTTAATATGTTAAAGCTATCATTAATAAATAATTCATTATTATTCTCTAAAAAAACTGCTAAAACTATACCAACTTTAAAAGATAACGCTCTTATTAAAAAATCAGAGTTTCAACCTATATCACATAAAAATCTTTATCCGCCAAGTTATTACATAACAAATTTCGGAGCAAGAAAAGAACCTGAAATAATTATGGATATAATTAATGGAAAAGAAGATATTGGATACACCATTTCGCCTTCTAATACAATGTTTGCCTATACAAATAGAGGAATTAATACTTTTTTAGAATTTGGCATTGATGCAAACTTGCTTAATTTACAAGAATTGAAGGGAAAGAATGTCCTTGATATCGGTACAGGTGGCGGCTTATTTGTAAGTGATTTAAAAAATAACGGAGTAAAAGCTAAAGGAATAGACTATTATTTAAATCCTGAACAGAGAAGTCAGCCTGATACTTTCTATAAAGGTTCTTCTGAAGAATTACCTTTTGATAACAATACATTTGACTACGTTTATTCTGCATTTTCTATATTTAGTTTTGAAAAAGATAAAGAAATTATATTAAATTCACTGTCTGAAATAGTAAGAACCTTAAAAAAAGGTGGAAAACTACGGCTTATCGTTCCAAATGAAAATACACTGAGGCTTATAATCGATAAATGACCTGCCCCCGTTTTTCCTAACGATTAGAACTTAGTACTCCACGAGTTTCT
>JBAXKC010000002.1:0-149185 GCA_037137535.1 bacterium | reverse complement strand
TTTTACATAGGAGTCACTAAGTTTTAAATAGGGGGATTTTTTGGGGGCATGTCACATTGTATCAGCACCTGCTTTACCATCAATAATGTTTGAAGAACCAGTTCCTGTAATAATATTATTTAATTCATTTCCAACGCCAACAGCATCATATGAATTCGTAATTAGAGTAAGATTTTCAATATTAGAACCTAATGTATATCCAAAATAATAATTTGATATTACTGTATCAATTCCTTCATTGAGTTTTTCAACTATGGTATTTGTACTAGGGGCATCATCAATATAGGTATCAATATATGTATCATTACCAGCTCCACCTATTAAAGTATTATTCCCTGATCCACCGTCAAGTGTATTATTACCACTATTACCTGTAATTGAATTATCTAAAGAGTTACCTGTTCCATTTAATCCTAATGTTCCTGTTAGAGTCAAGTTTTCAACAAATTCACCTAATGTATAAGAAACGCTTGATTGGACAGTATCTACTCCCGCATAACCCTCATATTGAGGATCACATTCTATAATAATATCTGTTATGGTATCAACAACATAAGTATCATCACCAAAACCGCCAACTAATGTATCAATTCCTGCTCCGCCATTAAGTGTGTTATTTCCATCATTTCCAGTAATAATATTGTTTAATGTATTACCTGTTCCATTAATATTAGCAGTTCCTATTAATTGAAGATTTTCTATGGTTGTTAATAAACTATAGGATATGCTCGAGTTTACTGTATCAATTCCTTCATTTGCAGATTCAATAATAAGATCGCCGATATTATCGATAAAGTATGTATCATTACTTTTACCGCCTATCATTGTGTCAGAGCCTAAACCTCCATCAATAATATTAGAGGAATTACTGCCTATTATTATATTATTTAGTTCATTTCCAACACCGACAGCATCATCTGAATTCGTAATTAGAGTAAGATTTTCAATATTAGAACCTAATGTATATCCAAAATAATAATTTGATATTACTGTATCAATTCCTTCATTGAGTTTTTCAACTATGGTATTTGTACTAGGGGCATCATCAATATAGGTATCAATATATGTATCATTACCAGCTCCACCTATTAAAGTATTATTCCCTGATCCACCGTCAAGTGTATTATTACCACTATTACCTGTAATTGAATTATCTAAAGAGTTACCTGTTCCATTTAATCCTAATGTTCCTGTTAGAGTCAAGTTTTCAACAAATTCACCTAATGTATAAGAAACGCTTGATTGGACAGTATCTACTCCCGCATAACCCTCATATTGAGGATCACATTCTATAATAATATCTGTTATGGTATCAACAACATAAGTATCATCACCAAAACCGCCAACTAATGTATCAATTCCTGCTCCGCCATTAAGTGTGTTATTTCCATCATTTCCAGTAATAATATTGTTTAATGTATTACCTGTTCCATTAATATTAGCAGTTCCTATTAATTGAAGATTTTCTATGGTTGTTAATAAACTATAGGATATGCTCGAGTTTACTGTATCAATTCCTTCATTTGCAGATTCAATAATAAGATCGCCGATATTATCGATAAAGTATGTATCATTACCTTTACCGCCTATCATTGTGTCAGTGCCTAATCCTCCATCAATAATATTTGAGGAATTACTGCCTATTATCATATTATTTAGTTCATTTCCTTTACCTTCAGAATAATCTGAATCTGCAATCAGAGTAAGATTTTCAATATTAGAACCTAATATATATCCTAAATAATAATTTGATATTACTGTATCGATACCTTCATTGATTTTTTCAACTATGGTATTTGCACTTGGGGAATCATCAATAATATATGTATCATTACCTAGACCACCGATTAAAGTATTATTCCCTGCTGCACCATCAAGTGTATTATTACCACTATTACCTATAATTGAATTATCTAAAGAGTTACCTGTTCCATTTAATCCTAATGTTCCTGTTAGAGTAAGGTTTTCAACAAATTCACCTAATGTGTAAGAAACACTTGATTGAACAATATCTATTCCTGCATAATCTTCACATTCTATAATAATGTCTGTTATTGTATCAACAATATAAGTATCATTACCAAAACCGCCAACTAAAGTATCAATTCCTGCTCCGCCATTAAGTATGTTATTTCCATCATTTCCAGTAATAATATTGTTTAATGTATTACCAGTTCCATTTATGTCATCTGAACCTGCTAATATTAAATTTTCAATATTATTGGCTAAAATGTAGTTAATGGTTGATAAAGCCGTATCAACTCCTGAATTTGTAGATTCTGTAACAATATCACCTGTATTATCAATTATATATGTATCATTACCTGCACCACCTGACATTACATCAGCACCAAAACATCCATCAATAATATTATTAGAGGCATTTCCTATTAATATATTGTTAAGTTCGTTGCCTATTGCATCAATATTATCAGTTTCTATTAAAGTAAGATTTTCAACGTTAGCAGATAAAGTGTAACTTACTGATGTATTGATAGTATCAGTGCCTTCATTCACATTTTCAATAACAACATCTCCAATATTGTCTACTATATATATGTCGTTACCTAGTCCGCCTGCTATTAAGTCTTGACCAAGACCTCCATTAAGAGTATTAGCATTTGAATTGCCTATAATCACGTTATCTAAATCGTTGCCTTTTCCATTAAGAGCACTACTGCCAGCTAACGTAAGATTTTCCACGTTACTAGATAATGTATAAGTAACATATGAATTAATAGTGTCGTCACCTTCATCTTCAGATTCAATAATCACATCGCCAATATTGTCTACAAAGTATGTATCATCTCCTGTTCCACCTATCATTGTATCAGCAGAAGCTCCGCCGTTAAGTACATCATTACCGTTTCCACCCATTAACTTATTAGCTACCGAGTTTCCAATTATAGTATTATCCAGCTCATTACCTGTTCCATTAATAGCTGTACTACCAGTTAATGTAAGATTTTCGACGTTATTAGATAATGTGTATGTAGTTGATGAATTTACTGTATCAATACCTTCTTCAGAATTTTCGATACATATATCATTTGAATTTTCAACAATATAAGTATCATTACCTAAACCACCAATCATTGTATCAGCGCCAATGCCACCATCAATGTAGTCATCACCGGCTCCACCGTCAATATAGTTATTACCTGCATTTCCAGTAAGGCTATTACTTAGATCATTTCCTATTCCATTTATTGCTGTTGTTGAAGTTAATGTAAGATTTTCAATATTAGCACCTAAGCTGTAATTTACACTTGATTTTACTAAATCAGTACCTTCATTTAAGTTTTCGGTAACTATATCGCCAATATTATCAACAATGTAGATGTCATTACCTAAGCCGCCTATCATTGTATCAGAACCAACTCCTCCATCAAGAGAGTTATCAGCAGCATTACCGGTTATACTATTATTTAAAGTATTTCCCATACCATTAACTGCAGTTGTTCCGGTTAATGTTAGGTTTTCAACATTAGTAACTAAACTGTAATTAACACTTGAATATACTAAATCAGTACCTTCATTTAAGCTTTCAGTAACTATATCTCCAATATTATCAACAATGTATGTGTCATTACCTAAACCGCCAGTCATTGTATCAGCACCAAGACCTCCGTCTAAGGTGTTATTACCTGCATTTCCAGAGATACTATTATTTAAAACATTTCCAGTTCCATTAATAGCAGTCGTGCCAGTTAAAGTAAGGTTTTCAAGATTGGCACTTAAGCTGTAATTAACACTTGAATATACTAAATCAGTACCTTCATTTAAGCTTTCAGTAACTATATCTCCAATATTATCAACAATGTAGGTATCATTACCTAATCCACCTATCATTGTATCTATTCCTATTCCGCCATCAAGAGTGTTATTTCCAGCATTTCCAGTAATGATATTGTTTAAATCATTTCCTGTGCCATTTATTGCAGTTGTTGAAGTTAATGTAAGATTTTCAATATTAGCACCTAAGCTGTAATTTACACTTGATTTTACTAAATCAGTACCTTCATTTAAGTTTTCGGTAACTATATCGCCAATATTATCAACAATGTAGATGTCATTACCTAAGCCGCCTATCATTGTATCAGAACCAACTCCTCCATCAAGAGAGTTATCAGCAGCATTACCGGTTATACTATTATTTAAAGTATTTCCCATACCATTAACTGCAGTTGTTCCGGTTAATGTTAGATTTTCAACATTAGTAACTAAGCTGTAATTAACACTTGAATATACTGAATCAATTTCAGTCGCTAAGGTTGAAGTTTCAGTAACTATATCGCCAATATTATCAACAATATAGGTGTCATTACCGAGTCCTCCACTCATTGCATCAGCACCAAGACCGCCGTCCAAGGTATTATTTGCTGCATTCCCAGATATACTGTTATTTAAAACATTTCCGATTCCATTAATAGCAGCCGTGCCAGTTAAAGTAAGATTTTCAATATTGGTACTTAAGCTATAACTTGCAGTTGAGCTTACAGCATCGATGCCTTCATTTAAGTTTTCACTTATTACATCACCTGAATTATCAACATAATAGGTATCATTACCTAAGCCACCTATCATTGTGTCTATTCCTATTCCGCCATCAAGAGTGTTATTTCCAGTATTTCCAGTAATAATATTGTTTAAAGCATTTCCTGTTCCGTTAATAGCTGTACTTCCTGTTAAGGTTAGGTTTTCTACGTTAGTAGCTAATGAATAAGTAATACTTGAATTAACAGTATCTATTTCAGTAGCTAAAGTTGAAGTTTCAGTAATAATATCTCCAATATTATCAACAATGTAGGTATCATTACCTAAACCACCAATCATTGTATCAGCGCCAATACCACCATCAATGTAGTCATCACCAGCTCCACCGTCAATATAGTTATTGCCTGTATAACCAGTAATGCTATTGTTTAAATCATTTCCTATTCCATTTATTGCAGTTGTTGAAGTTAATGTAAGATTTTCAATATTAGCACCTAAGCTGTAATTTACACTTGATTTTACTAAATCAGTACCTTCATTTAAGTTTTCGGTAACTATATCGCCAATATTATCAACAATGTAGATGTCATTACCTAAGCCGCCTATCATTGTATCAGAACCAACTCCTCCATCAAGAGAGTTATCAGCAGCATTACCGGTTATACTATTATTTAAAGTATTTCCCATACCATTAACTGCAGTTGTTCCGGTTAATGTTAGATTTTCAACATTAGTAACTAAGCTGTAATTAACACTTGAATATACTGAATCAATTTCAGTCGCTAAGGTTGAAGTTTCAGTAACTATATCGCCAATATTATCAACAATATAGGTGTCATTACCGAGTCCTCCACTCATTGCATCAGCACCAAGACCGCCGTCCAAGGTATTATTTGCTGCATTCCCAGATATACTGTTATTTAAAACATTTCCGATTCCATTAATAGCAGCCGTGCCAGTTAAAGTAAGATTTTCAATATTGGTACTTAAGCTATAACTTGCAGTTGAGCTTACAGCATCGATGCCTTCATTTAAGTTTTCACTTATTACATCACCTGAATTATCAACATAATAGGTATCATTACCTAAGCCACCTATCATTGTGTCTATTCCTATTCCGCCATCAAGAGTGTTATTTCCAGTATTTCCAGTAATAATATTGTTTAAAGCATTTCCTGTTCCGTTAATAGCTGTACTTCCTGTTAAGGTTAGGTTTTCTACGTTAGTAGCTAATGAATAAGTAATACTTGAATTAACAGTATCTATTTCAGTAGCTAAAGTTGAAGTTTCAGTAATAATATCTCCAATATTATCAACAATGTAGGTATCATTACCTAAACCACCAATCATTGTATCAGCGCCAATACCACCATCAATGTAGTCATCACCAGCTCCACCGTCAATATAGTTATTGCCTGTATAACCAGTAATGCTATTGTTTAAATCATTTCCTATTCCATTTATTGCAGTTGTTGAAGTTAATGTAAGATTTTCAATATTAGCACCTAAGCTGTAATTTACACTTGATTTTACTAAATCAGTACCTTCATTTAAGTTTTCGGTAACTATATCGCCAATATTATCAACAATGTAGATGTCATTACCTAAGCCGCCTATCATTGTATCAGAACCAACTCCTCCATCAAGAGAGTTATCAGCAGCATTACCGGTTATACTATTATTTAAAGTATTTCCCATACCATTAACTGCAGTTGTTCCGGTTAATGTTAGATTTTCAACATTAGTAACTAAGCTGTAATTAACACTTGAATATACTGAATCAATTTCAGTCGCTAAGGTTGAAGTTTCAGTAACTATATCGCCAATATTATCAACAATATAGGTGTCATTACCAAGTCCGCCAATCATTGTATCTATACCTAAACCACCATCAATAGTATCATTTCCTGCTCCAGCATCAATAATATTGCTATATCCATTGCCAACAATATTATTATTAAGAGTATTTCCAGTTGCATTAATGGCTGTATTACCGGTTAAAGTAAGATTTTCAATATTAGCTGCTAATGTGTAACTTGCAATTGAGTTTACAGTATCTATACCTTCATTTAAGTTTTCGATAATAACATCTGTTGCAACATCAACATAATAAGTATCGTTACCAATACCACCTATCATTGTGTCATTGCCTGCTCCGCCATTAATAGTGTCATTACCAGCTCCGCCAGTTAATATATTGGCAGCTGAGTTTCCAGCTATAGAATTATCTAACTCATTACCAGTTCCATTAATTACTGTGGTTCCTGTTAATGTAAGATTTTCTAAATTTGCTCCTAATGTGTAGCTTGTGGTTGAGTTTATAGTATCTATTCCTTCATTAGTATTTTCTATAATTGTATCAGTTGTGACATCAACATAATAAGTATCATTTCCAATACCACCTATCATTGTGTCATTGCCTGCTCCACCATTAATAGTGTCATTGCCAGCTCCGCCAGTTAATATATTTGCAGCTGAGTTTCCAGCTATAGAATTATCTAATTCATTACCAGTTCCATTAATTGCTGTGGTTCCAGATAAAGTAAGATTTTCTATATTTGCTCCTAATGTATAGCTTGTGCTTGAGTTTATAGAATCAGTACCTTCATTAGTATTTTCTACAATAACATCAGTTGAAACATCAACAGTATAAGTATCATCTCCGGTTCCACCGACCATAGTGTCAATACCTAAACCACCATCAATAATATTATTCAATGTATTTCCAACTATATAATTATTAAGAGTATTTCCTGTTGCATTAATTGCTGTGCTTCCTGTTAAAGTAAGGTTTTCAATATTAGTAGTTAATGAATAATTTATACTTGAATTTACAGTATCTGTACCTTCATTTAAGTTTTCTATAATTACATCTGTTGCAACATCAACATAATAAGTATCGTTACCAATACCACCTATCATTGTGTCATTACCTGCTCCACCATTAATAGTGTCATTACCAGCTCCGCCAGTTAATATATTTGCAGCTGAGTTTCCAGCTATAGAATTATCTAACTCATTACCAGTTCCATTAATTGCTGTGGTCCCAGATAAAGTAAGATTTTCAATATTAGCTCCTAATGTATAATTTATGATGGAATTAACAGAATCTATTTCAATAGCTAAAGTTGAAGTTTCAGTAACTATATCTCCAATATTATCAACAATATAGGTATCATTACCTAAACCACCAATCATTGTATCAGCGCCAATACCACCATCAATGTAGTCATCACCAGCTCCACCGTCAATATAGTTATTGCCTGTATAACCAGTAATGCTATTGTTTAAATCATTTCCTATTCCATTTATTGCAGTTGTTGAAGTTAATGTAAGATTTTCAATATTAGCACCTAAGCTGTAATTTACACTTGATTTTACTAAATCAGTACCTTCATTTAAGTTTTCGGTAACTATATCGCCAATATTATCAACAATGTAGATGTCATTACCTAAGCCGCCTATCATTGTATCAGAACCAACTCCTCCATCAAGAGAGTTATCAGCAGCATTACCGGTTATACTATTATTTAAAGTATTTCCCATACCATTAACTGCAGTTGTTCCGGTTAATGTTAGGTTTTCAACATTAGTAACTAAACTGTAATTAATACTTGAATATACTGAATCAGTACCTTCATATAAGTTTTCAGTAACCACATCGCCTATATTATCAACAATATAAGTATCACAACCTGAACCGCCAATCATTGTGTCAGCACCTATGCCACCATCAATAAAGTCATCGCCATCAGATGAATTAATAATATCATTGCCAGCATTACCATATATTGATTCAGAAAAATATGATCCTGTAATTATGTCATTACCTGCTGTTCCTTGAATTTGAATGAGTTTTAACAGATTATCATAAGTTAACGAGGTGCCATCAGAGAATACAAAATTTTCAATTCTATAATTTGGTGTCAATTGGTTAACTAATCGAACGGTTTCACCAGTTGCTTTTATGGTTATAACTAAATCACAATTTTCTCCCCTTACAGCAATATCTGTTTGTTTAATAGTTCCTGTAAATTTAAGGGTATCATTACCTGAATCTGTAGAGTATGCATTATCATCTTTAATGATATCATTTCCATCACCAGTGCCGAATAAATAGGTATCATTTCCATTGCCGCCATTAATTACATCATTACCTGCTCCACCAGAAATGGTATCATTCCCACCACCAGAAGCAATAGTATCATTTCCTGATTCACCGTATATAACTTTAAAATAATCATTATAAAAATATGAAGAGGTTATAATATCATTTCCATCTCCACCATAAATAGTGTCATTACTAAAAGGGGAGTCAATGGTATCATTGCCCGCATTACCATAAATTACTTCATCAAAATATGACCCTGTAATAGTATCATTACTAGCTGTTCCTTGCGTTTGAAGTGATTTCAAGAAGTTGTCAAAACTTACTATTGTTCCATCAGAGAATGAGAAATTTTCAATTCTATAATTTGGTGTAAATTGGTCAGTTAATCGAATAGTTTCACCAGTTGCTTTTATGGTTATAACTAAATCACTATTTTCTCCTCTTACAGCAATATCTGTTTGCTTAAGAGTTCCTGTGAATTTAAGGATATCATTACCTGAATCTGTAGAGTTTGCATTATCATCTTTAATGATATCATTTCCATCACCAGTGCCGAATAAATAGGTGTCATTTCCATTGCCGCCATTAATGACATCATTACCTGCTCCACCAGAAATGGTATCATTCCCACCACCAGAAGCAATAGTATCATTTCCTGATTCACCGTATATAACTTTAAAATAATCATTATAAAAATATGAAGAGGTTATAATATCATTTCCATCTCCACCATAAATAGTGTCATTACTAAAAGGGGAGTCAATGGTATCATTGCCCGCATTACCATAAATTACTTCATTGAAAGCTGATCCTGTAATAGTATCGTTACCAGCTGTTCCTTGAGTTTGAAGTGA
Organism: bacterium; assembly: GCA_037137535.1. Taxonomy (GTDB): domain Bacteria; phylum Cyanobacteriota; class Vampirovibrionia; order Gastranaerophilales; family JBAXKC01; genus JBAXKC01. The sequence goes on along the minus strand of JBAXKC010000002.1, from coordinate 139,723 downwards.
TTTTAATAGGTTATCAAAACTTACTATTGTTCCATCAGAGAATGAGAAATTTTCAATTCTGAAATTTGGTGTAAATTGGTCAGTTAATCGAATAGTTTCACCAGTAGCTTTTATTGTGATAACTAAATCACTATTTTCTCCTCTTACAGCAATATCTGTTTGCTTAAGAGTTCCTATAAATTTCAGAGTGTCATTACCTGCATCAGTAGCCCATGAGATGTTATCTGTAATTATGTCGTTACCATCACCATTGCCGAATAAATAAATATCATTTCCATTACCGCCATTAATTACATCATTACCTGCTCCGCCTGAGATGGTATCATTCCCACCACTAGAAATAATAGTATCATTTCCTGCTTCTCCGTATATAACTTTAAAATAATCATTATAGAAATATGAAGAGGTTATAATATCATTTCCATCTCCACCATAAATAGTGTCATTACTAAAAGGGGAGTCAATGGTATCATTGCCCGCATTACCATAAATTACTTCATTGAAAGCTGATCCTGTAATAGTATCGTTACCAGCTGTTCCTTGAGTTTGAAGTAATTTTATAAAATTATCATAACTAAGAGTTGTTCCATCAGAGAATACGAAGTTTTCAATCCTGAAATTTGGTGTAAATTGGTCAGTTAATCGAATAGTTTCACCAGTTGCTTTTATGGTTATAACTAAATCACTATTTTCTCCCCTTACAGCAATATCTGTTTGCTTAAGAGTTCCTGTGAATTTAAGGGTATCAATACCTGCATCTGTAGAGTATGCAAAGTTATCTGTAATTATGTCGTTACCATCACCAGTGCCGAATAAATAGGTATCATTACCATTACCGCCATTAATTATATCATTGCCTGCTCCGCCTGATATTATGTCATTGCCATCACCGCCCAAAATGGTATCATCTCCAGCTTCTCCGTAGACAACATCATCTCCTTGGCAAGAGTCGAGATAATCATTGCCTGCTCCTGCAAAAATAACATCATTTCCTTGTCTTGAGTATATTGTATTGTTGGTTGCAGTTCCAAAAACAACATCTGATATGCCAGTTCCTTCTGTTTGAGTTTCATTATCTTTTGAGAAAATAATATTATTAGAACTACTAGCATCAATCAATGATTTATATAGGGGGGCAGTGGCTAAACTGTTATAAAAGGATTTATATTCATCATTATCAGCAAGTTTTAATTCTTTTAATGATCTTGCAAATTCAAACAGTTCTTGTTTACCTACTTCAGGGGTTTGTGCAATATCTGCTAATATTTTAGTTTTAGCAGCATCAAGGCTAAATAGAATAGTATTATCCGTAGCATTATATGTGAATATACTGCTATATAGGTCTTTTAGTATGCTTTGACTCATTAATTGAGCATATACTTCATTTTTTAATAATGTGTAAGATTGGTCAAAAGCCACTGCCGCTGTTGAACCGACTTGAACGATACTATGCGAATCATCCATAAAGTATTTACCTGCAAATGATTCAACAACAGCAAGTTTTTTCGCATTGTATCCACCTCTTGAAGCAGGGTCTATACTGTCTGAACCAGTCCATTTTTCAAGAATATTATCTAATAATATAAGGCGTTGTTTCATATCAGTTGATTGAGTAAATTGTTTTACTAATGCTTTTAATGTGCCTGTTGTATCTAATTGCATAGCTTGTGAAAGCCATCTAACATTTCCATAGCTTGAAACTTCAGGTAAAGCTGCTACATCGTCAGAGATTTCAACCCAATCGGTAGCAATAGAATCTGTTACATTTCTATCAAGCAAGAAATCTCCTGCTTTAACAATAGTACCGTCAGTTTTAGTTACGTTAACAGTTCTTGCAAGGGTATTACTGTTTATTACTTCATTAGTAGACGTAGAAGTTAATGAAATGGATTTTACACCTGCGTCGCTTAATGAAATAATGCTGCCGTCTGCTTTTATACCGTATAATTTCCCAAAGTTGGTATCATTTATATCAATTTTACCATCTGCATTTGTGTCTAATTCTGCTAAAGCTTGTACCCCACTGGTAGCTTTTTGACCGTTTTTAAGGATTGTCTGGTCTCCGAATAACTCTCCGCCATCGTCAATAAGACCGTTATTGTTTCTATCCATAGCAAGAACTATATCATTACCGCTTACCCAGCCTGTTGACTCTGCAAATCCGTTTTTATCAAGGTCAAAATATGCTCCAGTAGCTTGGTTATTTAAGTTAAATCCATTTCCGTCAAGATCTATGATTAATGGGTCGACTTTATATACTGGAGTTGTTCCGCCTGTGGTTGGGAATGGTCCTAAGAATGCGGGATTATTAGAAGCCCCATCTCCATTAGGTATAGGAGGTTTAGGCAGCATATATTCTAAAGGAGGCCCGCCGTCTGGATTAGGTAAAAGTACTTTTTCTAACTCACTTGACTTTGCAGGAGGCGATAGCCATCCTATTACTCCTCCTACTACACCACCAATAACTATCCCTACAGGAACTATTACTACTTCACCAATCCCAGTAGGAGCCCCAAGTATTGAGCCTAGTAAAGCTCCTATACGAGCACCTGTAGCGGAGGTGGAGGCTATTGCTAATATCATCATACCAGCACCTCCGTCAACAATTGCATTATTGCCTCTAATTCGTTTTTCTTTTTCAGATGCATTAAATCCCAAAGTGTCTGCAAAAGAGATAGTATTATAATTTGGTTGATTTACAGTTGAACTCGTATTTGTAGAATATTTATTACTATATTCATCAATATTATTAAAACGCTCATGATTGACAAATGAACCGTCAATTGGATTAACATGCCATCTTTCTATTACTCCACTTGAATACTTATAAACATAATCAGTTGTGTGACCAGATGAATCTTTCTGTTTATATATATCATAGGAACTGCCATCATTTTTATACATCGTCCTAAAAAAAATCCAATGCTCCATTAATAAAACCTCCTATTTATGGGCAAACATAAGTTCTCTATATTCCTAGAGAAACTAACAATTTTATTTATTTCTTTTAAATTAATATTTTCTTTTTTATCAATATGCTTCAATGTTTTATTTAATTGATAAGCTGAACATATTGTTTCAGGATGTTCTAATCCTAATAACTTTTTATTTAAAAGATAAGCTTCTTTCGCATATTTTAATGAAATTTGATATTGATATTGATAATATTCAACTCTAGCTAAATTAACTAAACGATTACTTTCTTCTTCACTATAAAAGGGTTTCATACTCGTGTCTTTTTTTAAACTATTTAAGGCTTTTTTATAATATTTTTTAGCTTCTCCATATTTATTTATATGTTCATAAAGAAGCCCTTTTTCTTCATATGCACAATCAGATGACGTTATTGAAAAAGGAGTATAACCTTTATACGAACAACTTGAATTATTTGAGCTCAATGCTTTCAATATAGCTTTTGCTTTTTCAATTTCGTTCTTTTGAATATAAAGTAAAGCAATCTGCCTGTTATAATAATTTAAAATATCCTTAGCTTGATTTTTATCATAGAAAATATCATTTTTTGAAGTATTACTCCAGTGAAGGGAAGCCGTTTCCTTTGCTTTTTTTAAATAGTCTTTTGCTTTTGTATAATTTTTTTCTTGCAAATATATAAATCCTAAATAATGATATATTTCATATATATCTTTTGGTTTTTGTTTCGTTAAATTTAAAAAACTTAGTAAATAGTATTTTGCCTCTTGATACCTTCCAAATCGCAAATTTAATATTCCTATATCTGAATATAAATTGCATATAGAGGATTCATTAATACTTTTATTAAATTCAGGTTTATTTAGTTCATAAATTGTTAGTGCTTGTCTATAATATTTAATAGCTTTTTTATAGTGGTTTATTGAACTATAATAATGTGCCAAATCAACATAGAAATAGAATTTGTTAATAACTGATTCGTATTTCGTAATTTTATTAATCCTATTTTCCGTTAATTCATTTGTTAAGTAATTATTTATTTTGTAATATATGGAATTAGGTTCCGTTATTCTATTTAGCCATAATGTAGGCGAAGATTTTATCTCAATAATAAGTTTATAAGTTTGAATTAATTGATGGCCTGTTAAAAAGTTGAAATTTTTATTTAAATAAATTATATTCTTAGCAATTTTAAAACTTTCATCTTGATGTTCATTATTTAAATTGTATCTAGCTGAAAAAAAATAAATATTAAACAGAACAGTTGGCAAAAGCATACAAGCTGAAATTGATACAAGTAAAAATATAGTTATTCTTTTTTTAAAGGAATTATCATTTTTTGATTTTTCTTTATCCACGTTAAACCTCATAATTTCATTCCAAACTTTATAAGTATTAAATCATAATCTTGATTTTGTAGGAATAAAAGTCCTTGTTCTAAATAATACTTATAATCTTTTTCTTCTGAACTGCTCATTTTTCCTCTTTCAATAAAACGTCTATGTTTTATATAAAATGATACTTTATTCTTCTTCACTCATTTATATTAAAACATAGTGACCTTAACACTTGATTCACTGTAAAAAAAATTTACAAAATAATTATTTAATTACAATTATAATAATAGCCAAGTCATAACAATAAAAATTCGATTTCCTGTATTAATTTCAATAAATCCTTAAATGCTTATTGATTGCCTATAATGTAGTAATAAAAGCACTTTAAAGCATTCATTAAATGCATTAAATTTAACTTAATGAAAATTAATATATTTTTTGATGTCTTGACAGGATATCTTTTTCTGTCTTGTGGATATGTAGGGTTTGAGCTATTTAAATGAAGATAAATAGTTTTTTGTGACTGACGTAAGATTAATAACTATAAAGAGCACTTAAATTATATGATTTATATTAGCTTTTGTAATAAATCTGCCTGTACTTAATCCTATTTTTTCAATACTATATAATAAAGCAACCAATAATAATCTTGATTAAAGTATGGGTTAATCTTTTTGTCTTTTTAATATATTGATTATTCAAAAGTCATAAAAAAACCTCAGAATAAAACTTACTCTGAGGTCATATAAATTAACTTATTTATAGTTTATCTTAACGGTAAACCGCAATTGTCTTTAAAATTTCCGCCTACTATATTTATGAAGTCAATAATAAGCCCAAGTCCAAAAAAGCCAGCAGTTAAAATAAATAAGATTCCGCTATTTTATAATTGCTAAATTTACTTTATAATAATCAATTTTAATAAGTTAAAGTTCAAAAGCTATGAATAGTAAAATTAAAAAAATCACTACTTTACTTAAAAACCAAATAAACGATTTATATCAGAACAGATTATCTGATCTTGTTCTTTTTGGTTCTCAAGCAAGGAATGAAGCCGTACAAGGTTCTGATATTGATGTTTTGATTGTTTTAAAAGATGAAGAATTAAATGTAGTGAAAGAACTTCGACTAATTAATGATCTAATTAGTTCATTATCACTTGAATTTAATGAAGTGATTTCATGTGTTTTTGTTTCTGAAAAAAGATATTTAAACGAAAAAAGCCCACTTCTTTTAAATATTAGAAAAGAAGGCGTTATTTTATGATGGAAGAACAATTACATCTTTTAATTAAAGCATAAGACAGTTTAAAAGGTGCAAAAGCTTTATACGATTCAGAATTATATGCTTTTGCCGTTTCAAGAACTTATTATTCAATGTTTTATCTCGCTGAATCTATTCTATTAAATAATGATTTTAATTATTCTAAGCATTCTGCTGTGATTTCTGCTTTTTGAAGTGATTTTATAAAAACAGGTAAAATTCCTATACCTTTTCATCGTTATTTAATAGATGGACAAAACCTCAGAAATATAGCTGATTATGATACGGTTACAACTATTTCAAATGAAGAAGCAAAAATAGAAATTGAACATGCTTAAGAGTTTATAAATTTTACTGAAGAATACTTGAGTAATAATTAAACTAATACTATCTTAAAATTACAAATCCTTAGCAACCTTTATAAAATACAATTCCCTGTTATTTTCATCTATTTTTAGCTAAAATATAGATTATTGTTGAATAAAACTGACAAAAACAACTATAATTTCCCAATTTATAGGGAATTTTTAAAAAATATATAAAGAGAATAATGCTGTTAAGACTTCATTCTCCTATTTTTAGTCTTTAAAAAAACAAAAGTATCTATAAATAAAGCTAATCGCCCACAGTGCGGTCTATTTTTACTTTTGGAGAATAAGTAACCAGCTAAACAAAAAAAATTTCGTTTAAATAGCAGAAAATTATCCTTTCGCTTTTTTTCGGGTGGCCGCACGAATGGAGAAAATAAAAAACACAGCTAGTTTAAATAAGCTGAGTTAAATAATATTATAACTGTAAAATTAGTAGCTAAGTATTTTCCTTTGTTTTTCTCAGTCTAAAGTTCCTAGCTAAAAATGCTTTTTAACAGTTAAATCTTTGGGTTGAGTTCTGTTTAAGATTTATTCTACAATATGCGGAGCAAGAAATCTTAGGTTAAGAATATATTTGATATCGCTTTTAGCATATTCTATGTCTATTTGCTTTATACCTGTACTGTTATGAATATCTTTTAAAAGCAGAAGTTTATTCCAGTAATAACTTTTAGCTATAACTTTAATTATCGTAATATGTGATTATCTATATACTACCGTTTTTAGAGGTTGAAGATAGTCTAATTTCTTTAGTAATAATAACTTGGTCTTTTGTTTCACCTTTTAATTCTACTGGTAACTTTGTAAACAACAACTATATCAACCTCACCTGTTTCAATATCTTGAAATAACTTTTTAAATGCCTACTAGGGGAGTTAATTTGCTTAAGTTAAATATAAAATATTCTTTCAGTTATGACAAATCAATTACTATAAGTTTTAACTTTGTGAAGGGGTATTTTCATGGCAAGCAACATTGATTTAAATCAGGTAAATGAACCTACTAATACAATTATCGGGACAAATGGAAGAGATGTTATAGTCGGTCAAAACGGCAACGATGTTTATGAGTTAAAAGGTGGTGATGACTCTGTAAAAGATTATTGCGGTGATGACACCTATTTATACAACTTAGGTGACGGATTCGACGAAATTACAGATAATAACGGTTTTGATAAAGTAGTTTTCGGTCAAGGAATTACACTTGATAATCTTGAATTTACAACGGTCTGTGACAGCTCCTTATCAATTAAAATAAAAGGAACTGAAGATGGAATGCTTTTAGTTAATTGGTTGCTGCCTAAATATCAAATTGAAAACATTGTTTTATCTGATGGGCAGTTATTAACACCTGATGACGTATTAAGACACATAACAAACCCACATACAGAAGGTAATGATCTACTATTCGGTAATGATTCACCGAATACGATTCACGGACTAGGCGGTAATGATATAATATTTGGCTTTGGTGGAAATGATGAATTATATGGCGATCAAGGAGCTGATATTTTATATGGTGGAGATGGAGATGATACTCTTATTTCTTCAACCGCAATTCCGGGCGGAACTGATGACGGTACTCTTATAGGCGGCTTAGGGAATGATTCATTATTTGGATCTTTGGGAAATACCACTTACGTTTATACCAGAGGCGACGGCAATGATTATATATTAGATTTCGGCTTGGGTGGACCTAATGATATTGATACTTTGAGATTTTTCCCCGTAACAGCAGGTGACCTTATATTTACACCTGAACTAACCTCGCTTAAAATCGGCTTAAAAAATTCTTATGACGAGATATTTGTTGAAGATTGGGGCGATTATGAATCTCATCATAATATTGAACGAATGGAGTTTACTATAAACGGAACTTCTCTAAACAGCGAAGAAATTGACAGCCTTATTAAAGGTAAAGCTGTTGTAGGTACAGACGGCGATGATAATTTAGAAGGCTCTTTTAAAGATGACACCATAACGGGCGGAAAAGGCAACGACACTATCTTTGATATACAGGGAAACGATATTTATAATTTTAATAGGGGCGACGGTCAAGATACCATTTCGGATTCAGGAATTCTAAGCACAAATTACTATGCAAACCCAAGCACTCAAGATGTAATGAAATTTGGTGCAGACATAACTAAAGACAGCCTTATATATACTAAAGACGGTAGCGGTTTAATAGTTACATTTAATAACAGTACAGATAAAATTACTATTAAAAATTGGTATGATCCTCAAGTGGCTAATGCAAAAATAGAAACATTTATTTTTGCGGATGGTTCATCTATTACAAGTGGTGAGATAGACAATATTGTTAATAATAATACTCCGACAAACGGCGATGATGTCCTATACGACGACAATAACGCTAATTCTATAGACGGATTGGCAGGAAATGATATTATATACGGACTCGGTGGCAATGATACGCTTATTGGAAATCTCGGTAACGATACAATAGGTGGTGGAGATGGTGATGATCTTATTTATGGTGATGCTTTTTACGATAGCATTAGCTTAAATGGAGATGACTACTTAATTGGTCAATTAGGTAATGACACTCTGTTTGGTGGTACCGGAGATGACATTTATCAATTTGATTTGGGAGATGGTCAGGATGTGATTTATGATTATATTGACGGAATCGGTGGAGCCGGTGGCAACAATGACTCTATAAAGTTTAAAGGCATTTTCCCCGATGATATTATGGCTACTACATCAGATAATGACATGGTTATCAGCATAAAAAACACTAATGATAAAATAACTATGAAAGATTGGGCACCCAGTGAATTTGGCGATAATAAAATTGAAACATTTCAATTTTCAGACGGCACAATTTTAACAGACACAGATATAGAAAATATGGTTCAAAAAACTTTTGTCGGAACAGACGGAAACGATGTTATAGATTCCAATTGGTTTGATAATACTATTCAGGGTAAAAAAGGCAACGACACCATTTATGGCGGTGAGGGAAGCGATACTTACATCTTCAACCAAGGTGACGGACAAGATATTATTGATGATGTTGCCCGAAGTGGGGTTGATACAATAAAATTTGGTCCCGGTATTACACTTGATCAACTTGACCTGAGCAAAGAAGGTGTATCTAATCTGGATTTGGAAATAACTATAAAAAATACGAACGATAAAATCACCGTATCTTCGCAATTTGACAATTTACCTGAATCATATGCAGCAGGGGTAGAAGTATTAGAATTTGATGACGGAACTAAAATAGATATGCTTTCTATAGCTGTCGGTACGGATAATGCTGATACAATTATCGGAAATGAAAAAAACAATGTCATATACGGTAAAGGCGGCAATGACTACTTGGTTGGCAACTCAGGAAATGATTTCTTATCAGGTGGTGATGATGACGACATAATTTACGGAGATGACGTTAACGGTCATGAAACGTATAATGACACTATAGAAGGAAATACAGGCAATGATACCCTTTACGGCGGTGACGGAAACGACACTTATATCTTTAACAAAGGCGACGGTCAGGATGTGATTTATGACGCTGATGATTATGATTTTCCAAGTAATGATACTTTAAAATTTGGTGACGGAATAACAACAAATGATTTAACCTTTATTAGGCATGATAATTCTCTTCTTATTAAATTTAATAATTCTACTGACCAAATTATAGTTAAAAATCATTTCTATTCACCGGAGTTTAATGAAACTACTATTGAAAAATTTGAATTTGTTGACGGAAGCATCCTTAGCAGTCAAGATATTGAAAATTTGGTAGTTAATATTATAAAAGGAACTAATGGTAATGATCTTCTTGTCGGTTCTGATATAGCTGATTATATTTATGGTTATGCTGGAAACGACACTTTAATAGGCGCTAAGGGCAACGACCTTATTTATGATTCATCCGGCAATGATACTTATGTGTTTAATAAAGGAGACGGTCAAGATTTTATACAGGATCAAGACGGTACTGATACATTAAAATTTGGAATCGGTATTAACAAAGACGATCTTGAGTTTATAGCTCAAGAACCTCTTGATTTAGTTATAAATATTAAAAATTCCAGTAATAAAATAACTATAAATAATTGGGATTATGGGTGGAAAATAGAAAACTTGCTTTTTGATAATGGAGACACTTTATCAAGTTCAGACGTTAACTCATTAGTAAAAGGAATTACAGTTATAGGAACAGAAGGAAACGATAATTTATCGGGAGCTTGGTCGAATGATACTATTTATGGATTAGCAGGTAATGATTATTTAGATGGCGGTGTTGACACTTCACATGGCTACCCTGAAGAAGGAGGCTCAGACTATTTAGACGGTGGAGCAGGAAATGATACTATTATGGGATATGAAGGAAATAATACATTAATTGGCGGTGCCGGCGATGATTATGTATCAGGAGCATCCGGTAATGATACATATATATTCAACAGAGGCGACGGTAATGATCACATATCAGATAGTGACCCGGATACTCCTGAGGGTGGTGGTAGTTTTAATGATATATTAAAATTTGGACCGTCTATTACTCAGAATGATGTTGAGTTCACAAGGCAAGGAGAGGATATAAAGGTAAATATAAAGAATTCTAATGATAGTATAGTTATTAATAGTTGGTATCTTTCAGAAGACTATGGCTATAATAATTTTCAAATAGAACGCTTTGAATTTGCGGACGGAAGTGTATTAACCAATACAGATGTAGATAATATAATAAATGATCCTTCAATAACCGAGACAGTAGTCGGTACAGATGGAAATGATAAATTCAGCGGGTGCAACGGCGACGATATTTATGATCTTAAAAAAGGTTATGATATCGTAAAAGACTATCTTGGAAATGACACTTATTTGTTCAATAAAGGTGATGGATTCGACTCTATCACTGATAATAATGGTTCAGATGAAATTAAATTCGGTCAGGGCCTTACTAAAAATGATCTTTCAGTAATGAAAGACGGTAATTCCCTTGTTTTAGGCATTAATGGGAACGATGACGGAATGCAAATCGTTAACTGGTTCTCACAGCCTAAATATCAAATAGAAAAAATTGGATTAAGCACAGGTGAATTTGTTACAAATGATGATATAAATCATATAATTCAAGGAATGGCGGCCTATTCAGTAAAGGATAACTTTCAAATAACTAATATAAATGAAGTTCAAAGAAGTCCCGAGCTTATGACTATGATTTCATCGAGTTGGCATAATTAACTATATTCTAAAACCAAAGCAGGGACCCTATTATAGTGTTCCTGCTTTTTTTATTGTTATAATAAGTTATTTAGATTTCTACTTCATAATTTTGACTTAAATATCCTTAAATTCCAAGTATGATTCAAAAAAAATCAGCTTCACTAATTTTATGAAAATTTGGCATAAAACTCCAGTTTTTTGAATAAATAACCAGGGCTTTATATATGCAGTCGTTGTCGAAACACTAGTTATAGCATTTATTTGGGTTCAGGCATCTCTACAATCAAATAGAATTAGCTTTTAAACAATTTTCCGTAACTCCTGATTTTTAAAGAAAAAATAGGTAGGTATTCTATCAAAGAGCTTTTAAGAACTGCACAAAAGGTTTGGCTACGATTTTAAATCTAAATTCGCCGATATTTTAATTGTAAACTTTTATTTAATATTTTGGTATGTAATGGCAATTTTCATTATTTACAAGTTTTATTATATATATAAAAAGTATATACTGGGTAGTAGTTTAAAAAAGACTTAACAAAATCACTAATATGTTCTATAATTTGTAAATACTTTTTAACATTATAATAAATATTTTCTTTCAAGTTTAGCATTTAATAGTGAAAAGCTGGGTAAATTGACTAACCTGTTGTTTGTATCGTTTAAGTGTAAATCTAAAAATAGAATATTAAGGAAGGATGAGCGTTATGAAGAATAGTTCCTTTGACAATGATTCAATCTATATGAAGAAAGAGAAAGACCTTCTAGTTACTACTGAGAATGAAATTTGTACAGCACATAATTTGTCTAACGAGCAAGAAGAAACTAATTTTTCATGCGGACAATCTCCATCTGCAATGAAAAGAGTATTAATTGCTGATGATTCAAGATTTATGAGACAATATTTAACCACTATTCTTAAAAAGAACGGATATTTAGTTGTTGCAGAAGCAGCAGACGGCGAGGCAGCTGTAGAGCTTTACCAAAAACATTCTCCCGATATGGTAATTCTTGATATTACAATGCCTAAAAAAAGTGGTATTGAATCGTTAAGAGAAATAAAAATGTTAAATAAAGATGCTAAAGTTGTAATTTGCTCATCAATGGGGCAAAAATTCTTTATTCAAGATGCTTATGATAACGGTGCAGTTGATTTCATAGTAAAACCTTTTACAATTGAAACTATAGTAGGCACAGTTAAAAAAGTTTTAGCTTAATTGAAAATCAATATAGAAAACTATTAGCCATCTTTTGTTAAAGCATTATGATGGCTTTTTTTGTATAAAAAAATTTATGAATAAATCAACGTTTGAAAAAGAGCATCTTTAAAGTTAAAATTATTATGAATAATAAATGAGTTTAAAAATGCTTGGAAACAAAACTTTAGAGAATTTTATTCTTAATTCATCAGATATGTTCTTTACTTCTGATGATAAAGGTGATATCTGCTTTCTGAATAATAAAGCTAAATTATTATTAGGTAATCCCAAAAATCTATCTGAACTTGAGCATTTATTTAATTTTGATTTCTGTATTATAAATAATGATAGTTATTTTGAGTTTAACCCTGTAAAACAAGCACTTAAGTCTAGTTTACCAATAAAAATGGAAGTTTTATATCAGATTTCTATTTCTAAATTTAAAAAATTCATTCTTAGTTCCTGGAAAGAAAATAATTATTGTTCATTTTCTTTAAAATGTGAAGAAAATATAGAAACTATAAAAGAGCAACTTATTAAGCTTGAATCTGAATTAAAGGCAAATGAAAAGTATAGACTCAAGGCTCATAGTTTAGCATTAAGAAATGCTTTAATTAACAGTATTGCAATAGAAATAAAAGACAGTCTTAATAATGATGAAATTCTTGAAAAAGCATTAAATAGTATAACAAATTTACTTGGAGCAGGTTATGGGGCGTTTATCCTATCTGATAAGGATAATAAAATAACGGTAAGTAAACTTATAGAATTAGATTTAAAACTTAACAGCTTACCTCAATTAAGCCTTAATAATCAGTCTAAAATTATTAATATAAATAATGGCATTAATGAAATTATTATTCCTGTTCAAAATAATAAAAATATTTTTGGTTATTTTTTATTTGCTAAAAAAGAAACCTTTCAGAAAGAAGAAATTACACTTGTTGAAACAATTTCAGCACAAATTTCTTCAGCTTTATCTCAAGCGGAATTATTTAATAAGATTGAGCAAAAAAATAATGAATTAACAATTACGTTAAAGGAGTTAAAAGAAACTGAGGTTAAACTTATTCAGTCTGAAAAAATGGCTTCATTGGGGCAACTTGTAGCAGGTGTTGCTCATGAAATAAATACTCCTTTAGGTGCAATAAATAATAATAATTCGATATTTTCTAAAGCAATAGATAAGTTTTGCGCAAGTCAAGAAATAAACTCGAAATCAGAAATGTATCTTAAAATTATCAAAGATACTTTGAGTATTAATGAAGAAGCTATCTCCCGTATAACGGAAATTGTTAAATCATTGAAAAACTTCGCAAGGCTTGATGAATCAGAGCATAAAAAAGCTGATTTGCATGAAGGAATAAATAATACAATTTTGTTAATTAAGCATGAATTGCACAATAAAATAAATATTGAGCTTGAATTTGCAGAGATACCGCTAGTATTATGTTATCCGAATTTACTCAATCAGGTATTTATGAATTTAATTGTTAATGCAATACAAAGCATTAAAGATAAAGGAACTATAACTATTAAAACTGAAATAAAAGATAATAATGTTTTAATATCTTTTAAAGATACAGGAATAGGTATTAAATCTGAGAATTTAGCAAAAGTATTTGACCCAGGGTATACAACCAAGGGCATTGGAGTAGGAACAGGTTTAGGTTTATCTATCTGCTATCAGATTATAGAAAAGCATAATGGACGTATTATTGTTAATAGTCAAATCGGGGAAGGTACAACTTTCGTATTAGTGCTTCCACTGGTTTAGTTACAATTTCTTAAAAATTAAACACATGGCTTTTCTTTCGTTAAATCGAAATCAGATTATATATTAATAAAACAAACAACTAAAAGCTGGTGAAATAATGTAAACAAACTAACCACTGCCCTTGAAAATATGTTATGATGTATAAATATATTTAAGTGTTTAGCATACATTTAATAAAGATAAAAAAACAAATTTGCAAAGAAGCTACACTCCGTATATATATAGTATACAAAACTCTTAATCTAAATTTATAATACTGATGAATTTAGCAATCTTCTTAACTCAAATGTTTTTGATTAAGTAAGAGACAAATTTAAGAGAACGAAAAGAATCGATAATAAGTTAACGTTGGAGGAAACAAATGAGCATAAAAGTTAATGCTAGAAAAAAACGCACTGAAAAAACATTTGATGAATTAATCCACGATCTAAGAAATAGTAATTCTGAGAAAGTTCGTTATAACGCAGCAAGAATGCTGGGCGAAATGGGCGATTCCAGAGCTGTAGATACTCTTATTGACGTTCTTGAAAATGATAAAAACGGTTCAGTAAGATTATATGCAGCTAGAGCGCTTGGCGAGCTTGGTGATATAGCAGCTACAATGCCACTTATCAAGTCTTTAAGAGAAGATAGAAACGTAGACGTTAGAGTAAGAGCAGCAAGAGCTCTTGGACGTCTAGGCGGCGAAGAAGTAGTTGAACCACTTGTTGAAGCGTTAAGTGATGAAAATAGCCAAGTTTGCATTACTGCAACCGATGCGCTAATCGAAATCGGACCAATTGCTGTTCATGCTCTAATTTCTTCTCTAAAACATGAAAAAGTTAACGTAAGATGCGATGCAACCAGAGCATTAGGCGAATTAGGCGATATTAATGCTGTTGAGCCAATTATTGAAATGCTTACAGATGAATGGGTAAACGTAAGAATTTATGCTGTTACATCACTTGGTAAACTTGGTGATCAATTAGCAGTACCTGCTTTAATCGATGTTCTTAAAAACACAGCTGAAAATGAACTTGTAAGAGCTGGAGCTGCTGCTGCACTTGGCGTACTTAGAGATCAAAGAGCACTTCTTCCACTAAGAGAATTAATTATGAATGCTGAAGAGCTTGGTGAGCTTGAAGATACCGCTTTAAAAGCATTTAAAAAGATTATGGCTGCTAACTGGCAAAATGTGCCTGGAGCTACCAACAAAAAATTAGCTGCTTCAGCAAAATAATCTTTATAAACAAATATAAAATGAGAGGCTTATAAAAGTCTCTCATTTTTTGTGTTAAGTTTATGTTAAAAGCGTTCTTGCTTTTTAGGAATAAAATAAATTTTTTGTTATACTTAAACAAATCATTATTAAGTAATGATTATCATTTTTATTAATCAGAGAGGTGAATCAATGGATCGCATAGAGCTTTTAATGCCCGCAGGCAATATTGAAAAAATGCAATATGCAATTTCCTACGGAGCTGATGCTATCTATCTTGGAATTGTCGACTATAGTTTAAGAACTGTAAAAT
Source organism: bacterium (assembly GCA_037137535.1). Taxonomy (GTDB): domain Bacteria; phylum Cyanobacteriota; class Vampirovibrionia; order Gastranaerophilales; family JBAXKC01; genus JBAXKC01. Next base: position 124,127 of record JBAXKC010000002.1, on the reverse strand, counting down.
CGGGGAATCTTATAACTCGTCAGAATATTGCGGAAGCTGTAAAAATTGCTCATGATAAAAACGTAAAAGCCTACGTAACTGCAAATATATTTGCACATAATGACGATATAGAGCAATTACCGCAATTTCTTGAAGAATTAGCCGATGTAAAACCTGATGGCATAATTTTCGGCGATTCAGGAATCTATCCGTTAATAAAAAAATATTGCCCAAATATTCCTATGCACATAAGCACTCAAGCTAATATTTTAAACTATGAAGCTGTTTCTTTTTGGAGAGATCTCGGCGCTGAAAGAGTAATTTTAGCTAGAGAATTATCTTTACAAGATATAGAAAAAATTGCACAAAAAGTTTCTGATATTGAGCTAGAAGTCTTAATTCATGGTTCTCTTTGTGTCGCTTATTCCGGCAGATGCTTAATTAGTGATTACATGACAGAAAATAAACGTAAATCCAATCAAGGCAACTGCACACAGTCATGCCGCTGGAAATATAATATTGTTGAAGAAAGACGCCCCGGTCAATATTTTGAAATAGGTGAAGACGAAGGTAAAGGTACATATTTACTTAATCCTAAAGACCTTGCGCTTGTTGAATATATCCCTCAGCTTATAAATGCAGGAGTTCATTCTCTTAAAGTTGAAGGAAGAACAAAAAGTATGTATTATGCTTCAATGGTAGCTAAATCTTATAGAGAAGCGATAGATGCATATTATGAAAATAAGGCTATAGATACAAATAAATTATTGGATGATCTTTCGCAAGTAGGTAATAGAGGTTTTACCACAGGCTTTTTAATGGAAAAACCAGATCATTCACATTATGCATATAATACAAATGCTAGTCAGCTATTATCAACATTTGTTGGTACAGTTACTGAAAAATTAAGTGATAATACCTATAAAATAACTGCAAAAAATCAGTTTAAAGTAGGCGAAATAATTGATTGGATTACACCTGATTCTGAATATAGTGCAACTATAAAAACTATAAAAAAGATGCTTTCTGATGGCTCAATTGTTGACAGTAATGTTGCAGATACAAATGATATAGCCATATTAGAGTATGAAGGCAATCCTATAGAAAATTGGCAATGGACGATACTAAGACGTAAGGAAAAAGTTAATGTTAAGGCTTAAACCTACTTATATTATTGATAATGTAATCGAAATGGATCTTAACGATTTAAAAGATGAGGGAATAAAGGGATTAATTTTTGATCTCGATAATACATTAATGGAACCTCACAGCGGAAAATTAAGAGAAGATATAAAGCTCTGGCTTGAAGAAGTTAGAGAAGATTTTAAAATTGCAGTTTTAAGTAATAATCCTCATGAGGAATATGTAGAAGAAGCTGTTAAATTAATAAATTGTGTGGGTTATGCAAAAGCTGATAAGCCTAGACGTAAAACGGCAATTAAACTTTTAAAAGAACTTGAATTGTTACCTTCTGAAACTGCTATGATTGGTGATAGACCTCTTACTGATATTTGGGTTGGTCAAAAACTTGGTATGACAACGATTTTAGTTGATCCTTTAATTAAAAATGATGAATCTAAATTCATACAACTTTTAAGAAAATTAGAAAGAGTTTTTATTAAGCCTGCTCATAAAAAATTCAATGCTAAAAACAATTAAACTTATAATTAATTAAGTAAAATACAATAAGCTATTATGACAATAAAATAAAGTTATAATAGCTTTTGTTTAGAAATTATGTAGGTAACGAAAATGTTAAATACTCATACATATATTAATAAAACATTCCATTTTATTAAGTCTGTTCATGTGGCTTCTATACTCCCTAATAGTTTAAAAATAGGATTTATTCTATTAACAGCTGTTTTAATTTCTAAATTAACCACATTTTTTACGGAGAAAATTTCTTCTCTTATAGAGAAAAAAACGGTTATTAAAAATGAGCGTATTAAATTGCGTATTAATACCATTAAAAATGTAACTAATAATGTATTGATATTTTTAATAACATTAATGACTATTGCTTTATTATTAGGTGAAATTGGTATTAATATCGCCCCAATAATAGCTGGTGCTGGGATTATGGGTTTAGCAGTTGGTTTAGGCGTTCAAAATATAGTAAAAGATCTTGTGAACGGTGTGTTTATATTATACGAAGACCAGTATGGAATTGGTGATACTGTTAATATTGGCAGTTATAACGGGACGGTTGAAGATATAAATATTAGAACTACAATTATTAGAGATGGCGATGGAAGTGTCCATATAATTCCAAATGGTGAAATTAAGCAGGTTACCGTTAAAACAAAAGACTGGTCAAATGCAAGTATATCAATTAATATTCCTGTAAGTGAATATAAAAGAGTGATTAATCTATTAAACAAAGAAATTAATCTTTATTCAGAAAAAAATCAAGATATTTTAATTGAACCTATGAGCGAAGCAAGTATAGAAAACATTGAATATTCTGACGTAAATATTAAAATTACAGCAAAAACAAAGCCTGTTTCTCAATCAAAAATACAAGATGATCTTAAAGAATTGTTATTAAATGTTCTTCAAGGCAATTCATAAATTTATTATTATACTTCTTAACGTATGAAACATTTTCATGATGTTAGTCTTTGCTAACTTTTGTAAATTAAATAGGTATAGTGGTGTTGTGTTGCTAGATTATTATGCTATTATAAGAATATAAAATTTAAGGTTTAAATAATTATGGCTCCAATAATAAAAATTTCAGAAGCGGCTACAATTGCTATTCACACTATATATTTATTGGCTAGAAATCAAGATAGATTACTATCAAATAAAGAATTAGCCGATATAATGAAAGTGTCTGATAATCACCTTGCAAAGGTGCTTCAAAGACTTGTTAAATTGGGGCTGGTTTCATCGATTAGAGGGGCTAAAGGCGGTTTTAAATTAAGTAAACCTCCATCATCTATTACACTATTAGAAATTTATGAGTACTTTGACGGTAAAATAGATTTCCACTCATGTCTACTTGACCAACCGGTATGTGTTGAGGGAACATGTATGTTTGGTCACATATTGGAAGATGTGAATAAAAATATGGTGGAATACATGAAGACTAAAACATTTGATATATATATAAAGTAGTAAAATTTTTTTGAAATTATTGTTAATTAACACTAACTAACATATTTTCAAAAGAAAGAAAAGGAGAAACAAATATGAGTATGTTCTGTTATCAATGTGAGCAAACAGCTAAAGGTCAAGGATGCTCTGTACAGGGTGTTTGTGGCAAAACACCTGAAGTTGCAAAGTTACAAGATTTATTAATCAAATCTTTAAAAGTAATTTCAGTTTATGGCTCAAGAGCGAGAAAAGCTGGCTTAACTTCTAATGAAGTTGACAGATTTATTGTTGAAGGGTTGTTTACTACTGTTACTAATGTGAATTTTGATCCGCAAAATATATCTGAAATAATTACAAAATCTGCTGAAATTAAAGAAATAGCCAAAGCCTTATATCTTGAAGCTTTTAACTCAAAAGAAGAAGCTGACTTGCCTGATGTTGTTAATTTTGTACCTGCATCAACATTAGAAGAGCAGATTATTCAAGCTGAAGAGGCTTCAATAATAAAAAGAAAAGAAAAATTTGGTGAAGATGTTACAGGATTACAGGAACTTTTAACTTATGGAATTAAAGGTGCTGCTGCTTACGCTGACCACGCAAGAGTCTTAGGTTATGAAAATCCTGAAATTTATGAGTTTTTTGAAAGTGCTTTAAATTTATTAGCTGAAGGAGAGTCAGATATAAATAAATTAGTAGCCACAAATCTTAAATGTGGTGAAGTTAATTTAAAAACTATGGAATTACTCGATAAAGCAAATACTCAAACTTACGGTCATCCTGAACCGACAAAAGTAAGAATTACTCCAATTAAAGGCAAGGCAATTCTTGTGTCAGGACATGATCTTAAAGATTTGGACGCTCTTTTAAAGCAAACAGAAGGAAAAGGAATAAATATATATACACACGGTGAAATGTTACCTTGTTGCGCCTATCCTGAGTTGAAAAAATATAAACATTTAGTAGGAAATTACGGAGGAGCATGGCAGGATCAACAGAAGGAATTTGCAGAATTTCCTGGTGCGATTCTTATGACCACTAATTGTATTCAAGAGCCCAAAAAATATATAGGTAGAATTTTTACAAGTGGTTTGGTTCAATGGCCTGGTGTTATGCATATTTCTAACCAAAACTTTCAGCCTGTAATTGATTCGGCTTTTGAAGCTAAAGGTTTTGAAGAGGATGCTGAAGAAAAATTTATAACAATAGGTTTTGCTAGAAACGCTGTTTTAAATGTTGCAGATAAAGTAATTGATGCAGTCAAAACAGGTAAAATCAAGCATTTCTTCTTAGTTGGCGGATGTGACGGAGCTAAATCAGGTAGAAATTACTATACCGATTTTGCGCAAAAAGCTCCTGATGATACAGTTATTTTGACTCTTGCCTGTGGCAAATTCAGATTTAATAAATTAGAATTTGGCGATATTGAAGGTATTCCAAGATTATTAGATATTGGTCAATGTAATGATGCGTATTCAGCTGTACAAATTGCTGTTGCACTTGCAAATGCATTTAAAACTGATGTAAATAGCTTACCATTGTCAATGATTCTTTCTTGGTATGAACAAAAAGCTGTTGCTATATTACTTAGTCTTTTATATTTAGGAATTAAAAATATTAGGTTAGGACCAACATTACCGGCTTTTGTAACTCCTGCGGTTCTTAAGGTTTTAGTCGAAAACTTTAATATAATGCCTACGACTACAGCTGAAGCTGATTTAGACACAATTCTGAAATGATTTATGACAGGTCTGTACAAGTTGCTGCAGACCTGTTTTTTTAATAACTTTGTCATAAATAGGAGAATTTATTATGAAAAAAAGTAATTTTTTAAAACAAGTCATTAGCCTTGAAAATAGTATTGATTATCAACAAAATGCAATAGTAAGCCAAACTATTATAAGCAAAGGCAATAATTCTGTTACTCTGTTTGCTTTTGATGAAGGTGAAGAAATAGCAGGGCACTCTGCGCCTGTTGATGCAATTGTTCAAGCCATTAAAGGTGAAGTTGAAATAACAATTTCAGGTGAAAAATTTGATCTGAAAGAAGGTGATGTTATAATAATGCCAGCTGGTGAACCACATGCTTTACTTGCAAAAACTAAATTTAAAATGATGTTAATTAAATTATAAAAGGGACTTATGAGAATACATTATTTACAACATGTCCCCTTTGAAACCCCTTCTTCCATTATAAATTATGCAGATGATAACGGTTATGAGATAAAGGGGACATTGCTTTATAAAAATGAAAGTTTACCCGAACATTCTGATTATGATTTTCTTATCATATTAGGAGGTCCTATGGGGGTATATGATGAGAATTTATACCCATGGTTAAAAAAAGAAAAACAGTTTATTAAAACTGCAATAGAACAGAATAAAAAAGTATTAGGTATTTGTTTGGGGGCTCAGTTAATTGCTGATGTTCTTGAAGCTAATGTTTATAAAAATAAAGACAAAGAAATTGGCGTTTTTCCTGTTACACTAAGTGATTATTCACTAAAAAATGAGTTTTTTGCCGATAAACTAACTAATGTTATTAATGTTATTAATGTTATTCACTGGCATGGAGATACTTTTGACTTGCCTGTCGTAGCGAAACTTTTAGCTTCTTCTGAGGCTTGTAAACATCAAGCATTTCTTTGTAATAAAAATATTTTTGGACTTCAATTTCATTTGGAAATGAATCAAAAAAGTTTATTGGAAATAATAAATAATTGCAGGCATGAATTAATTGCTGATAAGTACATTCAAGATGAAGCAAAAATTATAAAATTATCTGATTTTTGCACCATGAATAAGTTTTTATTTCATTTTTTGGATAAAATTATACTGTACTCATAAATTAAGACAAGCAGCTTTAATTATTATCTTCAGGGACTTCAACCGGTATTAACTCTGTATCTATCCTAATAGCTGAACGATTATCATTATTTATTTCTATAATTCTGTATTGGTGTGGTTTTTCCGCTAAAGCAGGACTACTAATGTGATAAATTCCATTTTTTTGAATAACGTTAGCTGTATGATAATGACCGGAAACAATTGTAGCTACGTTGTTATGATGATCAAGTAAATTAAAATAACCTTCAGGATCTAAGGTTCTATGAGATTTGTTTTCAGATGGTTCAACTATAGGAAAATGTTGAACTATAACAGCTGTCTTGTTTTTATACTTTTTTAGCACTTTATCTAACCAATCTAAATTTTCTTCGGTATATGTTCCATGTTTACTTGGTATTATTTCATGTACGCCATCCATAACTATTACTATAAAATTATTGTCAGGACAAAAATAATAATAGGGCTTTTTGTTATTTTGATTTTTATTATATTCTTTGACAATATTAAAATATTTTTCTTTGCTTAAGCCATTGGTTTTAAAAACATCATGATTCCCTATTCCAATGTAATATGGTTTATTAAGATTTTGTGTTATTTCACAAAATTTTCTTAAATTCTCTTCATTTGCAACATCAATGTTATCACCAGAAAATATAACAAAATCAATATCCTTTAATTGATTAATAGAATTTACTGTATTTTCTAAAATTTGCGTAGATTTTAAAATCTCTCTACCTCCATAATCAGAGCTGTTTATTGATAAATGGTTATCAGTTACTTGAACAAATTTGAGAGATTTAGCAGAAGCTGTATTTGAAAACAGCATTAACATAAATATAAAAACTAATAATTTTCTCATGATTAATACCTCTTAACGATAAGTCTTTAAAGTTTTATATCATTAATAGCAAAAAAATACAATTCAAATAGCCAAATAGTTGAATAAAAGTTTAACAAAAACTCTCCAGTTGGCTAATTGGTGAGTTTCTAATTATTTGAAAAAATATTATAACTATGAGTATTAGCAATGAATATTAAAAAAATTATATTAAGCAGGTCCTTATTTCTTATTATGCTTGCTTCATTTGTCTTTGTAACAAGGGTAGAGGCACAGCAAGCCATTTTAAATATACCTTCAACTGACGTGCTTCAGTCCGGTAAAACGTCAATAAGACTTCCCGTTAGATTTAGGATTCCATATCCCGAATTTGTTAATGGTAATCCCTCTTTGATTCAAGGAATAGGTTATCATTCAGAATTTTATATGGGTGTGCCTGTTGGTAATCAAAGAGATACAACGTTTGGAACTATAAATTCAAGAGTAGACTTAAATGTAGGAATGAAATCAGGTTTTAACATTACAAAATATACAAAATTTGCATTGGGTGCACAAATAACTCCAAGTTTGCAACATAATCAAATTCCCGCAAATTTGAGTTATTATCTTTTTTCGCAACAAATACCTAATGTTAATTCTAAAGTAACAGCAGGTATGTATTTAAGAAATCGTAATAAATTTATTCAAAATGTCCCAGGTGTTTTATTGGGTTATGAACAAACAATAATTAAAGATAAAGTAATTGCTGTAATAGATTGGACCTCACGGAATGAACCTTATGGTCTGTTAGCTACAGGTCTTATTATCAAGCCTACAAAAACAATAACATTAAAAGGTGGGGTGCTTATTCCAAATGGAAATAAGGCTAAACTTGGCTATATAATTTCATTAAGCAAAACTATAGATACAAAATCTTTATTGTTCTGGAAAAGCTATAAGTAAATCATTATTATATATTTATTTGCAATTTAAATTATAGGTATATTTACGGCTTTTTCTTAAAGCATTTAAAACCCATTTTGAGCAAAATGAAAGTATAAATATTAATGCAATATTGCTCTTATATAAAATTGATGGACAAATTTTAAAGGCTTTTATAACATATTTTCTGATTTCTTTACTGCTGTTAAGGTCTAAACATCTATGAGCTAAAAATCTGTATCTCATTGCATAAGCTAAAGGCTTTAAGTGTTTAATAGAATTTTTCACTGAAACTCTTTTAAACACTTTATATAAAATTTTAAATCCATTTTTCTCGTATTTTTTATAGTTGACACTCATATTGGTATCATGAATTCTATAAAAAACTAAATAATCAGGCACACAATAAAACTTATAAAAAATAGAAAATTTAAGATAAAATTCCCAATCTGTCATTCTATCAATAGATTCATCAAAGCATTCTATTTTTTCTAAACATGATTTTCTAAATAAAGTATTTGATCCGTTATATAAGAAGTTAAACATTATAAGTTGTTCTAAAACAAAACCGTTATAATCATAAATTTTTAGGTTACGAATAAATCGTCCTTTTGAATCTATTAGTTTTGTTCCACAATAAACAAGACCAATCTCTTTAAATTTATCTAAAATTTTAACTTGTTTTTCAAGTTTTGTATTTTTCCATGTATCATCAGAATCTATATGTGCAATATAATCTCCGTTGGATAGCTCCATACCTTTATTTCTGGCAGGATTTTGCCCTTTGTTATCTTGATAATAATAGATAATTCTCTTATCGTTAAATTTATCTATTATGGATTTGGTATTATCAGTAGAACCATCATCAATTATTATTAACTCAAAATCTTGATAGGTCTGAGTCAGAACAGATTTAATTGTATCTCCTATGAATTCTGCCCTGTTATATGTTGTTATAATTACTGAAACCTTAGGAGTTTGCATTAATAATAAGCCCTTTATAATTACAATTTTATTTAATCAAAATTAGTGAGTTTTGTTTATGCCCTAACTGTCTAGCCATCTGATTATATATTTATTTAATAAAGAATTAAATTCAATATTAAAGCGTATCTTAAAGTTAAATTAATAAGCTAAAAAAAATGCTTGAAATTTAAGTTTGTAATGCTAATATATTATTGAATAGTGAAATTTTTCACGAAAATGTAAATAATTTCACTATTATGTAAAACCTTTTTAATATTTGTACGTCATATTGGTTGTATTGTAAATTTTGTAGAATCGTTTGTTTTTAATAAAGCAACTAGCTACATTTGGAGAAAAAGAGTGGTCTTAATAAAGACTGGAGAGAAAGAATATCTGACACTAGCTTTCGGTCCTCCTAAAGATAAATCTAAAGATACAGAAATGGTAAGATTCTATTCACAATCGCAAGGTGTAAAAGCTGTGTGTGGTGGAACTACTGCAAAGATTATGGCGAGAGAACTTGACAGAGATTTAGAAGTTTTGCTTGGAAAAGATACAGGTTTTCCTCCTAAAGGGCGAATTGACGGAATTGACATAGTTACCGAAGGAATTATTATCTTATCAAAAACCGCAGAAATTATTGATAAGGATATGTTATGTGAAATCCCTTTATCAAAAAAAATTAAAACAGATGAAAAGTATATAACATACACTTCACTTAATAATAAAGAATTACTTATTTCAGAAAAAGCTTGCTCAAATTCAATCTATGTTCCGCAGAATCCTGCTGAAGAGCTGGCATGTGAAATGAAAAGTGCTAAAAATATTAGATTTATTGTTGGGCAGGCTGAAAATTCTGCTCATCAACAATTTAATTTGCCGATTAAAACGGGTAATAAGATAGACATAATTAAACAACTCAAGACAAAGCTAGAAAAAATGGGTAAAAAAGTCGAAATAATATATTTCTAGGAGAACATTCAATTAAAAAGGAGCGACACAAATGACAGACAAGCTGACAGCAGAAATGCTTGAAGGACAGAAAAAGTTTCAGATAGTAAATGAAATACTCAAGAAATATGACTATAAAAGAACGCATTTAATTGCAGTTCTTCAAAGCATACAAGAACAGTATAGATATTTACCTGAAGAAATTCTTACTTATGTATCTTCAGCTATGGATATTTCACCTGCAAGTGTATATGGAGTAGCTACATTTTACAGTCAATTCAGTTTGAATCCTAAAGGCAAATATGAAGTAAAAGTATGCGATGGAACTGCTTGCCACGTTAGAGGTTCAATGCCTGTTTATAATGCAATTATAAACAAAGTAGGTCTTAAAGACGGTAATATAACTACTGAAGATTTAAAATTCAGTGTGGAAACAGTTAGTTGCCTTGGAGCTTGCGGACTTGCTCCTGTTGTAGTCATAAACGAAAAAGTTTATCCTGCAATGACATCAGATGCTATAAGCATTATTATTGATGAGTTAATGAAAAAAGAAGAAGAATAGTTGAGAAATAAAGAAGTTAACACAATAGGAGAACTTACAAAATGACAACAACTTCTAAAGTTGATATAAACAAAGAACAAGAGCGTGCCAGAGAAGTTCTAAAACAAATGGGAACAAGAGTTCTTGTTTGCGCAGGAACAGGTTGCGTTGCTAACGGTTCAATTGAAGTTTGCGAAAAATTTGAAGAAATGGGCGTAAACGTAACAGCAATTCAAGATGAAAAAAAATTCACAACAATCAGAACAGGTTGCCATGGTTTCTGTGAACAGGGTGTATTAGTAGTTATTCCTGATTTACATGTAACTTATGTAAAAGTTAAACTTGCTGATGTTGAAGAAATTGTTAATAAACATATACTTGGTGGCGAAATTGTTGAAAGACTTCTTTATGTTGATCCACAAACAAATCAGCCTGTCGCTAAAAATGAAGATATTAATTTCTATTCAAAACAATGCAGAACATCCCTTTGTAATTGCGGTAAAGTTGATCCTGAAAAAATTGACGATACATTAGCTATTGGCGGATATTCTTCATTAAATAAAATTTTAACCACAATGACTCCTGAAGAAGTCTGCAAAGAAGTAGAAGAATCAGGCTTAAGAGGAAGAGGGGGCGGAGGCTTCCCAACAGGTAGAAAATGGCAATTCGTAAGAATGGCTATCGGCGATAAAAAATACGTTATCTGTAACGGTGACGAAGGGGATCCTGGAGCATTCATGGACAGAAGTATCATGGAAGGCGATCCTCATAAAATGCTTGAAGGTATGGCTATTTCAGCTTATGCTACAGGCGCTGATGAAGGTTACATTTATGTTAGAGCTGAATATCCTTTAGCTGTAAAGAGATTAAAAATTGCTATTGCTGAAGCTGAAGAAAGAGGATATTTAGGAAATAATATTCTTGGTTCAGATTTCAACTTTACACTTCATGTAAAAGAAGGCGCTGGAGCGTTCGTTTGTGGTGAAGAAACAGCTCTTATCGCTTCAATTGAAGGCGAAAGAGGAATGCCTAGACCAAAACCGCCATTTCCAGCGAATAAAGGTCTTTTTGGAAAGCCAACCCTTATTAACAACGTAGAAACATTTGCTAACGTTCCTTTAATTATCGGAAACGGCGCACAATGGTTCAAAGGGTTTGGTACAGAAAAAGGTGCAGGAACAAAAACTTTCGCTTTAACAGGTGAAGTTAATAATACAGGTCTTATTGAAGTTCCAATGGGAACAACATTAAGAACAATCATTTTTGATATCGGTGGCGGTATCAGAAACAATAAAAAATTCAAAGCGGTACAAATCGGTGGACCATCAGGCGGTTGTTTAACTGAAGAATATTTAGATCTTCCACTTGATTATGATTCATTACTTAGCGTTGGTGCTATGGTTGGATCAGGCGGTCTTGTTGTTCTAAATGAAGATACATGTATCGTTGAAGTTGCTAGGTTCTTTATGAGCTTTACTCAGAACGAATCATGCGGCAAATGCGTACCTTGCAGAGAAGGTACAAAGAACATGTTGAAAATTCTTGAAAGAATCGTAGAAGGAAAAGCAGCACTTAGCGATTTAGATTTACTTGAAGAGTTAGCTCTTGCAGTAAAAGACGGATCACTTTGCGGACTTGGTAAAACAGCTCCAAACCCTGTTCTTTCAACACTTAAATACTTTAAAGACGAATATCTTGCTCATATTAACGAAGGTCGTTGCCCTGCTGGTCAATGTACTGCGTTTAAGAAAATCGTTATTGAAGCTGAACTTTGTAAAGGATGCACAAAGTGTGCAAGAGTTTGTCCTGTAAATGCAATTGAAGGCAAAGTAAAAGCAGTACACACAATTGATCAGGATAATTGCATTAAATGCGGAGCATGCTTATCATCCTGCCCATTCAAAGCAATCAAGGAGGTCGCATAAACAATGGTTGACGTTAAAACAGATAAAAAAAATATATTATTCGTAGACGGTAAAGAAGTAGAATTCAGCGATGAAAGAAACCTTCTTGAAGTTATAAGAAAAGCAGGAATAGATGTACCTACATTCTGCTATAGACCGGATCTTTCAATATATGGTGCTTGTCGTATGTGCGTTGTTGAAGTTGAAGGCAGAGGCGTACAATCAAGTTGTACAATGCCTCCAGAAGCTGGTATTAAAGTTAAAGTAAATACCGAAAAAACAAGAAGAGTAAGAAAAATGTCCTTAGAGCTTCTTCTTGCTAACCACAACAGAGAATGCACAATGTGCGAAAAATCAGGTGAGTGCGAACTTCAAGATCTTTCAACAAAAATGGGCATTAAAGAAGTTAGATTCGGTAAAAGAGAAGAAAAATCTGCTATTGATGACAGTAACCCATCAGTAGTAAGAGATCCAAATAAATGTATCCTTTGTGGTGACTGCGTTAGAGCTTGTAGCGAAATTCAAGGTCAATCAGTTCTTGAATTTGCTGGCAGAGGCTCAAAAACAGTTGTAACTCCTGCATTCTGCAAAGACATGAAAGATGTTGATTGTGTTTATTGCGGTCAATGTATTCAAGTTTGTCCAACAGCAGCTTTAACTATTAAATCTGAGACAGAGCAAACCTGGAAAGCTCTTCTAGATGCGAAAAAGACAGTTGTTGCTCAAATTGCTCCTGCTGTAAGAGTTGCTCTAGGCGAAGCGTTTGGTCTTCCAAAAGGTACTAATTCAATTGGTCTTATAGTTGCGGCTCTTAGAAAAATGGGCTTCGATAAAGTATTTGATACAACATTCTCCGCTGATTTAACAATTATGGAAGAAGGAACAGAACTTCTTTCAAGAGTTAAAACAGGCGAAAAATTACCTATTTTTACAAGTTGTTGTCCTGCTTGGGTAAGATTTGCAGAATTGAAATATCCTCAATTACTTAACAATCTTTCAACTTGCAGATCACCACAACAAATGTTCGGTTCAGTTATGAAAAAATTCTTACCTCAAGAAATGGGTATTGAATCAAAAGATGTTGTAACTGTTTCCATTATGCCTTGTACTGCTAAAAAAGCTGAAGCAAAACGTCCTGAGTTTGCTGAAGGTGGCGAAGCTGATATTGATATCGTTCTTACAACCCAAGAACTTGCAAGAATGATTAAAGAAGCTGGTATTGATATTAAAAACCTTGAACCTGAAGAAACAGATGCTCCATTCGGTATGTTATCCGGTGCAGGCGTTATATTTGCTAACACAGGCGGAGTTCTTGAAGCTGCTCTTAGAACAGCTTATGAAGTTGCTACAGGTAAGCCAATGGGTAATATTGTCGTTGAGGAAGCTAGAGGATTTAATAAATTTAAAGAGTTCTCAGTTGACCTTGAAGGCAAAAAACTTAAAATTGCTATCTGTGCAACATTAAACGAAGCTGATGATCTTTGCAAAAAGATTATTAGCGGAGAAGCTCATTATGATATGGTTGAAGTAATGGCTTGTCCTGCAGGTTGTATTACTGGTGGCGGTCAGCCGCAAAGCTGTAAAGATCCTTCCATTAAAGAAGACAGAATGAAAGGTATTTACCAGTCTGATGTAGAGCATAAAATCAGAAAATCACATGAAAATACTGATGTTCAAAAACTTTACAAAGAATGGTTAAAAAATCCGAACAGCGAACTTGCACACGAGTTTCTTCATACTCATTATCACAGCAAAAAGAGAATTGAAGGCGGCATTAGCTTCACAAAAGAAGATGATACCGATAAATTACAACTTGAAGTGTGTGTAGGAACATGTTGCTATAACAACGGATCTTATGACACAATGCAAAAATTTATTGAAATTGTAGCTGATAAAAACGTTTCAGATAAAGTTGCTGTTAAAGGCAGATTCTGTTTTGAAAAATGCGGAGTTGGTCCTAACATGTCAGTAAACGGACAACTTATTTATAATGCTACTTCTGACAGAGCAAAAGAAATCTTTGAAAGTGAAATTGAGCCAAAACTTTAGTAAGAAGTAAGCAGAGTAAGGGGAATTAATTTTCCCCTCTTTGCCGATTAATTCCATTAATTAGGGAGTTAATCGCCAGGGAAAGAAAATGAGATAAATTATGAGTAATAAGCCAATTCCAGTTCCTACTTTAAGAAGATTGCCAAATTATTATAATATTCTCTGTGAAGCGCTTAACGATGGTCAAAAATTCATTTCAAGCGCTAAAATTGCTAATGCTCTTGCTATTGACGATACTCAGGTAAGAAAAGACATTGCTGCAACAGGTTATGTCGGTAAGCCAAAAATTGGATTTGATATTAAAGATTTTAAAGAACATCTTGAAAACTATCTTGGTTTTAAAACATTTAAACCTGCTTTTTTAATAGGAGCAGGAAATCTTGGAATTGCTCTTGCTAAATATGACGGATTTAAAAAATATGGTTTAGAAATTGCGGGTATTTTTGATAACGATCCACAAAAAATCGGTTTAAAAATCTCAAATAAAGAAATCTTTCCTATTTCGACTCTTCCTGATTTTGTAAAAAAACAAAATGTCAGAATGGCTATTTTGACTATACCAACGGAATACGCTCAAAATACTACTGATTTTATTGTAGAAGCGGGTATAAAAGCAATATGGAATTTTGCCCCCGCCACTTTGAAAGTGCCGGAAGGCATACATATTTGTAATCAAGACTTGGCAGCAAGTTTTATTTCTTTGTCGTTAATGTTAGAAGGCGAAAATCCTTATAGTTAATAAGGTAAATTAAACAGTATTAATAAAAAAATTAGAGTGTATTTTAATTATCAGAAGTTTCACTCGCTTCTATTTTTTACATTATTAATTTAATTTCATTTAATTTTTTTTCAATACTCTTAACCATCCATTTTTTAATCTGTTTTAAGATAAAATAAAAACTAGCACCTGCAATTACCCATATAAAGCATATAAAGGTATTTAAAATAGATTTCACCTTCCTATAAATACATATTTTAGAATACTTTTAGTTCTGAAAAATTAGCAATATTATTAATTATAACAAATTCAGCAATTTCATCTTCTGCCAACACCGTTATAGTAAGGTTTTTAATGTTTTCTTTGAATGTTCTAAATAGATTTAATCTGATATTATTTGAGCATAAAATAACTGGATAGGTTCCATTTTTATAATAGGCTTCATTAATTTGAGTTTCAATTGATTTTATTAAAGATAGTATTAAATTGTTACTATCTGAATTAGGCATAAATAAATGTTCAAAGTCAGTAGGCACTTTAATGCAGGTTAAAATATTTTGTTTATCAACATATTTGGTAGAAATGAGTCTTATAAATTTTTTTCTTAATTGTTCTGATAAATAATCAGCATCATAAATTTTTTTATCAGTTAATTCAATTAATGATTGAAGAATTAATTGAATATCTTTTATTGAAACTTCTTCTCTTATAAGGTTAACAAGGATTTTTCTTAAAAGGCTCAAAGAAATCTCCAAATTATCAAAATAAACTGGTGCTAGGTTTTTGCTATGTTCTAAAAGCTTTTTTGTGCTGTCTAAAGTAAATAGATTATCTGAATAATTTATACAGACAGTTTTTAAATGTTCAATCATTAAATCAGTTGGATTAATCAGATTAACTTTTTCCAAAAACTCTTTTTCTGCATTTTTTATCCAATAGACAGTTTCTTTTGTTATCGGATGCGTTTCTTCTTGCCATTCTGCTTTTATTTCAATATTGTTTGTTATTAATTCTCTTTTTGTAGCCATTTTATGGAATGGAAAAACTTTGCCTTTAACGGCAAATTGTTCTCTTATTAAAATCTGATATTCATTTTCTTCTAAAGTTGTAGTATCACAAATTCTTATGGGCGGAATTATATATCCTAATTTATCAATTAGTTTGCCTCTAAGATCATCTATTAAAGGAACAACATTTCCTCCTTGTTCGGGATCAGCAATTTTTATTAAACTATATCCCACTTCAAATTGAATTTGTTCAACATATATTTCTTTATAAAGCAATTCAGGATTGGGATTTAATAAAGTTTTAGTACTCTTTTTTAGTTCTTCTAATTTTAATTTTTGTTTTTTTTCATTTCTCTTTTTAATGAACTTATCAATAATATGCCCTAAAAGAACACCAATTATGGCACTAATCGAATAAATTACAATATTTAACGATATTAAAAAACGAGTTTGATAATTACAAAAACTTAGAAGTTTCACATAAAGCGCGAAAGTTGTTAATAAACAAAATAAAAAAATAAGATGAGGCTGAAGTTTACTAAAAATTTTTTTTGAAACGTTTAATATTATAGTTTTAGTCATTGAATTCTTTTTTGATTTTTTATCAATATTTGAAGTCATAATCAATCCTTCTTTGAATTTAATATTAATTCGTCATAAAGTTTTTTAATTTCTTTATCATCTGGGGACATCGCATAGGCTTGTCTTATGCAACTTTTTGAATTTCTTATATTTTTCAGTCGGGTTTCTATTGCTTCTTTGTATAAGTATTTAGGAAAACTTGGGTAAACTTTTTTTGCTCTTTGATAATATTTTTTAGATTTATTTATATCATTTTTTTGTTGATAAGCTTCACCTAAATTTGATAATATACAGGGAGAATTAATATTTAAAGTAAGCGCTTTTTCTAAGTTTTCAATAGCAAGATCGGTTTCATTATTTAATATGTATAAATAACCTAGAGCGTTATAAGCCATATCCTTATTAATATTGAGAGAAAGTGCTTTATTATAATTGTCAACAGCTCCTTTGTCATTGCCTAATTCGGATTTAATGCCTGCTCTAAAAATGTAACCCATATCTGAATTTGGAAAAAGAGAAATTGCTTTATTATAATCTTGAAGTGCACCGGCATAGTCACCTAAATGTTGTTTAGCTTGTCCTCGTGATTCGTAGCTTAAAGGCTTTTGAGTCATAGAGATTGCTTTTGTGTAATCGTTAATTGCACCTTTATAATCGCCTAAGCGCTCTTTAGCATTTGCTCTATTATGATATGCAGCTAGATTATGAGGATTGATTGAAATAGCTTTATTATAGTCTTTGATAGCTTCTTTTAAATTACTTTTGGCGTTTCCTCTGTTTATATACATATAATCAAGGTTTGGATTCCTTAATATAGCCTTATTATAGTCTTCTATCGCTCCTTTTTTATCGTTTAAATACTCTTTTGCATTGCCTCTATTAAAATATGCTTCTGAATAATTAAAATTAATTGAAATAGCTTTATTAAAATTCTCAATAGCTTTTTTATAGTTATGTAAAACTATTTGATGCATTCCTTTATTAAAATAGTCGGTGGCAGAAGTGCCAAAGTTGAATTTAATTAAAATTCCTGCAGAATAAATAAATATTAAAAGAAAAAGAGATAGAATGAATAATAATTTTTTTTTCATAAAATTTATTTCCTGCAATTATTAATATGCATTAGTTATATATTAAAATAAGTATAATGTTTGAATATATAAAAACAACATATCTATTTTAATTGTTCTTTGAGTAAACTATACTTTACAAAAATATATTTATTTGGATTTTTTGAATTTATCAAAACAATTTTCTCAACATTTCCTGATATTCAAGAAGTCGTATTCAAAAGTTTGAATAAAATAAAAGAAAACTGAGATAATCTTAAATATACCGAATCTTTATATCTCTATAGATTTCAATACTAATATGTTTTTTGTAAAATTATATAATTGGTAATAACATTTTTACCTGACTTTTAAGCTATATGATTTTATAAGGAGATATGCAAAGTGAAATTAAACAATAACATTGCTTTTACAGGAAATTACAAACTTGATTTTCGACCATGTGGTCAAAATTGTGCTGATCAAAAGGCTGTATATAATAGTTTGAAAAATATTAAAGAACATGGTGATAATCCTAAATACAAAGATATTATAATCTCCTCTTCCGCTGATTCTATTGGCATTAATACCGATAATCCTCAAATGTCTATAACGGATTATGATTTTATAAAAGATGGGCTATTAAACTCTGGGGCAAGTCGTGAAACTATTAAAAGTTTGCTTTATGGTGTAAATCAAGAAAAAAACAGAGAAACTGTTACTTTTAGTGCTATTGGTTAGTGTTTAGATAAATAACTCTAAACAACATAAAAAAATGGGCTTTTAACATAAGCCCATTTTTTATTGAATGGAATAATTAAATCAATAAACCTTTAGCTTCGGACATTAAGGCTCTGACTTTAATTGGTAAACCATACAGATTAATAAAGCCTTCTGCGTCTTTGTGGCTGTATAAATCGCCGGTTGTAAAGCTTGCAAGGCTTTCATCATATAAAGAATACGGTGAAGTTGTGCCAGCAGGAATTATATTTCCTTTGAAAAGTTTAAGTTTAACAGTACCTGTTACTGTAAGCTGAGTGTAATCAATAAAAGCACTTAATGATTCTCTTAGTAATGTGAACCATTCACCTGCATAAGTAAGCTCTGCAAACCTGTTAGCTACATTTTGCTTGAAAGAGTAGGTTTGTCTGTCGAGGCAAATATGTTCAAGTTGTTCATGAGCAAAGAATAATACAGCTCCAGCCGGATTTTCATAAACTCCTCTGGCTTTTATTCCTACAACTCTGTTTTCGACTAAATCAGTAAGTCCAACTGAGTGTCTTCCGCCAATAATATTAAGTTGTTTAATTAATTCAACGGGTGAAACTTCTTCACCGTTAAGTTTTACAGGAATACCTTTTATAAACTCAAGTTCAACATATTCAGGTGTATCTGATGCTTTTTCAAGAGGTACTGCTATTTGTAAAATCTTTTCGTAATCAGGTTCAACTGATGGATCTTCAAGCTCTAAACCTTCATGACTTAAGTGCCATAAATTTTTATCTCTGCTGTAACTTTCAGTTACTCTGAAAGGTAAATTTATACCTTTCTTTTGTAAATAATTTATTAAATCTTCTCTTGATTTTAAATCCCACATTCTCCAAGGAGCAATTATTTTCATATTTGGAGCAAATGCTTTAATTCCAAGTTCAAATCTAACTTGATCGTTACCTTTGCCTGTCGCACCGTGGCAAATCGCTTCTGCGCCTTCTTCAATTGCAATTTTCGCCAATACTTTTGCAATTAAAGGTCTTGCCATTGAAGTTCCGAGTAAATATCTATTTTCATATATCGCCCCTGCTTTTAATGTCGGGAAAATATAGTCAGTTACGAATTCATCTTTAACATCTACTAAAAAGAATTTACTTGCGCCTGTTGATATAGCTTTTTCTTCCAAGCCTTCTGTTTCAGTTCCTTGTCCTAAGTCAACGCAAACGGCTATTACATCATAATCATAATTTTCTTTTAACCATGGAATAATTACCGTAGTATCAAGTCCGCCTGAGTATGCAAGAACTACCTTCTTTTTCATTATTTTTCTCCTTTTATGTAGTAATCAATAGTTTCAAATGTTAATTTATCTTTATTTTGATAAGCTGTTAATGCTTTTATGTAAGCATCAAAAGTATCAATACATGTAAATGTCGGTATCTTATATTGTTGAGCAGCCTGCCTTATTTTAAATCCTGCTCTTTTAGGATTTTTTCCTAATGTAGGTGTGTTGATAACTAAATTTATTTCTCCCGATTTGATTTTATTTATTATTTCGTCAATATTTTCTATATCAATCACTTCTGTGTCAATATTATTGCATTTTAAATATTCGTAAGTTTTTTGTGTTGCTACTACCTTAAAACCTTTTTTAATTATTTTTTTAAGTGGTACTATTAAATCTTCTTTATCATTATCTGAAATAGAAACTAAAATCTTACCGCCGTTGAAAAACTTATAATCAGCTCCCATAAAGCCTTTTAATAAGGCTTCTTCATAATTTTCAGCAACTCCTAATACTTCTCCAGTTGATTTCATTTCAGGTGTTAATGCTACATCGACACCATGAAGTTTTTGAAAGGAAAAGACTGGTATTTTTACTGCTACAAGATTGCTTGTGGGCATTAAGCCGACTCCGTATTCCATATTTTTTAACTTTTCGCCCAATATTGTTCTTACTGCAATATTAACCATAGGAACTTTAGTTACTTTACTTAGAATTGGCACCGTTCTTGAGGCTCTAGGATTAACTTCGATTACAAAAACATCTTCATCTTTTACGACAAATTGAATATTCATTAGTCCTATTACTTGAAGTGCTTTTGCAATTTTTTCTGTATAACCAATCATTTTATCAATTACATTTCTAGAAAGAGTTTGTGTCGGATAAACGGTTATGCTGTCCCCTGAATGAACTCCTGTTTTTTCTATATGCTCCATTATTCCTGGGATTAAGATATTTTCTCTATCTGATATTGCATCAACTTCGACTTCTTTACCTTTTATATAGCTATCAATTAAAATCGGATGTTCATCAGATAATGAAGCTGCTTCAAGAACATATAAAATAAGCTCTTCTTTTGAGAGCACAACTTGCATTGCTCTTCCGCCTATTACATAAGAAGGTCTTACTAATACGGGATAACCTAGAGTTTCTGCGGCTGTTACGGCATCTTCAAGGTTTGTTACTGCTGTTCCGTTAGGTTGTGGTATTCCAAGCTCTCTTAATAATCTTTCAAATCTTTTTCTATCCTCTGCTACATCTATTGAATCAACTGATGTTCCAAGTATCTGAACGCCTCTTTTAAGAAGTTTAGGAGCAAGATTAATAGCAGTTTGTCCGCCAAATTGTACAATTACTCCTTTGGGCATTTCTTTTCTTATTGCGTTAAATACATCTTCTATATATAAAGGCTCGAAATATAATTTATCAGCTGTATCAAAGTCTGTACTAACTGTTTCTGGATTATTATTAATTATTATCGACTCATGTCCAGCTTCTTGAATAGCCCATGCTGCGTGTACTGAACAATAATCAAACTCAATGCCCTGTCCAATTCTTATAGGTCCTGAACCAATTACTATAACTTTTTCCCTATTGCTGATTATATTTTCGTCTTCTTGTTCATAGGTTGAATAATAGTATGGTGTTGCTGATTCAAATTCGCCTGCGCAAGTATCAACTATTTTATAGACAGGATAAAGGTTGTAAACTCTTCTAAGAGTGTCTAATACTTCGAGCGGTTCGTCTGAGAGTTCGCATATTTCATTGTCCGTAAAGCCCATTGCTTCACACGTTTTCAATAAATTAGCCGTTAAAAGTTCTCTTTTTAGCCTGTTTTCCATATTTGTAATGTTTTTAAGTTTATTTAAAAACCATTTATCAATTTTCGTAATAGAATATATTGTTTCTATCGAAATATCTCTTCTTAAAGCCTCTGCTACGTTTAAAATTCTGCACTCAGTTATTTCTTTAAGGCTTTCCAGAATTTCTTCATCGCTCATTTCTGATAAATAAGTTCTTCTTAAACCTGTTTCTCCGCCTTCAAGTGAAATCATAGCTTTAAGAAAAGAACTTTCAAAAGTCCTGTCTATTGCCATAACTTCTCCAGTAGCTTTCATTTGAGTACCAAGAGTCTTATCAGCATAAGAAAATTTATCAAAAGGAAACTTAGGAATTTTAGTAACTATATAATCTAATACAGGCTCGAAAGAGGCTTTAGTTTTTTTTGTAACGTAATTCGGTATTTCGTGTAAATGTAAACCAATTGCTATTTTTGCAGCAATTTTAGCAATTGGATAGCCTGCCGCTTTTGATGCTAAAGCAGATGATCTGCTGACTCTCGGGTTTACTTCAATTACGAAATACTCAAGTGAATCGGGATTTAATGCGTATTGAACATTACAGCCTCCCTCGATTTTTAAGGCTTTGATTATTTTAATTGAAGAACTTCTCAACATTTGATATTCTTCATCTCTTAGCGTTTGTGATGGTGCAACAACTATGCTATCACCTGTATGAATACCGACAGGATCAAGATTTTCCATGTTACAGATGACAATGCAAGTATCATTAGAATCTCTCATTACTTCATATTCTATTTCTTTGAAACCTGCAACGCTTTGCTCAAGTAAAACCTGATTTATTCTACTGTGCATTAATCCAGAATATAAAACTTTTTTTAGTTCTCCTTCATTAAAGGCTATACCACCTCCTGTTCCGCCAAGAGTATAAGCTGGTCTTACTATTAGAGGATAACCTGTTTCAGTTGCAAAAGCTAAACCATCTTCCAGAGTTTCAACAATTTTGCTTTTTGGTATAGGCTCGCCTATTTCCTGCATTAATTCTTTAAAACTTTCTCTGTCTTCTGCTTTTTTAATTGTATCTAAGGACGTTCCTAAAAGTTTTACGTTGTATTTCTCTAATATTCCTGCTTCATTAAGCTCAACCGCCATATTTAAGCCTGTTTGACCGCCTAAAGTCGGCAAAAGTCCGTCAGGTCTTTCTTTGTTGATAATATATTCTATTGCCTGTACATTTATCGGCTGAATATAAACCTTATCTGCAATGTTATCATCGGTCATTATTGTTGCAGGGTTGCTATTTACAAGAATAACTTTAATACCTTCTTCTTTCAGAGATTTACAGGCTTGAGTACCTGCGTAATCAAATTCAGCAGCTTGTCCAATTATTATTGGTCCTGAGCCAATTACCAGAACTTTTTTTATATCGTTATTTTTAGGCATTTTGTTCAATCTCCAGTAATTTCATCCAATCGTCAAATATATAACAGGCATCATCTGGTCCAGGGCCAGCTTCAGGGTGGAATTGAACGGAATGAATATTCAACTCGGTCGAATAAAAACCTTCAATTGTTTCGTCATTTACATTTATGTGAGTAATTTTTATGTTATCTGGTAAGGTTTCACCTTTAACGGCATAACCATGATTTTGAGAAGTAATCATTACTCTATTTGTTCTTACATCAATAACTGGATGATTAGCCCCTCTATGTCCGAATTTCATCTTGTAAGTATCTGCACCTAATGCTAAAGCCAAAATTTGTTGACCTAAACAAATTGCAAAAACAGGGATTTTTCCTATTAAGAGCTTTGCCGCTGTTATCGCTTCTTTAGCTTCTTTTGGGTCTCCAGGGCCATTTGAAAAGAATACTGCACCATAATCATTATTTAAAATAGTATCCGCAGTAACATCATGTGGATAAACTGTTATATCGCAGTTTAATCTTTTAAAGTTTTCAATTATTCCATTCTTTATACCAAGGTCAATTAAAGCTATTTTTTTGCCTGTTCCGCTGATGTTCGTAACTTCTTTTTGCGAAACCTGACTTACTACATCAGATGGAAAGCTATAATTTTGAAGTGAGATTGTGTGCCAATCACTCAGGGTTTCATTTGTTATTAAGCACTTCATCGCACCTTGATTTCTGATTTTTTTGGTTAACATTCTTGTGTCTAGGTCATATACAGCTACAATATTATTTTGTTCAAGATAATCTGATAAGTTTTGATCTGATTTCCTGTTAGAGCAGTCATTTACGTATTCTTTTACTATGAAACCGTTTACTTTAGGACTTTTTGATTCAATATCATTATTATTTGTGCCATAACTTCCAATTAACGGATATGTCATTACAACAATTTGTCCAGCATAAGAAGGATCAGTTAATACTTCTTGATAGCCCGTCATTCCTGTATTAAAAACGATTTCTCCGAATGCTGTTCCCACTTTTCCAAAAAATTTACCTTGAAGAACTGTTCCATCTTCTAGTAATATATTTGCTTTCATTATTTAATCTCCAAAAGTGCAGATTGCAGTATATCTACTGCTTTATCAATCTCTTCAAACTCTATTATCAGAGGAGGTACAAACCTTATAACGTTGGCACCTGCTCCTATCAATAATAATCCGTTTTCTATGCATTTTTCTATAATTGGTTTGACTGGAAAAGAAAACTCCATTCCAAACATTAGTCCCATTCCTCGAACTTCCGTATTTTCGATATTTAATTCTAATAATCGCTCTTTAAGATAATGACCTTTTGCTTTAACTTCATCGAAGAAACAATCGGATAATATTTTATCTAGTACAGCAATGGCTGCTCCACAAGCAAGAGGATTTCCACCGAATGTTGAAGCATGATCGCCTGCTATAAAAGAATTAGCGACAAAATCTTTCGCAAGCATTGCACCTATTGGAACTCCACCACCTAAGCCTTTAGCTAAAGTCATAATATCCGGTTCTATTCCGTAATGCTGATGAGCAAAAAGTTTGCCTGTTCTGCCAATTCCTGTTTGAACTTCGTCTATTATTAATAAAATATGTTTATCTTGCGTAATTTCTCTTAGTTCTTTAATAAAATCAGTTGTAGCTGGTAAAATCCCGCCTTCACCTTGAATAATTTCAATTATGACAGCGCATGTTTTTTCATTTATTATTGATTTAACTGATTCAATATTATTAAATTCTGCATAATTAAAGCCACTTAACAAAGGAGTAAAACTTGATTGATATTTATCTTGCCCTGTTGCAGTTAGAGCACCAAGTGTTCTTCCATGAAAAGATTGTTTCATACTTATAATTTCAGGTGTATCTATATTTTTTTGTGTTTTACCATATTTTTTTGCTAATTTTATAGCGGCTTCAACAGATTCTGTACCGCTGTTACAGAAAAAGACTTTGTCAAAACAAGAATTTTCAACAAGTTTTTCCGCAAGCTCAATTTCATTTAAGTTTAAATATAGATTTGAGCAGTGCGTAAGCATGCAAGCTTGTCCTACTAATGCTTTTAATATGTCTGTCTGACCGTATCCCAGACTATTAACAGCTATCCCTGATACAAAATCAAGGTATTCTTTGCCGTTAATGTCTTTTAATGTACTTCCATTACCACTTTCCAGTACAATATCAAACGAGGCATAAGTATTCATTTTATATTTTTTACTTTTTTCAATAAGATTTTGCATAATTATTCCTCTATCATTGTCCCAATGCCTGCTTCCGTAAAAATTTCCAGTAAAAGACTGTGTTCAACTCTTCCGTCAAGAATGTGAACTGTTTTAACACCATTTTTAACGGCTCTGTTGCAACACTCAATTTTTGGTATCATTCCGCCTTGAATAATTTTTGCCTCAATCAATTTTTCAGAGGTATTTACTTTTAAGGAAGAAATTAGAGAAGAAGAGTCATTTTTATTCATTAAAACTCCCTCTACGTCAGTTAAAAATACTAATTTCTCAGCATTTAGAGCAACTGCTATGGCTTCAGCTGCATAATCAGCGTTGATATTATAGGTTAAGCCTATTTTATCTCTGCCGACAGGAGCTATTACAGGGACAAAGTCGCTTTCTATAAGCGTGTTTATCAGTTGTGGATTAACATTTTTCACTTCACCAACTAATCCCACATCTTTTCCGTTTACTAATTTTTTTTCCGCTTCAATAATATTTGCATCTTTTCCGCTTATTCCTACAGCATTTCCGCCGATATTTAAAAGGTGATTTACTATTGATTTATTGACTTTTCCTGCTAAAACCATTTCGACGCATTCCATTGTTTCGTCGTCTGTTACTCTTAATCCATCTATGAATTCAGCTTTTTTACCGATTTTCTCTAAGAGTGAATTTATTTCAGGACCACCTCCATGTACAATTACAGGTCTTATTCCAACCAGTTTCATCAGTGCAATATCTTGCATAACAGCTTTTTTAAGATTTTCATTAAGCATTGCACTTCCGCCATACTTAATTACAACTGTTTTACCATTGAATTTCTTTATGTATGGCAATGATTCGATTAATATTTTAGCTTTTTCAATGTATTTATGCATTTTTCTGCCTTTATTTATGATCTGTATTCACCATTGATTTTTACGTATTCATAGCTTAAGTCACAGCCCCACGCTTTTGCTTTATGGTTTCCATCTGATAAGGAAATTAAAATATTAATATGTTTAGGCTTTAGAATTTTTAAAGCTATTTCTTCATCAAAACTTATCGGTACTCCGTTTTTCATTAGATCAATTAAGCCTGCTTCACTTTTAAAAGATATATTTACGCTTTGTGGGTTGAAATCAGCTTCAGAATATCCCATTGCAGCGAGTATTCTTCCCCAGTTTGCATCACAACCGAAAAATGCCGCTTTTACTAAACTTGAAGAAATAATTGATTTAGCAAGTTTTTTAGCATTATCTTTTGAATTAGCTCCACTAATTGATACTTCTAAAAATTTTGTGGCACCTTCGCCATCAGAAATTATCTGTTTAGCTAAAAATTCATTTACATAATAAAATGCTTCTTTAAATTTATTAAATTGTGAATGATTTTCAGTTATTTCAGAACATTCACTTGCTCCATTTGCCATAACAATAACCATATCATTTGTGCTGGTATCGCCATCAACTGAAATCATATTGTAGGTATCGTCAACAATTTCTTTTAATAAATTATTTAATGTTGATTGTGAAACTTTAGCATCTGTTGTTATAAAACCAAGCATAGTGGCCATATTTGGATGTATCATTCCAGATCCTTTTGCTATACCACTTAAAGTTACTAACTTTTTATCAATTTCTATTTGTACGCAAATGTTTTTAGTAAAAGTATCAGTCGTCATTATTGCTTCAGCGGCATCCAATCCTGCTTGTTGGTTAATATCAAGTAATTTAGCAGATTGTTTTATTCCTTCCACTATAATATTTGTGTCTAATTGTACCCCGATAACACCTGTTGAAGCAGTAATTACTTTATCAGCTTCAATATCAAGACTTTTGGCTAATGTTTGAGCCATTATCACATTATTTTGTTTGCCTTCTTCACCTGTGCAAGCATTAGCATTACCGCTATTTATTACAATTGCTCTGATTTTATCAATACTGTTTAAAATTTCTTGGTTTCTGACTACGCAAGCGGCTTTTACTTTATTTAGCGTTAAAACACCTGCTGTTACTGCATCAACT
This sequence comes from bacterium, assembly GCA_037137535.1. Classification (GTDB taxonomy): domain Bacteria; phylum Cyanobacteriota; class Vampirovibrionia; order Gastranaerophilales; family JBAXKC01; genus JBAXKC01. Next base: position 97,206 of record JBAXKC010000002.1, on the reverse strand, counting down.
TCAGAATAAATTATAGCTAAATCTTTTTTTTGTTTTTTTATACCTATAAAATTCCCTGCTGATTTAAAGCCTTTAGGTGAATTTATAGTGCCGTTAATTATTTTCATTATAATCTCCAATTAAATAAAGCTTGGGACTAAATCTAATCCTGTCTTTTCATCAAATCCAAACAATATATTCATATTTTGAACTGCTTGCCCAGAAGCTCCTTTGATTAAATTATCAATTGCACCAATTATGATTAATGTTTGAGTTCTTTTATCTAATACTAGTCCTATGTCACAAAAGTTAGAGTTCTTTACCCATCGGGTTTCCGGTATTTTTCCATTTTCTAATACTCGAATAAAATAGTTATCTTGATAAAATTCTTTGTAGGCATCATAAATTTCTTGATATGAATTATTATTTTTAAGTTTTGTGTAGGAGGTTGTTAAAATTCCTCGTTGCATGGGTACTAAATGAGGAGTAAACGTTAAACATATGTTTTCCCCGCTAATTTTTGACAATTCTTGCTCAATTTCGGGTGTATGTCTGTGAGAAGCAACTTTATAGGATTTTAGGTTTTCATTAGATTCGCAATATAATGTACCTGTATTCAAACTTCTTCCTGCTCCTGAAACTCCTGATTTTGCATCTATGATAATGTTTTCAGTGTTTATCAGTTTGTATTTTAAGGCAGGTGCTAATGACAGAATACTACAAGTCGTGTAACAACCAGGGTTTGCAACTAATGAATAATCTTTTATTTTAGCAGCGTTTAATTCACAAAGACCATAAATTGCTTTATTAATTAGGTTTTCTGCTTTATGCTTAATTTCGTACCATTTTTCATAAGTATCGATACAATCAATTCTGAAATCAGCACCTAAATCAATAATCTTTGTGTTTGTGATAATTTCGTCCGTAATAATTTCGGCTGCAATTCCATGTGGCATTGCTAGAAAAACAACATCACATATTTCTGAAAGTTCTTTTAATGAGCTGTTTTGGCAATTAAAATCTACAATTTTATTAAAACTTCCGTAAATATCACTAAATGACTTACCTTCATAGGATTTTGAGACCAAATGTATTTTATCTACTTCTTTATGATTTACTAAAATTCTTACAAGTTCACTTCCTGCATAGCCTGTCGCACCGATTATTCCAACTGTTAACATAATTTATTTATTCCTATTTTTAATAAAAAATTCTTAATTGACACAAAAAAATACCCCCTGAAATACAGGAGGTAAAAAGTTTAAAAACTTTATATATGTATCGGCAAAATAACAAACACAGCCTAACATAAGCCTCCTGATGAGTCTTTACGTAATTGGCGTCGATTGTTATTTTTAATTAAATATTTCATTTGATCCTGAATTTTTCTTTTCTTTAAATTCTAATCAATTAATAAATATTTTGCAACTATTTTTTAAAAACTTATTAAATCTTATCTAATTGTCTTAAAATCAACTAAAAAAACTAATAAATGATAAGATTTATATAATAATATCTTATCTCTCATAAATAATAATATTGCAGTTATTTTTTTATAGTGGTAAAAAATATTATGTTTCGGGTAAAATAGTAACAAGTTTTGTAAAAATACGGCTAATAGGAAAATGTATATATGAGCGAAGATAAAACCAAATTAGCTTATAAAAGAGTTTTAATAAAAGTTAGTGGTGAAGCTCTAATGGGCAATCTGGGTTTTGGTATTGACCCAGAGGTTATAAATAATGTTGCTCTTGAAATTAAAAGAGTGCACGACCTTGGCGTTGAAGTGGCTATCGTTGTGGGTGGCGGTAATATTTTCAGAGGCGTCCAAAATAGTGCTAAGCTTGGAATGGAACAAGCTTCAGCTGACTATGTCGGTATGCTTGCTACCGTAATGAATGCTATGGTTCTACAAAGTATGCTTAGAAAAAACAATGTTTCTACTAGGGTACAAACAGCTATTTCAATGAATGAAATAACAGAATCATATACAAGATTTAAAGCAATCAGACATTTAGAAAAAGGCAGAGTTGTTATATTTGCGGCAGGAACAGGAAATCCTTTCTTTACTACTGATACCGCTGCTGCACTTAGAGCTGCTGAAATTAATGCAGAAGTTATGCTTATGGCTAAAAATAAAGTTGATGGCGTTTATTCAAAAGATCCAAGAAAATTTGATGATGCAGTTAAATTTGACCATCTTACTTATGATGATTTCATTGTAAAAGATCTGAAGATTATTGATACATCAGCAATTTCTTTATGTAAAAATAGTAGTATTCCAATTATTGTGTTTAACTCACAAAGTGAACAAAGTATTGAGAAAATTGTAACAGGTGAAAAGATTGGTACTTTAATAGGAGAAACAGAAAAATGCCAATAGAAGAAATTATCAAAAGTGGCGATGCTAAAATGCAAAAAACTATTGCAGAAACAAAAAGAGAATTTCTGTCAATAAGAACAGGCAGAGCAAATCCGGTTGTATTAGACAGACTATCTATTGACTATTATGGTTCAGCTACACCTATCAGGCAGGCTGCTAACGTATCTGTTCAGGATGGAACAACTCTTTTCATTCAGCCATACGATAAAACTATTATTAAAGATATTGAAAAAGCTATTTTAAAGTCTGATTTGGGCGTAACACCTAATAATGACGGTGCAAATATTAGAATTACTTTCCCGCCTTTAACTGAAGACAGAAGAAAAGAACTTGTTAAACAAGTTAAAAAAATTGGGGAAGAAAATAAAGTTGCTGTTAGAAATATCAGACGTGAAATGTCAGATGCTCTAAAAAAAGCTGAAAAAGACGAAAATCTTCCTGAAGATGAAGTAAAAAAAGAACAGGATAGAATTCAAAAAATCACAGATAAATATACAAAAGAAATTGATACAATCGTTATGGATAAAGAAAAAGAGGTTATGTCGGTTTAGTGAAAGTTTCAGCTCAATTTATAAGAGTAACTGTTGCCGTAATATTTTTAGCTATTGCTCTTGTTATGTTTGCATATGGTGGTTTGGCTTTCAGTTTGTTTTTATCTGTTTTAATAGTTTTAGGAACATTAGAGTTAATTAAGCTTTGCAGATTAAAAGGCTTTAATCTTAACACTCCATTAATCTTAACATCTAATTTAGCTTTATTAGCAGCGGCATCCTTTAAATTATATAGCCTAATCCCTATACTGTTCAGTTTGTCTGGGATTTTATCTCTTGTATTAACTATGCTTAGAGGACAAAATGGGAAAATTGCTGATTCGGCTGTTAGTATGCTTTGCTTCTTTTATGGTGGATGGTTGCCATTGCATCTATTATTTATCAGAAATCTGAATGAAAAAGGTTTTGATATTTTTGGTCATCACTTCTCAGATGGATTAGGCTATATTTTACTTCTGTTTGTAGTTATATCAGTTTCTGACATTGCGGCTTATTATATTGGAACAAACTTTGGTAAACATAAACTTTGTCCTACAATAAGTCCTAACAAAACGATTGAAGGAGCTGCTGCTGCTACAATTGCTGGCATAATCGGCGCATTATTGATTGGTTCAATAATAAATTTAAATATAATTCATTCATTTTTTGCAGGTCTTTTGTTAACTGCCTCTGCTCAACTTGGAGATTTATGTGAATCTATGATAAAAAGAGATGCAGGTGTCAAAGATTCAGGCAATTTATTCCCAGGGCATGGTGGTGTTTTAGATAGAGCAGATAGTTATGTAATAACCGGTGCTATAGCTTTTTATTACTTTTCTATGATAGTTCTTGGCAAGACAGCAATTATTAACATTTTTTAATAATCAGGTTTATAATATGAATGATAACCGCAATAAAACCCAAAAAATCAATGAATTGCTTACCAAAATTGGTATGCATAGTGATAATTATGAACTGATTGAAAATTCTCTGACTCATAGTTCATACACCTTTGAAAATAAGTTATGTCCATTAATAAATAATGAAAGACTTGAGTTCTTAGGTGATGCAGTTCTAAAGCTTATTGCCAGTGATTATTTGTTAAAACGCTTTCCGACTTATACGGAAGGCGATTTAACAAAAATAAGAGCTATATTAATAAGTGATGTTACACTTACAAAAATTGCAAATAGTATTGATCTCGGTAAATATCTCAGACTTGGATTTCATGAAGAAAAATTAGGCGGAAGAACCAGAGCATCTACTTTAGCCTGTGCTTTTGAAGCATTACTTGGAGCTTTGTATGTAGATGGTAAGTTCAACGAATTACACCTAAGTTTAACAAATCTACTTGAAAGTGAAGTTACAGAAATCGATCAAAGTGCTGCAAAGCACAACTTTAAAGCAATTCTTCAAGAGTATACACAAGCTGAAGCTATTGATCTTCCAATTTACAATGTTGTAAAAGAAGAGGGCCCACCTCATAACAGAACTTTTGAAATTGAAGTAGTCATTAATGATGAAGTTTGTGGATTTGGGACAGGTAAGTCTAAAAAAGAGGCTCATCAAAAAGCTGCAAAAATGGGAGTAATAAGTTTAGGGCTATTGCCGGAAGAGCTAATAAAAAATGAGTAATATTATTGTTGCGCCATCAATTCTTTCTGCTGATTTTGCAAACCTTGAAAGAGATATTAATATAATTAAATTAGCTGGAGCAGATTGGGTACATGTTGATGTTATGGACGGACATTTTGTTCCCAATATAACAATTGGCGCTCCTGTAGTAAAAGCATTAAGAAAAATCACTGATATGACATTAGATGTTCATTTGATGATTGAACATCCACAAAATTATATTGAAGATTTTGCTTCAGCAGGGGCAGACTATATCACTGTTCATTATGAAGCCTGTAAAGAAAATATTGCTGAGGTTATTCAATTAATTAAGAGTTTTAATGTTAAAGTTGGTCTTTCTGTTAAACCTAAAACTAATATAGAAGAAATTGGTACATTAATTAAAGAATTAGATTTAGTTTTAATTATGTCAGTTGAACCAGGATTTGGCGGACAATCTTTTATTAATGATAGTTTAGATAAAATTAGTTTTATTAAATCACTTGCTGTTGAGCAAAACTTAAATGATTTGATTATAGAAGTTGATGGCGGTATTAATAATCATACGGGCAAACTGTGCGTTGATGCGGGTGCTAATGCTCTGGTTGCAGGCTCTTATGTGTATTGTGCAGTCGATATTAAGTCTGCTATAAGTTCTTTAAAATTTAGTAGATAATATAAAATCATTTCAGTGAATGATAACAAATATCTGTTAATCTGAGAAAATATAAATATATATTTAAGGTTGAGGGGATCTTTGGTGAATTTTTTCGCTGATTTTGAACAATTTAATAATGAATTAAGTGATAATAACTTTTTCTTAAATCCAACTTTGCAAGAGTTGATTTCAGAAAAGGATGAAGTATCAGATAAATTATTGGATTTGAATAATCAAAATTCAGTTGAAACTAAAAATAATTCTAATCCCATTACTTTAAACAGAATTAATGATTATGATTCAAATTTGATTAATGACAGTCTAGCTCAACATCTTCCTACTGAGAGTTTAAAGATTGAGTTTATGATTGAAAAAGCTGAAAAAGAACTCAAAGAAGTTGATAGTGAAATTCAAAGTATAAAATTAATGAATTTGTCATCGGCTAAAATAAAATTAACTGAATTAGAAAATAGAAGAATTGAAATACTTGATAAATTAAGTCATTATAAAAAGCAATACAGAACGCTAGATAAATTTAATGCAATTTCAGATGTATTTAATGATTTATATGGTGTAGCCAAAAATGGGGCTGATAATGCAAAAACTTTAGTATTCGAAAATCCAATAAGCAAAAACTTCAGAAGAAGTATTCCTATGGTTAAAAAAAGTGATGATTTAAAAGAAATTAACAGAAAGTTCTTGTTTTTAACAGGTTCAATTAATAGAATTTCGGATAAAAAAGTAGCTTTTGGTTCCTTGACTAGTCAAAGAAATTTAGCTGATTATTTTAATGAAGTAAATAAGTTAAACAAACAATATTCGGATTTAATTGCAGTACAGCATCAAAAAACTAAAAGAAATGACAACAAACCAACTCCTAAAATACTTATATTTTTTAAGGAATTGAGAGATTTAGTTAATAAAACTCTCAATGGTTAAGCCTATTAATTTTTATTTATATATGAGCTTAACTGGTTAATCTTTTCTGAAGATAAAGGTTTATTATCTGTTGTTTTTGTTAAAACCCAATAACCTTGCTCATTTAGAGAGTTTGTAATATTTCCTGAAAACATATCGTTATTTATTTTAGCGTTAAATCTTACATTGAATTTTTCTGTTCCAACAGGTTTAAAGGTAAAACTGAAATAACTATCAAGTAAATCAATATTTTCAAGAGGTATATTTGAGGCAATGCCTTCTATCGTTAGACTCGAATTGTTTACATCATTAAAGTTTAAAGATATATTGTATTTTTGTCCGTATGGATTAATCATTATTCCTTGCCAAAAGCCTTTTAAAGCTTTTATATTAGCATTATCAGCAACTTTATTCGGATAATTGGAAAAATAACTTATTAAATAATTTAACTCATTTTTTAATGCTTGAATTTCATCAACAGTAAGTGTTGGTTTATCAAAACTTTTTAAACTTTTAACCATTTCTGATGATGTTTGAGGTACGCTTGCAGGTACTTGTTCATATAATTTTTGTGAACCGTCCAACAAAAGCGCAGAGGATTTATTTGTATTTATTGATTCCAGTTGAAAAGAGGAATAAAAACCTAAATCTGAATACCAATCTGAATCTGTTCCATAAGAATTAGCTATATCAAGATTAAAAGAGTTATAAAACTGATTAAGCAGTTTTATTGTTTGCTCTAACATCGCGTAATTTATTTTTTCTTCATTTAGAGATTCATATAAATTTGATCTTATATTTTTCAATAAACATAATGATTGATTACTTAGCTGTAAGTCTTCCGAAATTAAATCAATAATACTTAAAGATTGAAATGCATGTTGAAATTTAAGTTTATTGTATTTAACTTCATTTACACTTGAGCCTTGGTAAATCGTTATGAGATTATAATAAGCCTCACCCGTCGCACTGCCTGTATTAAATATATTTTGTATTTTTTTATCGCTTATTTCAGAATATGCAGGCTTTGAAAAAGCAAAAATTAACAATATAAAAATTATTAACAGCCTGTTTATCATCTACCATCCCCTTTATTGTCTTTCATTTAAAAATTGTTTTTCATCCATTCCAACATTTGTTTTAATGCTTTGCCTCTATGGCTTACAAGATTTTTTTCTTCTAATGTAAGTTCTGCCATTGTTTTATTTTTATCTGTAACATGAAAAATAGGATCATAGCCAAATCCTCCACTACCTGAACGTGTAGCTGTTATAATTCCCTCACAAATTCCTTTGCAAGAAAATAATGTTTCGCCGTCAGGTTTTACAAGAGCCATAGCACAAACAAATCTTGCCGTTCTCTCATTATTTTTATATTCAGATAATTCGTTTAATATACGATTAATTCTTTTTTCATCGGTTGATTCGTATCTTGAAGAGTAAATACCAGGTTTACCGTCAAGTGCATCAACTACTAATCCTGAATCATCCGCCAACGAGGGTAGATTCGTCAACTTTGCCGCTTCATATGCTTTTATGTAAGCATTTTCCTCAAAAGTAGTTCCTGTTTCATCTGGATTAAAAGTATCAGGTACTTTATCTACATTTATAGAGTAGTTTTTTAAAATGTTTTCCATTTCTATTATTTTTTTTGCATTTGAAGTTGCAAGTACAATTTTTTTCATGTTAACCTTTTCCAAATCTTCTATCACGATTAGAAAAATTTATAATTGCATCTGCTAGTATTTCTTTATCAAAATCTGGCCATAATGTATCAATAACAAGTATTTCAGCATAAGCTGCCTGCCATAATAAATAATTACTTATTCTAAAATCGCCGCCAGTTCTAATTAAAAGATCAGGATCGGGGATTTCTGATGTATAAAGATAACTTGATATAAGTTCCTGGTTAATTGAGTCTGTATCAATATTTCCAAGTTTAACTTCTTCTGCAATATTTTTAACGGCTGAAATTATTTCATCTCTTGAGCCGTAATTAATAGCTATCTGTAAATTAAGACCTGTATTTTGAGAAGTGTAGTCCATCGATTCGTTTAATATAGCCTGTAAATCTTTTGATAATGCGGCAATATTGCCAATGATTTTTATTTTTACATTGTTAGCATGTAAATCTTTAGTTTCTTTTTTGATTGTTTCTGCAAGAAGTTTCATTAAAAAATCAACTTCGTCTTGCTTTCTTCCCCAATTTTCTGTAGAAAATGCATAAACCGTTAAATACTTAATCCCAAATTCACCGCAAGCTTTTACAACTTTTTTTAAGCTTTTAACACCTTCATTATGTCCCGCAGGCGTTGGCAAAAAGCGTTTTTTAGCCCAACGTCTGTTGCCGTCCATAATAATTGCAATATGCTTTAATTCAGTTTTACGGACTAAATTTGCTATTTCTTCAGTTTGATTTTTACTAGGGGTTATCATTTAAAGTTTATTCTTTCAAATTTCATACATGGATACAGGTTATACCAAACAGCACGCTGAATTCAAGGGAAATAGGCTGTTTTTTGCCAAAATTTACTAATTTTGTTACATATTAATAAGACACCATTATAAAATGATGTCTTATTTTTTTACTATTAAAGATTTTTCTTACATGCAACATTTTTTATATTTTTTGCCGCTTCCACAAGGGCAAGAATCATTTCTTCCTACTTTTTCCGTAGTTTTATTCATATAAGACATCAACTGCTCTTCTTGAAGAAGGTACATAAGTTCATTAAATGCTTCGGAAGAGTATAACATTGTAGGAACAGAGAATTTCCTGTGTGTATAATAGTCTTTTTTGTATTTTTTAAGAAGTTCATCAAGAGATTGAAGTTCTGTTTCTTCTAATACTTCTTTGACAATATTCATAAAATTAGAAGAAAATTCATTATAAACTTTTTCAATTACAGATGGAGGAACTTTATCATTATTAAAAATTTCTTTAATGCAATCTTGGTATCCTTCAACTGATTTATAATCTTCTCTTTTGAAAATTTCTCTAAATGTAGCGTAAAAAGGAACAACTAATAGACCTGTTTCTGCATCATACATCAGTCCAACATCATAACTTGCAGGAGCCGAAGAAAAACCTTTTGTCGCTTGATCAATAAAGTCACCTTCTTGAGTTTTTGATACTTCATTTATATCAAAATATTTGTATTCATCAGGTTGTTTAATCAGTTCAGGCAGTTTGTCTATATTTGTTTTTTCACCAGATTCAACAAAGTCATTAAAGCCTGCTAAAATTTCGTCAAGATTTTCTGTTGTTGTAACAATTTCTAAAGAGTTAAAATATTCTTGAAACGTAGTTGCAAGTTCTTTAGTCATTTTTTCTATTTCTTGAAATTTAGTTTCATTATCTTGATAAACAGCTTCCGGTTTTTCCATTTGCATCATTACAGCATATCTGAAAACTTCAGTTTTAGCTGCTGACGGGAAAATTTTGTTCAATACAATAAGATAATTAGTTTCTTTGCATGGGAAGATTCGTCCTAAAATATATTCTCCAGAACCTACTCCTCTAAAGTTACTTGATTTAATAATTGTTGAAGTCGGATAAGTTTTTTCATTAACTATATTATAAAGTTCAAATCCATTTTTTAATACTTTTTTGATTTCAAAGATAGAATAAATGGATTTTTTAAGACCGTCAATGATTTCTTTTTCTTCATCAGATAAATCTGTCTGTTTTTCAATGAATAAATCCATTACAAATTTATCATCTATTTTTCTTTCAAAAACATAAGCAAGCAAAAGTCCTTCAATATCAACGTTTTTTGCCTGTTCTTCTGTTGTTATAAAGGCATTTGCATATTTTTTTACATCTTCAGCAATAAACTGATCAGATTTTACAAAATCAAAAAGTTTATTAAGTACTTGACTAACCGTTTCACGTCTGTCAATGGCAACCATTTTGAGTCCTCACTTTAAACAAGCTATTGCACCATGTCGTCCGGTTTTACCATTCTCAGCCCTATAAGAAAAGAACTGATTACTTTCGCAGGAGGTACAGATATCAAATACATCTATATTATTTACTCCTGATTCTAAAAGCTGGTATTCATTTATTTTTTTCAAATCTACAAAGAATTTATCATTTTCGGTAGACTTAATAATATTATCATAATCATGAGTTAATGTTGATAATAAAAAGTCCTTAACTTCTTGTGATACTTCGTAACAGCACATTCCAATTGCCTGTCCGATAGCAGCTTTAATGTTTTCAGCCTTAATGCCTAAAAAATCACCCATTTGGGCAACCGTCTTGCGGGCTATATTTTTTGCAGTTCCTCTCCAGCCGGCATGAATTACTGCTATTACATTATCTATTTCCGAATAAAGTATTATTGGCGTACAATCAGCAAATAACAATAATATCGGCAAGTTTTTTACATTAGTTATCAAAGCATCAGTTTCGCTGACATTATCGTCAACTGATGTAACAATTTTTATATTATCAGTATGTTTCTGATCGGGAATTATTAATTTATTAATATCTAAATTAAATGCTTCACATATGTTTTTTCTATTCACATCAACTAACAATTTATTTTCAGGATTACCACCTGTCCCTAATGTAAAATTTGCTGCATCTTCAAACAATCTTGTAGTAAAAGCATGAATGAATTTATCAGATTTAAGCATGTTTGAGGTGTAATAACTAATACTGTTTATAATCTCTTTTTGAAACATATAAAACGCCTGTCTTATTCAAAACTCTAATTTAATACTTTATTATGTCAAAAGCTTTTTATTATTAAACTTCAAAAAACTATGAAAATAAAGGGGGCTTATGTTTGATGTAATAACTATTGGTGGAGCTACTCAAGATATTTTTATTCAAACTGAATTTGCAAAAATAATAACTACAAAAACTTTAGAAGACGTAAATAAATTGTTATGTTTTGATTTTGGAGCGAAAATTGAAATTGATAATTTAGCTTTTGATATTGGCGGGGGAGCAGTTAATACGGCAGTAAACTTTTCAATATTAGGTTTTAATACAAGTACCATTATAAAAATAGGTAATGACCTTAATGCTAAAGCGATATTAAACCGATTAACAGAGCAAAATGTTGATAAATCTAGTATTATCAAATGCAAGGATTTTAAAACCGGCTTTAGTGTTATTCTTAACAGTTTTGAGGGTGAGCGTACTGTCTTAACTCATAGGGGTGCAAATAGCTCGATAATATTAGATGAAATCAAGTTAGAGGCTTTAAAAAACACAAAATGGTTTTATATTTCTTCATTAAGTGGCGATTCGAATATTATACTTGATGAAATAACTCATTTTGCACAAAAGAACAATATTAAGGTAGGTTTTAATCCTGGTACCAGGCAGCTAAAAAGAGGTTTTGATGATTTCAAAAAAATATTATCAAAAGTATCAATTCTTGTTTTGAATAAATCGGAAGCTGAATTAGTAACAAAAATTTATGATGAAACTTTGAAAATTGATAAAGAAAAATGCAAATCTTGTTATGAATGTTTAAAAGCTTGTCCTCAAAGAGTTTTTAACATAGAAGAAGGTAAGCTCTATATAGATAGCAGTATAGATAAATGCATTAAAGGTTGCTCAAAATGTATGGAATTATGCCCACAAAGCTCGCTGTTGCTTGAGCCATGGGGATTTTTTGCAATTAATAAATTGAAATGTTTAAAAGAAATGGGTCCTGATATTGTTGTAATAACAGATGGTTCAAATGGAGCGCAAGCCTTTGACGGGAAGCAAATATATTACGCACCTTGTTTTCCTGCTGAAGTTGTTAGCACATTAGGAGCAGGAGATGCTTTTGCAAGTACATTTATAGGGGCTTTAATGAAAGAGTGGAAGATAGATAAAGCATTAAAATTGGCTTCTATTAATTCTGCCTCTATCACTCAAAATTATGGAGCTCAAAGCGGTTTAAAATCTATAAAGGAATTAGAAAATATAGCTAATGAATTCTCAAACTATAAAATCATTGTAAAAGATGTTAATATTTTTAACTAAAACTTATTAATTATGTTAAATTACATTATTAAAATTGTAAAAATTCAGAAGGCCTGTCAATATTAATCAATATATTGTTTTTAATAATATAGGAGCATGATTAATAAGGGTAGTTTTAATGAATTTTCCAACTAATTTATCTGTGAATAACAATATTCCAATTAAACAAAATGTAAAAGAAAAAAATACAAATGAACAAACAATGCCAAATTATTCTCAATTCAAAGATGAAAATATTGATAGTAATGCTAAAAGTCCTGCTGAATTAAGTTTTCGAGCAAATATATTAATGCAAAAAGCCAATAAAACAGCAAAAACTACTGCTAATAAAAGTTTTACTAAAATGTCAGCTCAACATATTCTTGTCAAAGATGAACAACTTGCAATACAGCTCAAAAAAGAATTAGATCAATGTAAATCTCCCGAAGAAAAAAATAAAAAATTTGCTGAATTAGCTAAGAAGTATTCAACATGCCCATCAGGAAAAAAAGAAGGCGATCTTGGAGAGTTTTCCAAAGGCGATATGGTTCTTGCTTTTGAAAATGCTGCAGCTAATTTAGAAATAGGAGAGATTTCAGATCCTGTTAAAACAAAGTTTGGTTGGCATTTAATAAAGGTTAATAAGAAAAAATAAAAATAGTTATTGTTCAATTAATAATTTATTCTATTAATACAATTAACTTTTTTGATAATTTTAATTACTCTAAATCAAATTTAGACTGATATTTTGTGAAAATGAAATTATAAACAGACACAACTCGAGCGGTTTGCTTCTTTTCTCAAAAATTATTGTGTAAATTAACCCAAAGAGTAAGAAAAGAATCCAGTAGCGTTCAGATGCGCCGCGTTTTTGTTGACTTTTTTGTTTTTTGAAAAATGAAAAGTTAGTCGATGGCTTTAGCTATCGAAATTTTGTTGTGTTGAATGAATTTAGTAAATATGAAAAATTTTTCGAAAGATGTTTTATCAATTATTTTCTTCTATAGGTATAGTTATTGCATTGATAATAATGCAATTGCAGCAATAAGGTTGTTTATTAAATGTGCGAATACTCCAGGCATGATTGAGCCTGAAATATGTCTTGCCATGCCTAAAACTAAGCCTATAAATATAACAGAAACAAGTGCGACATAACTTCCATAGTATTGTGTATGTGAAAAGCCGAATACTAATGCAGTTGCGATTATTCCTCCTGCTGCTCCCATATACTTGCTCATTGCAGGTTGCATAAACCCCCTGAAAAATACTTCTTCGACTATCGGTGCAAAAAATACTGCAAACAATGATATTATTCTTAATTTATCAATGGAAAGGTTCGCATATGCGCTATCATCACTAGTGGCTGTATAATTTGTAAATAGATAAGTAATCAAAGCAGTACCAAGTAAGATAAAAAAAGAGGTAGTTAACCCTTGTGATAAGTATTTAGGAGTTTCTGAAAAATCAATTCCCATAGATTCCAGAAAATTAAGATGGTATTTTTTATGAATAAAAATATAGACGATTCCAAGAGTTGCAAGTGATAAAATAAGTTGAACTATTGCAAAAGTTAACATTTCTGCATTTTGTCCTGTAAAGATAAAAGCTGAAAAAAACAATACAGCTAATATAAAAATAAAGGCATATGATGATAAAACATCGTTTATTCCCCAAGGAACGGTGCTATAAAAATTATAATTGTGCTTAGTAATATACGAAGCTCTTTTTTCTACCATGATTCTCTCTCCCTCTAATAAAATTTTTTCTTTTAAAAAAAGTCAAATTCCCTTAATATAATGATATGAGTAGAAAACATATTTTACTATTGGAAATCTTTATATGGATAATTGTTCTTGGTGGGCTACTTCACCTGGGCGTTAGTTATCTTGACGATAAATTCAATCAGGGAACTACTTATCAGTTTGAATTTAATGATGCTGATAGTGTAATTGTTGGTTCGCCTGTAAGAATTATGGGGATTACTGTTGGAAATGTAACAGAAGTTCAAAATAAAGATAATAATAAAGCATTAATAAGTATAAAAATAAATAATAATGATGTTGAGATTCCGCCATCATCTGCTATAAGTGTTCAATTTACAGGATTAGCAGGTTCAAGATCTATTGAGATAATTCCGCCTAATAAATTAAAAGAAAAAACTGTTAATCCTTTAAATGTAAAAGCTCCAGAGCAGACTACTCATATTGAAGAAAATAATTTTAAAGTGGTTGAACCTGTACGAGTAGGGCAAGTGTTTGATTTACAGAAAGATGTATCTCTTTCTGTTTTAGATTTATCTACAAATATATTAAAAACTTTTGGTTCCGGTGGCATTGAAAAACTGGAAAATAATATTGTGCAGTCAAAAACTATTTCACACAACATTAACACCACATTTAGGGAATGTGCAAATGCAATTACTAATATAGGTAAGCAAAAAGTTCCTGTTGTTAACACCTCAGAGGATAATATAAATGAAAGTAATCAACGATTAGAATCATTTGCTAATGAACTTGATAAAGCTCAGACTTTGCAGAACATTTATATTTTAAGTGATTATTCAAATTTATATAGCAATGGTATAAATGATTGGCGTGAAAAACATCTAATGCAGGTAATAAATTCTGCTTATCAGGCTAAAAATATCTCAAGTAGCTGGTTAAAGCATAAAAAACTCAATTCTGATTCAATTAACTATACTTTCTTTTGGATTAATTCAACATTTGAGCAAATTGATGTAACTTCCAATAATTTAAGTAAGTCCATATCAAATAAAAAAATTCAAAAATTGAATTGCACTATTCAAAATATTAATTGCTCCATAAAAAAATTAAAAAATAAACTTTAATGTTGAACTAAACGCTAAACCGTTGTACATTAGATATAATTTATAAACTCAAGGTATCAAAATGAACACATGCGTTAAAAATAATGTTATAGTTTGCAATTATCCTATAACAAATCAAAATCTAACTGTTTTACGAGATAAAAATACTTCATCAGAATTATTTAGAAATGCAACTAAAAGAATTGCTCAGATATTGTTTTTCAAAGCCTCCGAAAATTTACCACTTGTGGATACAGAAATAGAAACTCCGTTAACTAAAACAATATCAAAAATAATTGATCCTGATTCTGAAGTTGTTATTGCTCCAATACTAAGAGCTGGTTTGATTTTTGCTGATGCAGCAAGTGAAATAATCCCAACTGCCAGAGTTCATCATATTGGCTTATATCGTGACGAAAAAACATTACAACCTGTTTCTTATTATAATAATTTACCGCAGAGCTTTAAAAACCCCGATAAAACTTATATTTATATTCTTGATCCTATGCTTGCGACCGGTGGTTCTGCTGTAGCTGCAATTAAATTATTTATTGATCTTAAAGTTCCTGAAGAAAATATTAGATTTGTTTCTTTAATCGCTGTAAATGAAGGTATATCAAAAGTTCAACATTGCTATCCGAATGTAAAAATAGTTACAGCTTGTATTGATGAGCAACTAAATGAGAATGGATATATTGTTCCAGGTTTAGGAGATGCAGGCGATAGAACTTATAATAGTATTTATTAGTTGAGATTCTAAATAACCTAATATTAATAAGTTTAAGAGATTAGATGTTTTTTCTAATCTCTTTTATCATATATAGTATGTTAATTTGAATTATAAAATAAATAAAAATTTACAACCTTAATTTCATTTTTACATTAAGATATTAATCTTATATATAGTGGGGTATAAGATCTTATGATTAAGTTAATCAATGTTAATTCTTATCAATTTGTTAATACTGTAAATATTTCTATGAGCAGAAATCATAGTCCTAAAATTTCAAGTGGGTTTTATGAAAATGACTGTTTTGTTAAAAATAAAGAGCAAAATTTTACTGGTTTAAAACATGTAATAAAAGGGTTATATAAAAATTTAGTTATTAAACTTAGTCCTTTAAAAGTGCATTTGACAAAATATGACACCGAACGTGTTTTAGCTGCTAGAATTGATCAATTAAATGCACAACATTCTTTGCAAGAAAAATTTGGTGTTATATCTACCGATTTAATTCAGACTGAAGAGAGAAAACTATTAAGACTAGATGTAGTAAAAAAATTATTAAAAGATGCTACTCCGGTTAAATCTGGTATAGACCCAGAGCTTTATATTACTATGGGGTTGCCCGGATCAGGTAAATCTTCTGTTATAGAGAAACCATTACTAAAAAAAATTAAAGCTGTTGTTCTTGATAAGGATGATGCAAAGGAATTTTTGCCCGAATATAAAAATGGTAAAGCTAATTATGTTGTGTGCGATGAAGCTGATGATATTATTCATCTTGCCTTTAATAAGGCTTTAGAGAGTAGATTTAATTTGGTCATGCCAAATATCGGGACAGTTTATGAGGATGTGAAGCAACTTGCTCAAACTGCAAAAGATAAAGGTTATAAAGTTCACTTACGTTTTGTTGAAGTTGATAAAGATGTTGCAGCTCAAAGAGCAATAAATAGATTTCAAAAAAGTGGAAGATTTACTGAAACCTTAATTCATGAGTATTTAGGAGATAAACCAAAAGAAAATTATACGCAATTATTTGAACATGATAAAAATCTCTTTGAAACTTTTGCTGCATATTCAAATGATGTGCCAAAAAATGATCCGCCAATTTTTATTAAAGAATTATCTAATATAGAAAAATCTGAAGTTTAATTAATTGGTTTTTCTATGACATTCCGCAACATTGGCTGTTGCTTAATTTAGGGTTATTCTTTTTTGCTTCGATGCACCTTGTGCATTTATCGCTTAATCTTCCATTATTTGAAGAGAATTCTTTGAAACTTTTCATCCATTTAGGTTCTTTGCATGAGCAGCTTGACATGAATTCGAGAAACATAATAAATTTTTCAAGAACTTCTTCTGCCATTCTGTGTTCAATTTCTTTTGAGCTTTCTTCTGCTAATTCTGAAGGTAATACAAGTACGTTTTCAAAAAAGTTTTTTATAATATTGTGTCTTTGGGCAAGTTCTTGCGCTATTTTATTGCCTTCATCGGTTAAAGTTATAAATCCGTATGGTTCATAGTTTACCATTCCTTTTTCGGCTAGGTTTTTTAGAGCTTCTGATACTGATGAAGCGCCTATTCCTAAGCTTGCCGCTACGTCTTTAACTCGTGCAGCTGGTTTTGTTTTCATAATGTTGTATATTGCTTTAATGTAGTTTTCTAAGCTTGCTGTAAGTGTTTTAGTTCTTTTCATGAATAAATTTACCTCTACTCTATTGACGAGACGAATATTTTTTTATATAAACATTATACGGGAAACCGAATAAAATTCAAATCGCAGAAATTATTATTGTTAAATTTTGTTAGAAAACTATTTAAGTTTATAACCTTGTAAGAATTTATTTTGAAAAGGAGAAAATAATGGAATTAAATACAGTTGCACTTCATGGTGGACAGGAAGTTGACGCTACCACTCATTCAAGAGCTGTTCCCATTTATCAGACAACTTCTTATGTTTTCGAAGACACTCAAGATGCAGCTGATTTATTTGCATTAAAAAAGTTTGGTAATATTTATACAAGGTTAATGAATCCTACAACTGATGTTTTAGAAAAAAGGGTAGCTCAGCTTGAAGGCGGAGTTGCAGCTTTAGCTGTGGCATCAGGGCAATCAGCTATTACTTATGCAATTTTAAATATAGCAAAACCTGGAGATGAAATTGTCGCTTCCTCTGCTCTTTATGGTGGAACTTATAATCTTTTTTCACATACTTTAAAAAGACTTGGTATCAATGTTAAATTTATTGAACCTGGAGATCATGAGGCTTTTGAAGAAGCTATTAATGAAAATACTAAACTTCTTTATACTGAATCAATTGGAAATCCTAAGCTTGCAATAGCAGATATAGAAAAGCTTGCGGATATTGCTCATAGTCATAATATACCATTAATCGTAGATAATACTGTCGCTACGCCGTATCTTCTAAGACCAATTGATTTTGGGGCTGATATTGTAGTACATTCGGCGACTAAGTTTTTAGGCGGACATGGTACTTCTATTGGCGGTATTATTGTTGATTCAGGAAAATTTGATTGGGCAGGATCTGGTAAATTTCCTGAATTTACTGAAACTGATGATAGTTACCATGGTGTTGTTTATTCAAGAGATTTTGGTAATTTAGCTTATATTATTAAAGCTAGGGTTCAATTATTAAGAGATGTAGGCTCCGCAATCAGTCCTTTTAATGCATTCATGATAATACAAGGAATTGAAACTCTCCATGTAAGGCTTCAACGACATTGTGAAAACGCTTTGGCTGTTGCAAAATACTTGAGTTCTAATAAAAATGTCAGTTGGGTAAACTATTCGGGCTTAGAAGAAAATGAAAATTATGAATTAGCTCAAAAATATCTACCAAATGGTCAGGGAGCATTAATTGGATTTGGAATAAAAGGCGGAAAAGAGTCTGCTATTAAGTTTATTGATAACTTAAAGCTTCTTTCACATGTTGCAAATATCGGTGATGTAAAATCTTTAGTTATTCATCCTGCAAGCACTACACATCAACAGCTTACAGAAGAAGAAAGAGTATCATCCGGTGTGACTAGCGATTATATTCGTCTATCAATCGGTATTGAAGACATAAAAGATATAATTGCTGATCTGGAACAAGCTTTAAACGTTGCTTCATTATTAAATGCTTAATTATTAACTTTATATTTTAAAAAACTCACAGATTAAAATTCTGTGAGTTTTTTTATTTTTATTATTTGTTTCTGATTAATATGTTTATATATATAAATATTTAAGCTAAGCCAAAATATTCCTAGGTTTATTCCTGCAAAAACATCAGAGGGATAATGAACACCTAAATAAACTCTACTTGCTCCAATTAATAAAATAAGGATGCTTAATATTAATATAATTATGATTTTCACATGTGTATTTTTAATATATTTATAAGTTAAGTAAATCAAAGCTCCGTATAAACACGTTGATATAGTTGCATGTCCCGATGGGTAGCTGTATCCCGATGCTTCAATTAAAGATGTATTAACAATAGGTCTTTCTCTGTTTATTATTAGTTTTAAGCTATTAAATAAAATATATCCGCCACTTGTAACCATGATAATAAACAAGCTGTCTTTATATTTGCGATAATAAAGAAGTATTGTAATTAATAGAATTATTATAATTGTACTGGTTAGGATTCCACCAAAATTTGTTATAAATATTGCAAATTTATCAGAATGTTCTGAAGCTGTAACATTCAAAGATTTTACTATTGCTGAATCGTAAAAGGTAAGTTTTTTATTAATTATCACTTCTATTGTAGTGCTTACAAAGTTAAATAATGACACACCAATCAATGTTATAGTGATAAAATTATCAAGATTTAAAAGTTTATCGGTTATTTTTTTTATTGTCATTTGTTTTAAACTCCTAAATTTTTTAAGGAGAGTTTATCGTTATTTTAGTATGCTTTTAGATTATTATAATCAGTATTTTGTTTATATTTTTTATCTATAGAATGTCAAATTTAATATCTTTTTCTTATAATTGTAAATGATATAATTAGTTTGTTTAACTTTGATAATACCGGATGAGAAAATATTATGAAAAAAAATGCTAGAAAAGTACATATTACACTTGGCGTGATTTGCGCAATACCAGTGTTATTAACTCTTATTACAGGTATGGGAGCTGTTATTTCTGAAGATTACTTTGGTAATGAAAAATTTGCTGATTTTTTAATAAGTATTCATACAATGGAAATCTTTGGTTTGCAAAAAATTTATCCTTTATTTGTCGGTTTTTGTTTATTTTCTATGATTGTAAGTGGATTGATTTTGGTAATTAAAAAGCCCAGACCTAAAAATGTTCAATAAGCCTAGATATTTAGAAGATAAACCTCTGTAAGACAATTCTTGGCATTTTATTACAATCTGGTATATAAGTATTAATATTCTTGTTTGCTTGCTTTTACATGTCTTAAATTGTTTGATTTGGATAGATTCCTTGTTTAAAGCTGTTTATAGGTATTGTCATATCACTATGAGTTGTATATTAGTTACTTGTAAATCTTTGTAAAATATGTAAAACCGAAAATATGTTATGTCATTTATGGTTTTAATTTGCTAAACTAAATTTATATCTATTGCCAGATGAATTGAAATTAAGTTTAGAATAAAAATACAAACATAGTGGAGCGTTAATTGTTATGAAGGCAAAAAATCTTTTTATTATTCAAGATGAAGAAGATTTGTCTGGACTTTTGTCTTGCAGTCTTACTAAAGAAGGGTTTAAAACGCATTGTTTTAATGATTGTTATGAAGCTTTTGATACTTTACAATTGCAAAGACCTGATTGTATCTTAGTTGATTTAATGTTACCTGGAGTAAATGGTTATGACTTTTGTCACATGGTAAAAAATAATAACAAATGTTCAAACATTCCTGTTATTGTGGTTTCTTCTCGTTGTCATGAACATGATATAATTAATGCTTTTAACTTTGGTGTGGATGATTATGTTACTAAGCCTTTTAATATGAAGATTTTAGCGGCAAGGGTAAATTGTGCAATTAGAAAAAGTTGTATAGATCGATTAAACAAGTCAGCAATAGCTATTAAAGACCTTTGTATTTGTGCTGATACTTTTGAAGTAAGAATTAAAAATAAAAAAATCAGTTTAACTTCATCTGAATTTCGTCTTTTGTACTTTTTAGTGTGTAATGTTAATAGAGTTTATACAAGAAACCAACTTTTAGAAGAAATAAAAGGTGATGATGCTATTGTCAACGATCGCTCAATTGACGTTATGCTCGCTAGATTGAGAAAAAAAATAGGTTCTTATGGTAAAAACATTGAAACTATATATGGTATGGGTTATAGGTTTAATAATGCTGCTTAAAATTTTCAGTATTATATCAATTTAATAATTAACTATGGATACCCCTAGTTTAGTTTTATTACTAAACTAGGGGTATTGGTTAACTATTTTTGGCTTAGTCTTTAATAACTTTACGATGTCGCAACTAAAAGATGCATAGTTGATTTTTCTGAGTCTACAATATTAACAAGTTAGAATCATATATTACTGTATTTTAAAGCTATCATTTCATTTAGGGCTATTAATCTTTGATAATTTCAGCATAAATGTTAATAATTGTTAATAGAAACAAAAAAAATATTAAAGGTTTGATAAAAATTGCCGAATGACCATGGTGAGGTAATATTGAGCCGGAGTACAAAAAAACTATGGCTAGAATCATAGATAATCCGAATGGTAGAAGGGCAATTAGACTTACAACAGATGATATCTTAATGATTGTTACAATGTATCAGCAAAGATGTAACTGTAAAGAGTATACATATGATGAAGTCAGAGATGCCTTAGCAAAATCATGTTTTTATTTACCTGAGGATATGTAGTATTAAAGTTATTGAGTGTTAGGTATAGCAATTTCGGTGTTTGAAAATTTTAGTGAGTAAGAAACAGCAATAAAGCTTAAAAGATTTATTGTAACGGGTATGCTATGTTCGTTTATATCAAAGTAACAAGAATGAAGCGGATGATGGCAGTCATTTCCACCTGTTCCAATTCTAAGCAGCACCCCTGGTGTTTGTTCTAAGTATAATGCAAAATCTTCAG
This sequence comes from bacterium, assembly GCA_037137535.1. Classification (GTDB taxonomy): domain Bacteria; phylum Cyanobacteriota; class Vampirovibrionia; order Gastranaerophilales; family JBAXKC01; genus JBAXKC01. The sequence continues at coordinate 75,506 of JBAXKC010000002.1, read as the reverse complement.
CTCCCATGCTTGGTTCATTTAGAATTACCGTATTGCTTGCTCCAATTAATTCTGTCGCGGTTTTTTCAGTAATTGATGCGAGTTTTTCGTCATTAATTACTGAAGGAGGGCCGTAAGTCCAATTTATATGTGTAGTTGCACCATAAAGTGCAGCAGTTTCTGATGCTTTTTTATTAATATAAACCATGAGTTCTTTACGAATACTTTCTTCAAAGGTTCTTACAGTTCCTGTGCATTTGCATTTTTCGGAAATAATATTCGCGGCAGTTCCGCCTGTTATTTGCCCGACTGTAAAAATAACAGGTTTTATTGGATCAAATTTTCTTGATATTTCTGAGTAAAAGTCATTAATTATTTTATTCATTATATAAATAGAATCAATGCACTGATGAGGTCTTGCAGAGTGACCGCCCTTTCCTATTACTTCAATTTCGAAAATATCGGCTGATGCTGTTGTTACTCCATATCTAATACCTATTTTACCCGCTTCAAGGCATGGATATGCATGTATTGCCCATATTGCATCAATATTTTTAATTAATCCTGCTTTAACAATTGCTTTTGCGCCACTTTCTGATTTTTCTTCTTTTGGTTGAAATATAAATTTAATATTTAGGTCTATTTTATCTTTTATTTTATTTAGAATAATTGCTGTTCCTAATACAGATGCTACATTAAAATCATGTCCGCAGGCATGCATAACACCGTGTGCTTTTGAGCAATAAGGTTTATCTGTACATTCAATTAGAGGTAAAGCGTCCATATCGGCTCTAAATGCAATAGTTTTAAGCTCTGATGATTTATGTATTTCAGCAATGACAACAGGGCCTGCTTCTAAAACTGTTAACTCATGTTTTATAGAGTTTTTTGTGAGGATATTTGAAATATATTCTGCTGTTTTATGCTCTTCTCCCGACAGTTCGGGGTTTTGGTGCAGATGTCTTCTTATATTTATAATTTCTTGTTCTATTTCAGCTGTAAATTTTTTTATATCTTCAATCAATTTTTAGTACTCCAGAAATATCTTTGTTAGTATTTTACCTCAATTATGTTTTTTATTTTCCAAAATTTCATCTCTTTTTTATACCGTATTTTGATGATTTTTTGCGAAATTTTGAAATATCGGAAATACTGTTTCTAAATATAACAATTTAATAGTAATTGAGTTTAATTTAATAAAATTAGTGGAAATATATACTTGTTCCCATAAGGTTTAAAAAAATATATAATAAATAGGTTAATTAAAAATTTATTTTAAAAAGGAGGTACGAGTTTAACCTTATAAGTCAAATATGTTTTAGTGTTTAGTGTTGTGTAGTATTTAATTTATCTGCGAAAGGGTCAAAAATGAAAAAAGGTTTTACTTTATTAGAATTATTAATCGTTGTTGTTATTCTCGGTGTTTTAGCATTAATCGCTGCTCCTGCTTTATTAAATGCAACAGACAAATCAAAAGACGCTGCTGTTAAGCAAAATATTGCTTCCGCTGCTTCTACATTATCAGGTAAATTTGCGACAGAGGCTGATACTGCTACTGCTATTACCGCTACACGTACAGCATTAGCGGCTTTAGGTACAGTTAATCCTGTTACAGGTACTGGAAGTGCTTATGCCGCAGGTGCAACGCCTACTTTAGGTCAAGTAGGTATCTCTTTAGGTGATGATGGATTAGTTGCTATTCAAGGAAGTTGTAAGCTTGCAACTGCTACAGAATGCGTTAAAAAAGTAGCACCTCCAACAACAGCTGGTTCCTTAACAGGTCTTGGGGGAAATTAGTCTAATAAATTAAAATTGATCAATTAACAAAGCCGGTAATTTTTACCGGCTTTGATTTTAGTTATAATTTGCTAAACTCTTTAAAAGAATATTTTTTACTTCTTCTCTAATATATGCTGGATAAATTATTTCACAGGCATCACCATATTTTAAAAGTCGTTTTAATAATAAATCTTTATCTTCTATATAAGATGTAACAGTTATTTCACTATTAAAACCATTTTTCTCAGTTATTTTCTCTCCTTCATAAATTCTGTATGAATGAGCTATTTTTCCTCTTAATTTGAAAATTATGGGGGACAGAATATTATTATACTTCGATTTAACAGGTAGTTGTTTTATATCATCAATGTTTTTTATATCTAAAAGTTGTTTTTCTCCTGTTATGAAGTTATAACCAGCCAGATAAATAGATGTTTTTTCATATTTGATATATTTAGGTTCAAAAACAAGTTCAATTTGTTTATTTGAGTTTGGTAGCAAGTAAGATACCAGACTTCTCATATCTTCATTGCAAAATTTTTCTAATTTTTCAATTTTTTGAGTTAATTCTTCAGGAATTACTTTTTCTAATATTTCATGTTTGTATTTTGTTTCACTTAGCTCTTTTAAATACTTCTTGAAAATTTCATTATGTTCTGCAGGTAGGAACTTAAGTAGTGTCGAAAGTAGTGATTCAGTATTTTTGATTATTTTTTTTTGTGATAGTTTTTTACTAATAAAATATAATGTAGCAAATATTTTTATATCGCTTGGACTCAAATTGATTAATGTAATCGCTTTTTCAATTGTATAGGAATAATCATTTATTTTTGTAGGTTTTTGTATTTTAATATCTGCTAATCTCAATGTTCCGATATATTTAATAATAACTTCTTTAGATATATATTTTCCTATGTTTATATCTTTTTCAAGCTCATGTATTAGTTTATTCATATCCATGTTCTCTGAGCAAAGCAATTTAAGCAAAGCTAAAACCTTATATGCTGTAGCGCTTACATTATATTTTTTAGACATATCTTAATTTTCACCTGTATAATATTTTAATACATTGCTTAATCTTTTAATATGTTCTTCTTTTATTTCTAGTGGTTCTAAAATAATACATTCTGATCCATAGGATAGTATATCCTGAAAAAATTTAAATTTATTATTTATTTGTGAAGTAATTATTTTTACATTGTTTGCTTCTTCTACTATAATATCAGTTGATGAGGGTGTAAACATTTCAGCTGAATAATCTGAAAGTTTATATTTTATTTTTATCGCTTCAGCGCTATATGATGGCATTACAATATTAATAGTTGTTATTTTATTTATTCTGTCAACTCTATAATATCTTATTTCATCATTTAGAACATCAAATCCCCATAAATATAAAGCATCGTTTTCATAAGAAAGTTTTTCAGCAACTAGATTTATGAGTTTTTCATTTCCACTAGCTGATTCATAGTGGAAATTTACATATCTTTTTTTGTTACAGTATTTTTCCAAAGTATCTATAAGTTCATATTTACCAATTAATGAATAGCCTCTGAATAAAGTTTTTTTCAGCGAAAGATATTCATTTTTTTGTACTTCTGTAAGTGAATTTATAACTCTTTCAAGTAGTTTTTCTGTTTCAACTATCAATTTCCAATCATCTAAAGATACAATAAATTTTCTTAGATTAAAAAGCGCACTTATTTCTTCTTTTGATATATTGGGCTTAAAAGGATGGTCAATTAGTTCAAACTTATAATCATTAGATTTTTTAGGTCTTGATATATTACAACCAACTGCTTTTAGGGTGTTAATATATATACCTATGGTGTCTTGAGAGAGTGGACGGCTTTCAGGTATAATATTTTGCAGGTGTATGTTAATATCTTTATCTGATACAGGCTTTTCATTTAAAAGTTTAAATATGCTGATAATTCTATAAGCAGTTAAGCTTATATTATCCATATTATTTGTTTCTTTTAATGAACTTGTCTTATTCATAACGTTTTCATATTTTCTCTCTATTATACCTTTAGAAAAAAATTCCCTTATACATTAAACAGGTTAATTTAAAAAACTTCAAGTGTTTATTCAAATATGTATCTATTTATTAATATAACGAATTTACTGAAAGTTTTTATAATTAGGAGAAGTTAAAGATAATGTTTAAAGATTATATATATATTATGTAAAGGAGTGAGTTCATTTGATAGGATATATTTGGGTTGGATTGATGCTATTTGCATTAATTGTTGCAGTTTTCAGCGGGAATGTTTCAACTGCTCAGAAAATTTCAGAGAGTTCAATGCAAGCTGCTACAGATGCAGTAACAATATCAATTTCTTTAATTGGTATTATGTCTTTTTGGATGGGGATAATGAAAATAGCTGAACAATCAGGATTAGTAAATTCTTTTTCAAAATTATTAAAGCCTTTAGCTTCAAGGCTTTTTCCTGATATTCCTTCTGATCATCCCGCAGTGACTTCAATTGCTATGAATTTTTCAGCTAATGCTTTAGGTTTATCTAATGCTGCAACACCTTTAGGGATTAAGGCAATGAAAGAATTACAGGAATTAAATAAAACAAAAGATACTGCAACAAATGCTATGTGTACTTTTTTAGCCATAAATACGGCAGGATTTCAGTTAATACCAGTTACAATAATGGCGGTGCTTGCTTCTACAGGAAATAAAAATCCTTCAGAGATTATAGCTCCTACTTTAATGTCTACTGCAATAGCTTTAACCATAGCTATTTTTACTGTAAAGACTCTTGAAAAGCTGCCGTTTTTTAAGCTTAAAGATTATCCGTCTATTAAAGCTGATTCTAACCTTGTTTTGAAGGAGTTAGTTGAAAATGAATGAATTCTTATATTTATTTAAAACTGTATTAAGTGTTTTTTCAGCTTTTATAATACCAGTCATAGTTGTAGGCATCTGTTTATATGGATTAATTAAAAAAGTGCCTGTTTATGAAACTTTCATAGAAGGGGCAAAAGAAGGATTTCAAACAGGTGTAAGTATTATTCCCTATCTTGTTGCAATAATCACTGCGGTTTCAATGTTTAGAGCTTCTGGAGCTATTGATTTTATAGCTCATGTATTTTCCCCTTTCTTAAAAGTTATAGGAATGCCTGCTGATATTCTCCCTTTAGCAATAATAAGACCTTTATCAGGTAGCGGTGCTTTGGGTATAATGTCAGAGATTTGCCATAAATATGGTGGCAATGCTTTTATCTCAAAACTTGCAGGGGTTATGGTCGGAAGCACAGAAACTACTTTTTATGTTCTTGCTGTATATTTTGGTTCGGTTGGAATAAAAAAGTTCAGACATGCTTTAATTGCAGGTTTAATAGCTGATATTGCAGGTCTTACTGCTGCATTGATTATTTGCAGAATAGTTTTTTAATTTTATGTAACATTGACTGAAAAATATGTAATAATATTGATATTGAAATATTATTGTTTATGAGGTGATGTAATGAAAATATTAGTAATAGATGGTCATCCTAATAATGAAAGTTTATGTTCTACTTTAGCCGAAAAGTATGTGCAAGGTGCAAATGCAGGTGGACATGAAGTTGATTTATTAAAAATAAGAGATTTGGATTTTAATCCTAATCTACAGTATGGATATGCTAAACCAATGGATTTAGAGCAAGATTTAATAAAGGTTCAAGATTTAATTAGAGAATGCGATCATATAGTTTTGGTTTTACCTTATTGGTGGTCCGGTTTACCTGCTTTATTCAAGGGGTTTGTTGATAGAGTTCTATTACCCGGTTTTGCTTTTCAATTTACAGAAAATGGCAAATTGAAACCTTTATTAAAGGATAAAACTGCTCGAGTAATCTATACACAAGGAAGTCCCGCCTTTTTTACAACTTTATTTTTGAGAGATGCTTTCTGGACTTCTTTGAAAATTGGCATATTGGGCTTTTGTGGTTTTTCCCCTGTAAAAAGAACTTATCTTGATAATATATCTAAAGCTTCAAAAGCAAGAATAGGCAATTTTTTAGAGGATGTCTACAAATTAGGAAAACTTGCTAAATAGTAGCAAGTTTTATTTCAAATAATAATTAAAGCAGGATGTTAGACTTTAGCATCCTGCTTTTCTATTTTTGTTGTGATTATTTCTGCTGTAGGAGTTACAGCCAGACCTGCACAAGAGGTTTCTTTCAGTAAGGGCGACATAAGATTTCCAATTTGTTTCATTGAGCTTACAACTTCATCAGCAGGGATTACAGATGTTACTCCTGATAAGGATAACTCGCTTGCAGTAACGGCATGAATAGAATAAAAAGCATTCCTTTTTACACAAGGTACTTCAACAAGACCTGCAACTGGGTCACACGTTAATCCCAATACATTTTTTAAAGCTAATGTGCTTGAGTTGATTATTTGATGATTATTTCCACCAAGTAATTCTGTTACGGCGGATGCCGCCATTGCTGATGAAACACCGCATTCCGCTTGACATCCAGCAACAGCTCCTGATAAAGGCATTTGTTGAGCAATGATTTTTCCAATGCCTCCAGCTGTAAATAAAGAGTTTATTACCAAATCATCCGCGATATTAAGTTCTTCCGCATAAGCTATAACTACTGCAGGTAAAATACCGCATGATCCAGCTGTTGGACAAGCTACTATTTTACCCATTCGAGAGTTTTCTTCCATTACGGCTATTGAGTAGTTTAATAGTTTGCCAAATAGATTATTCATAGGGCTTTTGCTATTTGAAGTGTATCTTTGTTGTATTTTACAACTGTCGTTACCTGACATTCCGCTATAGGATAAGGTTGTTTTCTCAAGTCCAGATTTAATACTGTTTTTCATTTCAGTAAAATTAATTAGCATTAAGTTTCTAATTTCTTCAACTGACTTTTCAAGATAACAGGCTTCCAGTTTTATAAAATATTCTGACATCGCAAAATTATTAATTTCTAAAATATTTATAAGCTCTTTAAAATTTTCGGCATTTTTCATAATTATTTTTCCAGTTTTTCTACGGTTCTTATTAAATACATATCAGGAATTTGGTATAAGTCTTTTGTTGCTTCATTTGATAAAATACCATCCAAAAATATTGACATGGTGGCTTTTTGCCCTTTTTCACTTCTTCCGCAACTAAGATAAGCAATATTTATGCCATAGTCTTGAATGCATTTACTTACTTTCCATATCATTCCTGGTTGGTCTTTGTAAACCAAAAGTAAAGTATGATAATCACCTCTAATATCGACTTCTATGCCGTCAATAGAAGATATTTGTATTGAACCTGCACCGAGTGAATTACCTTTGATAACCATATTGTGTCCGCTATCAAATTTTGCCAGTTCAATGTCTACTGAATTTGGGTGTCTTTCTGAATCATATTTATAATCAAAAAATATTTTTATCTTGTTGCTTTCCGCAAATTTATAGGCATCTTTTATTCTTTCATCATCAACTCTAAAGCCTAACAATCCGCCAACGAGACCTTTGTCAGTTCCATGCCCTTTTCCTGTTTTAGCAAAAGAATTATATAAAGTAAATTTTACAAAATCAGGTCTTTCTCCAAAAATTGTTCTTGTAATAAGTCCTATTCTTACAGCTCCTGCTGTGTGAGAGCTTGAGGGGCCGACCATAACAGGTCCGATAATGTCAAATACTGATAAATATTTCATATAAACCGACCATAAATCTACTATTATTCTGTATTTTACTACTTTTATACAAAAAAAGAAACCTGCCATTATTATGGAGGTTTCTTTTTTTGCTCTTATAAACTTTATTTAAGCTTCAATTTCTTCTTTAGCTTTAGAAGGTTTTCTGCCTCTTCTTGAAAGTTTAATTCTGTTTTCTTGCTGTATTTCTGTTGATATATCTAGCTTTAAAGCAATTTGATTTATGTGATCCACATAATTAGCAGGATTGATTTTTTGTTGTTCTAGTAGATAAAAAATAATTTTTATTCCAGCTAAATTAATTCCTAATTCTCTTGTTAAATATTGAACAAATTTTCCTTTTTCAATATCTTTTACTGAGTATAATCTACGATTTTTAGCTGATCTTGAAGGAGCAAGTATGTTTGCTTCATCATAAATTCTTAGTGTCCTTTGGTGTACACCTAGTATTTCAGCAACTACGCTAATTGGAAATACAGGTTTATCATTATCCAGCCCTGCGTGTTCCATTTCATTTAAGTAATTGATCATGATTCCCACTTTCTTTGTAATCGTGCATAATAATTAAAAAACAGTTTTATCCCTTTATCGTGAAATATATCACTTAATTGTTTCAAAAATATTTCATAAATATAAATAATTGAATTTTTTTTTATCTTTATTGTAGCAAATAAAATTATATATATTTAAGCTCTATGAAAAAACCGCCAATAGGGCGGTCATAATTTATCTGGGGAGGTGTTTGGGGATATTTATATTGAGAATAAGAAAAGTTTGCAGCTTTAATTTACTCTTTAAAGAAAATTGTAAAAAATAATTTACAATTAGAATATTTTAATATTATAAATTGATTTATTAAAAGCCCAATTTTATAATTCATGAAAAATTAGGGCATTAAGTAAAAAAATGTAATATATTTATGAACTTATTCTTTATTATGTGTTATAAATACTATAGAGGCAGGAGTTATCGGGTATATTCAATGCGAATCAAAAATAAAGTTATTTTAACTGTTTGTGCATCAATTTTATTCTGTAATGTTGGATTTACTGAAGAATTAAAGCTTGATGTTCCAAAAAATACTGATATTAAAATAAACTTAACTCCTTCTGAAAAAAGCGAATTAAGAATTCATAGTTCCCCTAAAACTCTAGATGGAAACCTTTTTGAAAATGATCAGAATAAAATTAATAAAACTATAGCTATTCAAAAAGAAGAAGATTCAAAAGATATAAAATTTTTATGGGATGAGGCAGTAGCAAGAAATACTGTTATTAAATTTGCATTGAGAAAATTGTCAGCTCCTCCTGAACAAAGAAGATTACACTCTTCTTTAATGACAAAAAGCCTTTCAGCTCTAATAAACGGAGTCGCCATATTACCAGGATTGTTTGGTGCTGATGCTTTTACTGCTTCAGCTGCAAGTGCCGGAGGTAGTTTGGCAAGTAGGGTTTTAACTCAAAAAAATATGCCTACTGATTTACCTCTGAGTGATACGGAGCTTATCCACCTTGCTGAACTTATAGATGGTTTGCAGGGAAAAGTTATAAAAAATTATTATGATTATAAATCTTCTTTAGAAGCTCTTAGAGTTTGCAGGCAAAATTTAGCAATTCATTCAAAAAATTATTCTGATGCTATAAAAAGTCAAAATGCTATATCTATGATTGCTACATCAGCTTTATATGACAAAGAAGAGCTGGTTGAGATGAAGTTAATGCAACAGGCTAAGTTAAGCAGGCTTGAGCTTGAAAGGCTATCAGGTGCTGATACGGTTGATAAACTTAATCTGGCTGTTCCTGAGAATATTAAATTAGATGATGTAAAGTCGGAAGGAACAAATAAATGATGAAAATTAAAAAAATATTATTTTGTTCTTCTCTATTATTGTCTGTTCTTTATAGCAATGCGGTTTTTTCTTCACCATCAGATAAGGTTAAGTCTATTATTCCAAGAATCGGATTAAACGGTATGGTTGAATACAATAAAGTTGATATGCCTGCTGTTTTGCCTGAGAAAATCAAAGATAGTTCATTACAAAAGGGCGTGCCAAGTCTTGAGAATAATTTGAGTAAAGAAATTAATTATACAGATTTTGATATTAAACAATTAGCGAAAGAAGTTAAGTGGGGAATAGACGATACAAAAACTGCTGATTTGGAAAATTTAAGAGTTTTGTGGCAAGCAACTGTTGCTAAAAGCGAAACGCTAAGGTTTGCAATTTATAAACTTTCTAATCCTAATGGAGAAGAGCAAAAGAAAAGTATTGTAAAAAAAATATTATCTCCTCTGGCAAGTGTTACTCCTATCTTAGGTATGGGAGCAAGTAACGTTATTGCAGGCAGCAGCACTATTTTAGGCGGTAGTCTTTTATCCTCGGTGTTATCAGATGATAGTTTTGTCAATAATAAGTTATCAAGAGTTACTGATACAGAATTGGTATTGCTTGCTCAACAGACGGATAATCTTCAAAGTACTTTAGTTAAGCAATATTATGATTATAAAAATGCGTTAGAAAGACTTGATAAAATTGATGAAATTGTAAAAAACAGATATGACTTTTACCTGAAATCTCAAAATAAATCCGTTGAGCAGCACTCAATAGCTGATGTATTTTATCGAGAATCTACCGATCTTCAATTTCAGGCTAAACAGGATGCTTTAAAGGCTAGAGCTTCACTAGAACAACTTGTCGGTAATGATGCATTGGTTGAAGCTGAAACAAAATTTAAACAGGACGTATCTACTAAATAATAAGTTGAGGTTAAAATGCTTCTTACTGCAGACATTGGAAACACAAATATAACGCTTGGAATTTATGAAAATGGTATTTTATTAGACTGTTGGCGTTTTAAAAGTGAAAAAGACAGACTTGAAGATGAATATGGCATTATTTTAAGTTCGATTATTAATCATAAAGGTTTAGAAAATAAAATTAATCATGCAATTGTCGCAAGTGTTGTTCTTCCCTTGACTGAAACCTTTGAGAAAGCTATTAAAAAATATTTAGGTATACCTGTTATGGTTTTATCTCATAAAATAAATACAGGTGTAAAATTAAATGTTGAAAACCCCAAGCAGGTTGGTGCGGATAGAATTGCAAATGCTTATGCTGCTTATAAAACGTATGGTTCGCCTGCTGTTGTAATCGATTTTGGTACAGCTACTACTTTTGATGTTTTATATAAAGACGAGTTTATAGGTGGTGTAATTGCTCCAGGCTTAAATATTTCAGCTAATGCCTTAAGTTCAAATACTTCTTTATTGCCTAATATAAAAATTGCAACTCCGCAAAATGTAATTGGTCGTAATACTATTGATAATATGTTAAGTGGTATTGTAATCGGGCATGCTGCTTTAACTGAAGGTATTATTGCCAGAATAGAAGATGAATTAAATATGCCCGTCACTACAATAGCAACGGGCGGATATTCTCAAATTATTAAAAATTATTTAAAAAGACCTATTGATTATTTTAGTCCTAATTTAACTCTTGATGGGTTAAGTTTGCTATTTGGACTAAATAATTAAGTTTAGTTCTTTCCAACTATTCCTGTTAGTGGAGATGATGCACTTGCATATGCTTTAATAGGCATTCTTCCTGACTCATAAGCTAATCTTCCTGCTTCTACTCCGAGTTTAAATGCTTCTGCCATTTTTACAGGGGCTTCTGCTCCAGCAATGGCAGTATTTACCATTACAAAGTCTGCACCAAGTTCCATAACTTGCGCTGCTTCCGATGGAACGCCCAGTCCTGCATCAACAACAACAGGTACATTTGATTGTTCAATAATAATTTTAATTTGTTCAAGTGTTTTAACGCCTTGTCCTGTGCCAATTGGCGAAGCTAAAGGCATTACTGTAGCGCAACCAATATCTTCCAATCTTTTTGCAAGTATCGGGTCAGCATTAATATAAGGAAGAACTACAAAACCTTCATCAACTAATATTTTTGCTGCTTCATACGTTCCAACCGGATCGGGCAGTAAATATTTTGGATCTGGAATTACTTCAAGTTTTATCCAATTATTTAAGCCCATTGCTTTTGCCAGTCTAGCAACTCTTACAGCTTCTTCGGCCGTTGCGCAACCCGCTGTGTTTGGTAGAATCCAGTATTTGTCCATGTCTATATAGTCCATTAACCCTACATGACCGGGAGCTCCTGTATCAACTCTTCTTACCGCAACAGTTATAATTTCTGCTCCGCTTGCTGCGTGAGCTTTCTGCATTGTTTCAAAATCTTTGAATTTTCCTGTTCCAGCCATTAGTCTGGAATTAAATGTTTTGCCTGCTATTGTTAAGGTCATAAATATTACCCTTTATTAATTTATTTCCACGTTAAAGCATACAACGCAAAAACTTCAATTTCAAATAAATGCATTTAAAATTAAATGTTCTCTTTGTATTTTTTGCCGTGAAAAGCTATAAGAACTAATCCTGTAATACCTGTTAAAATTAAAAATATGCTGATAATAAAAGCAATTGGGATGTTATGCGGACTAAAAACACTATCTACTCTTAATTGTTCAATAAAAGCTCTGCCTATTGAATAAAAAATGAAATATAAACAGGTTAATTCTCCTATTTTTAAGTTCTTTTTATAGTTAAGAGTTAATAATAACAATATAAATACTATTAAGTTCCAGACTGATTCATATAAGAATGTAGGATGAAAATATTGATAATTTATGTACTCTACAGGTCTTTTGGCTAAAGGTATGTATAGTTTCCATGGTAAATTGGTTGGTTTTCCAAAGGCTTCCGAATTAAAGAAATTTCCCCATCTTCCAATTGATTGACCTAATATAAGTCCTATGGAAAATAAATCTGTCAATTTCAGAAAATTTATACTTTGTTTTTTTGAATAAACATAAAGCGATATAAGACCGCCAAAGATTGCACCATGTATTGATATTCCACCATGCCATACCATTATTATTTCTTGAGGATATGTAAGAAAATAATGTAGGTTTACAAGAACATAATAAAACCTAGCCCCTATAATAGCGCTAATTAAGGAATAAAAAGATATATCGTAAATTTGATCTTCTGACATATCAAACTTTTTCGATAATTTTAAGACAATTACAAAGCCTGTAAAGAACGCAATACAAATTATTATTCCATACCAGTGAATTTGGAATAATCCTAATTTAAGTGCAATTTCTCCAGGAGATCTAAACATTAATTTAAACTCTTTTCTTAGAGTTTTGAGTATATTTGGCTATATTTTTCTATATCAGCTTTAATAACAGCGAATTTTTGGTTAACAGTCGGAATATCTTGCGCTTTTGGTTTAGTTATATAGTCAGAGTAGTTTTTATTTGCATCTGTTAATAAATCAATAATTTGTTTAACTTTATTTTTATCTTTTAATTTATTTTCATCATTACTTAATGTTATTGAATAATTTTCCTCTACAACGGCTAAGCTGAAATAAGATTTAGCGTAGGTAGGATTTAGTCTTATTGCTTTTCTGAAATTTTTTATTGAATTTTCATAATCTTCTTTTTGTGAATATGCAATACCAAGATTATAGTAGTTATTTGCTATTGTTGAATCCAGATCATTTATTGCTTGTAATTTTTGTATTGCAGCATCATAATTACCGCTTTGCATTTGATCCATTGCCATTTTATTTAATTTTTCAATGGAAGGATTGTAGACACATCCTGTTAGTATCAATATTGACATAGCTCCGAGGATACATTTTTTTAAATATCCTTTTGTCATAAAATATTTCTCCAAAACCTTATTTAAAAGCAATGGATAAATCTTATCATGTTAATAGAAGCCATCACAAGACCTAACTATTTAATTACATATTTCAAATTATGCTTTTCCGGGTTTTGCCTCACGAATTCTTGCAAGATTAAATCTATCCATTCTTATAGGTAACGGAGAATCAGCACTTTGTGCTTCTTTTAATTTATCGCTTACAAGTTCAAATTTATCGTAAGAGTTAAGGTCATTTTCCTTGCCGAATCTACTTTGAGGATTTCTTGCCACAAACGGATCTACAAATATATGTCGTATAAATTTCTCCAGTTTAGGAGCAACTAGGTTTGTACCAATTGTAAATGTGCATAAATCATATATAAAAGCCATTAATTTATTAACTGCTCCATTTCCTGCACAAACAGAGTGTTTAAATAAAGGGTTATTTTTTAATAATCGTTGAACTGCAAGACCGCATGCAATCCAACTGCTATCTTGAACGACTGAGCAGACTTTATCATATTTTGTCTTTTCATCAAAAGTTCTTATAAATGTTGCTGCTGCTGCAACCACATTGAAAACTCCGTAAGGAATTTTTTGAAGTGCTACTGCTGTAAAATTTGTTGATAAATTATTAGATAAGTGGTTCACTTGTTCTTGTTTATCGTCAAATTGATAGGCTTTGCTAAAAGTTGCCGCTACTGCAACAGTAGGGACAATCAGTTGACTATAGGTTTTAAGATGGCTTTTGTCTATTATTGGTAATCTTACTAAATTCATTTGCCAACCTCATAAACATCTATACATATATTAAAACAATAAAATGTCAAAAATTGCTCTAATATATAATATTTTATCTAATTTAACTCGTTAAATACCTTTGGCTATTAGTCAATAGGCTATAACAAATATTTATAATTTTTTGTATAAAGTTTATCGGATGGTATTAACATTGGACTGAGGTTATAAATGGAAGATTTTTTTTATAAAAATATAATTTTGCCTTCGATAAATATTTATAAAGGTCATAATAGAATTAAGTATTATAATCAAATAAAAAAACGCGATTATTTGATGACAGAGGAATTAAAAAATTTACAATGGTCTAATTTAAAGAAATTACTAAATCATTGTTATAAAAATATCCCATATTATACTGAATTGTTCAATTCTCTTAATATTATTCCTGATGATATCAAAACATTAAAGGATTATTCCCAAATTCCTATTTTGGATAAAACTGTAATCAGGGATCAACATGAAAAACTTTTAGATATGAGTTTAAGTCAAAATGATTTGATTTTTTCTACAACAGGCGGCTCTACAGGTATTCCGTTAAAAATATATAAAAGCAAAGAGGATCAGGAATATGGTTTTGCTTTAAGATACCGATCTAACTCATGGGTGGGCTGGAATTATTGGGATAAATCTGCATGGGTTGTTTCAGATTTAAAAAGACTTGATGAGCTAAATAATTTCAAAAGAAAGATGGGCTTAACTTTAAGGCGGAAACTTCTTTTAGATACAAGAAAATCATCAAAATCAGACATGATGAAATGGGTTGAAGATTTACAACAATTTAAGCCTAAACAAGTTTACGGATATTCTGCTCTTTTGACAGAGTTTGCAAAGTTTATAGTTGAGAACAATATTAAAATTGATGGTGTCGAAGGCGTTTTTTCTACCGCTGAACCGTTAAATGGTAGAGATGTTTTAAATAAAGCTTTTAATGCTCCTGTTTATGATCAATACGGTTCTTCAGAAATGCCTTGTATTGCGCATGAGTGCAGGCATGGCAACATGCATGTCAATATTGATGAGGTTTTAGTTGAATATGAAGATATAGAAGGTACAAATGATGTAAAAAAAATAATTTGTACGCCTTTATATATTAAAGGGATGCCGTTGTTAAGATATGATATCGGCGATACAGGCTTACCAACCGACAAAACTTGTACTTGTGGATTACCTTATCCTTTAATGGACTTTAAAGTAGGCCGAATAAGCGATCATTTTCTTTTAAGTGATGGTAAAGTCATACCCACATCGGCAATGGGTTGGTTTATTGCTCGTGAAATGAAAGAAGTTAAGCAATATAAAATAATTCAAGAAGATTTTGATTACTTTAGGATTAATCTAGTTTGTTCAGCTGAAAGTAGACCTTATAATCAAGATAAAATGATTAAAATTCTTAATAATCTGACTCAAAAAGAAGATATTCGTTATGAATTTGAGTATCCAGATGAAATTTTACCTGATAAAAATGGAAAATTTAGAGTTACAATTTCAAAAGTTCTTGAAAAGGTAAAAAAATAATGAACTTATAGATTTTGTACTGATTTTATTTGTTTAAGCATCATTTTCTTTTCATTAAGTTCAAACTGCTTTGATTCAACTAATCTTAGTAAAAATTTATTTTGAGAATTTTCTTTTAACTTTAATATATGTTTTTCCAGTTTTAATTTTTCATATTCGAGATATTTGTCTAATTTATTAATAATTTCTAATTTATATTCTATTTCTAATTCATTTAAGCAAAGAAATTTTGCAATAAATTCATTTTGAGCATTTTGAGGAGAATTGGAAAAATTTTCCAATAATTTTTTTAAAAAGAAATCTTTTCCTTTATTTGTTATGGAATAAATAATTTTTTTTTGGCCACCTTGAGAAAAGGAAGAATTTTCTATAATTAAATTATTATTTATCAATTTTTTTAAAACAGGATATATTGCACCTGTGCTTATTTTAAAGAATGGACTGTAATTGCCGTCTATGTAAGCCTTTATCGCATAGCCGCTAAGGTTTTGTTTATATATAGTGGAGAAAATTAATAAATCTATCATTTAATACTTTACTTAGTTTATTTAATTAATACAGAAATATTTAATATACTTATATTATAGTGTAAATTTCAGTTTTACTGATTATATATTTAAATGATTATAAATGTAATAATAAATAATAATTTAGAGATAATTTTTTAATAATGAATTTAAAACGTATAAGAAAACTTAATGATAAAGAATTTAAAACAGGTCCTATTGTTTTATGGATTAGTCGTGATCAGCGATTTAGTGATAATTGGGCTTTAGTTTATGCTCAAGAACTGTCTAATAAATTCAAACAACCTGTTATTGTGTGCTTTTGTCTTGTTCCAAATTTTTTAGATGCAACATTTAAGCAATATGATTTTATGATAAATGGATTAATCGAGTTAGAAAAGAAGTTTACTGATTATAACTTTCCTTTTATTTTATTGAGTGGTAATCCTGTTGAAGAATTATCAAATTTTATTTCTGAGGTACAAGCTTCATGTTTGATTACAGATTTTGATCCATTAAAAATAAAAAGAGAGTGGAAAAATAATATTCTAAATAAAATTTATATTCCTTTTTTTGAAGTGGATACTCATAATATTGTTCCGGTATGGGAGGCATCACCAAAGTTAGAATATGGTGCTTATACGATTAGAAATAAAATTAAGCGTCAATTGCCCGAGTTTTTAGAAGAATTTCCTTCTGTTAATCCAAATGAATATGATTGTTCTAAATATAAATATATTAATAATTGGGATTTAGTTTATAGAAATTTAGAAATCAATTTTGAAGTAAAACCTGTTGACGGTCTGAAATCAGGTGAAGAAGAAGCTAAATTATTATTGCAGAGTTTTATTGAAGAAAAGCTTTGTAATTATTCTAAAGATAGAAATAATCCAAATGTTCCAGCTTTGTCAAACTTATCACCATATTTACATTTTGGGCAAATTTCTTCACAACGAATTGCTATTGAAGTAAATAAATCAAATTTTGAGTTATCTAAAGAAAGTTTTTTAGAAGAATTAATTGTACGCAAAGAGTTATCAGATAATTTTTGTTATTATAACTCTGATTATGATAATTTTAATGGACTACCTAACTGGGCAAAGCAAAGTTTAAATAATCATAGAAGTGATATAAGAAGTTATATTTATTCGTTGGAAGAGTTTGAAAGTGCAAAAACGCATGATTTAATATGGAATGCTTGTCAGAATGAAATGAAAATAAAAGGTAAAATGCATGGTTATCTAAGAATGTATTGGGCAAAAAAAATTCTTGAATGGACACGATCACCTGAAGATGCAATTAAAATAGCCATTTACCTTAATGATAAATATGAACTTGATGGTAGAGATCCAAATGGATATGTTGGTATTTTATGGTCAATAGGTGGACTTCATGACCGAGCTTGGAAAGATCGAGAAGTATTTGGAAAAGTCCGTTATATGAGTTATAACGGACTAAAAAGTAAATTCGATATTAAATTGTATATTGATAGGTTTGCTTGAGAGTGATTTTGTTTTAAACAAATATTTCTGCCTAAAATTGTTGAACCATTTTCTTAAAATATCTACAATTCTCGACCAGATCATCGCTGTGTCTGAATAATCCGCCCCCCATTAAGAAAATAACTTCTTTTCCGTATACTTCAACCATTTCAGGTATTTTATCAAGGCTCATTCCTCCGCCTGGGCAAGGAAATATTTCTTTTATATCACCCATTTTAACAGCAGTACCATTTGCAATACTGTTACATTCTTCTTTTGTAAACGCAAAACGACCACCGAAGTTTGGATATATAACTCCATCTGCTCCAGCTAATCTTGTAATTTGACCTAAAAGTGCATAATGAGAAAATCCACTTTCAGAACAGGTTAAGTAGCTTCCTTGAAAGGCTGGGTGACTAAAAATAGGTAGATTCATATTATCATCGTCAGCTAGTTTTTTTATTGCATCAAGTCCTGTAATAGCAGGTGCAAGCATAATCCCTTTTGCACCAAGTTCTTTAGCTTTTACAGCTCTTGTCATTGTATCATCATACGATGCTGTGATATTGGGAACGTAAATACAGTTTAAACCTGTTTCCTCATTAGCCTTTTCTACACCTTCAACGCAGTATTTTACTCTGTCGTTAAATGGTGCAAAAATTTGATTTGTAAGTCCATGATCGTCTTTTATTATGTCAATTCCGCCTAGTGCAAATTTATAAGCTAATTCCCCAAGTTCTTTTGCTGATAAACCCATCGGTTTTAAAGCAGTAAAAAGTAATGGTCTGTCATAGACATTTAAAAGTTTTCTTATTCCTTCTCTTCCAAAACGAGGTCCGCTAAAATGTTTTAATAAAGAGTCTGGCAGGTCAATTTTTTGAACTTTTATGCCTGGTTTTATACTGATATTTCCAAAAATAACGTTTAATAGTTGAGTAAATTCAAAAGATGTTATTTCTATTGCAAAGCTGATTTTTGCTAAGTAACCCTCGGCTACTTTTTCAAATGAATCAATCTTACCAATTATTTGATCAAGAATTAGTTGACTTGTTACTAAATCTTTAGGAAATTCTATAGTCTGTTCTACGCAAATGTCTTCTGCCTTAGCATAGGCTTCTTTTTCTGTTCCTTTGATTAAATATTCGACAATAAAACGATCATTAGAAATCATTTAGAGAGCCTCCGCTTTTGCCAAACTATGAACGGCTGTAATATGAACCTTTGCAAGTTCGGCCTCTTGAATGTTAAGCTTTTCGCCAATTATTTTTTCAACTTCTTCAATTAATGCAATCGCATCAATTTTATATTTGCTCATTAAATAGCTTTTGCTTCCACCATGAGCAAACGTATCACGAAGTCCTATTTTTTTGAATTTAGTGCTTATTCCTGCTTCTGCAATACCTTCGGCAATAATACTGCCTAATCCACCAATTACAGAATGATTTTCCATGGTTATAACACCATATTTAGTGTTTTTTACAGAATCAGCAATACTGTCAAAATCAAACGGCTTTAATGTTGAAATATGGTAATGACAAACTGATATTCCTCGTTTTTTAATTGCGGTAATTGCCCTCATTGCTTCTTCTGTACATATTCCGCTTGAAATTATCGTTATATCAGTTCCTGATGAAAGTAATCTTGGCTTTTTAAATTCCATAGGTTCTGATTTATCAAATAATCTAGGTATTTCGCCTCTTAACATTCTTATATAAACAGGTCCATCAATTGAATAGGCAAGTTCTGTAACGGATTCAACTTCCGTTGCATCTCCACATTCTAAGATTGTCATATTAGGAAGCGAGCGCATTACGGAAATATCTTCTATTGCCTGATGAGTAGCTCCACCAGGTGTTGTTATACCAGGCAAAAATCCAAACATTTTTACAGGAAGGTTTGGATATGCAACAGACATAGCAATTTGATCGTAAGCTCTTCTGTATATGAAAACGGCAAAAGTGTGAATAAAAGGAATAAATCCTTCTCGTGCCATTCCACCTGCAAAACTTAGCATATTTTGTTCTGCTATTCCCATCGAAAAGAATCTTTCAGGGTAAGTGTCTCTAAATAAATCTGCTTCTGTAGAGCTTGTTAAATCAGCTGATAAAACAACTACTTCTTTTTTATCTTCTGCCCATTTTATAAGGTTTTTAGCGTGAACTTTTGATAATACTTCCATTATTCTTCCTAAATTATTTATTTATGTCCGCAAGGACTTTTTCATACATACTTTTTTCTTCGGCACTTGTAAATCTAACATAATGAAGCTTCGGAGCTCTTTTATTTAAAAGTTCAAATCCTTCTGATGGGTTAGTATTTGCAAGAATAACAAGTGGTTTATTTCCCGTATCGACATTTGCTGCGTCAATTATTCCTTGAATATCATGCCCGTTAAGTGAAACTACATGAGCGCCAAAAGACGATAATCTAGTATCAAAGGGTTCAATAGTCATAACAGAGCTAATTGCTCCATCGCATTGTTGTCTGTTTACATCAACAATAATTTTAAGATTGCTTAATTCATGAAATGAAGCTGCTTGAATAGCTTCCCAGTTTTGACCGGACTGAAACTCTCCGTCTGACATAAATACCCATACATTACCGGTTTCACCCTTTAATTTTCTTGCCATTGCAATGCCTGAAGCCTGACTTAATCCTTGCCCTAATGAGCCGGTCATAACTTCCATTCCGGGTGAATGTTCTGCACCGATCATTTCAACGGTACTTCCGTCTTTGTTGAATTGAAGCATTCCTTCATTGTCCATACGCCCTACTTCAACTAAAGCTGCATATAGAACTAAAGCATATTGTGCTGGCGATAGTATAAACCTATCTGTTTCTTCAGACTTTTTACCATTAAAATCAGCCCCTGTTTTGAAAGGAAAGTTTTTATTCGGGACACTAACGAATTGTTCAGGCATCATTGGTGCTTCTATTGAACCTAAATTCATGATTTCTTCATAAAGTGATGCGAATATTTCGGCAGAAGAGCATGCCTGACTCAAATAACCGCCATTATTGGTGATAGTGTGCTCAAGAACTCTTTTTCTTATTCCATCAGCTGTTTTTTTTATGAGAGAAAGCTTAGATTTTTCATTTATAGTTTTCAATGACTTTTTTCCAATTTTTTATACGTAACTTGCTTATATTATAAGGCAAACCGAAGATATTTTGATAAAAGTCATCTCTATCTTTCTAAATTTAATTAATAAAAATTTATAAAAGTATTTAAAATTGATTATGCTTTACACTTACTTCTATTCTTAATAATCTATTTGAATAGATTATTAGATTAATAATGGATTTAAGATAATGAATAAATTGCTGAAATATATATTAATGGGCTTTTTACTGGTTTTCATTTCAACAGGAATCTACGTTCTTCAGATTTTTATTTTTAATAAACCACAGGACACCTTTTTTTACTTATTTCAGGATTTAGCTTTCTTGCCATTGCAAATTTTAATTGTGACTTTAATTATTACCAAAATAATTGCAGTTAGAGAGAAAAATGCACTTCAAAATAAAATGTATATGGTTATCGGTGCTTTTTTTACTCAATTAGGAGTAGAATTATTAAAAATACTCTCTAATAGTGATATAAATCTTGATAAAATAAGAGAGTTATTGAATATTTCTGCAAAATGGAAAGAAAAAGATTTTATTTCTGTAAAGAAAAACATAGAGAACCATAATTATAAAATTAAAAATGACTCTATAATTATAAAAAAAATTAAAGATATACTAATTAATAATAAAAGTTTCTTGTTGAGTCTTTTAGAAAATCAAAACCTATTAGAACATGAACTTTTTAGTGATTTGTTGTGGGCAGTTTGTCATTTAATGCAAGAACTTGAATATAGAAAAGATATTGATAATTTATCAAAAAATGACTATGAGCATATTTCAAATGATATAAAAAGAGTTTATGTTTCACTAATAAGCCAATGGTTATTATATGTTAACCATTTAAGAACTGATTATCCTTTTGTATATTCACTTATATTGCGGACTAATCCCTTTAATCCCAATGCAAAAGTTGAAATAGAGGATTAATTATTTCAGAATTATTTGCCGGATATTCCGTTAGTTATTCCGCTAAATACACTTTGCATAAGGTCGCCAAAAGTGCTCATTATTTCAGCTAATACACCATCAGCAAGCTCTTCTTTATTGTCTTTTTCTTTATCAGATTTTTTAGTGAATTTAATGATTTCAGTTCTTCTTGATTTAGCAATTTCAGGATTATTAACAGCTCCTTCATTGATTGAGGACTCTTTAAGTTTTTCTATTATCAGTTTACTTTGAGCATCTTTTAACTCTTTTTGAGCTGCAATTTTTATACTTTCTGTTACTACTTGTTTTGTAGTTGGTATTATTGCTTTTTTAATTTGAATATTTGGCTCTGTTATTATTTCTTTTTCTAAAGCTGAAATTTTACTGTCTTCTTCAGATGCAGCTATAGGCTTATTTGTGTATTCAGGTTTTTGTACCACAATTTTAGATGGCTGTTCAGAAGTTATAACATCAGCATTTTTTTGTTGAATTTTATTTTCTTCAACTGTTTTTATTTTTTTATTTTCATCATAAATTTTATTCTCTGTTCCTTTAATCAATTGAAGAACTGTTGTTGCTGTCCAAGCATTACTATTAGTCAATTGAATTGCATCTATATTAGGTATAACTATTCCATTTAGTGGTTTATTCATTGATAATAATAAATTCATATCCTTTTTGAGATTATTTATTATTGGCGCAATATTTTCGCTAATTTCTATATCCGAAACAAGTTCAGGATTGGTTTTTTGAAAGTTCATAAGAGCGTCAAAATACTGAGCTGCTTGAGCCGTTTTTTCTCTTGGTATTGTTTTTACATGTGAATTCAGATTATCTTCTTCAGGAAATATTTGAGATTCGGCATTATTTAAAATTGCAGCTTCTAATTCAGGCTTATTTACAAATGGTCTGTTAGTAACAGTTAAAGCTGTCAGTAGTGAAGTATTATCAATTTTTGATAGTTCTGGATTTGATTTATCAATAAAAGAATTGAATCCATTTTGATTCTCGTCCCAGAACTTCATTAAATTTTGTTGAACTATATTTGCCATTGTTGAAAATTTTTCGTGTTCACTTGTGTAACCAAGTGTTTTAGCAATGTCTGATAATGATTTTAATCCGTTATACCAAAGTACATTTGCTTCAAAAGATTTCCCTTCGGCATTGATATTACAATTTTCTGTTGAACTTACTGATGTTAACGTGTTTTGAGAATTTGTTAATTTTATTAAACCATCATTGTCTATAACATTACTTTTTTCACTATTTTTTGTTTCTTCAATTTGAATATTCATAATGTTTTTAATTAAACTATATTGCTCTTTTATCACGTCTAAATCTTCAAGCGATTGAGTTTGATTACTAAAATCATTTAATGAAGAGCTCCAAAGCATTGCAATTTTGATAATATCATCATGAACATTATCTTTTGGCTTTAAATCAGGAGTTAAAAGCACATTTTTTACATATTCGGAGTAATTTTTTAGTGAATTTCTTGTCATGTCATTTCTTTTAAGTGTTAATGCATAAGTTGGAAGCAACGTTATAGCTTCTTTATCAGCATTATTATTTTTATCTGCTGCAGAATTCGAATTTATTTCCTTACCTATGGAAATAAACTGTTTAGCTAAACTATAAGCTTCTTTTGCTTCATTAGTGGTTGGAATCCTTGCTTTTATTAAGGCATTTTCAATTCCTTGGTCTTGTCTAGATATTATTTGTTCGGGTTTGATATTTATATTTTTTTCTGTGTTAGAAACTGATATAGAAACTGTTTCATTTGGTTTCATTGTAATAATTTTTTTATTTATTTCATTTTCTTTCAGTGATTCGTTTTTATTAACTGTTGAACTACTGATATTTATATTTAATTTTGTATCAAAATTATTCGGATTTTTATTAGCAAGAACTTCAATATCTAAATCAGGAGCATTTAGCGGTGCTTCGTATTTATATGTCGTAATTAATGCGTTTTGACTTCCGTTTGCAAACTGAATTTGTTGCTTTTTAACTGACTTATCTTCGTCAATTTTAATATTCCATGTTGCAACTGGACATGATTCAAATGTCATATTTTTATTAGCAACTATTTTTACTTCTTTACCTGCAATTTGAATATTTTCTTTTATATCCACCAAATTTGGAATTGCAGAAATCTGTATTTTTTTTGGTTTAATATCTTCAGATAGGTTAATTTTAGAAGGATTTAATTGATTCTTTGGATTAATTAATTTTTCTGTATTATCAATTGCACTCATAATTTGTTTGAGCGTGGTTGTAGCTGCTTTTTTATTAGTATTATCTACTGCCAAACTTGATTGATCTACTTTGGTTTTTTCATCAATATTTGTATCATTTTTTTGATGCATATTAGGAATAATAGAATCATCAACTTCTACTATTTGATTTGAATTTTCCAGATTATTAATCTCTGTTTGATTTTTAGTCGAAATTAATTTTTCAGTATTATTAATAGCAGATATTATTTGTTTAGATATTGGTTCGGTTTTTTTCTCATTATTAATTTTAACTTCTTTATTTAGTTCTTTTATTTCTTTATTGGCAGGAATAATCGAATCATCAACCATTTGTATTTGACTAGAATTAGCCACATCATTAACATCTGGTCGATTTTTAGGTGAAATTAATTTTTCTGTATTGTTAATTGTATCAATAATTTGCTGTGATATAGGTTGTTGTCTTTTTATGCTTGAAATTGCAGTTTTATCTGTAGTGGGTTTAACATCATCTTGAAAATCAACATGACCGTTAATTGATTTTATCTCATTATTTAGTACATTTACTTCTTGATTTTGCAATGTTGAGTTCGTTTTGCTTGTAGCTATTTGTATATCATTTTTTAAAGATTTATTTTTATCAGAAAAATCACTTTTTGGGGTAATTAATTTTTCTGTATTATTAATTGCATCAATAATTTGTTTTGATATTGGAGTTTTTGTTGTTTTGTCAGATGCACTTATTTCTAATAAATCTGAACTATGAATTGGTAGTTCATTTTCCTCTGATATTATGCTTTCTATTTTATCGGGCTGTATTTTAAGATTATTAATTGATTTTTCAGTGTTATCAATAGCAGATATTATTTGTTTAATTGCTGTACCTGTTTTTTTTATCAATGGCGCATTAGAAATAATATCAGGCTTAGAAACACCTGAATTAGTAATATTATGTTGATTTTGATTAATATTAGATTTAGTAGGTGTTTTAAATTGATCCGAATCTAAAGGTTTAAGTCTATTACTATTAACTTTATGAAGATTTAATCCATTAATTACATTTGTAATTGGATTAGATTGAGGTTTAGAAGTTTGCACCTGAGTTGTTATATTGGCATTATTTATTTTGTCAGCGTTCTGATCAATTGCATTTGAGTTTTCTTTATTTTTAGTAGTTATATTAGCCTTGAATGAATTAAAACCCAAGTCAATTTTCATATAATAGATTTACTCCAACTCAAAATCGGTAGATATAAATTTTAATATTCATGTGTATCATCGTCAATAGTTCTTAAGGTTTTCTACTTCTTTTGTAATAATTTGTTTACGAACTTTATTAATATTTGTTAATTATAAATTGTATTCAGTTTTAAATTTGTATTTTTATGGAATATAGTGCAAATGAGACCTATGTAATTTATACTATGTCATATTTTATTTTATATAAAAGCAATAATAGAGGATAGTGTTTTGTCTGAGTACAAATCTAGTAATTTTTCTGATTTATTTCATACAGAATTTGGTAAAGACCTATGGGTATTTTTAAATACAGATGAAATGAAAATTAGAATGCAAACTGCATCGGATTTAGGCAAACCTGCCGTAGAAGCTATTGCAATCAATTTAGAACTGAAATATAAATCAGAGTTGCATAAATTGCGAATTAGGCAAATGATAGGTCATATGGTTCGTCAGATAATGGAAGATATGGGCTATCAGCTTGATTGTCAAAATGTAAGAATTAATACTGGAGGTGTTTTTAGAAAAGGATCCAGATATATTAATCGTAAGCCGCCATAAAAGTATAGAACATTAAATTGTAAACAAAATTATAACTAGAATTAATTTATGCTAGTAATTGTATAAAAAATATTATATAATTACAGGCGAGTTAAATATATAACATAAAATCGGTAGACATCTTATAGGAGTGTAGAGAATGGTTAAGGTTCTTGTAATTGATGATTCCCCTTTTATCTACAAAGCTGTTAAAAGAGCATTAGAGCCAAAATCATTTGAAGTAGTTGATAATGCATCAAATGGACAAATAGGCTT
Organism: bacterium; assembly: GCA_037137535.1. Taxonomy (GTDB): domain Bacteria; phylum Cyanobacteriota; class Vampirovibrionia; order Gastranaerophilales; family JBAXKC01; genus JBAXKC01. The sequence continues at coordinate 49,712 of JBAXKC010000002.1, read as the reverse complement.
AGAAATGTATGAGAAATATCAGCCTGATCTTATCACGCTGGATGTTACTATGCCAATAATGGATGGTATAGCTACTGCTGCAAGATTATTTGAGATTAATAAAAATGTCAAAATAATTATGTTGAGCGCGATGGGTGATGATGTATTAGTAAATGAAGCAAAAGCATTAGGTATAACCCATTTTGTAACAAAACCCTTTAAACCTGATGAACTTATTGCGGCTGCAAATGAATTGTTAGGTCTTTAATATGTCTATTGAAGTTATTAAAATTGAAAAATTTATTGATTATGTGAAAAAAGCATTTACTGAAATTACAAAAGAGCTTGTTGATTCAGAGTACAATGTCGTCTCAGAAAATATTTTAAAAGATAATGCAAAGGTTGCCATTATTATTGGAATATGTGGAAATACGAAAGGTCGAATTCTTCTTGAAAGTGACTTTGAAACAGCAAGTAATTTCGCAGTGGCAATGAATTTTGGTGATTTTTTCGAAGATCCAAAAGATATGTATTTGTATGTAGCAGAGTTTGCAAATATGTTTTGTGGTAGAGCTACTACATATATAAATAATGAGTATCAAAACAGAGAATTCTGGCTTAGTCCTCCTGCTATTTTTTCTGCTGAAAATCTTGAAATATTATCACCGACAATACATTCGGAAGTTGCTTATTATTCAGGAGAACAAGGTAGTTTTATTATTGATATAGGTATTGAAGAGGTATAAACTTTGTCTGCAAAAATTTCTAGTTTAAAAGATCCGATAATTAATGCATGTTCAGAGCTTTTACCAATGTTTGGCCTTGAACCAAAATTTTTGTGCGAATTGTCGGAGAAATCATTAAATTCTGGAGAAGAAGTTAATGTATTAATAGGTTTAACCAAAGGGTTAAATGGAAATATAGTGCTTGGCCTGACGAAAGAGACTGCATTAAGTATTATTTCAGGAATGATGGGTGGTGCAGAGGTTTTAGAGCTTGACTCTATGGGCAAAAGTGCTCTAGCTGAGTTTACAAACATGCTTGGTGGAAATACCGTTGGAAAAGTTGCTGAAGCTATTAATGAGCTTGTTGATATTACTCCGCCTACAATTGTAACAGGTAGTAAAATGTTTATGATGATAAGTAGGGCTCCATCAAAAAAAATATTTTTTAAGCTAGGTACCTCTAAATTCAATATTGCATATTCAATAGAATAAATTTGGAGACATTTAATAATAAAACCTATATAATTGAATGGTCTGCTTTATAAAGGTATTAAAATTATGGAAAAAAATATTAAAATACTCGTTGTTGATGACCAAGCATTTATGTTTTCAATGATTCAAAAGATTTTCAAGGATAATGGTTATTCTAATATTGAATATGCACCAAATGGACTAAAAGCTATTGAAATGGATAAAGCTAATAATTATGATTTGATAACTTTAGATATTACTATGCCTGAACTAAACGGTATAGAAGCTGCTAAAAAAATATTTGAGATACACCCTGATAAAAAAATACTTATGGTTTCTGCGATGGGGCAAGAGTCTATTATTCGAGAAGCTATTACGGTTGGCGTGAGAAATTTTTTATTAAAGCCGTTTACTCCTGATAAATTTGTGGAGAAATTAAATAAAACATTAATTTAATATTGGAGATTTTAAATTTTGACTGAAGATTTTAATCCTGATGATATATTAAGAAGCCTTCTTGAAGAGGAAATGTTTGTAGGTACTCAAACTATTAATTATCAAGAATTTCTTCCTGAATTTATCATAAAAGCAATTGAGGAACTCGAGATAATTGAGTTTAATGCTCTTGTTCTTGAGCAAGATTTTGATAATATCGATTCTATAAACATAATGTTTAGAGCTTTTCATAATATCAAAGGCTCATCAGGATTTGTCGGACAATCCTTAATACAGAAAATTGCCCATGAAACTGAGACATTGATGGATTGTTGCAGAAAAGGTACAAGTAAGGTCAATGTAAATATAACTAATTTATTATTATTATCAGCAGATTTTATTAAGACTATTTGTGAAAATTTAGATATGAGCACCGATGAAGACTTTATCGATCAAATTCAAAAGCACCTTATAAACCTTGAAAGAGAGCTAAATAATAATTTAGATAATATTATCGAGGGGACGATAGAAATAGTCGAAGCTGCTAATGATGAATTTTGGGAAGATTTTGTTCTTGAAGCCAAAGATCATCTTGATTCAATTGAAAAAAATATAATTAACCTTGAGAAAAACTTAGAAGATGATAACTTTATTCACTTATTATTTCGAGATATTCACTCTATTAAAGGTTTAGCAGGTTTTTCGGGGCAAGTTTTAATTCAGAGAATATCTCAAGATACTGAATCTTTACTTGATTGTTGTAGAAAAAGAACTATGAGAGTAAATTCAAATACTATAACTTTTCTTTTCAAATCTGTTGATTTAATAAAAAAGATTTGTGATGATTTAACTTTAATCAAAAATAATGAATTTCTAAATGATGTTCATAAATATTTGGCAGATCTTAAAGAAGAAGAGCAAATTCAAGAAGAACAGCTTAATGCTGAAGATGCAGTTGATGATGAGTTTTTAGAGGACTTCATCTTTGAAGCAAAAGAACATATTGAATCAATTGAAACGCAACTTCTTTCTCTTGAAAAAACACCTGATGATGCTGAAATAATACATTCAATGTTTAGAGCTTTCCATACTATAAAAGGATTAGCAGGTTTTGTAAATCAAACTTTAATTCAAAAAATTGCTCATCAAACTGAAACTTTAATGGATAGTTGCAGAAAAGGAAAGATTGATGTTGATAAGACTATTGTTAATCTAATTCTAGCTTCATCAGATTTTATAAAAAAAATATGTGATGATATTAGTATTGCAAAAGATAGAGGTTTTATTTCCACTATTAATCATCATCTACAAGAAATTGAATATTATGAACTTCATTGTGTTGAAGCTATAAACTTAAATGGTAAAAAAATTGGAGAAATTCTTGTTGAACAAAAGATATTAGATCAAGAAGATGTAAATGAAGTTCTATTAATTCAAAAAGAACAATATCCAGATTTAAAATTTGGTCAAGTTGCTGTTAAAGAAGATAAAATTAAATCAGTAGAAGCTCTAGGTGCTTTAAAAGTACAACAAACTAAACAAAATGCTTCATCAGAAGAATATATGAGAATTGCAACCAGTAAAGTTGATAGTCTTGTTGATATGGTTGGAGAGCTTATAATCGCACAATCTTTAATTGAGCAACATTCTATTAATAAATATGCAACGGATAATTTCTTTATAGCCAATCTTGGAAGAATGACAAGAATAACAAAAGATTTACAGAATATTTCAATGTTTCTTAGAATGGTTGCTCTAAAGTCTACATTTCAAAAAATTACTAGAATTGCGAGAGATACTATTAATGAACTCGGTAAAGATATTAATTTTACAACAATAGGTGATGATACTGAAATTGACAGAATTGTCACAGAAAAAATACTAGATCCGCTAGTTCATCTTGTCAAAAATTCGATTTCACATGGAATTGAAACAAAAGAAGAAAGAATTAAGTCTGGTAAATCTCCACAAGGTAACGTTCAAGTTTTTGCATACAATAAAAGAGGCAGTATCTATATTGAAATTTCTGATGACGGTAAAGGTATTGATATAGATAAAGTTTATAATAAGGCCTTAGAAAAAAATCTTATTGATCCTAATAAAGATTATAGTGAAAAAGAAATACAGGATTTCATTTTGTTACCCGGCTTCTCCACTGTTGAAGTAGCTAATAATATTTCAGGCAGAGGAGTTGGTATGGATGTTGTAAAAACAGAAATATTAAAAATAGGAGGAAAACTTGAGATAAATAGTGTTAAAGGTCAAGGTAGCACCTTTATTCTTAAAATTCCAGTAAATCACGCCGTTTTAAATGGAACTATTGTTGATATTGAAGGTTCAAATTATATTATTCCTACGGTAAACGTTAAACAAATTTTACAACCTAAAGAAGAGCAGTGGGTCTGTATTCAAGGTATTAAGTCTATGATTAAAGTAAGAGAAGACATTATGCCTATTATTTCAGTATCAGAATTATTTAAGACAGGAAAACCTGAAGAAGAGCCTAGATTAATAGTAATTGTTGAATTAGATCAAAAATTTAAAGCTCTTCCTGTGAGAAATGTAATAGGAAGACAAGAAATTGTAGTTAAGCCTACAGGACAAGAGTTCTCAAATTTAAAATATGTTTCCGGAATGTCTATTTTAGGAGATGGAAAAGTCTCATTAATACTTGATATTGAGCACTTATATGAAAAAGAAGGAGCACAATAGTGGAAATTCAAGATGGAAAACATCTAACTTTCTCGCTGGGCAATGAGGAATATGGAATTCCTATTCTCAAAGTCAAAGAGATTATTGGATTGATGGAAATTACTCATGTACCGCAAACCCCTGAATTTATTAAAGGTGTAATAAATTTAAGGGGCAAAATTATCCCTATTATGGACTTACGCCTCAAATTTAAAATGTCTGAAAAAGATTATAACGAACGGACATGTATTATTGTTGTTGAAGTAAATATTAATCAGTTTAAACGGCTTATGGGTATTGTCGTTGATACTGTATCAGAGGTTGTAAATATTCAATCTTCTGAGATAGAACCACCACCACAATATGGAAGCACTAAGATTGAAACAGGTTTTTTAACAGGACTCGGTAAAGTTAAAGGTAAGGTTGTAATGCTTCTCAATATTGAAACAATAATAAATTGTGATGAAATAGTTAGCTTATTAGGTAGTGAGACGAAAGTGGGTTTAGTGAATGTTTAATAATATGAAATTAGGTTTTAAAATATCTGCAGGCTTTGCAGCCATTCTACTCATTTCTGTAGTTTTAGGCACTTTTTGTGTTTTAGCAATGAAAAATGCACAAATACAATCAGGTAAATTAGCAAATGAATATGTTCCTTCTGTTGCGGTAGCAAATAACGTTGAAAGAACATCACTTTCTATTATGCTGGCAGCTAGAAGTTATGGATTTACTTACGATACAAAATATCTTGATGAAGCTAGAAAAGGTTTGGAAAAATTAAATTCTTATTTAAAAGATGCAACAGAATTAGGTAGTAAATATTCTGATCTTAGTGATTTAAAAGCGAATGCTGCTAAAGCGCAGACTAAAGTTGATGAGTATATACAACACCTTAATGATACAGAAAGTACAATTAAGGCAATGAACGAAGATCAAAATAAGTTAAATCAATCTGCAGCTGATTATATGAAAACTTGTTATGATTATCTTGCTCTTCAAAATACTGAAATAAAAAAAGGAATTGCATCAGGTAAGACAGCTAAAATTAAAGAATTCTCACAAAAAGCTGGTATTGTTAATGATTTAATTGACTCAGGTAATTGGATTATAAGAGATACTTTTAAATCCCAAGCGGAACGTAATCCTCAAATTATTAGAGATACAAATAAAAACTTTGATACAATTTCTTCAAAACTTGCGCAACTCGAACAATTCAATAACTCAGCTTTTGAGCAATCACAAATAGCAAAAAACAAAGTGGCAGGAGCTGTTTACAAAGAAACAATGAATTCATTTTTAGATAAATGGTTAAAATTACAGGAAATTAGTAAAAAACGCAGTGAAACGGCAGATTTAGTATTAGCTGCAGCAAAAGATACGGCTGAAGTCGGTATGAAAGCAACACAAGGTTCTGCTTCAAGTTCAGCTATTGCCCTTGCAGCTTCATCAGGATTAATGATAATTGGATTAATTGCAGCTGTCGGTCTTGGTTCATTCTTAGCTTGGGTGATTGTTATTGGCATAACCAAACCTATTAATAGAATTGTTGACGGCTTAAATGAAAGTGCAAGCCAAGTGTCTTCGGCATCAGGTCAATTATCGGCATCAAGCCAACAACTTGCAGAAGGTAGTGCTGAGCAGGCCGCTTCTATTCAAGAAACATCATCAACTCTAGAACAATCTGCATCAATGGTTCGTCAAAATACAGAAAATACTAAACAAGCTGCTATTCTTGCAAAACATGCCAAAGATGCAGCAAGCAAAGGCAATAATGAAATGCAAGAAATGATGACTTCTATGGCAGAGCTTAAAAAATCAAGTGATCAAATTGCTAAAATTATTAAAGTAATTGATGAAATTGCTTTCCAAACAAATATTCTTGCATTAAACGCTGCTGTTGAAGCAGCCAGAGCAGGTGAAGCAGGTATGGGCTTTGCAGTAGTTGCCGAAGAAGTTAGAAATCTTGCTCAAAGAAGTGCTCAAGCTGCTAAAGACACTGCTGAAATTATTGAAAGCAATATTCATTTATCAGAACAGGGTGTTAATGTTTCAAGAAACGTAAATGAATCATTAGCGGAAATTAATGATCAAGCTCAAAAAGTTAGTGAACTTCTTGACGAAGTTGCAGCAGCAAGTCAAGAACAAGCTCAAGGTATTGCTCAAATTAATAAAGCAATTTCACAAATGGAACAAGTTGTTCAATCTAATGCATCAACGGCTGAAGAAAGTGCCTCAGCATCAGAAGAATTATCTTCACAGTCTGTTAATATGAAAGAGATTGTTAATTCTCTGGTTCAACTTGTTAATGGCGCAAACGCTATTCAGGAACAAGCTCAAATTGCACTTTCTGATAGATCTTTTCAAAGAAAAGTAATTCCGAATATTAACAGAAGAATTTCTAATAATAGTTTTGCATCTAATAAAACTACAAAAACAGTTAGACCTGAAGATGTAATTCCTTTAGAAGATGATATGCAAGGCTTCTAATAATAAAAGTATTCTGACAGGGCATTATATTGCCCTGTCAGCTATTTAATTTTATTTATAAAGTGAGAAAATTTTGGAAAAACTAAAAGATAAACAATTTGATAACTTCAAAATGCTTATATATGATAAGTTAGGTATTCATATAAGTGAAGCAAAGCGTGAAATGGTTCAGTCAAAAGTCGGTAAATTGATGAGAGCGCTTAACATAGAAACTTATCAGGAATATTATACGTTTCTTATCAATAACTCTAAAAGTATTCATTGGTCTCAATTTGTTGATGAGATTACAATTCATAAAACTAATTTCTTTAGAGAAGATAACCATTTTGAATTTATTAGAAATAAACTTGATTCTATTTTTAAAAAAAATCCTAGAATACTAAGAAACAATGAAATAAGAGTATGGTCGTCTGCTTGTTCTAATGGAAAAGAGGCTTATACTTTGGCAATTGTTTTAAAAGAATATTTACCACCAGGTATTAATATTAAAATTTTAGCAACAGATGTCAGCGCAGGTATAATAGAAAAAGCACAAAAAGCTACTTATAAACTAGATCCTGAAGATATGATTAATCCATATTTTCTTGGAAAATATTTTACTCGTGTCGGGGATGAATACGCTGTAGTTCCTGAGTTAAAGCAATTAATAACTTTTAGGACCTTTAACTTAATGGATCATTTTCCCTTTCAAAATACTTTTGACATTATTTTTTGTAGAAATGTAATGATATATTTTAATTTTGAGACTCAAGAACAACTTATAAAGAAGTTTTACAATGTGCTTACAGGTGGGGGCCTTTTATTTATTGGTCATTCAGAAAGTCTTAATCAAAAGCAATATAAATTCGAATATGTTCAACCGACTGTATACTTAAAAAACATTTTATAGGAGTAAAATATGAAAATATTAATTGTCGATGATGACTTTGTAAACAGGAAAATTCTTATAAAATATCTTTCTGCTTATGGTCAATGTGATGTAGCAGTTAACGGAGTAGAAGCAGTAGAAGCGGTAAAGTTTGCATTGGATGAATGGGATGCTTATGACCTCATTTGTCTTGATATTATGATGCCTGAAATGGATGGTCATACTGCACTTGATAAAATAAGAGAAATAGAAAAAGAAAAAGGCAAATATGATCTTGATGGTACAAAGGTTATAATGACAACTGCTCTAGATGACTCTGATAATATTAAAAAAGCCTTTAGATCACAATGTGAAGCTTATATTGTTAAGCCAATCGTCAAAGAAAAACTCATTCAAAAGTTAGTAGAATTTAATCTGATTAAGGAATAATATGCTGACAGAAAAACAAAAATATTTTTTACATCCGGGATATATTTTTGTGAGCAAAGAGCCTCATTTAGTTTCGACTGTTCTTGGCTCATGCGTTTCTGTATGCATTTGGGATCCTAATTTATCTTTCGGTGGAATAAATCACCATATTCATGCTAAACCATTAAAAAAAGAAGATAGAAGTTCTCAATTTGGAAGTCTGGCTATACCGCATATGCTTAAAATGCTTGTACAAATGGGTGGAATAAAGTCTAACTTTAAGGCACATATTGTCGGTGGTGCTCAAAATCCAACTATGAGCAGTTCAACAATTGGTAAAGAGAACATTGCCATTGCTGAAAAAATATTAAGAGATAATTATATTCAAATTATAACTGTTGATGTTGGTGGCGCAATGGGAAGAAAAGTTGTATTTGATACTCAAACTGGTGAACTTGCCGTATATAAAGTAAATAGTTTAAGAGAAAGCGATTGGCATGGTAATTAAAGTATTAATCATAGATGATTCTGCAATGGTTAGGAAAATATTCACCAAAGAGCTTGCAAAAGATCCTGAAATTCAAGTTATTGGTTCAGCTCCCGACCCTTTTATAGGTCGGGATAAAATTGTTGAACTTAAGCCTGACGTTCTGGTTTTAGATATTGAAATGCCTAGAATGGATGGTTTGACTTTTCTTGAAAAACTTATGAAGTATCAGCCTATGCCAGTTATTATTGTTAGTTCTTTAGCTAAAAAAGGATGTGATGTTGCATTAAGAGCATTAGAGCTTGGGGCAGCGGAAGTAATGGCAAAACCAGGAGAAGCCTATTCTGTCGGGGATATGAGTGAGCAACTTGCAGAAAAAATTAAAGCAGTTTCTAAAATTAAGCGAACACGATTAATTCCGGGTATGAATTTTTCAACGCAAACAAAATCAACATCAGCTCAAACAGCTAATGCTCTGCTTAAAACAACAAATAAAATTATTGCAATAGGTGCATCAACAGGCGGAACAGAGGCATTAAAAGAAGTATTAACTGCGTTGCCTGGCAATATGCCTCCTATAGTTGTTGTTCAGCACATGCCGCAACACTTTACAAAATCTTTTGCTGATAGATTAAATTCGTTGTGTGTTTTAAATGTAAAGGAAGCTCAAAATGGAGACTTAGCTTCACCGGGAACAGTTTTAATTGCACCTGGAAATCAGCACATGGTCTTTAAAAGAAGTGGAGCAAGCTATTACGTTGAAATAAAAGATGGACCACTTGTTCATCATCAACGTCCTGCTGTTGAAATTCTTTTTCAGTCTGTTGCTAAATTTGCAGGCTCTAATGCCATAGGAGTTATATTGACTGGAATGGGAAAAGATGGTGCTAAAGGTCTCCTTGATATGAAAAATGCAGGCGCTTATACCATAGCTCAAGATGAAGCTAGTTGTGTTGTTTTTGGAATGCCTAAAGAAGCTATATCCCTTGGTGGAGTGATGAAAATAGAAACACTTAAAAAAATACCTCAAGTTTTAGTAAATTATTTAAAATCTAATTAATGCTTTATATTAGGAGCAATTAAGTGTATGAATATAACAAATAAATTAATAGATAAAAAATACTTGAAACTTACTATTTCATTATTATTTACTATATCTCTTTTATTAGGGACTTTTTTATTTGCGATAAAAAGTACTGATATAGTTATCAGAACAATGAAAAACACTTTAATGCACAATATAAAAGCAAGAACATCACTTACTATTTTAAATGATGTAGTAAAAAACGTAGAAAATAATAATATTTTATTATCAAACTATATTGAGAACTCATTTGATAAAAGTAAAATAAAAGATAGGGACTATATTGATAAATATTTATCTGAAATAACACCATTTATTTATGTTATAGCTAAAAATACTCCTTGGACTGAAGGTGTTTGGTTTCAAGTTAACCCTCAATTGACAAATAATAAACCTGACCACTATACTTGGTTTACTAAAAAAAATAATAAAATTAGTAAAACTTATGGGGATAGTACTAGACTTACACCTAAAGAAGATACATATTATTTTGAGGCAATAAAAGCTAAAAAAGGTATATGGAGCGATTTATATAGTGATCCTGATATAAAAATACCGATGATTACTTATTCTAAGCCTATATATATTAATAATGTTTTATTAGGTGTAGCTGGTATAGATATTGCAATTAGTAATCTAACGCCTTTATTAAAAGAACTAAAAGCAAAATATAATGCTTCTGACTTATTTTTAATAGGTAAAAATTATACCAATATTGCTTCAGCTAATCAAAATGGAAATTCCAATCTTAATAAAGAGGTCCTAAATCATTTACTCCCAAAGCAACATGGTCTTATTGATAAAAAAATTGATGAACTTCAAGATTATAAAGAGAATAATGTTTTAAAAGAAGCAATAATTTCACATTTGTCAGATAGTTACCATTTGGTTATTATTATACCTTCTAATACTGCTTATAAAGGTATAAATAGATTAATAACCGTAATTTATTTTATATTTTTCAACTTAGCCATATTATGTTTATTTTTATTTCTATCAAGATATAAGGCCATTAAAACTAATAAAATTCTGGAAGAAAAGACATTGTTATTAGAGGGTTTATTGAACTCAATACCTGATGCAATATTTTTTAAAGATTTTAATGGTTCTTATTTAGGTTGTAATAAACAATTTGAATTAATTATGAGTAAAAATAAGGATAATATAGTTGGTTATACTGATTATGAATTAATGGATAAAGAATCAGCTGATATTTGTAAATCTGGTGATATGGTTGTATTGCAAGAAAAACATGCAATAAATAATGAAGAGTGGTTTCATTATGATGGAAAAAAAGCCCTGCTTGATATATTAAAAGCTCCGTTATATAACTTTGATAATGAAATTATTGGTCTATTAGGTATAGTAAGAGATATTACTGATAAAAAACTAATAGAAGATCAGTTATTTAATTCAGAAAAAGAAAAAAATATGATCTTAAATAATATTTCTGAAGTAATATCTTATATCGATAAAGATATGATAGTTAGATGGACAAATAATGCATCTGAAAAATTATTTGATAGAAAAAATGAAGAAGTTGTTAATAAATATTGTTATTTACGACATAATATTGAGGATAAATGTAGAAATTGTCCTGTGGTTAAAGCATTTAAGACAAAAGCTTCGTCAAGAGAAGAAAGACTAACTGAAAATGGAAAATATGTTATCGTTTCTGCTGAACCTGTTTTTGATAAAAACAATGAAGTTGTAGGTGCTGTTGAAACTATAATTGATATAACTGAGCAAAAACTTAATGAATTAGAGCTAATGAAAAAACAGGCTCAACTGAATGCTATGCTTGACAATATACCTTTTCTGGCTTGGATTAAAGACAAAGATGGTAAATTTATAATAGTAAATGATAACTTTGCAAAATCTTGCAATAGAGAGATTAATGAAATTATCGGCTGTACTGATTTTGATATTTGGCCAAAAGATCTAGCCGAAAAGTATATTGCTGATGATAGTGAAGTTATAAATTTAGATATACATAAGACAATAGAAGAAACTATTAAAACTGTTGATGGTCTAATTTGGTTTGAAACATTCAAATCACCGATTAAAGATAATAATGGAAATATTATAGGTACAGCAGGTTTAGCTAATGATATTACTATAAGAAAAAATGTAGAGCGTCAAATAATAAATGCAAAAGAGCAAGCTGAATTAGCTAATATAACAAAAAGTGAATTTTTGGCTAATATGAGTCATGAAATTAGAACACCTATGAATGGTGTTATTGGTTTTATTAATCTTTTAGCTGATACACCACTTGACGAAGAGCAAATGGACTTTATTGCTGAGGCTAAAAAGTCTTCTGAATCTTTATTGTCAATTATAAATGACATATTAGATTTTTCTAAAATTGAAGCAGGTAAAATGACAATGGAGTCAATAGATTTCGACGTTAGAGCAACGGTTGAAGATGTCGCTGTATTATCTACTTCAAGTGCTTATACAAAAGGTATTGAAATTAACGCATTAATTCACTCAGATGTTCCAGATAAACTATGTGGAGACCCAGGGCGATTAAAGCAGGTTTTAAATAATTTAGTTAATAATTCTGTTAAATTTACGAGTAACGGTGAAATATTAATAAACGTAAAAAAACATACGGAAAGCAGTGAATACATTTATTTAAAATTTGATGTTTCAGACACAGGTATAGGTATTTCCAAAGATAAGCTTGATTTAATCTTTGAATCTTTTACTCAGGCAGATGCATCTAAAACTAGAAAGTATGGTGGTACTGGATTAGGCTTGACTATTTCTAAGAAAATAGTTGAAATGATGGATGGAGATATTAGCGTATCTAGCTATGAGGGTAAAGGTTCAATATTTAGCTTTACTGCAAGATTTAAAAAGAATGATGTAAGTCCAAATGTATTGAAACAAAAATCTCTTGAAAATGTTAATGTACTTATTATTGATGATAATGAAACAAATTTGAAAGTAGCTAAATATTATTTAAAAGAAGCAGGTTGTAATGTATATCAAGCCACTAATAGAGATAATGCAATAGATATATTAAAATCTAAGTCTAAAATTGATATTATTTTATTGGATTACCTAATGCCTGATATAGATGTAAATGAATTATCTTCAAATATAAGATCGATTGATGACTTTGAATATATTCCTCAAGTTCTAATTACATCAATTGCTAATAGAGGCGATGTGAACTTAATTAAGCAAGCTGGCTTTAGTGGTTATCTTACAAAACCAATAAGAAAAAAAGAATTAATAGAATGTACTGCTCTTATTTTTGAGACCTCAATAGAACAGAGAGGCTATAAACCTGATGAAACTCTTCATAATAGCGTTATTCTCGATAATAAATTAAATAGTAATTTTAAATTATTGCTAGTAGAAGATAATATAACTAATCAAAAATTAACTAAAAAGATTTTAAATAATGCAGGATTTATATGTGATATTGCTTCTAATGGAGAGGAAGCCGTAAAAATGTATAATGATAATAATTATGATTTGATTTTAATGGATTGCCAAATGCCTATTTTAGATGGCTATGACGCAACAAGAAGTATTAGAGATATTGAAAGTGCCAATCAAATTATATCTGACACTAATTTACATATACCTATTATTGCATTAACTGCGCATGTGCTTGATGGTGATATAGAAAAGTGTTTATCAGCAGGAATGGATGATTATAGTTCAAAGCCAATAGATCAAGTTAAATTAATAAACTTAATAAATAAATATTTACCCACATCAGAATTAAATTCGAATAGTACTGAAATTATAACTTCTATTAGTTCAATAATTACTGAGTTCATTCAACAAATTGGTTTTTCACAAGAAGAATCTGAAGATTTGTTTAAAGAATACTTTGAAGAACTATCAATAATAATTAATGACATTACAGAAGGAATTAATAATAAAGATTTTGATCTTATCTATTCTAAAGCTCATTTAATGAAAGGCTCTAGTGGTAATTTAAGAATCCATAAATTAAGTGAACTGGCTTTAAACCTAGAAAAGGCTGCTAAAATTAATGATTTATTTCTTTGCGATATGTTATTAAAAGAAATAGAAGAATACTTCTGCAAATTAAAAAGTTAATCTATTTATTTTATCTTTATAAGTGATCTTAATATTCTTAATAAATAATATCAAAATATTTCTATTTTAAGTATTATTGTAAAAGATACACTATTGGGTCATGAGATAACAAAGGAATAGAATAATGATAATGTCGGGGCTTCATAATCTTGATTTATGTAATAATGCGAAAACATCAGTAAGATTTACTTCAAATAAGCAATCTAAGGATAATGTATTAAAGCAAGACAATATACCTGTCGCTATGATTATAGACGATAAAATCAATAAAGTAGTTGATGTTGATGGCGATAATATTCCAGATGTTTCACACTTAACAATGTGTAGAAAAATGGCACAAGCTGAAGTTGGTTCACTTCGTGTAATTGCAATTAAAATACCAACAAATGAAGCTTATTCCATTGAAATAGATAAATTAGCAGAAAAAATTAATGAAGCCGCTGATTTGATTGATAAAGGTCAAAAAGTTGATGCAGTGAGTATTTCTATCTCTAAAGATATGAAACTATCTTTAATAGGGGATTTAATGGATAAAAAAATTGATTCTTGTAATGTCATTAATCATAAAGAAGAGATGAGAGATTGGATGTTTAATCCAAAAATTGCTTTAAAAATGTCTGCAATCATGGAAATTCAATCACCAGGCTCTACTGCAAAATTAAACGAAGAATTTTTAAAAGTATCAAAAGTAATTAAAGCTATCGAAAGAATTACTTGTTCAGATAAAAAAATACCTGTATTTTTAAGTGCTGGCAATTCAGGTGAAGAATATTTTAACTTATATTCATTGGCGAGAAATGTCCAAACAATTGGTGCTACAGATTATAATGGAAATTTAGCTCCGTTTAGTGCTGATAACACTTTAATGACAGAGTTTCAACAAGGTATTTTTAATGTTACTCCAATAAAAAATAAAAATAATATTATTCAAGGATTTGATTTACTAGGTAAGGGTAAAATCACCATTCCTGTCTATATGACAAGCGGTAATAAATCAGAAGTATCTGATTATACGAATAAGCCATCATCTTCTATTGTTGCGAATGATAATGATTATGAAGAACTTGTAGAAATGTTGAATAGAGTCGAATTAATTAAAAGAGAAAAAGACATAGATGATTATACAGTAGGTATTTGCTTTGATGAAGATAAAGTTGATAAAGGTCAAAATAAAAAAGTTTTTCCAATCACTTTAGTGAAAAATCTTTTCCCCGAGTCAAATGATGCATTAGATCAGATTAAGGACGAGGGAGAATATGTCAATGCTACTTTTACTCGTGCTTTTAAACTTAAAGATGATGAATTGGTTTATGATCCGGATGGTTCAGGGCGACAATCTGTTGGTAAGGTTTGGGGAACATCTTTTTCTGCCCCTTTAGCAATGGCAAAATATATTAAAAATAAAACTAAAAACATTTCTTTTTCTGGATTTTTTCATCAAAAAGGAAATAAAAAATCTTGTGATTTAATAGGGTAATTTATAAGTAATAAGTTGATTAATATAAAAGATTTACTATAATATATTTATTATTTTACTAATAAAATTAAGACTTATTTGATTTTTACGCGTTTATTACTAACTTCTTGAGGAAAAATAATGAGTAAAGTTCTTGTTATTGATGATGATCCTTTTATAGTTGAGCTGATTAAAATAAATCTTGAACTTAGCGGTCATGATGTAATAACTGCTCCTGACGGAATAAAAGGCATGGCGTTAGCAAAGCAGGAAATTCCTAATTTAATAATTGTTGATGTAATGATGCCGGAAGTCGATGGTTTTACGGTAACTCAACGATTAAGGCAAAATGAAACAACAAAAAATGTTGGTATATTAATGCTGACTGCATTGGGTGAAATTAAGGATAAATCTCAAGGTTTTACCTCTGGTGCTGATGATTATTTAGTTAAACCTTTTGATATTGAAGAGCTAAAATTAAGGGTATTGGCTCTATTACGCAGAACAAAAAATTTACCTGAATCTTTATTAACTCCTGAGATTTTAATGATTGGAGATGTTACTTTATTACCTGAAACTTTATCAGCTGATATTACTGGAACAAAAATCAAATTAACTCCAATTGAATATGAAATACTAAATGCGCTTGTTCAAAAACATGGGCAAGCTGTTCCAGCAGGAGTATTATTAAAAGATATTTGGGGGTATTCTCAAGAGGACGATATAGAAACAATAAGAGTTCATATTAGACACTTAAGATCTAAAATGGAAAAAGCCTGCGCTGAAAAAAAATACATAGAAACAATTTATGGCGGTGGTTATAAACTTATTCCTGCGGGAATATTAAAAAAACAATAGACAGTTTATTAAAAAAATGAGATATTATTAATATAGTGAGATATTTAACTGTTTTAGCTTTAGTGGAGTTTATGATGAAATTAAAAAATAATATTTTAATATTTTCTGCCAGTTTTGCAATATTTAGCGTTCCGTTTGCAATAAGTAGCATTCTTGGCCCTGATAAATTCTTTATAGCTAGTTTAGGTTCTGGTCTTGTATTAGCTGCATCCACTACATATTTAATTAACAATAAAATTGTTGAACCAATTGATAAATTAAATAAATCACTTGATAAAATGAAAAAAGGTGATTTCAGTCAATTGAATTTTAATCAAAACTCCAGCTCTTTTGGTTTTTTGTCTAAAGTCTATGAATCTGCCTATGATGTTGCCAGTGTTGTAAGAAATTTAGTTGTTCAGCTAAATAGCGGCACATCAACTTTATACAATGCAGGTACTAATTTAAAAAAATATTCTGAGAATTCTGCGTATATTGCATTTGAAGTTGCGAAAACAGTAGAGCAATTAGCAGAAGGTGCTTCTCTCCAAGTTAATGATATAAATGATTGTAGTTCTAATATTCGTGAAATTACAAATGTATCAGAAGTGATAAATGATGAAATCAAGACTATAAACAAAATTGCTGCTGATTTTTTACATATTGCTTTAAGTAGTAAATCTGATATTGAAACAGCACTAAGTAAAGTTAATGATATTAAAGTTTCAAGTGAATTAACAGCTAATCAAATACAAACATTGGGAGGATTAGCTAATGAAATTAATGCAATAGTAGATTTAATCACAAGTATTGCAAATCAAACCAATTTACTCGCATTAAACGCAGCAATTGAGGCAGCAAGAGCAGGACAAGAAGGTAAAGGTTTTGCTGTTGTAGCTGAAGAAGTAAAAAAATTGGCAGAAAGAACAGCTGATTCTGCGACTCAAATTAAAGAAATGGTTCAGAAAATTCAAGTTGAATCAGATAAATCCGTTGTATCTACTAAAAATGGTCTAGTCAAAGTCGATGATGGAGTTAAGGCCTTTAATTTAATTAAAGAAAATTTTGAAAAAATTTATTTGCAATCTCAGATTATAGATAAAGAAGCAAATAAAATCGACAATGAAATTATTGGCTTAGTTCAAAAAAATACAGCTGTAAATGAAGCTATGAAAAATGTTTCAAGTGTTACAGAAAGCAATGCAGCCGCCGCTGAAGAAATGGCTGCATCTACTGAAGAACATTCGGCTGGTGTATCGATGGTAGAGTCAAACGCTAATGATGTAATGCTTTTAGCACGAAATTTAAATGTCAATTCATCAATCTTTAAGGTTGATGATGATCCAGTTATTTTCTTTTGGAATAGTAGTTTATTTACGCATGTTGTTGAAATTGACTATCAACACTTTATGATTGTTAATCATATTAACAAACTATATCAGGGCTATTTGAGTAAAGAAAGTCGCTCTTATTTATCGAATATACTTGCAGAACTATATGAAATTACAAGGGTTCACTTTGCTGATGAGCAAATATTAATGAAAAAATATGATTACCCTCAATTGCCACAACAAATAGACGAGCATACTAAGTTATTAGCTGACTTAAAGCGATTCATGAATGGCTTTGAAAGTCGTTCATTAGAAGTTGATGATAAGTTCTTAGATTTTCTTAAAGATTGGTTAACTAATCATATTTTAAAAGAAGACATGCAATATGCTCCATTTTTTAAAAGTAAAGGTGTAAATTAAATAAATAAAAAAAAAGAGCCGAAAGGCTCTTTAGTTATGTTGAGAGGAAGTCATCTTGCTAAACTGTTATTTTTTCAATTCTTTCAGTGTCAGGAACTCCCAACTGTTTAATTAAAATTTTTATCACTTTGGGCATTTGACAGACAAAAGAGTAATCGTTTTTTTTAATTGCGCATGTTTCACAGTATTGATTGCTTAAATAGCACATCAATGCTTGGTCTGTCCAGTTTTGAGTGATTGAGTTTGATATATTACCCCTGTTTTTTGGGATAATGTATCTGATTTTTTCTGGAGAGTTGTTGTAAAGATCTCTTTTTCTATTTTTAAAAGCCATATCTTTCACCTTTTATTGCTTGACTTTATAAAAACAATTATAAGTGTGGTAAGTGCTTATAACAATAGGTTATGTACTGTATATAGTAGATTTAAAATTATAATTCTTATATTAACAATTTACTTGTTTATTATTTAATTAATATTATTTTTATTAATAAAATACATATTTGTTAGTTATTTTTAAAAAAATTAATTTTAATGTTTAAATCTTTATTCCTTTAAATTAATAAAACTATATAAACTTTAAATAAGTTAATATAGTTTTGTAAAACTACAAATATTAAACTATATAGCACTATTCTATTTAATTAGTTATCAAAATAACTAAAAAAGAGCAATAAACCTTGATACTATGCTTTTTAATGTTAGTATAGAACTGAAGTTTCTTTATTTAAAGAAAATAATATCTAAATTATGTAAAATATTATAAAAGCAACTTTTTCAAATGTTGTATCATATAAAGTAATTGAAATATTAAGCAGTACAAATAGTAAAAATTAAGGATATGTAAGGGTAATGATAAGCACTAGTAATTTAACACTTAGATTTGGAAGTCGCGTATTGTTCGAAGACGTAAGTATAAAGTTTTCCGCTGGCAACTGTTATGGACTGATTGGAGCTAATGGAGCAGGGAAATCTACATTTTTAAAGATATTATCAGAAGAAATTGAGCAAACCTCAGGTTACGTTCATATAGCTCAAGGTAAAAGAATAGCTGTATTAAAACAAAACCATTTTGAATTTGATGACTTTAAAGTATTAGAAACAGTTATCGTTGGTCATAAAACCCTTTATGATATTATGCAAGAAAAAGATGCTCTTTATGCAAAAGCTGATTTTACTGATGCTGATGGTATTAGAGCAGGTGAACTTGAATGCGAATTTGCTGAGCTTAACGGTTGGGAAGCTGAATCACAAGCTGGTGAATTATTAAATTGCTTAGGGATTGAAACAGATCTTCACGACAAATTAATGAGTGATTTAAGCGGTAGTGAGAAAGTAAGAGTTCTTCTTGCTCAAGCATTATTTGGAAATCCAGATGTTCTTTTATTGGATGAACCTACTAACCACTTAGATGTTGATACAATCATGTGGCTTGAAGAGTTTTTAATTAACTTTGAAAATACTGTTATTGTTGTTTCTCACGATAGACAGTTTTTAGATAAAGTTTGTACTCATATTGCTGATATTGATTATGCAAAAATCCAACTTTATACAGGAAATTATTCTTTCTGGTACGAAGCTAGTCAATTAGCTATGAAACAAAAACAAGATGATAATAAAAAGACTGAAGAAAAAATGGAAGAATTAAAAGCATTTATTCGTAGATTTAGTGCTAACGCTTCCAAATCAAAACAAGCTACTTCAAGAAAAAATCTATTAAGTAAATTAAGTCTTGAAGATATTAAGCCTTCGACAAGAAAATATCCTTATATTGTATTTAAGTCCGATAGAGAAGCTGGAAAAGATATCTTGACTATCGAGAAATTAAATAAGTCTATTGATGATAATCTTATAATTAAAAATTTCAGTTTAACTGTTGATAAAGGCGAAAAAATAGCATTTATAGGCAAAGATAACTTAGTAGCTTCTACATTATTTGATATTTTAGCTGGTGAGCAAGAAGCTGATGATGGAAGTTATAAATGGGGTGTAACAACCACACAAGCTTATTTTCCGAAAGAAAACCAAAAATATTTTGATGTTGATCTTTCTCTTGTTGATTGGTTACGTCAATATTCAAAAGAAAAAGATGAAAACTTTATTAGAGGATTCCTTGGAAAAATGTTATTCTCAGGTGATGAATCTCTTAAAAAAGCTAATGTTCTTTCAGGTGGCGAAAAAGTTCGTTGTATGTTCTCTAAAATGATGGTTACGGGAGCAAATGTCTTAATATTAAATGAGCCGACCAACCACTTAGATTTAGAGTCAATTACTGCATTAAACAACGCTTTAATTGAGTTTCCGGGAACTGTATTATTTATTTCACAAGATCATCAATTTATTAATTCTATTGCAAATAGAATTATTGAAATTAGCCCAAAAGGTTGGGTTAACGAGCAAATTTCCTATGAAGAATATATTTCTGATCCAAAAATCAAAAAACAAAGAGAATTATTGTATAAATAAATAATTTTTGATTTAAACAAGCTACTTTATTAAAAGTAGCTTGTTTTTTTATTAGTTCTTTTTTTGTACAACATATGATTAAGATTTGTAAATATGCTTGTTCTTATTTAATATCAGGAGTTTTAAGGATTTTTTTTAAAAAACATCTTATTAGACTAGCAATTAATATTTTTAGCTGCATTTATACATTCATAGAAAGAACTGGAGCGTTAGGGAGAACTAAAATGACATCAATCAATAATTTCAACCACAATGTAAGCTTTGCAGCAAAACATAAACCGACAAAAAAGGCTGAGCATAATAAAGAACATGCAAAAACTGATTTTAAATCACAAGCTATTAGCGTAGCTAAAAATCCTATTGCTCAAGCGACTGTTGCAACAGTTACTGTTGCTGGATTATCAGTACTTGGTTATAAGACGAACAAAAGTTTTGCTGGGCTTGTAGATACACATCTTGCGCCATTAGTTACACAAGGCAAAGAGAAAGCACAACAGGCTTGGAATTTTGTTACAGAAAAAGCTGGAAGCCTTTTCAAAAAAGCTGAAACTAATACACCAAAGTAATAACCTGTATTAAATATTTCATATAGCTGACACCGCTGTTTTATGCCGGCTTTAGTCTTTATAGGCTTAAAGTGCAGTAAGAGAAAAAATGCAATTAAACAGCAATCTCAGCGCAATACAACGGAGGTTCATTTGAACCTCCGCTTTTTAAATTAAAAATAAAAAAAAGCGGATGTTTTTATACATCCGCTATTATTTAGAGAATATTTTATTGATTGAGGAGTAAGTGTAATTATCTTCTATGATGTCTTCTATTAGAACCTGACGGAATTAAATCAACTAGATTATATAAACCATTAAGAACTTTTTGAGTTGTTGTCATTTGTTCTGGTGGCATAAATAAACCAGGTATTCCAGGGTAATTTGTAACATTTATATTTGTCGGTATATTTTGAGGATACCCTGCATTTGCCATTAGTCCATTATTAATAACTCCGTTATTAATTCCTACATTGCTATAATAACCTGGATTGATTTGTTGTTGAACTAATTGTGGATTTTGATAATTGAACTGTGGATTTTGAAATATTGGTTGATTATAATTACAACAAGGTTGTTGCTGATTAGGTTGTTGAGCATTTGAGCTATTATTCATAAATAGTTGAGCTAATAAACTTACAAACATATTTACATCTAGCTGTTGGTTATTATTTGTTGTAGTATTCGCTGATGGAAATTGTGATGTTTGTTGATTATTCGTAGTAGCTGCTGAAGGGAATTGAAAGGTTGATGGTTGAGCTTTTGATGTAGCTGGAGAGTTATTATCAGCTAAACTTTTTTTATAAGCTTCTATTTCATCTCTTGTTATTACTAAATCATTATTTTTATTAGCTTTCATCATAGCATCTTGTAATTTAATGTAATCATTGTCTTTTACGCCAAATAATTTACACATTTCAGCTAAGCCTTCTTTGTTTTTCGGTTCTGTTAAATGACGTGTTGTTGCATTAATTACATAATCATCAGCATCGCCACCAATGTTAGAAGCAAAACCATTAGCTGATTGTTTAGCTGTTAATGCAGGTGCTAATTCCAGCTTTTGTAATTTATCAAGATTTCCATTTTTCTTGACATAGCTTTCAATATTACCTGCTAAGTTTGTACCCAGATTTTCAGGTGAAAAGTAGTTAGTAGGTTTTTTCTTTCCATCATTTGTAAATACACTATAAGCTTTGCCAGTGGCACCAATTGAATCAGTCGGCTTTTGTGCATCTGTTTGGCTTGCCGAACTCTGACCTTGCATTCTTAAATAATTTGCTGCTGACAGTATCGACATAATCTCTTACTCCAATAAAATATATCCTCTGTATATATAAAAACAATATGAAGTATAAAATTGCTAAAATTTCAAAAGAAATTTTAAAATTTTTTTATGTTAAAATATAAGTTTATTGACTATGGTGAAATCTGTGGAAAATCAGGCGTTATCGCATTTATTAAAGGAATATTCCAAACAATTACATAATCTAAAAAAAGTACCACTTCTACTAAAGCAAAATAATAATATTGCTGTAACAGGATTAAATACTTCTGCAAAAATATTTTATATTGCTCAATTGATTGATATTTTAAATCTTCCGTTAGTTTTTATTGCTTCTGATATATCAACAGCTTTAAGATTTTATAATGAACTGAAATTTATTACAGATTCTGCAATAGAGTATCTGCCTTGCTCCGAAATTTCACCATACGAACCATTATATACGGATGGTTATGCGCTTAAACAACAAATGGAAGTACTAAATAATTTTAGTTCAGGTAAAACAAAAGTTATTATAACTACTTCAAAAGCATTATTATCAACTTATTTGCCCAAATTAGAATTGAAAAATAACTCATTAACAATAAATAAAGGTGACTACCTTGAACCTGCTGATATTTCTAAAGTTCTAGTTAATTTAGGATATATTAGAACAACAACCGTAACTGATCCTGGTGAATTTAGTACACGTGGTGATATATTAGATATATATCCAATTCAATCAGAGGCAATAAGAGTAGAATTTTTTGGAGATGAAGTCGAAAATATTAGATATTTTGATACTGATACTCAACGCTCTTGCGGAAAGGCTGACTTTGTTACTATTGGGCCAAGATATAAGATAATAATTAATAATGAAAATAAAGTTTTATTAACTACTAAAATAAATGAAGCTATTGTTAAACAAAAAAGTAGATTAAACGATTCTTTTTCTGAAACACTTGAAATTACACAAGAAAATATAAATGAATCATTTGAAAGAGAAAATTACTTTGAAGGAGTAGAATATTTTGCTCCGTTTTTATATCCTAAAGCAGAGACAATTTTTGACTATTTGCCGCAAAATACCAAATTTATATTTAATGAAAGAACTGAAGTTATTCATAGATTGAATATTCTTCATGAAAAATATGAAAAAGATTATAATTTAAATATCAACGAAGGTTTAGCTGTAGAATTACCATATATGCTAACTCTTTCAGGAGACGAAACATTAAAGAATATAGAATCTTTTAGTCAGATATATCTTGACAGTTTTGCACAAGAAGAAATTTTTCATACAGAATTTTTTGAGCTTAGCGCAATACCAAACTTTATGAGTAATTTAGAAAAAACCCTTACTTTTATACAAGACTTAAGACGCCAAAAATTCAATGTAATAATTAGCACAGAATATCCTGCAAGAATTGAAGAACTGCTAAAGGAATTTGAATGTCCTCATATATCTTTAGAAAATGAAAAAAATATTCAATTAAAAGATTTTAATAATAATGTAGTTATTTCAAAATACGGTTTTCAAGAAGGTTTTTTATTATCAGAAGAAAAATTGTGTGTAATAACTGATTCAGAGCTATTTAATAAAAAAATAAAAAAATCTACTTTAGCTAAAAAAACAAGTAAAAAAGAAAATATAGATTTCCTAGTATCTTTAAATGATCTAGTCATTGGTGATTATGTTGTTCACTTAAAGCACGGTATTGGAAAATTCATTGGACTAAGCAAACAAGAAATTGACGGACAAGAAAAAGATTATTTAAGTATAGAATATACTGCTGGCGATCGTTTACACATGCCTGCCGAACAGATAAACTTCCTGTCAAGATACAGAGGCTCTGGAACGGCTCCAAAATTATCAAAAATGGGTGGAACAGAGTGGACAAATGTAAAAAATAAAGTTAAAAAATCCATTAAAGATATTGCACAGGATTTAATTAATTTATACGCTCATAGATCAAAAGTAAAAGGCTATCAGTTTGATGCAGACAGTCCTTGGCAATTGGAATTAGAAAATGCTTTTTCCTATACTGAAACTCCGGATCAAATGCAAGCAATAGTCGATACAAAGATTGATATGGAGTCAGATAAGCCTATGGATAGGCTTGTTTGCGGTGATGTAGGATTTGGAAAAACAGAAGTAGCATTAAGAGCTGTTTTTAAAGCTGCTTTGTCTGGAAAACAGGCAGTAGTTCTTGTTCCGACAACGATATTGGCACAACAGCACTATCAGACCTTTGCAGACAGATTTAAACCATATCCGGTTAAAGTTGAATTGCTCTCGAGATTCAGGTCAGCAAAAGAAATTAAGGAAACTGTTAAACGTCTTGTTACTGGGGAATGTGATGTGGTTATTGGTACACACCGTTTATTGCAAAAAGATGTTGAATTCAAAGACCTCGGAATACTTGTGATTGACGAAGAACATAGATTTGGTGTTTCTCATAAAGAAAAATTAAAACAATTAAGAGCAAAAATTGATGTATTGACTCTTTCTGCAACACCTATACCAAGAACCTTGTACATGTCTATTTCAGGTGTAAGAGATATGAGCTTAATTAATACTCCACCTGTAAACAGAGCCCCTATTAAAACTTATGTAGGCGCTTATAATCCATCACTAGTTAAAACAGCAATAATTCATGAATTAGAGAGAGAAGGGCAAATTTATTTTGTTCATAATAGAGTAGAGACATTATTTTCTGTTGCAAAAGAGCTTAACGACCTCGTGCCAGATGCAAGAATTGCTGTGGCTCATGGACAAATGAACGAAAAAGAACTTGAAAAAATCATGCATGAATTTTCTAGCCATGAGTATGATATTTTAGTTTGTACAACAATTATTGAATCAGGCTTAGATATTCCGAATGCAAATACAATTTTAGTCGACAATGCTGATAAATTTGGGCTTGCACAACTTTATCAGATGAGAGGCAGAGTTGGAAGAAGTGAAAGACAAGCATATGCTTATTGTTTTTACAGACCTGATAAAATACTTACAAAAGAAGCAACTGATAGACTAAAAGCTATAAAAGAATTTACAACTCTTGGAAGCGGTTATCAAATAGCACTAAAAGATCTGGAAATAAGAGGTGTTGGAAACATATTAGGTGGTCAACAGCATGGAAATATGGTAACAGTAGGCTTTGATACCTATTGTTCATTACTTGAGGAAGCTGTTAATGAACTTCAAGGAAATGAGCCTTTAAGAAAAGAACCTCCTGTTGTTGATATCAATATAACTGCATTTATTCCTGATGATTGGTGCGGCAGCAAAGATCAAAAAATGATAGAATATAAACGATTAGCAGATATTCAATCATTAAGGGAATTAGAATATATTAAAGAAGAATGGGTTGATAGATTTGGAAATATACCTGAGCCTGTTGCGAATCTGTTTGATATAATAAAATTAAGAATTCTTGCTACAGGTATAGGAATTAATCTTGTTAGAGAAAATGAAGATGTAATAAGAATTTTTACGAATTATGAACTACATGAATGGAAATCATATTTGTTAAAAATCAAAAGAGAAAATGCCGTAAAGTTCAAGTGGGTAAAAGCTCCGACTAGTTCTCAAAATTCTATATCTATAATAAACTTAAATTGTACTGGACTTTTCAGTCAAGAAAGGATAAAAATATTAGAAGAATTGTTTACGACAATCTCTAAAAATCATAAATAAAACTAACGTGTCATACGTATAAATTTGGAGAGAAACAAATGAGACAAAAATCAGCATTAGGCGCATTAGCACTTTCAATTATGCTATTATCAGGTTGTAATTCAAATATTGGTGGATTAGGCGATAAGGTCATCATGAAAGTTAATGGTGATTCAATAACAAAAAGCCAATACGAACAGCTTTATAAGAATACTATTGATACTATCGCAGCACATCAGGATAATTTTAATATTAATGATCCTAAAAATAAATTTTTCAAAATTATTTATAAAGATAAAGTTGTAAATGACTTAACAGTTGAAGAATTATTAAAACAACAAGCTAAAAAAGAAAATGTTAGTTTAACCCCTGAGGACACTAAAAAAGCTATCAGTGATATAGAGAAGAAATTTGGTGGATCACAAGGACTTGAGAAAATGCTTCAAACAAATAAAATTTCAAGAGAAATGTTTGAAACTGATGTAAAACATCAAATCTTAGTTGATAAAATCGTTGAAGGCACAAAAATGCTTAAGCCTGTTTCTGATGATGATGTAAAAAAATATTTTGATACAAACAAAGAAACTTTCTTTAAATCACCTGAGCAAGTTCATGCTTCTCATATTTTAGTAAATGATGAAAAACAGGCTAAACTTATTGTTGATCAATTGAAAAAAAATCCTGCTGATTTCAGCAAATTAGCGAAAAAATATTCAAAAGATACACAATCAGCTCTTAAAGGCGGGGATTTAGGTTATTTCCAAGCTGGACAAATGGTTCCTGAATTTGCTGCAGCTTGTAAAACATTAACACCAGGTAAAATATCCGAACCTGTTAAAACTCAATTCGGTTATCATATAATTATTGTAATTGACAAGAAAAAAGGCGGTTATGTTGCATTTAATGATGTCAAAGCAAGTATTAAAGACTATTTAAACGGGCAACAAAAAATGGATATTTACAAAAAATTAGTGACAAATGCTCGTGCAACTGCAAAAGTAGTGTATGTTGATAAATCATTTGATCCTGTAAATATTAAGAAAGAAATAATTGAGCTTTCAAAATCAGGTAGCGGAACCGATCATTCTCCTATTATGCCAAAAAGCAGTATGCCACCTGCTACACAACAAAGCAAATAAGTTTCAAATAACGTTTTATAGATTATTCAGGTGTAAAAAGTGCTTCATAAAACTAAACTTTTTAATATAATAGAAAACTATTGTAACCAAACAGTTTTGGTTGTTGGTGACATTATTCTTGATGAGTATATCAGGGGGAGGACTAATCGTCTTTCTCCTGAAGCACCTGTTCCTGTGCTGGAGGTTGATGATTACCATAATATACCAGGTGGGGCAGCCAATGTCGCAGCGAATATTGCTGTACTTGGAGGAAATGTCATATTAGCAGGTGTAGTTGGTGATGATCTACATGCGAATGTAATAAAATCAGAATTAGAAAAATATTCAATAGATTGTTCCTCGATAATAACTGACAAGGAAAGACCAACTACTGTAAAAACTCGTTTAGTGTCGAAAAATCATTATCAACTGGCTAGAGCCGATAGGGAATCTAAAAAACCTATTAATAAAAATATTGAAGAATTAATATTATTAAAAGTTATAGATAACATTAATTCTGTCGATATTATTTTACTTTCTGATTATGCAAAAGGCGTATTAACGGAGTCCTTATGTCGAAGTATCATTGAATTAGGAATAAAATACAATAAAAACATTGTAGTCGACCCTAAAGGCTCTGATTATTCCAAATATACAGGTGCTACACTGTTAACTCCTAATAGGTTAGAAGCTGAAATTGCGACAGAATTAAGCTGTGGTTCATCAGCAGAAGCTCTTGCTGCTTGTTTATTCAAACAGATAAGTATAAAAAATGTACTTGTAACGCTTGGTGAAGATGGTGTATTGCTCTTTGATGGCAATATTTATAAAAAAATCCCTGCAGTCTCTACAGAAGTGTTTGATGTGACAGGTGCAGGAGATTCATTAATCTCAACTATTGCATTAAGTATTCCTGCTTCAAAGAATAATTTAGAATTATCTGTTATACTCGGTAATTATTCGGCGGGTGTTGCTGTTAGAAAAAAAGGTACAACTGTTATTACACCATTTGAATTAAAAAATATAATTGAACATGAAGCAATGGATGAAAAGCTTTTAGCTTCTTCATAAATACATTAAGAAAGGAATTTAACTTGGGTAAAGTTTTAAGTAAAAATGAATTATTAGCAGAAATTTCAGAATTAAAAAATGATAATAAAACTGTTGTAACAACTAATGGTTGTTTTGATATTTTACACGTTGGGCATGTAAGATATTTAGCTCAAGCAAAAAATGAAGGCGATATATTGGTAATTGCGCTTAATTCCGATAGTTCCGTCAGAGGTTTAAAAGGACCTACCAGACCTGTAAATAAAGAAGAAGACAGAGCAGAAGTATTAGCTAATTTATTATCGGTTGATTATGTTGTTTTATTCAACGAGAGCACTCCTGAAAGTCTTTTAGCCGACATTAAACCTGATATTCACGTCAAAGGTGGCGATTATGACATAAACAACCTTCCTGAAGCCAAAGTGATTCATGAAAACGGCGGTAAAGTTGTTTTTATGCCTATGGTAGAAGGTAAATCAACAACTAATATCATTAACAAAGTGAAAAATTAGTTATTTTGTTGCTTTTAATCTTTTAATGGCAGCCTGTGCTTGGTTATCATTAGGATTTATTTCTAAACATTTTATATAATATTTTTCTGCTAGAGTGTTTTCTTTTAAACACTCTAGTGTTAATGCAAGATTAAAACAGGTATCAACAGAATAAGGATTTTGCTTGAGTGCAATCATAAAGCTATTTAAGGCTTTGTTGTATTGATCGAGTTTAAAATAGATATTGCCTAAATTATAATGAGCTAAAGTAAAATTATTATCTAAAAATATTATTTTATTTAGCGTTATTTCGGCATTATTATATTGTTCCGCTTTGTACAGGCAAAGTGAGTAACTATATAACAGCTCAATTCTATTGGGGTTTAATTTAATTGCATTTTGATAACATCTGACAGCTTCACCATAATTTCCTATACGTTCGTAATTAGAAGCTTCTTCGGCAAGTTGCCAAAATTTACTGTTAGTTTCAGTATTGTCATTAGTCTTGTTTGTAATATTTTTAGCATTATTTGATTTAGTTGATGTAATCTCCGGACTTTGATTATTTCTTTCATTAATTAAATTAATATCAAAAATTCTTTTTGTTGTTATCGAAGAATCTATTTTATTACTTTGATCAAATAATTTTGTATCTACACCTTTAGCTAAATCTTTTTTAATTTCTTGAATTTTTTTATAAGTAATAATTTCATTGTTATTAAATTTTAAGTTGTTTATATCTATGGATTCAAAATATATTTTTAGTAGTTTTGTAACATATTGATTATCTTCAGAAGCGGTAAAATCAGTAAACGAATCATTATTTACTTTTAAATTATAAGCAGGCTTTATTTCCTCAGCGGCAGAAGGGTAAATACCCATTAAGACTATGACTAATGAGCAACTTGCTATAATAGATATTCTTGAAAAATTTTTCATATAAATCAATCTAAAAATGAATTCTTATTTTAATAAAACACATAACTAATTATACAATTGAATATAATATATAGCAAAACACTAATTGAATTTTTTTCTAATTTTTAAAAAAACTCTTGCGTATTTTATCTTACTGAATATAATATGATTGTTGCGTTTATTATTGTTTGGAAAGGAGTTTCTCCATGAATAAAGAGGAATTAGTACAAGAAGTTGCAAAAAAAGCAAAAGTAACCCAAAAAGAAGTTTCTGAAATCTTATCATTATTTATCGATGTTGTTGAAAAAACAGTTTCTAAAGGTAAAAAAGTTACCTTAGTTGGATTCGGTACTTTTGAAGCTCGTAAGAGAGCTGCTAGAACCGGTAGAAACCCACAAACAGGTTCTGAAATCCAAATACCTGCTAAAACTGTTCCTACCTTCACAGCTGGTAAAAAATTCAAAGAATTAGTAAACAAGTAGAAAGCACTTTAAACTAAATTAAAGCAGATACATCATGTATCTGCTTTTTGCTTTATATTTTTCTTTTGAAGACCATCAATAAAATGAATTATACTACTAATACTTGATTTACGAAGAGTAAACACTGGTATAATCAAAATATAGATTAAAAAATTGTATGTGAGAATGAATATATTTATTACAGGAACAGATACGGATGTAGGTAAAACAGTCGTTACAGCCGGCATTGCCGCAGTAATGCAGTCTTTAGGCTATTCTGTCGGGGTTTATAAGCCTGTACAAAGTGGTGCCGTTAAAAAAAATAATGAATATTTCTCACCCGATCTTTGTTTTGTTAACTTAATCGATCCTCATATAAAAACAAAATGCAGCTATTATTTTAATTATCCTGTTTCTCCCTATTTAGCAGCAATTATAGAAAAAGTATCAGTTGATAAGAAAAAATTATTACAAGACTACAATGAGTTTAGAAATGAGTGTGATTTTATTTTAGTTGAAGGTGCAGGTGGGCTTTTAGTTCCAATTTATCACGATTATTTAATGGCAAATCTTGCAAAAGATTTGCAAACTCCGCTGGTAATTGTGGCTAAGCCTGATTTAGGCACTATTAATCACACACTTTTAACAATTGAAGCCGCTAAAAGTCGCAATATTCAAATTGCAGGCGTTATTATTTCTAATTATCCTCAAAATACAAAAGATATAGCAATGAGAACTGCTTCTCACTTCATAAAAGAACTTTCCGGCGTAGAGGTTCTGGGGACTTTACCAAGAATAGAAAGTTTAAGAAAAGGGTTAATTAATCCTGAGCAACTAATTGATGCTGTTATAAACAATATCGATGTTCAGAGCCTATTTAAGCTTAAAATACCTAAATTATCTGTATAAGATTTACAAACTTTACATAAACTTAAACGTTTATTTTTTATTTGTTTTTATCTGTGCTATATTAACTACAAAATATAGATTTTTTGGCCGTCTGGAGATTATTATGCCTAATACCTATGCGAAACCGCAGAAAACTTACAAAAATACAATTAGAAAATTTAATATTAATAATGTTGTTACAGGTGAATTTAATTCATTACCTTTTATGAAGAATGAATTAAATTCATCTAATAAGCAATTAACCATTATCGAAATTCCATTATTTGAAAGAGATAGTTATCCTGTTTTATTATTAAATAACTGGTCTGATATTAATAGAGATAATTCTAACTTGATTGATTATTTGAATAAACAGCAAGCTGATATTATTTCGCTTGTAGTTAATTTAAAAGAATTTAATCAATCTGTGTTAGATAAAACTGTTGAATTGATTACATATATTTCAAGGAATTTATCAAAGCCGTTAATGATTAATGCTACTGATAAAAGAGAAATAAATGAGATAATTATACCTATACTCGCTAATGCTTTAGAAAAAAAATGTATTTTCGGCATAATAGATGAAGATAATTACAAAAATATTATTCCGTCACTAACAAATAAAAATCATTATTGGATTGCGAGAACGCCAATTGATATAAACCTAGCTAAACAACTAAATATTTTACTTACTGATGCAGGAATTGATCCTGATAACATTATAATTGATCCAAATATTGGTGCATTAGGCTACGGTTTGGATTATGCATATAGTGTAATTGAAAGAATCAGAATTGCCGCACTAGATGGCGATAATATGTTAAACATGCCTATACTTGCATTTGCAGGGGAAGAAGCTTGGAAAACAAAAGAAGCTAAGGCTAAATTTATCTCTAACGAAGCAGGAGAACACTATCAAAGGGCTATTATGTGGGAAACAGTAACTGCTAGCTCAATGATTACGGCAGGTGCTGATATGGTGGCTCTATATCACTCTGACAGTGTTGAAAAAATTGCTGAATTTATAGAGAGAGGTCAATAAAATGGCATTAACAGGTCTTCAAATATTCAAATTATTACCAGGTGGAAAAAAAGAAAAAGAAGCTAATTGTAAAAAATGCGGTTTTCCAACTTGTATGGCATTCGCAATGAAAATTGCAAAAGGCGAAGCAGACATAAATATATGTGAATTTGCTTCAGACGAATTGAAATCAACATTAAATGAAGTAAATAAATTGCAACAAAAAGAAATTAAGTTTGGTCCTGCTTATAAACAACTTATTTGTGGGAATGAAACTGTCATGTTCAGACATGAAAAGAAATTTGTAAATCACACTTTAATTTCTGTAGAATTAAAAACTTCTGATGAAAACTATAATGAAAAACTTTCTAAGATAATAAACTATTCTATTGAAAGAGTTGGTGAAGAATTTAAAATTGATGCAGTTTGTTTAATTGATAATTCTTTGGATTTTGCTGAAAAAGCAATTGATTTATTAAATAGAAATATTACATTGATATTAGTTAGTTCCGATAAATCAAAAGTAGAAGAGATACTTGATAAATCATTAAATAATCTTCCACTTGTATTCTTAAAAGATACTAATGCTAATGAACTTTCAGAATTTAATAAAAAATTCAATACACCTGTTGTTATTTCTGCGAATACTGTTGAAGAATTAGCAGAAATTGTAAATAAACCTGATAATTGTGTATTGAATTTAAAGAAAAGCAGTTCAATAGTTGAAGATCTTACTTATATTAGAAGAGCTTCGATAGAAGATAAATTTGAACCGCTAGGTTTTCCTGTTATTTCTTTCGTATCTGATTATAGCTTAGAAAATGATGATATTATCGATAAAACCATTTTAGCCTCCGCACTTATTGCAAAATATTCTAATATTATAGTCTTAGATGACTTTAATGAAGCTCAAATATCGACATTAATAGCATTAAGACAAAATTTATACATTGATCCACAAAAACCACTTCAAATGGAGCCTAAGCTTTATATTATCGGTGATGTTACAAAAGACTCACCTGTTATTGTAACTACAAACTTTGCTTTAACTTATTTTACTGTTGCAGCAGAAGTTGAGGCTTCAGGAGTCGGAACATATTTAATATTAACAAAGTCAGACGGTATGAGCGTATTAACAGCATGGGCGGCTAATAAATTCACAGGTGAAATTATTGCTAAAGCTGTAAAAGAAACAGAAATTGAAAGCTTAATAAATCATAAGAATATTATTATTCCAGGATATGTTAGCTCACTAAGGCAGGAAATCGAAGAAGAACTGCCAAATTGGAATATTAATATTGGAACAAATGAAGCTGTTGACATTCCTGATTATCTTAAAAAATTAAAATCCTAAACTTAAACCTGTTTATTGTAGTCAATTAATTAGATAGAAAGAGTTCAATATGAACGATAAAGACATCAAAATAGTTCTAGACATTGAAACAACAGGACTTGATTATAAAAGAGAAAAAATAATCGAATTTGCTGCTTTAAGGCTTGAAAACGGCGTAATTGTCGATGAATTTCAAACGCTTGTTAATCCAGAACAAGAAATTAGAAACTCTAGTATCAAAATTCATGGAATTACTCAAGATATGGTTGCTGATGCACCGGTTCTTTCTGAAGCTTTGCCTAAAATTCTTGAATTTATCGGTGAATATCCGATGGTAGGTCATAATGTTATTTTTGATTATAGTTTTTTAAATCAAGCAAGTCATGAATTATATGGTAAATATCTTAATAATCAAAGAATTGATACTCAACATATTTTTAGGGAAGTTTTTCCTGATGAATTTTCTCATGGGTTAAGCTCATTGCTAAAAAGATTTGATGTAGAAGTTGAAACAAGGCATAGAGCTATGGCTGACGCTAAAGGCTTAGCTCTTGCTTATCCTGCCTTAATAAAAATGTACCAACAAAAATATGACTGGCAAGTTTCTCAATTTGGAAGTATGAACTATTTATTTGAAAGATTTTTAAGAATTCAACAAACTGTTCAAACATTACAATGTGAGCTTTCTGATTTAAGGTCTGTATTTAAAGTTTATTTTGATATGGGTGGAGAAGATATAATATCTACTACGGGTGAAAAACTTACTTATCAGAAAAAACGTATTTATGAATATGATTTTGATAAAATTAAAGATGTGCTTGATGAGCTTGGAATTTATGAAAAAGCGGTTAAGTTAAATGGAAACTATGTCGATAGAGTAATTAGAGGCTCTATGTTTGATGAAGAACAAAAAGAAAAGCTAAGTTTAACTAGAACAGCTATGTGTGAAACAAAATCTGTTTCTATTGTTAAGCCTGAAATAAAACCTAATACTCCTGCTGAAACAATTCCTGAATAGATTTATATAATTTATTTATTTTAAAACTCCCTCTGATTATTCAAAGGGAGTTTATATTTTATTCTAAGAGTTAAATTAAGCTTAGTGCTTGGTCAATATCTGCAATAATATCATCGGCATCTTCTAAGCCAATGCTTAGTCTAATATAATCATCTGTTATACCAGATGCTAATTTTTCTTCATCGCTCAATTGTTGATGAGTAGTGCTTGCAGGATGAATTACCAGAGATTTAGCATCACCAATATTCGCTACATGACTAAGTAATTTAACATTATCAATAAATGTAACGCCTGCCGCTTTTCCACCTTTAATGCCAAATCCGACAAGAGCTCCCTGACCTTTTGGGAAGTATTTCATTGCAAGATCATATTCATGATGATCTTCTAAACCTAGATAATTTACCCATTGAACATTTTTATGACCTTTTAAGAATTTAGCAACCTTCATCGCATTCTCACAATGTCTTTGCATTCTTAAATGAAGTGTTTCAATTCCCTGTAAAATCAGGAAAGAATTGAATGGACTGATCGCAGGGCCTATATCTCTTAAAAGTTGTGTTCTTAACTTTGTAATATATGCAGCTTTACCAAATTCTTTTGTGTAAATTACACCGTGGTAACTAGGATCAGGATTTGTAAGTCCTGGGAATCTACTTGCTCCAAACCAGTCAAACTTACCAGAGTCGACAATAATACCACCTAATGATGTACCATGCCCTCCTAAAAACTTGGTTGCTGAGTGGATAACTATATCGGCACCATACTCAATCGGTTTTAAAAGGTATGGAGTTGGAACAGTATTATCAACAATTAACGGAATATGGTTTTTATGCGCAACTTTTGAAAGCTTTTCAATATCTCCAATGTTAAGTTTTGGATTTCCAATTGACTCAATGAATAAAAGTTTTGTATTTTCATTTATTGCATTATCAAAATCGGCTGGATTTGAGGAATTAATAAAATTAACTTTAATTCCCATATTTTTAAGAGTATACTCAAATAAATTATGTGTACCACCGTAAAGAAAAGATGATGCAACGATTTCATCACCTGCTGAAGCTATATTCAAAATAGCAAGTGTGGTTGCTGCTTGTCCTGATGCAACTGCAACAGCACCAATTCCACCTTCTAGCATAGCTACTCTTTTTTCAAGAACATCTGTTGTTGGATTAGATATTCTGGTATAAATATTTCCATTTTCTTTTAAATCAAATAAATTTGATGCGTGATGGGAGTTGTCAAACACATACGCACTTGTCTGATATATTGGCAAAGCTCTTGAGTTTGTCGCTTCATCAACAGGTTGCCCGCCATGTAATGTAATTGTATCAAATTTCATAATTAGTATCCTCATATATTGTTATCTATAACAACAAAGCTATAATAACATTTTTTTCATTTTTCTCTAAATTCGTAAAGATTGGTTACATAAATATATCAAAAAAAGGGCAAAAAAAAATACTCCTTTAATATAAAAAATCCTGCATTAATATGCAGGATTTAATTGATTAGCTTTAAACATTCTTATTTCTTCTATAATTTTTTGAGAATCGCCTGTATTTAGTAGATTTTCTAATTTCTCAATGGCTAAGCTTAATTCTTCAGCTTTTGTAGTCACATTTATATAATCTGAATGCACTTACCTACCTCCCATATACCCATTTATAAGTTTATAATATAGGGTTATGAGGTGTATTTCATCCTCTATGCTATGTAGATTGTTGACTAAATATTCATTCGAGCATGACAAATTGCTATTGCTACCGCATCAATTGTGTCATCTAACTTTGAAAGGTTGCAGTCAGAGAGAATAATCTCTACCATTTGCTTTACGTCACATTTTTCAGCTCTTCCAAAGCCTGTTATTGTTTGCTTAATTTCAAGAGGAGTATAGTCAAATATAGGTAAATTAAATTTCCTAAGAGTCATAGTAATTACACCTCTAGCTTCACTTACAGGCATAATTGTTTTTGCATTTTTAAAATAAAATATTTTTTCTACAGCTGCTACATCAGGTGTATATTTTTCAAGTAAAAATTCCAAATCATTATGAATTTCTAATAATCTGCAAGGTGATTTTAAAGATTTATCAGTTTGAATAGAGCCTGATGTAATTAAGTCAAAATCTTCATCATAAGAGGATTTTGTATATTCAACAACAGCGTAGCCTGTAATAGCTATCCCTGGGTCTATTCCAAGTATTCGAGTTTTTACTGCAGGCATACATGATCCAAAATTATAAATTGCCTTTAACTATGATAATATAAAGTTAGTGATTATTAAAAGATAAATTTAACTAGAAATAAATATAATTATGAATAAAAAATTACTGATATCTTTTCTTCTGTGTGTATTAATATTATCTGTAAATACAAACGTTAATGCTAACTATCTTAAAATAGTAAAAGTCAAAATAAATGACGTGAAAGTCAGCCTTGAAGTAGCTGATAATGATAAAGACAGAGAAACCGGGCTAATGAACAGGAAAACTCTTTCTGAACATCAAGGAATGTTGTTTTTATTTGATAAAACACAGGAAGTCTATTTTTGGATGAAAAATGTTAATTTCCCCTTAGATATGCTTTTTGTTAGAAAAAATAAGATTGTAAATTTTTATTCTAAAGTTCCGACTTGCAAAGCAACTACATGCCCTATCTATCCGTCTTCTGAACAGGTAGATAGTGTTATAGAACTAAAGTCTGGATTTTGTGAAAAATATAAAATTAAAATTGGGCAAAAGATTTATTTTATTAAATAAGATGATGTAATTAATCAAAAATAGCTTTATAATAATATAAGATTTCGATATATAGAGGTAATAATTATGAACTCTAATTTAAAAAATAATAAAAAGCGAATAAATTTATTTACAATATTTAGCTTAACACTTGCTTTATTTTTATCCATTTCATTATTTCCCGCAGTTGCTCAGGCAAAATTAAAAGTTGTATTTTTCTGTACTGACTGGAATGCAAAGTGCAGAGATGCAAGAAAAACAATAAATGATGATATTGCAAAATATCCGGGACAAGTTGAGTATAAAGAATTTAATGTTGATTTAAACGTAACACCCGATCAAGCAAGAGTTTTAGGTTTGTCTATGCCTGATAAAATTCCATTTTTTGTATTACTTGATAAGAATGGAAATGTATTATATCAAGATTCCTATTCTACAGCAGCAATGAGTAAATTTGATTCGGTATTGAATAGTAATATTAAGTAGAAATATTTATTAATTGAAACTTAGATTCAGAATAAACAATATATAAAATAGAAAGTCATATTAATTCAGATAATTAATATGACTTTTTAACAATATTTTTCTTTTAAAGAAATTAATCTAAGGAATCATTTGATCAACAGTCATTATCAGAATGCCTGTTGCACCAAGATTTTTTAATTTATCAATATTTTCATAGATAGTTTTTTTATCAACAACAACATGTATTGCAACGTTATCGTCTTCACCATACAAATCGATTACTGTAGGAGATGATAATCCTGGTAAAAAGTTCTTTACATCTGATAAAGATTTTTTAGGAATATTAGCCATCAAATATTTCTTTTCTTCAGCTGCTATAGCAGATTTTATAGCTCTGCAAAATGCAATTATTTCATTTTTTTCTTCTTCTTGAATTCCGGGTCTACCAATAATTACGGCTTGAGATTTAAGAATATTACCAATTATTTTTAATTTATTAGATTTTAGTGTTGATCCTGTTGATGTAATGTCAACAATCACATCAGCTAGACCTAATTGCGGTGTTACTTCAGTTGCTCCGCATACTTCAGTAATATTTACTGATTTACCTAAACTTTCAAAAAAGTTCTTTGTTATATTTGGGAAAGAGGTTGCTATTCTAGTATTATCAGGAACATCTTTAACATCGTTATAAGGGCTTTCTTCTTTTGTTGCCACAACCATTGTACAAGCACCAAAATTCAAGTCCATAATTGATTCAACGGGTTTTTCAGTTTCTTGAACAATATCATAGCCCGTGAAGCCTAAATCAGTTACGCCATTGCTTACAAAGCTTGGTATATCTTGAGTTCTTACAAATATTATTGTGTATTTACCATCATGAGTTGTTGTAAACAGAGTTCTATTTCCACGTTTAGATATTGATAATCCAGCTCTTTGTAATAAATCCAAAATATCTTCAGATAATCTGCCTTTATTTGGAATAGCAATTTTTAGCGATTTTTCCATTTAAAACAACCTTTCCAGTTAAATAATTAATAATAAAGATTAGTTTACCATGAAGATTATAAGTATAAAATAAAGTTTTTCATTTAGTGTTGACAAGACACTTCAATTGTTTTTTAATATAGATATGAAGTGTAGCAGCAACACCAATAGATATATAGATTCATATAAACTACATATATTACTCGACAAATAAAAGATATATTAAATTAAGCAAATTGGAAGAAGAGAGCATAAGACAAATTAATACCGAAAGGTATTTTTTTTTGCAGTTAGATATAATTTATAAATATTTAGCATGTTATAATCATATTTAAACTAATTATAATAAAGGATACTAAAATGAGTCATTTAGATGCAATATTAGCACCGATTGTTCACTGTATACAAACTACAATCACACATTTAGGGGCATTTGGTGTCATTATATTAATGGCTATTGAATCAGCAAATATTCCTCTTCCCAGCGAAGCTATATTACCATTTGCGGGCTATTTAGTAAGTATAAACAAAATGAATTTCCATATTGCTTGCTTTGCAGGAGCAATTGGCTGTGTAGTTGGGTCTATACCCTCTTATTATTTAGGTTATTATGGTGGACGTCCTTTCGTTGAAAAATATGGGAAATGGTTTCTTATCAGCAAAAGAGATCTTGAAACCGCTGATAAATGGTCTGAAAAATATGGAGATGCTGCTTTTTTCTTTTGTAGAATGCTACCTGTTGTAAGAACATTCATATCAGTACCAGCCGGTATTTTAAAAGCAAATTTTCCAAAATTTATTTTCTTTACCTTTTTAGGTTCATTAATTTGGAGCTATTTCCTAGTGTTTGTAGGCGTAAAACTAGGTGAAAATATTGAATTATTTAAAGGAGTATGGCATAAGTTTGATTACGCAATAATAGCTGTTTTACTCGTATTATTTATTACTTATATCGTTAGACACGTTAAGCATTTACAAGAGTAATTTTATAATCATAACTTTTGAGCCTGAGTTTAAATACTCAGGCTCTATTTTTTTATTTAATTAAAAGTTACGTCAGACTTAACTTTTAATTTATGTTTTTCACTTCATAAGTATAACTATTTTCGGGTTTAACACAATTATTGTTTAATGTATTTATGTATTGACCGCAATTACTTCCAATATTATTTTCTTCAAGCTCACCAATGCTTACTATAACTTCATATGGTGATTTTTTTGCATTATCAATGACATCGCTTAAACTCTCTTGATTAATTAATTCCGACTTAATATTGTTATTTATTGCATTGTAAGTTGGGTTTACAGGCGTAATTTTTAATAAAAACTTTTCAGGATCAAAATGTTTTAATAATACATCAGTATCAAGAGGCATGCCCTGTGCTAATGCAAAATTTAATGTTATTTTTCTATCACCTTTATTAAAAAAGTTTTCACCGTATTCGGCCATTTTATCAAATGACCATTTTTTTACAGGTATTAACCAATTTCTTAATTCTTCATCGGTTGTATGAACTGAAAATTGGAACTGAAAATTATTTCCGTAAACACTATTTTTAATACATAATAACCGTTTAAAAAAGGTGTCAGTACTCTCTGGTGCAATAGTAGAGACGGAAGGTAATAAACCAGGTGCATCATATATTGAAGGAAGCATTTTTAATACTTCTAATACTTCTTCGTTTAATGCAGGCTCACCCATTCTGGCAAATTGAATTTTAAATTTTTCTATAGGTATAGATTTTTCAAAGCCTTTACTTTTAACGAGATAATCAATTTGAGATATTATTTCATTTCTCGTTAGTTTACCGCCATATTTTCCACCAGCATCGCAAAATCTGCATTTTATTGGGCATCCGAACATATTTGATACAATAAGAACCCATTTTTTTTCAAATGGAATAGGTGGTTGTGTTGACTCAACAAATTCTACTTTTTTGCCATTTTCAAATTCAGCGATGTAAACCTTTGCTATATCATCATTACCTGCATAAGCAAGAACTTTCATTGTATTCTCCTACTTTCTTATTATATATTTTCATTGCTGTAATTAATCCATCACCGCAAGCAATTGCAATTTGCCTGAATATCCCATTTTTAGCATCGCCGATAATATAGAAATTATCATGATTTTCAGAATTAATTAAATTTTCACTCAAAAACTCTGTATTTGCAATTCTTCCTATTGCGCCAAGTAAATAATCACAGTTTAACTCTAAGTCTTTTTTCTGATCTTTACCTGATAATTTTAACTTATCGTCTATTTCTTGAATATTATTTACTCGAGTAAACTCTAAATAACTTATATTTTTATGATGTAAAACTCTATTTTTTAACAAATCCAAACATTTAGTTCTATTACTTTTATTTAGTATTGTTATCTTGTTCTTATCAGCAAGATTTAAAGCATAATCGAAAGCAGCATCACCAGCACCAATAATAACAATATTTTTATTATATAAATCATTCTTTTCTTTAAGTTTATCTACTTCATAAAATATTTTCTCTGATGTGAAATTTAAAATATTAGGAGTCGTTCCTGTCGCTATAACAAGATGATTGCACAAGAAATCACCCTTTGTTGTTTTAACTGAATATTTATTATTTTCTTTACTTACATTTATTACTTTTTCTGAATGCAACCGTATATTGTTATTATTAAATTGTTTTGCTAATACTTTAACAAAGTTGTCGCCTTTAATTCCATTAGGAAAAGCACAATAATTTTCAATCAAATTAGCATTTGCAGCTAAACCGCCTATTTTATTTTGTTCAATTACTAATGGCTCAAATCCATATCTTTTAAGTTGAATAGAGCAGTTTACTCCCGCAGGGCCCGCACCTATTATTATAATATCTTCGTTATTTATCATATTTCTTTTCAAATTCTTTAGTAAGTACAGGAACACAAAAGCCATGAGAAAGATTTTGTATCGAGGCGGAATGTAATTCTAAATTATATGTAGCAGTTGCATCGATAGGAATAAATGGTAATTTTCCTCTAATAAAAGCACTTCTTGCTGTGGTTTCACAGCATAAATGCGTCATAACTCCTGTTATAACGACTTGTTTAACATTATGCTTATTAAGTAATTCATTTAATGACGTATTATAAAAAGCATCGTATTGAGTCTTTTGTAAAAAAATAGCTTTATCTTTATTAAGTAAATCAGTGATTTCACTTAACGGATTGTCGACTAAAATTAGTTCTTTCCACCAAACACCCATTAAATCGGCATTATTCTCATTATTTATATGCTGAGTAAAAATAACAGGTCTATTAGTCTTTTCAAAGATTTGTATAAGTTTATTAATATTTTCTATTATTTCAAGACCTGATGGAACAAAAGCGTGTGAGTTTTCATTCAAAAAATAATTCTGCATATCTGTAATAATTAGAGCTGAAGAATTAATATCAAATTGTGGAAGATTTTTTTTAATAATAATAGAAGAGCAAATTTTATTAAGTGAATGCTCTCTTTCTTCTTTTATGAAATAATTATTTTTTATTAACATATATAAATTAACCAACTAAAAATGTTTAAATTTTTAAAATTATATAATAATATTACCATATCAAAAGTTTAGATTATAAAATGAGCAAATATAAAAAATTCAAATGAGGCAAAATAAAATAAAAAACAAAATAATATTATTTACTGTAATTGCTGTTGCTGTTTCAGTTGTTTTAAATTCTTCTACTTATTCAAAGACTATCAGACTTAGTCAAAGACAAAACAGCAATCAATATAGCTTAATTGCTCAATCTAAACCAGATGAGATTACTTTAATTACTCAAAAATTAAATGAAATTTCTAAAGAGCTTGAAACTGCTAAATATATGATAACCTTACA
Source organism: bacterium (assembly GCA_037137535.1). Taxonomy (GTDB): domain Bacteria; phylum Cyanobacteriota; class Vampirovibrionia; order Gastranaerophilales; family JBAXKC01; genus JBAXKC01. The sequence goes on along the minus strand of JBAXKC010000002.1, from coordinate 7,651 downwards.
AAAAACTTCTATAAATGAAAAAAATAACAAAATTGATGAATTAACTCATGAAATTCTGAGGCTCAATGATAGAATAGCTGATATTACAAAAACTTATGAAATGGATAAAGAAAATTATCTTGATGATATGTCAAATAAAAGTGATGAGCTTGAGTTATCAAAATGTAGAGTGCTTGAACTCTCAACAAAAATTAATCAACTGGAAAATAGTATATTAGAAGGCAAGCAAGAAAAGACTAAACCAATATCTAATAAAAAACATAAATCTGAGCAAAGTCCATGCGAAAATAATGATTTAATAAATAGAAAAGAAACTTTGGATAATTACAGAACAACCGTTTTAGAACAATCTAAACAATTATCTAAATGTAATGATGAGATTGATAAAATAAATACAAAAGTGAAAAAATATGATGTTTTCATTGATGATATTCTTAATAAATCTATGCAATTATCGAAAGAAGGTAAAAAAGAAGAAGCTACTGTTATATTAACATTACTAACAAACGCAGGAATTGAACGCCCCGAGTTGTACATAGAACTTATAAAAAATTTCAAATCAATGGGATTAACCGAAGAGTCTAATAAAGTAAAAACTGTTTTATATAGCCTATACCCTAGCCTGAAAGCTGATGAAAATTTTCAAACATTATCTAAATAATGCTAAAGACATTTAAGTATTATTAGAAATGCTATGGGAGAAAATTATCATGACAACTATTGAAAATAGATTTCATCAACAAATTGATGCTTATAAAGTTAAAGATTTTGGTTATTTCTTTGAAAATATCGAGGGAATTAGTAATGAGATGTTAAATCAGCATCTTGAGCTATACAAAAGATATGTAGGTAAAGTAAACGATATTACAAAAATGTTGAAAACTGCTGATATTTCTAAAGCTAATAATAATTACTCTGAAAAGAGAAATTTAACTGTTGAATTATCACATAATTTGAATGCAGTAGTTTTACATGAGTTATATTTTTCTAATATAACTGATAAAGATACTGAACCAACTACGGAGCTTATTACTGCAATTGAAAGAGATTTTGGCAGCTGGCAAAATTATTTAGAAGATTTAAAGGCTGTAGGTAAATCAATGAGAGGTTGGGCATTTACTGCTTATAATTATAGAGACGGTAGACTTTATAATTTTGGCATTGATGGCCATAATCAAAATTTACCTGTATTTGTTATGCCACTTCTCGTTTTAGACGTGTGGGAGCATGCTTATACTCTTGATTACGGGATTAATCGTGCTGAGTATATTGATACATTTATAGAAAATATTAATTGGTATGTTGTTTCTTCCAGACTAGAATCAGCTTTAAAGAATGATTCTGAATAAAATTTATTATGGTTAAAAAAATTCCCTCTGTTAGTCGCAGAGGGAATTTTCTAGTTATTTTAAATTACTTTAAGATTAGCCTATACTACGGAATTAACAGGAATTAACTCTATTTCAGCTCTTAATGCTCTGGTGTGGTCTGTTCCATTACCTAGTAATAGCTCTAATTTGTTGGTATCAGGTATTCTTTTTGCTCCAATAACGCTAATACCGCTATTTTCACTTGTAATATTTTTCATTAAGTGAGTTATTGTTTCTTCTACAGATTCTGTTGGTGGTACATTGATTTTTGCATTTATCAATGTTGGATTTTGAAGTTTACTAGGATTTTCAATTATTTCATTAACTAAACTCGTTGGATTAGAAATGTTAGTTTCAAAATAATTATCAGGGCATAATTTACTTATTAAATCTCTAACTTTAGATTCAGCTTTTCCTGACTGTTTTGAGTAGGAAACTAATGAATTAATTTCATCATCTAATGATAGATTACTTTTGCTTTCTGCTAATACACCTTCTAATTTATTTGAAACTTCAGTATTTTGTCCTAAATAGTCTTTTAAGCCTTTTTTACTTTCTGCAACCATATCAGCTTCATAAATGTAGTCACCGGGTCTTGATTTATACATTTCTTTGCCGTCATATCTTACATGTAAATCTCTTATGCTACCATCTCTTTGTACTTGTAAACCTGCACCGTGTCTAAATCTTGTGGCATCAATTATTTCATCGCCATGTTTGACCGCTGGCCCTTTGCCTGGTACATATGTTGTCTCATGTCCTTCAGGTAAGATCCCTAACTTACCGTCAGCTGCATCACCTGCGGCGGCATCAGCCAGAATTAATTTACCGTCATAAGCTGATACAATTCTTCTTTGTAAATTTTCTTTACCATGAACAACCTTTAAATCTCCGGTTTCAACACTGCCAGTTACTTCAACGCCATCAGTATTATTTAAAAGATGTTCAAAGTCTTTATTCCAGCCTTCTGTACCTGGATCTAAGACTCCATTAGATCTTGTTTCATGGCCGATAACTCCTCTGGTTACATTAACTTTTTGACCTGTTTTTTCAGCATGTAGCTGACTGAATTCATTATATGCCTGCTCTACTGTTTCAGCTGTTACATCTTTTCTATCGAACCAGAAAGCATTTTTCTCACCTTTTGCTTCACCACCATAAACAGGCGATTCGTTTTTATCAAGTAGCATTTGTGAGAATTTACCTTGTTGAGCATTTTCTTCTGCTTTAAATATTGCTTTAGGAAGTAATACTGTTTTTCCTTGTTCATCAATTGTGTACGGAATACCTGCGTGTGTTAATAAGATATCTCCTTTTTCTCCGCCTTTAATTACATCAAACATGTGCATACGTGATTTTAATTGAGCAAAGTCAGAGTGGAACTCTCTTAATCCATAGATAATTTTTTGAAGTGGTAATGCATTATCAGCAAGTCCGTAAACTTTTGCAAAGGATGCTGCGGCTTGATCAACATTGCCACCAAAGTTGGAGTAGAATCTGTAGAATTCTTTTGCCGCAACTTCTTGTAAGAATTCTTTATTTCCAGAGGCTGCCTTACCTTTTAATGCCCATGTTCCATCTTTATTTTGTTTAAGTACAAGTTTTGCTAATGCTTTTTGAGATTCAGGAATACCAACTTCACCTGCTTTAACTCTTGCATTTATACCTTCAAGCCTTTTTTCAAATATTTTAACAATTTTTGATCCAACTGCATCTTCAAGTCCACTACCGCTTACATCATAAGGTTTCAATACTTCTTCATAGAAGTTTGTCGAAGGCTTTTCAAGTACGTCACTTAAATTTCTATATTTAGCATCTGCAATTTTGAAGTATTGTTCTTTAAAGTTATTGTATGTAGCTTTTAAGGTGGCTATTTGTTGTTTTAATTCTGCAATTACAGGTTCGGGCTGGTTTGAGTTCTTAGCTTTTGCGAGCTTAAATTTTGCTTCTTTAATAGCTTGGGTGTATTCATTCATATGACTGATATATATACTTTCTTGAGTAGAAGCAACTTGGAATTCGTGGTTGCCGTAAGTTATTTTTGCTTCAGGCAGTTCTTCATTTACAAACTTTATTACATCTCTAGTATTTGTTTTTTCATTTGTAACAGGGTGCTGACCTTTATCGATAATATCACCGTTAATATGTAAGTTTTTACCATTAGGGTTTTTACTGGCTAACGCAGCTAAAGAACCTTTTTTACCATGAAAATCGCTACCAATAACATGTTTCGGTGATAAATTATCTATGACAACATTAAGCGATTTAACACCGTCAACTGTCAGTTTTTCACTTATAGCAACTAAGTTATTATGTAAACCGTTTATTAGCTTGGCATGTAAACCTTTAGAAAGACTTGTTGAAAAACCATTATTAACGATTTTTACATAGGTTTCCCCAATGGAATTTAAAAATTTATTTTCTGAGGTTAAACTGCCTGCAAAATTTTGGATAGATTTTAGTGGGGAAGTTATAACAGCGGTTATATTATTGAAAGTTTTGGCAGCTGAGCTGTTTCCTATAATATTACCTAATTCAGAGTGTCCTATAATTTTTGTAGTTTTTCCAATAGCTGCAGGAGCGGCTATTGTTGCAATATCAAAAGCACCTTCACCTACTTGTTTAAAATCTTTTTCAGCTTCATCCTTACGACCATGAGCATAGTCATTTACTGCTTTAGCTAAACCTGATAAAGATTTTGCTACACCAAATCCTAAAAATCCAACTGATAACGCCGTACCAACTGCAGCAGCACTAACCCCGACTAATGGAGCAGCCAAAATAAGAGCTGTTGTTCCAACGATTCCACCAGCAGTTGCAACGGGATTTTTTACCATAGTTGTAATCATATTTTTGCCTTGACCGACAAAACCAGCCACTAAATTCTTAGAGGCTTCTTTCCATGTGAATTTATCATCATTTTCAGCACATTTTTTTGTTGATAATTCCACAGCATCATTTTTTTGCTCAGGTACTTTTACCTCTTTGTGTACTCTTTCTTTGTGTTTTATTTTTGTTTTGTGTATCTCTCCTGTAAAACTGGTATTTAAACCTGCATTAAACATTTAATTATCCTCATCCGCTAGTACTTATATTTATAAAAAATAAATTCGTTTTTAAATTAATATGTTTATTAATATTTTATATTTAATTATGCATTTGATTACCAAATTGCGTTGTTACTACTAGGAAAACTCATCTTAATAAAAATTAACAACACAATTTTTTTAGAAGAAAAACTTAAAGTTTGAAATTATTAACTGTTATTAAATACCACATGCAGGCAATTTAATAACAATAATTAATGTTAAATGTTAAGCTATGTGATAAATAGTCAATAAAAAAACGAAGATCATAAAATAATCTCCGTTTTTTAGTAATTATAATTTTTAATTATTATTTAAATTAAAAACTTACCATCTTTATAAATCAGTTTATCATCGGCATATATTTCGCTGCCATTTTTCATGTTTTTAATGATATCCCAATGTAAACCAGATTCATTCTTTCCGCCTGTTTCAGGATAGGAAGAACCCAATGCCATGTGAATAGAACCGCCAATTTTTTCGTCAAATAAAATGTTTCCTGTTACGTCTTGAATCATGTCATTTGTACCAATGGCTATTTCACCGACAAATCTAGCGCCCTCATCTTGATTAATCATATTTAAAAAGAAGTCCTCGCCCTTTTCTGCGGTGGCATGTACAACTTTACCGTTTTCTAATTTAAGATGTATTCCTTGAGCTTCATTACCTCTGTAGATAGCAGGAAAATCAAAGTAAATTTCACCGTTAGCGCTATCTTCAACAGGAGAGGTAAATACTTCACCATCAGGGAAATTATTTTTTCCACAACAATTAATCCATTTTCTGCCTTCTGTTGAGAAAGTAATATCAGTTTTATGACCAACAATTCTTAATTTACTTGTCTTTGTTAAATACTCAGCGTATTTTTCTTGTAATTCGCCAATTTCTTTCCATTTTTCAACAGGATTATCTAAGTGCAGATAACAGGAATTTAATAAAAATTCTTCATATTCATATAATGACATTTTTGCCTCTTGAGCTAATGCATTAGTAGGAAAATCACATATTACCCAGTCTAATTTGCCCTCAGCGGCTTTATTTAAGAATTTATTAGATAAATGCTTAGTTGCGGAAGAACGTTTAGCGAGTTTTTTAGGATCAGCTTTAGCAAGACTTTTTGTGTTATATGGCGCTCCGATAGAGATTACTTTATTGACTTTGTCATATTCAAGCTCTGTAATAGGGTCAATATAGGCTAATTGGTCATCATTTGCGTATCTGTAAAATGATTCATTCAATCCATCTATAGAGATTCTGACTATAGGATTTGCTCCACGCTTTAAAACTTCGTCATATACTGCATGAATAAGCGGTTGAGCATGTGCAGCACCCTTAATTATAACTAGATCATCTTTTTTTATACCTGTACAATAATCGACAAGCACGTTTGCATATTTTTTCCAAATATTACTCATTTTTTTTCTCCCAAATGAGACTAAAACAATTATGTGGAAATTCTAGCATTTACTAATATTTCTAACATCCACTAAATAGCTTTATATATTTGTTAAAAAAAATAATCCTACTATTTAGCAGGATTATTTTTATAGGTCAGAATTATTTATGTATATCTAGGACTTCTTAGCTCAGATGCGGAATAGTTTATCACTATACTAATAAAGGAATATAAAATTGAAGCTAAAACCGCGGTAACAAAGCTGCTAACAGCAAATCCAGGGATGATTGCGGCAGCCAGCATAAACAAGAGGGCATTAATTACAAGTGTAAATAATCCAAAGGTTAAAATATTTATTGGAAGTGTAATAAAGCTAAGAATAGGTTTTAACACAATATTTAAAATCCCGATCATTAATGTTGCCATTAATGCAGCAAAGAAGCCAGATATTTTAAGCCCTGGTAATATTGCATCTATTAATAATAGACCCAATGCCAAAAATACCCATTTAATAACAGCATTTAACATAAAATACTCCTTAGTTATAACTTAATTTATTATAGATTTATGCAAAATTAAAAACATTGTATTTTGTGCTAAAAAAAATGCACCGTAAAGGTGCATTAACTTTTATATTTTATGGAGAAGATTTTAATGTTTATCCAACTAAAACGTTAGAAATGTTATCTTTTTGTGTTAATGAAATCCTTGAGCCTTTAATCTCATTAATTATATAATTAATTGCCCATTCAGAGGATTCATTAATAGCGGCTTCTAAATGCGGGATTGCGCTATATCCTATTCTAACAAGAGCCATTGCTATTAAGCCTCTTGTTTTACCGCTACAGTTTGATAATTCTTTTACTAATAAATGAGCTGAATTCTCACCGATTTTTACTAATTGGTTTTCAATATCGTTTCTACTTAGTTGATCAGCAGATTCAACCGCTTTTAATAAGTAAGGAATAGCTTCTTTAGGTAATCTTTTCCCTGACATACGATTTTTTACATTCTTAATCAACTTCATAGCACTCATTATCTTCTCCTAGTAAATAAATAATCTTTTTCAATAAATTAATTATACATAGAAATATATTTAATTGAGGTTTTCTAAATATTTTCTTTATATGGATATAATGAAAATATTTATTTGCAAAAAAATAGACATATCTCTATAAAAGAATGTCTATTTTTTCTTATTTATATTAAAGATTTAAATTATTTTGCAGCTTGTAATGCTTTTTTGGCAGCTTCAGCTTCATGTCTAGCCGCCATTGCTTCACTACTTTCTAATAATTTTTGAGTTACTTTAGTTGCTTCTTCTGCTTTTTTAGCAAATAATCCCGTAATTACCTTAGTTGCAGGTGGATAAAAAGCGCAAACTGCTGTAGTTAAAGCAAGAACTACTCCTGTACCAATCCCAGCAGGTGATTTTGCAAAGTTAGTTGCTTTTGTAGTAAAGCTTACTTCATCTTTTTTATGCGGAGCAGGTTCAAGTGTTTTTGCTTGTGGATTTAGCTGCATTGTATTTTTTGCAGCCGCAGCTGTAGTTGTTGTCGGTTGATTTGCACCAAATGATACATTTAATGACATTTCATATACTCCATTACTATTTAACATCTTGAAGTTGTTTATTTGTTTCTTCTATTTATATAAAACACAAACAAGTAAATTATTGCTAGTGATTTATATAATTTAAAGGATTCTAAAATAATATTTTATATTTATCAATATAGAGATTTAATTAAGAAGCTGTTTGGTTAAAAACATTTTTTAACGGTAACCCTTATCATTGCTAT
>JBAXKC010000001.1:0-344583 GCA_037137535.1 bacterium | reverse complement strand
GAAAAATCAGGATGTTTATTTTTTATACTTTTCAGGTACTTTGCGTAACTCCTGTCATATATTAGAATGTTTTTTAAGGTTTACACTGGCAAATATTGCGCACTCATAACTAGCTATAAAAAGTTGTTTTATTTTAATTTGCCGTTTCAGATTCTGCTTTGCTTTTTTTCTTTATATTTGCAATAAGTACACTAGCCATTGTTCCAATAGCTCCACCTATAACCGCAGCTTCAGCTACTTTCCAGTTTAAAATTTGATTAGAGAAAGTCTGTCTTGCAACATTTCTTTTCTTTGATAAAACCTCTCCTATAATATCTATTCTATATCCTTTTAAGTTAACAGTTTCAGGATATGTCATCAAATATTCCATAATTTGACTAGAAGCTCTATCAAAGGTTTTGAGATGCGTTATTTTTTTTAGTAATCCTATTCCTGCTCCAATAACAGTTCCTATTCCTAATCCAGTCAATGAGGCATTTGTTGTTTCTTTAGCTGTTAATGGTTGATATTGCACTTTAGTCGTAATTTGTGGTTTTTGTATGGCTTTATAAGAAATATTATTGACTTTATTTGAAGTAATCACTTGAATTTCCTTATACTAACTTTCTCTTATTTATATAAAGTAATATTTGTTAAAAAATTTACTTAACCTATTACCCTATTGGCTATTTTTTTAAGTCTAATCGCATTTATTATATCATGTATAGTTAGAATATCATTATCTATAGCGTTTTTAAGTAATACTGAAAATTCAGCTATCTTAAAAGCTTATAGAACTCTTTTCTTACTTCCATCTTTGCTTCTTTAATTCCAAGTAATTTTTCTTCTTCTCCTAATACAGCATGTACTTCTACGTAAGGATATTAACATCTGTCCAAGTTCTACTGCCTGTAGTAGTCACACCACCTGATTTTATGTCCTTGCCAACAATTTGCTGTGCCTGAAACGCTTACGCTATTTGTACCTTTCGTAAGTCTGATTAAAGAACCTTATAAGATTTTGTATGGAGTTAAACTCATCCTAATACTCTTTAGCTATAAACTAAACACAAAAAAGCCGATAAAATTAATTATCGGCTTTTTGAAAATTTATGGAATGTTTTTACAGCTTATTTACAGCCGCAAGCACATCCGCATGAAAGTTCTGCTTTTGCTTTTTCCATATCAATTCTGATACGTCCGTCAACAGCGATACCTTCTTGAGTTTTATCGGAAACTTTAATCGGGTTGATATCAAGTTCTTCGATGAAATCAAAGTCGCTAACAAGTTGTGATAATCTGAGAAGAGTTTCTCTGATTTGTGGAATGTTAGCTTCTTCAGCGCCTCTAGCACCTTCAAGAATTTCATAAGCTTTAACTGATTCCATAAGTTCTTGAGCATCAATTTCGCTTAAAGGAGCAACTTTGAAAGCTACGTCTTTAATGGTTTCTACATAGATACCGCCAAGACCGAACATCATTAAGTGTCCGTATTGTGGATCTTTTGCGATACCGCAAACTAATTCTCTGCTTCCTTTTACCATTTCTTGAATGATAACACCGTCAAGGTCTTCTTTACCGAAGCCTTTTGAGATTAATCTTTCAAATAAGTCTGCATATTCTTGTCTAAGGTCAGCTTCGTTTTGAATTCCAACGATAACTCCGCCAACTTCAGTTTTGTGTGAAATTCTTGGTGAAGTAATTTTCATTACAACAGGATATCCGATTTCGGTAGCAGCTTTAGCAGCTTCATCTACGCTGTTAGCGAAACCATATCTGCAACTTCTGATTCCATAAGCTTCAAGAACGTCAATGGATTCAAGAGTTGTAAGTTGATCTCTACCTTCTTTAAGAGCAGCTTTAATGATTTGTTTAGCTTTTGCTGAATCAACTTCAAAAGTAGGGCAAGCACTAACCGGTCTTGCTAACCATTTTCTTTGCTCTTCAAGTTTTGACATTGCATAAGCAGCAGGCTCAGCAAACATGTAGAATGGCATATTTGTTTCAACGTCACTTATAGCAGCGAAGAATTCTTGTTTCGCCATAAATACAGCTACAACAGGTTTTTCAGGATGAGCTGCTTTAATTTCCATAAGAGCTTTAGCAGCGTCCATTGGCTGAACTCCCATAAATGGAAGGTAAATAGCCATAACCATATCAACATTCTCATCAAGAAGAAGTGTTTCTAAGGTTTTCTTGTAGTGTTCGATAGGAGCACTAGCAATCATATCAACAGGGTTTTTAACGCTTGCTGCTGATGGTAAGAAACTTTTTAATGTTTCGGTTGTTTCAGCTTTAAGATCAGCTATTTCTAAACCGTATTCAACTAAAGCATCAGTGGCCATAATTCCAGGACCACCTGAGTTTGTCATAATAGCAACTCTGTTGCCTTTTGGCATTGGGCAGGTTTCAAACACTTTTGAAATTTCAAACATTTCAAGAAGTGAATTAGCTCTGATAACACCACTTTGTTGTAATAAAGCAGCAGCAGCAACGTCAGCACCGGCTAATGAACCTGTGTGTGAAGAAGCAGCGCTTGCACCTTGAGCGGATCTGCCTGATTTAAGAGCAATAACAGGTTTTTTCTTTGTAATTCTGCTTGTTAACTCTCTGAAGTTTGCAGGATTAGCGATTGATTCCATGTAAAGAAGAATTTGATTTACATCAGCATCGTTTTCCCAGTATTCAAGCATTGTTTCAGCGTTAATATCAGCTTGGTTACCGATAGAGATAAATTGGCTGAATCCAACTCCTAAGTCTTTAAGAATGTTTAAGATACCGCCGCCTAAAGCGCCTGATTGTGAAACGAAAGCAACTTTTCCTGCAACAGGAAGTTCTTCAGCAAATGTAGCATCTAATCTGATGTTTTCATTTGTGTTGATAACTCCAAGACAGTTTGGTCCAACTGCTCTCATGTCATTTTCTTTTAATTTAGCAAGAAGAGCTTCTTCAAGAGCTAAACCTTCGTCGCCTGTTTCTTTAAATCCAGCGGAGATAATAACAACTCCTTTGATTCCTTTTTGAGCACATTGATCGATTACGCTCATTACGAAGTCTTTAGCGACAACGATAACTGCAAGATCAACATTTCCTGGAACATCGAGGATACTTTTATATGCTTTTAACCCGTTTACTGTATCAGCTTTAGGGTTGATTGGATAAATTTCACCGTTAAATTTGTAATCTACAAGCTTAATCATGATCTCACTGCCGATGGTTTTTGCTTTTGTTGAAGCACCAATAACAGCTACTGCTTTAGGTTTCATAATGGCATCAAGTTGTTTTGACATATTCTTCCTACCTTTTGTTTAAGTTACACGAATGTATGTACGAACGATTTCTTTGTTTCTATATGAATATTAAAATACGATTGAAATATAGTGTAAAGCGAAAAAATGGAGAGTTATTGATAACCCTCCTCAAGCCATTCTCTTATTTTGAATTTTGCTCCGAGACTTTCAGCGATTTCTTTGCACGCAGAAAGGTCTACATTATAGTGTTTATAACCTGATACAACGGTTGCGGTTGTTGCTATTCCATTTTTAGCACACTCAGAAATAAAGTTTTTTACTTCTTCATAAGCTATGTTTTTATCAAATTTGCATTGAGAAATTTCGTCATATTTATCGGCATTTTCACCGTTTAAACTTATTGAAACTCGGTCAATCAAACCGATAAGCTCTGAAACAACATTTCTTTTATGGATTAAGTTTGCGTGTCCGTTTGTGTTTACTCTTACAGGCACATTCGGATATTTTTCTTTTATATGAGATGCAACTGTTTTAATTATGTCAATCTTAATTAATGGCTCTCCATAGCCACAAAAGACGATCTCATCTCTTTTTTGAGGTTCATTTTTGTCAAGTTGTTCGATAATTTGTTCAGCGGTAACATTTTCGCCGTCAAGCCATAAGTTAGTCCCCGCAACTGTGTCGCTAACTCCTCTTATGCAGAAAACACAGCGATTTGAGCATAAATTTGTTACGTTTATGTACATTGTGTTTCCTAAAAAATATACCAGTTTATTTTCGGTCTGAGTTGTCATGTCTCTAAATATTTCCAGTTATTAAATTTACTTTATTATTGCCACAAAGATAGTCATAATTCAACAATTTAAGCAAGTTCTTAATATAAATTTTAGTTAATTACAACTGTTCTTAAAAAAAACAAAAACAAGATTAAAAATTGCTTAATTTTTAAAAAAAATTATTTTAAATAACCTTCTATCATAATATCTGGCGAAAATTTATGTATTTCTCCAAAATTTATTTTAATACTCTTGTTTATGTCAGTTGTGTTAAATCCGTCAATAATAGAAAATCCTGAATTGTCACCTAAAATCTTCGGGGCAACAAAAAAGTAAATTTTATCAACTAAGCCGTCTTTAATAAATCCACCGTTAAGGTGTCCGCCAGCTTCTACTAATATGCTGTAAATCCCTTTTTTATAAAGCTCTGCTGTTAAGAAATTAAGATTTAGCATATTTTCTTGAGTTAAAGGACATGCTAAAAATTCTATGTTTTCAGCAAAAAGATGAGCTTTTTCTTTAATTTGGTCTTCTGTGGTTGCAATTATTACTTTTGTTCCGTCATTTATATAGGCTTTAGAATCGGGTGAAGTTCTTAATTTACTGTCTATTATAACTCTGACAGGGTTTCTTCCGTTTTCTATTCTTGCTGTAAGTGATGGATTGTCTGCAATAATTGTTCCCGAACCTGTTAAAATCGCATCATACTTGTTTCGTAACCTTTGAACTTCTTCTCTTGCCGAATCTGATGTTATCCATTTGCTTGAACCTGTTCTTGCGGCTATTTTTCCGTCAAGAGTTGAGGCTGTTTTTATTGAAATAAAAGGTTTTTTTTCTAATATATGTTTTATGAAAATTTCGTTAAGTTTTTGACATTCAGTTTCAAAAATACCTGTAATTACTTCTATACCTGAATCAATTAACTTTTTAACTCCATCGCCTGCGACTTTCGGGTTTGGATCAATCATTCCGACAATTACTTTTTTAAATCCTTTGCTGATAATTAAATCAGCACATGGAGGAGTTTTTCCGTAATGAGAACATGGTTCAAGCGAAACAAAAATAGTTCCATCATTACAGGCTTCATCTCCAGCTTCGGCTATTGCATTTACTTCGGCATGGGCTTCACCATATTTTTTATGCCAGCCTTTGCCTGCGATATTACCGTTTTTATCCATGACAATTGAGCCTACAAGCGGATTAGGCGAAACATATCCTTCACTGAGTCTTGCTAGTTCTATGCATTGGCTCATTATTTGTTCATTAAAATTCATTAACATATTCCTATAAGATAGCAATTTAATTCTTATGTTTATTTTATTATTATTAACTAGAATAAGGAAATTATCAAAATGATAATGAATAGTGCAGTAAAAGCGTATAATAATAAAGCTGTTCCGTCTTTTACGTCAAATAAAAATGATGATAAAAATAAAAAAGAGTTAAATCCTACTCTAAAATATGTGGCTGCTGTTCCCGTTGCTTATGTTGCTAATGCTGCAGTAAATAAAGCGACTTCTTCTTTTTTAAATGCTTTTATATTTCCAAATTTTAATAAATATAATAATCAATCTATAGGACTTGCTGATCAAGAAGGTATAGAATTAGCTAATAAGTTTTTAAAGAAGGCTAACCTTGAAAATAAAGTTGAGCTGGTTGTTGCAGATTCTTCACCGCAGATTACTTCAAAAATTAAAGATTTAATATTTAAAGATTCATCTGATAATATAATTATAAAATTATTTAAGGCATTTAAGTCTGTTGAATTAAATCAACGAATTGATAAATTTGTTAATGTTTTATCGGTTGATCTTACATCGCAAATAGTTCAAGGTGATAATGCTAGCTTTCTTCCCTCTTTAAATAAAATAGTAGTAGCAAAAAAACAAAGTATGTATTTATTTCATGAAATCGGTCATTCTATTAATGCAAATTCAGGCAAATTTATAAATAGCTTTATTGGTGCTTCGCGTATGTTTCCAGCCTTTATTCCTGTGATTTTGGCTTGTACTGCCTTTAAGTCTAATAAAATTGAAAAGACTGACAAAAATAATAATCCCATAAATAAAGTTGTTAAATTTATAGGTAATAATGCTCCTGTTCTTGGGGCTTTGTCCTTCTTGCCTATGTTGGCAGAAGAAGGTTTAGCTTCTATTCATGGATTAAAATTTTTAAAAGATAAGCTCCCTACATCGGTTTTTAATAAAATTTTAAAATCTAACGCACTTGCTTTTAGTACATATTTAGTAACTGGATTAGGAGCTATAGGTGGATTAAAATTAGCACAAGTTTGTAAAGACACGATTGACAAGCCCAAACAATGTTAAAACTTGGACTTACAGGCAATATAGCAAGCGGAAAAAGCTTCGTTGAAAGCATATTTATTCAAGAGGGCATTTCTTGCATCGATTCCGATAAAATCGTACATGATTTGTTGGCATATGATGATTTTGTTATTTCTAAGGTTTATTCTCTTTTTGAAAATCTTGATATATTAAATGAAAAAGGTAAAATTAACCGCCAAAAGCTTGGATCTATTGTATTTAAAGACAAAGAAAAACTTAAAGCTCTTGAATTAATATTGCATCCTATAGTAAAAGATAAAATCAATCGATTTTTTAGTGATAATTATGATAAAAAGCTAGCTGTTGCAGTAGTGCCACTGCTTTTTGAAGCGAATATGGCTGATATGTTCGATAAAATTATTATTGTTGGCGTAGATTCAGCTACCCAAATTCAAAGACTTATGAAAAGAAATAATTTTACGGAAGAAGAAGCTTTATTACGCATAAAATCGCAGATTTCACAGGAAGAAAAAATAAAAAAAGCTGATTTTATACTTTGGAATAATGGCTCTCTTGAAGAATTAACAACTCTTGCTAAAAATCTTATAAACGAATTGCTAAACGCTTAATTATGCTGTTATAATTATTTTTTTACATAATAAGGATTGATAAATATGATTGTCGTAATAGATAATTATGACTCTTTTGTATATAACATAATTCAGTATTTAGGCGAATTAAACGCTGAATGTGTTGTTTTTAGAAATGATAAAATAACGCTTGAAGAAATCCGGTCCCTCAAGCCTTCTCATATTATAATTTCGCCCGGCCCTGGAACTCCTGATGAAGCAGGTATTTCAAAAAAGGTTATTTCTGATTTAGCTGGCAAATATCCAATTTTAGGTGTTTGTCTTGGGCATCAGGCTATTGGTGAAGTATTTGGGGCAAAGGTAGTAAGAGCTCCTTATCTGATGCATGGTAAAACTTCGCAGATTATTTACGAAGAGGGCGAAAAGTTATTTGAAGGGATATCAAATCCTTTTACAGCAACGAGATACCACTCTCTTTTAATTGATAAAGACTCTATTAATGGAACTTCGCTAAAAATAACCGCACAAACTCCTGATGGGCTTGTTATGGCTGTTCGTCATAAAGAAATTCCAAATTTAGTAGGTGTGCAGTTCCATCCCGAAGCGATACTTACTGAGCATGGACATACGCTTTTAAGTAATTTTTTAAGTTTAGAGTAAATATGATAAAAGATTTTTTAAAAAGAATAACAGAATATAAAAATCTTTCGAGGATTGAAGCAAAACAGATAATAACCTTGATTTCAGAAGATAAAATAACTTATGCTCAAATAGGTTCTCTTCTAACGGCCTTAAAAATGAAAGGTGAAACTGTTGAAGAACTCACAGGTTTTGCTCAAGGACTTATTGAGCTTGCTCAAAAAATTGATATCAGTCACAATCAGCCAATAGTGGACTCTTGCGGAACAGGCGGAGATGGCACTAATACGTTTAATATTTCAACGGCTTCGGCTGTTTTAGCGTCTGCATGTGGCGTTATGATGGCAAAACACTCTAATTTTGGATATACCAGTCTTAGCGGAAGCAGTAATGTTGTTGAGGCTTTGGGATTTGAACTTTCAAGAACATCTGAAAATGTTATTAACTCTTTGTCCTCAACTAATATAGCCTTTTTACATGCTCCTTATTTTCATACTTCAACGAGAAATGTAGTTGCAATAAGAAAAGAGCTTGGCTTTAGAACGTTTTTTAATTATATTGGACCTTTAACTAATCCTATAAGACCGACAGGACAGGTTTTAGGGGTTGCGGATAATGATTATGCAAAAAAACTCTCTCAAGTTTTATTAAATTTGGGTTGTGAGCGTGCAATGGTTGTGAATGGGGAAAATCCAACCATCGATGAATTAAATATATGCGGAAAAACAAACGTTTATAAAATTGAAAACGGTAAAATAGAAGAATATTCAATATATCCCGAAGATTTAGGATTAAAAACATATACGTTAGAAGAGTTAAAGGGTGGAAAAGCTGAAGAAAACGCAAAAATAGTTGAAGAAGTTTTAAGTGGAAAAAGCAATGAGGCAAAACTATATGCGGTTTTATTGAATACTTCGGCAATTCTTTGGGCAGGAGGTAAGTGCAGTACATTAGAAGAAGGCATAATAATAGCAAGAGATCATGTAGAAAACGGTATGGCAGAAAAGAAAATATTGGAGTTAAAAAATTATGAATTATAAGACAGTCGTTGTGGCGATAGGCGGAAACTCCTTAATTCGTGACGGACAAGAAGGAAATATGCAGGAACAATATGAAAATGCTTATATAACAGGAAAAAATATAGCAAAGCTTGTTAAAAAAGGATATAAAACAGTTGTCACTCATGGAAACGGACCACAGGTCGGAAATATTTTATCAAGAGTTGAAAATACAAGAAATATAAGCTATGACATTTCTTTGGACTATTGTGGCGCAATGTCGCAAGGACAACTTGGTTATCTTATCTCTAACGCACTTGAAAAAAGCTTTATAGAAGAGGGCTTAGAGCCTAATTTAGTCTCTGTTGTTACAAGAACGGTTGTTGATGCTAATGACAGCGCTTTTCAAAATCCGACAAAGCCTATCGGTAAGTTTTATAACAAGCAGGATGCAGAAGTTATTTCTGAAAGATTTGGCTTAATTATGAAAGAAGACAGCGGAAGAGGTTACAGGCAAGTTGTTGCTTCTCCTTTACCTGTTGAAATCCTTGAACTTAAACAGATTAAAACTCTTATAGATGCTGAAAATACTGTTATTGCTTGTGGCGGAGGCGGTATTCCCGTTGTTAAAAATGACGGCATTATCAGCGGAATTGCTGCTGTAATTGATAAAGATATGACTTCCAGTCTTTTGGCTTCAAGTTTAAATGCTGATATTCTGCTTATATCAACAGGCGTTGCAAATGCGTATATTAATTTTGGAAAAGAAAATCAGCAATCTTTAGGTAAAATTACCGTAGAAGAAGCTGAAAAACTTGTTGCAAATAAAGAATTTGGCTCAGGAAGTATGCTTCCAAAAGTTCTTGCTGCAATTAAATTCGTTAAGAATGGCGGAAAAAGAGCAGTAATAACCACCCCTGAATTAGCGGCAGAGGCGGTTGAAAACAAAGAAATTGGAACACATATTATTGCTTAACAGTTATAGGATTACACATTCCTATATCTTCAATAACTTCCTTAACCGCAGCAGCTTTATTAAGAGTATAGAAGTGTATTCCGGGAACTCCATTTTTTAGTAAATCAGAACATTGGTCTTTCGCAAAAGTAAGGCCAATGTTTTTTACTGTTTCTTTATTGTCCTGATTCTCTCTTAATTTTTGCATAAGCGTTTCAGGTACTTTTGCAGAACACATAGCAGTTATCTTTTCTATTTGAACAAGTCCTGTAATCGGTAATATTCCTGGTATTATAGGGATATTGATTCCAGCATTCTGTGCTTTTTCAACGAAATTATAAAAAACATTATTATCATAGAAAAGTTGAGTTATTATTGCATCTGCGCCCGAGTCAACTTTTCTTTTAAGGTTTTCAATGTCTTTTTCAAAGCTTTCACATTCCTGATGTATTTCCGGATAACCTGCAACAGCAATACCAAGGTCGGTACTGTTGTTTATAAAGTCAACAAGCTCATTTGCATATCCAAAACCATTCTCTGCTTTAATGAATTTTTCTTCTCCGGCTGGTGGATCTCCTCTAAGGGCAAGGATATTCAAGATTCCTGCTTCTTGTATCATATTTAAATACTGGCTTATTTCTGTTTTTGAAGAACCAACGCAAGTATAATGAGGCATTGGACAAATATTAAGTTCATTTTTAATCTTTAAAACGATTTCAAAGCTTCTTTCTCTTGTAGAACCACCCGCTCCATAGGTTACAGAGATATAAGCAGGGTTAAATTCTGCTAGGATTTTTAATTCATTGAAAAGAGTATCAAGTTTTTGGACTTTGTCTTCTTCTGATTGATATTTTGGTGGGAATATTTCAAAAGAAATCACTTTATCTGAGCTAAGCGAAGAGGTTTTTGATTGAGCGTAAATTTCTTTTAATTTCATTAATTTAATTACCTTATTTTAAAAATTAATATATTATCACTTATTTTAAGCAAATTGTTTTGTTATTTTATCATAGTCTAAAGAATTTCTTATGTTGATTCAAAAATAAACAGTAAATTATAAAATCCTTTTTTTAATGGATAGAAATTTCCCTTATAAACAGTTATTCTCTAACATGAGGAAAATTGGGATTTTACTGTACTAAAAAATTGGGGAAAATAAATAAATGGACTTTGGGAGTATAGTAGGACTTGTAATTGGAATAATAGCACTTTTTTCCGCTCTTGTTATAGAAACGGGATCGGTGTCGATTGTTTTTCAGCCGTTAGCCTTTATTGTCGTGATGGGCGGTAGTATTGGTGCGGTTATGATTAATTTTTCTCCTGCTCATCTACTGTCAGCCTATAGAGATGTTAAAAATGTTTTTATGAGAACAGAAGAGCAGCCTGTTGAGCTGGCGGTTCAAATTCTTGATTTATCAACAGTTGCAAGGCAAAATGGTTTATTGTCGATTCAAAGTTATATTCAAAATATACAAAATCCGTTTCTGACTCATTCGATTAAATTATCACTTGATATAAATAACACCCAGCTTTTAAAGGAAATTTTATATTCTGAAATCCAAACAGAAGAAGAGCGGTTGTCTTATTCTGTACATGTTTTAGAGGCACTTGGCGGATATTCCCCTACTTTTGGTGTTTTAGGCGCAGTTTTGGGACTTATCGGTGTTATGAAAAATCTTGAAAGTCCTCATGAATTAGGGCAAGGTATTGCAACAGCTTTTATTGCTACTTTATACGGAGTCGGTTTTGCCAATATGCTGTTTTTACCATTAGCCGGAAAATTAAGATTTAAATTAAAAGAAAGAATTGTTATCAACGAAATGATAGCGGAAGGTATCCTTGCCATTCATAATGGTGAAAACCCTGCTTTAATAGAGGAAAAGCTACTCAGGTATTTAAGATATTTCAATATGTCTAATAACTTTAACTCTGATTTTACGGCGGAAGAGGTTTTTTAGTATGTTAAATAAGCATTTAGAATATCCTGAAAGTTATAAAAATAGATGGCTTGTCTCTTATGCTGATTTTGTAACGCTTTTATTGGCGTTATTTATGGTTTTATATGCGCTTAGTCAGATAGATATCAGTAATTTAAGAGATTTTACCGATTCTGTTGATAATGTTTTTACAAATGTAAAGCAACCCGTTATGTCTTTAAAAGACGAGAAGCAGCTTCTTGAGCAAAAACGTAAACTTTTGAAGATTTTTTCGCTTACAAAAGTGAATATTCAGCAACATTCTATGGAGACAGATAGTTCAAAAGCTGAAGTAAAAACACTAAGAGCTCAATTAAAGCAAGTTGAGCGTAATTTAGAAAAAGACGTTATCTCTATACAAAATACTCAGACCTTACTTGAAAATAAGCTCGGGCAAATAAACGGAATTATTGTGAAAAAAGAACCTCGAGGGCTTTTAATTCGTCTAAAAGATACAGTACTTTTTGATGCGGGATCTGATATAATTAAACAACGAGCTTATAATGTTTTGAATCAGCTGGCTTTTGTTCTTGGAAGTTGTGATAATGAGATAAAAATAGAGGGGCATACCGATATTATTCCCATTAAAACAGCCAAATTTCCTTCTAACTGGGAACTTTCTACGGCAAGAGCAACAAATATTTTAAGATATTTTGTGAATTCTAATAATCTCAATCCTTCAAGGTTTTCTGCTGCCGGTTATGGCGATAATATACCAATTTCAGACAATTCTAGTATGACTGGACGTTCTGCAAACAGAAGAGTTGACATTATAATATTAAATTCAGCGAGTAAAATTTTTGAACCCCAAAAAGTTTTGTAACTTAGGGAGCGGATGATATGGTAAAATCGACACAACCGAGAGGTGTAAAGCCAAAAGCCGAAGGCACGCAAAGTGATAACGGAAAGGACACAGAGGAATTGAACGGAACAAAATTTATTATTACAAATGCGATAGTAACATTAGTAATTTGCATAGTATTTGTGGCAAGTAATTATTTTATAGTTCAAAGCAGTGTTGGGACTATCGCAAGTAAAATTGCCGGTGGTGACTCAGCCGCAAGTGCTGATGGCACAGATGCAGCGGCAGCAGGAGAAGGAGATCAGGTTGAACGAGGTTTAATCCTTGATCTTGGCGAATTTATATTAAATCTTAGTGATACAAAGACAAAAAGATATCTTAAAGTAGATGTGGCGGTAGAGCTTTCTAAATTGCCGACTGATCCAAAAGAAGAAGCAGCTGGCGGTGGTGAAGGCGAGAAAAAAGGCCCGAGTCCTATGGAAGCATTTGCTAAAGAAATGGATCAATTTAAACCTGCTATCAGAGATAGTATAATTACAGTTCTTTCTTCAAAAGCGGCAGAGGAATTATCCAGTGCTGAAGGTAAAGAAAAAGCCAAAGATGAAATCAAAGAAGGCATAAATGCTGTTTTTGGCGGAGAAAGAGAAGTTTTAAGAGTAAGTTTCGGTACTTTTATAATCCAGTAAGGAGATAATTCTTGGCAGAATCAGATATACTATCACAGGACGAGATAGATAGGCTGCTGTCAACTTTAACGGCAGGACCAGACTCGGCTTCTTCGCAAGCCTCAGCGGATTTATCCGTTGCTTTTGATGTGGTTCCTTCTATTGAAGATATTTCCGTTGATGAGGATAAAAAAGGTTATAAGTTATATAACTTTAGAAGACCTGATAAATTTTCTAAAGATCATTTAAGAGCTTTGCAGGATATTCATAAGGAATTTTGCAGGCAATTATCACTTGTGCTTGGAGCTTATTTAAGATTGCATATCGAGATCGATGTAATTTCCGTTGATCAGTTGACTTATGATGAATTTGCCCGCTCTATGCCAAGTCCCGTAACAATTGGCGTTATAGAACTTAATCCTTTGCCGGGACAAGTTCTCGTTGGCTTGAGTCATGAGATAACATCTTGTATCGTAGATAGAATGCTTGGCGGCATAGGTTCAAGTGAAGCTAAATCCAGAGAGTTGACAGACATAGAAGAAGCTCTGGTAAAAAGAGTATTTTTAAAACTTATTAAAACGCTTGAAGAATCGTGGAGAAATATCTATCCTGTGCAAAGTTCTATTATAGGTATGGATAGCACTTATGCTCTTATTCAAATAGCAGGACCGGGTGAAATAGTTGCGTTGATAACATTGGAAATTCAAATTGGAGGTAAATATTCGGGCCTTTTAAGTATTTGTTTTCCTTATCCTGTTCTTGAGACAGTATTAAGTCAGTTAAGCTCACAACATATTTTCCAGACAAAGGGTATTATTCAAGCACCTGAAGATAAAGAAAATATTCTCTTTAAATTAAATAATACAAAAGTAAATATGAATGTTGTTTTGGGAAATACTGAAATAAGCGTAAATGAGCTTCTTGACCTTAAAGACGGTGATGTTTTAATGCTTGACAGCTTTGTAAGTGATAATCTTATTGTTAATGTTAATAATTTACCAAAATTTTTGGCAAGACCGGGAACGAAAAAAAATAAAGTTGCAATCAGTATTGTAGATGAGTTAGAAAGCATGGATAATCTGCTAAAATAGAATTAGGCTAATTATAAGCGGGAGTTGTAACGGTATGAGCGACAAAATGTCACAGGAAGATATAGACAGACTGCTTTCGGGGGTAGGATCTCCCGAGGCTAATGCATCATCAATGGGTTTTGAGTACCTTAGTGAGATGGAAGCTGACGTAATTGGAGAAGTCGGCAATATCTTCATGGGGACGGCAGCAACCACATTGTCTATGTTATTAGGACAAAAAGTTGATATTACCACTCCCAAAGTAAAAGAATTTCATCTTATAAATGAAATGTTTGACAGTCAGGAAGAGCAAGTCGCAGTTGAAATACAATACCGTATAGGCCTTGAAGGTACAACCCTTTTTGCGCTTAAAACAATTGATACTGCTGTTATAGCTGATTTAATGATGGGTGGTGACGGAATGATCACTAACTCTGAAGTAGGTGAGCTTCAATTAAGTGCTGTCGGTGAAGCTATGAACCAAATGGTTGGCTCAGGCTGCACCACTCTTTCAAGTATGTTGAACATGTCTATTGATATAACTCCTCCTATTGTTAAGTTGCATACTCCCGGAACCGATCTTGATTTTTCAAGCGATATACTTGGAATTCCTATCATTGCAATATGTTTTAGGCTTAAAGTAGGGGATTTAATTGATAGTGAATTAGTTCAGCTTATGTCATTACCTGCTTGTCAAAATTTAGTAGCTAAAATGACAAAAACAATGAATGATGTTCCTGATATGCCCCAACCTGCTGCTGCACCACAACCGTCACCGCAGTCGGCTCCGCCTCCTCAGCAACAACCACAATATCAACAGCCACAGTATCAGCAACAGCAATACTCTTCTCCTCCTCCTCAATTTATACCGCCACCTCCAATGCCTCCGCAAGAGCCTGTAAGACCGGTTACTGTTCAACCTGTTCAGTTTGCTTCTTTTGACGATATGAATGATCCTTACGGAGAATCTAATAAAAATCTTAAACTTCTCATGGATGTTAAGTTAAAACTTACTGTTGAACTGGGAAGAACAGAGTTACCAATTAAAAAGGTTCTTGAATTAACAAGAGGTTCTGTTATTGAGTTGGATAAAATTGCAGGTGAGCCGGTAGAATTATTTGCAAATGGAAAACTAATCGCAAAAGGTGAAGTAGTAGTTATTGAAGATAACTTCGGTTTAAGAATAACAAGTATTGTAAGTCCTGATAATAGGTTAAAGGGAATGTAGTAAAAGCATGCTAGATAAAAAATTAAAAGTTCTGGTTGTTGATGATTCAACGATAATAAGAAGAATACTGTCTGATATTCTTAATTCTCATCCTGATATTGAAGTGGTCGGCATTGCAATAAACGGTAAAATGGCTTTAACTCAAGTTGAAGCTCTTAAACCTGATGTTATAACTCTTGATGTTGAAATGCCATTTATGAATGGACTTGAAACCTTAAAAGAATTAAATAAGATAAAACCTACCCCTACCGTTATGATTAGCAGTCTTACAAAAAGAGGAGCTGAAGTAACAATAAAGGCTCTTGAGCTTGGAGCTGTCGATTTTATTACTAAGCCCGATAATCCTGAAGATTTTAAACATCTTAAAAATGATATAATAAATAAAGTAAAATCTGCTTCAATGGCTAAAAAACCTATTATGGGAAGTGTTTCAACTCCAAAGGCATTAGTTAATATACCTGCAAAAAGAACAATATCAAGTATAAATAACCTTAAGACAGTAGTTATTGGCTCATCGACAGGAGGTCCTCAGGCTTTAAAGGAAGTGATTCCTTTTCTTCCTAAAGATTTACCGGCAAGATTTTTAGTGGTTCAGCATATGCCACCTAAATTTACAGAAATGTTTGCTCAAAGACTTGATAAAATAAGTGAATTGACTGTAAAAGAAGCTAAAGACGGTGATATGCTTGAAGTTGGCAAGGTGTTGCTGGCTCCGGGTAATTATCATATGAATGTTGAGCCTAACGGGAAAATTTCACTTAACCAAGAGCCTTCCGTATGGGGTGTAAGACCTGCTGTTGATATTACTTTAGGTTCAGCTGCAAAGGTTTATAAGCAAGACCTTATTTGCGTAATATTGACAGGTATGGGTAAAGATGGTTCAAAAGGATCAGAAGCAGTTAAAAAATTAGGAGGCTTTTGTATAGCTGAAGATCAATCAACATGTATAATTTACGGAATGCCGAAGTGCGTAATTGATGCGGGGCATGCAGACCGTATAGAGCCGATTCACAATGTGGCAAATGCTATTGTAGAAGCAATTTATAGGTAAAATAGATGGATAAAAATAAATTAAAAAACTTTGACTTATCTGCTTTCACTCAAGTCCCGACAGGAAAAATCCCACCTGCTGAGGAATTTAATGCGTTTAAAAAAAATATAGCTCCTCTTATAAATTTAGACTTGACTAATTATAAAAATACTCAAATGGAGCGAAGAATAGTTTCTCTTATGAATAGATGTGGAATGGATAATCTTAATGATTATTTTAATGTTCTGAAAACAGATTCTAAAAAACTTGAAGAATTTTTAAATATGTTAACGATTAACGTTACTGAATTTTTTAGAAATCCTGAAAAATTTCAAGAATTAGAAACTCTATATCTTCCTGAGTTATTGAAAAATTCTCGTAAATTAAAAGTCTGGTCGGCAGGCTGTTCTATTGGTGCTGAAATATATAGTCTTTCTATGATGTTTGATAAAATGAAAATATTAAATGACTGTGAGCTTATTGCTTCAGACTTTGATAAAACTATTTTAGAAAAAGCCAAGAATGGTATTTATTCAGAAATGGAAGTAGGTTCAATAGGGGCAGATTATAAAAAATATTTTACTTCTGTCGGCAATGATAAGCAGCAAGTAGAATCAAGGTTAAGACAGAAAGTTAAATTTGAAAAAAGAGATCTTTTAAACAGCAAGTTTGAAAAAGATTTTGATTTAATTTTGTGTAGAAATGTAGTTATTTATTTTACTGATGAAGCTAAAGACAAGCTATATAAAGAATTTTATGATGCCCTTAAACCGGGAGGAGTTCTGTTTATAGGTTCTACTGAGCGTATAAATAACCATAGAGCCATTGGGTTTAATATGAAAACACCTTTCTTTTATCAGAAAGAAGTTTGAAATTAATTGATTATTTTTCTTGATATTTTTTCTGGTTTGATTAATAATAATTAAACAAACTGAATATGGCATAGTAGCTCAGTTGGTAGAGCACGTGGCTCATACCCGCGCGGTCACTGGTTCGAGTCCAGTCTATGCCAAAAAATGAGGCGATACTAAGGTATTTGCCTTATTTTTTTGTGTAAATCTTTAATTATTCTAATTTATAGAGTATAATTCATTAGAGCTTAATTTGTAGGTAGTTTTTCTCTGGATAAAAATAAAAATGGATCTGCTTAGTATGAAAATTAATTTAAATACTATTAAATCTAAAATAATATTTGCAATGGTGTTTATTTCCTTCACTTTATCTGTAACAATTAGCGGAATAGCAATATATAAAAGCTATGAGATGTCTTCATCTAATGCTCAAAAAGAATTATTATTAAAATCCCAAAATTCTGCAAAAAGCATGGATTTATTAATGGAAAAACTTGAAAAATCGGTTGATACGTTAAATTATATAGTAGAAGGTTCCGTTGATTTTAATAATCTTAATAATGCTGCTTATCTAGATAAATATGAAAAAAATATTGCAAAAATGATGCATTTGATAGCATCTAATGCTGATATTAATATGGATTCTTATTTTTATTTTGATCCTGACTCTACAAGAAAACAATCAAACATAAGTTATGGCTCATGGCTTATAAAGCAAAAAGGAATATTTGTTGCTCAGCCAATGGATCTTTTGAAGATATTTGATGATCATAAAGTTGCAAAATGGTTTTATCAGCCTAAAGAGCTTAAAAGCGGTGTTTGGAGTGATTTGTATAAAGATCCTACTGTAAACAATATTGAAATGATTACATATTCAAAAGCCTTGTATAAAAATAATCGTTTTATCGGTGTTGCAGGAATGGATATTTCATTTAAAGGTTTACAGGAAATAATTAATAGCATAAAAGTGTATAAAACAGGCTCAGCTTTTCTTTTAAATAAAGATTTTAATATTTTATCGGGGAAAGAATTTCCTAAAAATCAACATCTTTCTACAATATATAATGGATCATTTAAGAAATTAACAGAGAAAGTTGCAAATAATAAAACTGGTATTGTCGAATATAAATATAAAGGTGTTGATAAAATAGCTTCTTTTACTCATTTGAATAATGGCTTTACCTTATTTGTTACAGTTCCTAAGGCAGAAGTTTATCAAGAAACTACTGATACCATTATTCTTTTATCTATTATTACTCTTATAGGTATGATAATTACTGTATTTGTTGCTTTTGTTATTGGAAGTTATATAGCAACTCCTTTAGAGGTTCTTACTAAAAATATTTTACAAATTGCTAATAATGATTTTACAGTTGTGTTGCCTGATGATGAGAGCAAAAGTGAAATAGGCGAAGTGAATAGAGCTTTTAAAAAGTTTACAACCAATTTAAAAGGTCTTATTTCAAGTATTAATGCAACTGTTGTCGATCTGAAAACAGCTTCTTCATTGATGAAATCATCAACGACTCAGACGGCTGAAAGTGCACAGCAAGTAGCTTCAAGTCTTTCAGTCCTTTCTTCAGGTTCACAGGAACAGGCATGTGGCGTTAATGAAAGTTTAAATAATATAAATAAAATAAATGAATTAATTAAGGAAATTTCTCTTGATCTTGGAAATGCTGTAAAAATAGCTCAAAATACTGAAAATAATTCAAAAGAAGGCAATATTCAGACTGAAACAGCAGTTTATAATTCAAAAAATCTTAAAACTTCAACACTTGCCCTTTCTTCAACTATTGAGGAATTAAATAATTTGAGTATGGAGATTAGTTCAATAATTGATTTAATAAGAAGTATAGCAGGACAGACAAATTTACTTGCCCTTAATGCTTCTATCGAAGCGGCAAGAGCCGGAGAAAACGGAAAAGGTTTTGCAGTTGTAGCAGAGGAAGTTAAAAAACTTGCCGTTCAATCAGCTGAAGCCACGGATAAAGTTACCTCAATGATTAAAGCTATTCAATCAAGTACTAATCTTGCGGTTCTAACTATAAATAAAAATGTTACTGAAGTTGAAGAAAGTTTAAATGTAATTGAAAAAACAAAAACTGCTCTTAAATTTATAGAAACGGATTCTTGTCTTGCAAGAGATCATGTAGAACATGTATCAATTGAAATAAAAAATCTTTCATTGCATTCTGATGAGGTTGTAAAAATTGTTGAAAATATTTCTTCCATAACTCAAGAAGTTGCGGCTATGGCAGAAGAGATATCAAATGTAATGGAAGAGCAATCTGCAAGTATTGGTCATATTTCGGGCAGTTCAATTGCACTTAACTGTTTAGCTGAAGATTTAGAAACGCAGATAGCAGAGTTTAAAATTTAAAAGTTCTTGTAAATTCTCGCTTAATTCTTGTCCAAAGCCCAAAATCAAAATTATAACTCAGAGTTTCTTTATCAGCTTTTTTATTTGCAAGGATAAAAGAGGGATGGATTATTTCGTTTATTTCTTCGGTTTTCATATCTGCAAATTTACTGCTCGTGTCGGTACAATGCACAGCACCTTCGCCGAATCCTATGTTTTTAATTAGATTTACATTAGGGTTGATAGAAAGTCCGTTATTGGAAAACAGTGCAAAGTTCCATTGATGATCCCACGTTGCAGAGTTTCTGAAAGCAATTTTATCGAGTAATTTGATTATATGTTTTTTTACAAAATATCCGTCAAAAATATTGTCGATCTGTTTACTGTTTTTAAAGGATTCATAAGCTTTCATCTCAACGTCATAGAGTTTCCATGCTCTTTTCCATGTGGCAAAACCCCAGATATGAGCAATTCTTGAGAAATAATAACTTCCGTCTCCGTATATTTTGCCGTTTTTAAAATTATTTCCGCTTATATGCATTATTCTTGTGTCATTGCGATAATGGTTCAACATTTCCCTGCAAAAGATGAAAAATGAAGCATTCGGTAAGCAATCATGTTCTAAAACTATACCTTCTTCAACATTATCGAAGAACCAGTTAATTGCTGAACTTACTGCTATTCTGGGACCAACATTATCTTCTCTGAAATTTATTTTAAAATCGCAATCCCAATCAATATTTTTAACGATCTCTCTGCATTTATTGCATTTTTCATTTTCGCCTTCAACAGTTGTTCTAGCTCCGTCAGAATATAAGAATAATTGTTTTGGTTTTATTTTTTTAATTTCATTAAAAACTTTTTCTGTTGTTTCGGGATTATTAAAAATGATAAATAAAATTGGCGTTTCAAAACTATTGATTTGCATTTACTTTATACTCCGACATTAATTAATGTTTTTACAACTGTCTACAAGCTGTTTTAAGCCTTCTTGTAAGGAAACTTCGGGTTTCCAGTCAAATAATGACTTGCAGAGCTTATTATCAAGAACGCTGTGCTCTATATCGCCTTCTCTTGATTGTGTGTAAACAGGCTCGATATTATAGTCAGTATAGGATTTTAATGTGTTAAAAAGGTCATTTATACTTATTCTTGTGTTAGTTGATACGTTTATCGTCTTATTTTTAATATCGGTTTTTTCAATAGCAAGCAAATTAACTTTCGCTATGTCTGTTACCGAAACGAAATCTCTTGTTTGATTACCGTTGCTATGTATTTCAAGTGGCTTATTATTTATAATTTTATCTAAAAATATTGATATGACTCCAGCTTCGCCATGAGGTAGCTGTCTTGGCCCATAAACATTGGCATATCTGAAAATTATATAATCAATACCAAATAGTTTAATGTAATTTTCCATTGTTAATTTAGATAATCCGTAAAAAGAAAGACATTCGGTTTTATGATTTTCGTCAACAGGTAAATATTCAGGAAAACCATAGACCGCAGCAGTTGAAGCTGCTATGAATTTTTTAACATTATATTTTTTACATATTGATAAAAGGTTGATTGAGCCCATTATATTATTTTCGGCATCTAATAAAGGATTTTTGTTAGAAACGCTTACGCTTGCCTGAGCTGCAAAATGAAAAACAAAATCTATTTTATTTTCAATAAATATTTTTTCTAATTCGGGCGAGCTTATATCAACTTTATAAAATTTAGCAGAATTGTTTAAATTATTTTCTTTTCCCGAACATAAATTATCGGCAATTATTACGTTATAGCCGTTTTTTAACAGTATATCCGCTGTATGAGAGCCAATAAAACCTGCTCCGCCGGTAATTAATATATTCATTCTTTAATTCCAACTAAATTATATACCTTAATTTTATTATAGACCTTAAATCAAGTACAGTTATAAATATTTAAAACTGTTTTCTTCATGTATAATTAAAAAAGAAATTAATTTCCTAAAGGAACACAGTATGAAAATTTTAATAATAAATAACTTTTTTGAACCTATAGGCGGAGCTGAGAAATATGTTAATTCTTTAGGAAATATTTTACAGACCGAGGGGCATGAAGTTTTTTATTATGCCTGTAAAGCGGATGAATATTTTGAAAAAGATTATAAATATTCTAATTATTTCCCAGATAGAAAAGGGAAATCTCTGAAAAAAATCTACAAAAGATATTATAATAAAAACGCTGAAATTAATTTAGAAGCATATTTACAGGAGATAAAACCCGATATTGTCCATATAAATAATATAGGACATAATTTAACGGTATCAGTTGTTAATGCTTGCGAAAAATACAATATTCCAATGGTTATGACAATACATGATTGTGGAATGTTCTGCCCTGGCGGAAGGCTTATGAGGCATAATAAAACCTTCTGTAAAGGTTTAACTTGCCTTGGTAAAAGTGATTGGATAGGACTATTTAACTGCATTACGAATAAATGTTATAGAAATTCTCTTTATGAAAGTGTAAAATTTGCTTCGGTATTTTTCTATAATAAAAATTCGAAGCTCTATAAATATCCTTCTTTCTATATTTGTCCGTCAAATGCCATTAAAAATTTAGCAATAAAATCGGGATTAGCAGAGAATAAATTAACTACAATAAATAATTTTCTCGAAGATTCTCAGCTTGAAATAATTCCTAATTATAATGATAACGGCTATTTTCTTTATTGCGGAAGATTGTCCGATGAAAAAGGATTAAAGTCTTTAATAGCAGCTATGAAGCTATTACCAAAAGATATAGAATTACGTCTTGTAGGCTCAGGCGGAGAAGAGTCAAAGCTTAAAAAATTGGCTAAAGATATGCCTAATATAAAGTTTTTGGGTTATATGTCGGGTACAGAGCTTGAAGAAGAATACAAAAACTGCATTGCAACAATTATTCCAAGTAATGGTTTTGATAATTTTCCGACTTCTGCAATGGAATCTTTCTTCTATGGTAAAGCAGTAATAGGAAGTAATATAGGCGGAATTCCAGAAATTGTCGAGAATAATGAAACAGGCCTTATATTTGAGCCTGCCGATGCCGAAAAATTGGCTGAAGCTATAAATATTCTCTATAAAGATAGAACTCTTTCCGTTGAAATGGGTAAAAAAGCAAGAAACAAGGCCGAAAATCTTTATACTAAAAAAGCCTATTACGAGAAATTAAAAGAAGTATATGAGAAAGTCTTAAATTTTTAAACATTAAAAATTAATATGCTAATCTAGCAACTTCTATTATTAGTTTGTTTTTATCTTAATAAGAGTTTTATTAAGGGAGAACTAACGAAGATATGGGAAGTTTATCAATTCAGAATTTTGTGTCCGCTACAAAATTAGCTATACATGGTAAAACAACAACTCAAAATGTGGCTGATACCATGAAAAATGATTCATTTAATTTGAATTTTAAGTTTAATCCACAAAAACCCTCGGAATACACAGATTTTGGCGGTGTAATAGAAAATAATAATTATGTGTATAAATCACCTGAGAATGTAGATCGTTCTGCTGCACTAGTTGATTATGCTAAAGAAGCTGATGCAGAAATAAGAAATATTCTAGGTGTAGATATCAATAAAGTTAACCCTGAACAACTTAAATTATTTACTTCAGGAGTAACAACCATAGGTCTTGGATATACAGAAGAACATTTAGCAGGGCAAAGTTATCCTCCTACTTTGACTGGCACGGACCCGCAAAATCCCGATAATAAAACAGTGAAAATTACATCAGGCGATTTTTTAAATGCAACTCCGACAACCTTTAGGCAAGTACTGGGCGAGATTTTAGCTCCGTTTAAAAAAGATAAAACTATTTTAATTAATGATATACAAACAGCAAATACTCCTGTTCCTGTTTATGAGAAAAAGTAATTGACTGAATGAGGATTTAATTTATGGCGGATAATTCAATAAATGTTAATAATTTTATGCCCTGGGTTAAAGGTAATTTGAACAGTATGCAAAAAATGGGAATGCCTACCGGTATGCAGTATTCTGTAAATGATGTTCAAAGTATTTTTAAAAATGCAAAAATTAATGCAACAAATATGGATACTTTAAAGGAAATAGCTGGGTTTGATGGTGATCCATCTAATGTTAATGTTTATGAGCTTAGTTTAATGCATGGTGCACTTGATGCAAAATTAAATCAAAAGGGTACTTATGATTTTGATGAAGATATTGAAAATATAGGGCAAAGTGGTGGTGATCTTTCTCAATCACTTTTTAATAGAGGAAAAAAAGAAGATATTGACCAATTAAGAAAAATTTATAAAGATAATTGGGCAAATATTCGCCTAAGATAAAAAGTTATTAAGAATGATATAATTATTGGTAAATAATTTAAAAAAAACAAGGTTAAAGCATTTTGTCAGCTAAATTAAAACAAAAGCCTCTTGAGGTATTACACTCCGTTTTTGGTTATAGTTCTTTCAGAGGTCAACAGGCTGAAATTATTGACCATATAATTAATGGTGGAGATTCTTTAATATTAATGCCAACAGGCGGAGGAAAGTCCCTTTGCTATCAGATACCTGCTTTATGCCTTGAAGGTGTGGCAATTGTCGTATCGCCTCTTATTGCACTTATGCAGGATCAGGTTGATTCTTTGACGGAATTGGGGATTAAAGCCTCTGTTTTAAATTCAACTTTATCACAACAAGAAGCCTATGACGTTGAAGAACAGATGCAAAATGGTGAATTGGATGTTGTTTATGTTTCTCCCGAAAGATTAAATACTGACGGTTTTATTAATCTTTTACATCAATGCAAAGTATCACTTTTTGCTATTGATGAGGCGCATTGCGTTTCGCAATGGGGGCATGATTTTAGACCGGAATATAAAGAGTTTTCAAAATTACACGATAAATTTCCGTCTATTCCTCGTATTGCTCTTACTGCAACGGCTGATATGCTTACCCGTCAGGATATTATTAAACATTTAAAGCTTGAACAGGGACGTGTTTTTGTTTCAAGTTTTGACAGACCTAATATAAATTATCGTGTTATGGCTAAAGATAACGAAAAAAAACAGCTTTTGGCTTATCTACACACCGAGCATAAAGACAATTCGGGTATTGTCTATTGCATTTCAAGAAATAAGGTTATGGAAATTGCAAAATACCTCAAAGAAAATGGATTTAAGGCCTTGCCATATCACGCAGGGCTTAGTGCGGATGTGAGAATGAAAAATCAGGCTAAATTTATTAAAAAAGAAGGCATAATAATGGTTGCGACAATTGCTTTCGGTATGGGTATAAATAAGCCCGATGTAAGGTTTGTGGCTCATTTGGACTTGCCTAAAAGTATTGAAGCCTATTATCAGGAAACAGGTAGAGCAGGTAGGGACGGACTTCCTTCTGATGCGTGGATGGTTTACGGGCTTGAAGATATAGTTAAACTTCAACAATTTATAGCTGGCTCAAATGCTGATACAGAACATAAAATGCTTGAGTATCAAAAATTGGATTCAGTAATAGGTTTTGTTGAAACTGTAAGATGCAGAAGGCAAGTTCTTTTGGATTATTTTGGAGAACAAACCGAAGAAAAATCTTGTGATAACTGTGATAGCTGTCTTGATCCCGTTGCAACTTTTGATGGGACAATTGCCGCACAAAAAGCGTTATCCTGCATTTACAGAACAGACCAAAGATTTGGAATAACTCATTTAATCAATGTGCTTACAGGTAAAGAAGATGAAAAAGTTAAAAGATTTAATCATGATAAATTAACTACTTTCGGAGTGGGCAAAGAGTATAATAAAGTCCAATGGAAATCTATTTTCAGGCAGATTGTCGCTTCAGGACTTGCTGCTATTGAGATGGAAGCCTATGGTGCGGCTAAATTAACCTCTAAATCAAATAAAATATTGCGTGGCGAAGAAAAAATATATTTACGCAGTGATGTGCTTGATAAAAAAGAGGTTAAGGAGAAAATGCTTAAAAAGACTAAGCGTTCAACTTCGCTCAAATCAGAAAATGAGGATTTATTCCAAGAATTAAGAGCGTTGAGAGCTTCTCTTGCTCAAGAACAAAAAATACCTCCATTTATAATTTTCCACGACAGCACTTTAATTGAGATGGCAACAATAAAACCGCAAAGTTTAACGGAATTAGGTACTATTTCAGGAGTCGGGAAAAATAAACTGGAAAAATATGGTAAAGTTTTTCTTGAAGTCCTTAAAGGCTAATTAAAATCAGCATAAAAATCTTAAATAAATATAAAAACTGCTTATAACAAGGGAAACAATAGTAACTAATACACCGTATTTCATAAATTTAAAGAATGAAATAGGATAGCCTGACGCTCTTGAGGCTTCTGCGACTATAATATTTGCGGCTGCTCCAATAACAGTTGCATTCCCTCCAAGGCATGCTCCCAAAGATAAGCACCACCAAAGAGGATGTATATTCATATTGGTTGAAAGCTGTTTAATTAATGGAGTCATCGTTGCAGTATAAGGGATATTATCAATTAATGCCGATAAAAATCCAGACCCCCATAATATAACCATGGCTGCAACCTTTAAGTTTCCATTAGTTAATTTAATAAGTTGGTGGGCTAATAAGTCAATACCACCTGTTTCGATGAATCCACCGATGATAAGAAAAAGCCCTATAAAGAAAAAGACTGTCATCCATTCAACATCATGAAGAATTTGTTTTGGTTTTTCAAAAAGAAGTAATACTGATGCGCCTAAAAAAGCGACAATATAAGCCTCTATGTGAATTACATCACGCAAAATAAAGCCAATTATTACCAATGATAAAACTATTATTGATCTTATTGCTAAATTAGAATCTTTTATTGATTTAGAATTATCTAAATTTTCAATATTTTTATTTAATTCAGGTTTGCAAACAAGTTCTTTTCTGAATAAGAGCAATAATAAAGCCATAGACGCTAAATAAATAAGGATGATTACAGGCGTTAATTCTTTTACAAAGTCCATAAAACTAAGACCAGCCGCACTTCCTATAATAATGTTAGGAGGGTCGCCAATCAAAGTAGCTGTTCCTCCTATATTTGAAGCTAAAACTTCACATAGTAAAAAAGGAACAGGATTTATTTCTATTTCTTTCGCAATTATAAAAGTTACGGGAATTACCAGAAACACAGTTGTCACATTATCTAAAAAGGCAGATAATACAGCCGTTAAAGTACATAGGGCAAGTAAAATTATTTTTGGTTTTGCCCCTATTTTTTTTAATATATTTATTGCCAACCATTTAAACATTCCGCTTCTGTTTGCAATATGAACAATTATCATCATGCTTACAAGCAAAAAAATCACGCTGAAATCAACATGGTAAAATGCTCGCTCTTTAGGGATTAATCCCAATGCTAAAGTTAAAGCTCCACCTATCATTGCAACTGTCACTTTAGGAAGTTTTTCAAAAGCTATGAAAATAAAAGAAATAATTAAAATAAGTGTTGATACAATCATTTTGATTAGTTATTTTGAAAGAGCCGCAATAATATGCTGACTTTTTTCAAAAATCTGATCTCTTAATTGCATTGGATCAGGAATTTCAAAATCAAATATTTCAGTAATATCAGGATCCAGAATAGGATATTTTAATAGGTCTTGACATGTTTTATCTGCAACATATACACACCCTACCATCGTAATATTATCTGAATTTTGTGGTTCATGATGATATTTTACGCTAGAACCTATTAAACTCGGTAATTTCCACTTTTGAACAAGCTGTTCGCCTATTTCAGTATGCTGAAAGCCAAAGATCATTTTTTCAGCAGCAAGTCTATCTGCTCCAAGTCCGACAAGTCTTGTAATTTCTTTAGATGCGTCTTTATTGTATATTTCTAAAACTGTTTTACCAATGTCATGTAATAAGCCCATAATAAAAGCTTCATCGGTGTCAGATTTTCCAAGGCTTTTTGCTAAAATTTCACTACCGACCGCACATCTTACCGAATGTTCCCAAAGCGATTTTCCGCCTGTTGACATCATCATTGGTTTAACAGCAACACTCATTATTAAACTTTTAACTTTACTAAACCCAAGTAAAGCCATTGCTTTATTTATTGAAGTGATTTGAGCCGGAAATCCATAATAGGCTGAGTTTACAAGTTTAAGAATTTCTGTAGTAATAGAAATATCTTTTGAAATTACTTCTGAAAGTTTATTTATATTGGATTTAGGGTCTTCAATTATATTTAATGCTTCTGAAACTATATTAGGCATTGAAGGAAGATTTGGCATTGTCTCGATTAGATTTTTAAGGTTATTAGTCATTTTATAATTTTAACCCCTGTTTTAACTATAACTGAATAAATTCGATCTGATTAAATTATAACGCAATATCAGCTTTAAGTATCTAAAAATAACAAATTAATTTATTAATATTAATGCTTTGTTATTTATTTTTGTCTAAATTCAGCTTTATATAATAGACTAATAATATCTTATGCTTAACTGGAGAAATAAAATGAAGAATTTAAAATATATTGATGTTAAAACAGAGAACAAAATCGGTATAATCTCTCTAAATAATTCTGAAGAACTAAATACGCTATGTTATGCGATTTTTGACGAGATATATCATGTCTTGAAAAGTTTTGAAGAAAATAATGAAATCAGAATCATATTAATAAATGCAAAAAGTATAATTTCTAAAAGCGGTAAAAAAATCTTTTCCGCAGGCGTCAATCTAAAGGATTATGAAAGTAAATTTAAATTAGTTAAAGAAAATATTGCGGAGTTTGAAAAAAAACTCTTAAAAGTAAGAAAAATATTATCTTATATTGAAAATCATCCTAAAACTATAATTGCGGCAGTAGATGGAGTTGCAATCGGCGGAGCATTTGAGATGATACTCAGTTGCGATATTATTTTAGCCTCTACTGATGCAAAATTTGCTTTATCCGAGGTTAAAATAGGATTAATTCCAGGATATGGCGGAATTCACAGATTGGAAGAACTTATGGGCTCAAAAAAAGCTCATTATTATATGGCACTTGGTGATTTAATTAAGGCAAAAACGGCTTATGATATAGGTATAGTCTCTGAATTGATTGAAATAGACTCTTTTCATAAGGAAGTTTTAGCTATTTGTAATAAATTAGCCCATAATTCACCTAATGCGCTTATGTTGTTGAAAAAAACATTAAAAAATAATAAAACAGCTGATCCTGAAAAAGTTGAGCCAGAAAACTTTTTAAAGGCTATTTCTCATAATGATGCTCAAATAGGGGTTAATTCGTTTTTAAATAAGCTAATGCCAACTTATTAGAGGAATTTATATGTTTTTATAATCGCAAAAAAATAAACAGCAGTTTGATCTGCTGTTTATTAATTATTGCTGTTAAAACTGATTACTCTGCTTTTTTTCCTTTTTTAGGAGCAGGTTCTTCAGTTTCTTCTGATTCTTCGGTTCCTAGATTTAAGTTTTTTGCAATTTCACTTAAATAATCAATATAACGTGAGGAATCAATTTTTTGTTGAGATAGAAGATAGAAAATTATTTTAATACCGGCAAGGTTAATTCCCAGTTCTCTTGTAAGATACTGAATGAATTTTCCTCTTTCAATATCATTAAAAGAATATAATCTTCTGTTTTTTGGTGATCTGTTTGGCACAAGAATATTTTCATCATCATAAATTCTTAGTGTTCTTTGATGAACCTTTAACAAATCAGCAACAACGCTGATTGGAAACATAGGCTTATCTACATCTAATGCAGGAGCTTCGCTCTTTGGAGCTGATAGTTTTGACATGGTGTCCCTCTTCGTTTTTTTAACCCTATTACACAATAAAAAAATAAATTGAATTGATATTACCCAATAACTTTGTTTTATAAAAACATTAAACGACAATTAATTGCTTATTTTTATTAAATTTTTTATTTTCTCCTTTTCAAGTTTTATATGTATAAAATATTTTCATATTTTTGATATTAACATATCATTACTATAACTATTATTTCAAGTCAAACTTTCTGTTTATTAATTTAACTCTTATTAATATTTTAATAAAAAAACAAAATTTATTTAACAAAAATTATTTTTAATTTTTCCATTTAGCATTATAGTATTTATTTACCCATTTGTTAAGTTTTTAAAACTACTCTGGTTTTAAAATTGAGAATTATATTTCTGTTTTTTATTACCTGTTTATAGGTACAATTAATACCATATTGGGGGCATTGTCAAGTATTCTTTTGCTTACACTTCCCAATAGAATATCAGAAAAACCTTCTCTTCCATGTGATCCTGAAATTGTTAATAATTTGGGCTTTTCTTTAATATATTCCAGTATTTCTCTTGCAGCATCTCCTTTTTTAATAATACTGTTTTTAACAGTTATACCTTTTTTGCTCAATAATATTTTTACTTTGTCAAATATTTCTTCGGATAATTTATTTTGTCTTTCTGTTATCATTTTTAGCCACTCTTCATCCATAGATATTTCTACAGGTAAATTTTCAATTCCCGCAATTACATTTATTACTTCAATATTGCTATCTTCCATATTTAAAAGCTCAGTCATTTTTGTTATGGCGTTAAATGAACATGCTGAGCCATCAGCAGCAATTAATATTTCTTTAGTTTCTATCTTATCTTTTTCTTTATGGGGCGGACGGGCAATAATAACTGGAATAGGTGATTTGAATACAACTTTTCTACTAATACTGCCAAGCCACTTAGAAAATCCTTTCTTTCCATGTGAACCCATAACAACAACATTGTATTTATTTTCGTTAATTTGCTCTAATATGACTTTATCAGCAGGTCCGAACAAAAAATCTTTTTTATCCACCTTAAAGCCAAGCTGATTAATATAAATTTCTGTGGCATTTAATATTTCTTCACCAATATTTTTTTCAGTAGGAAAGCCAACTTCTGTTTCGTATGGAAAAGTAATAAAGGTTGGAAGTAGCCCCCAATCCCCTGAATTTAATAGATGAATTTCTATATCTTTTTTTAAGATAGATAAAGCTTTTTTTATTGCAAAATTAGAAGCCTCAGATCCATCTGTACAGAATAATACTTTCATAAGTCATATCCTTATAATGCAAAGTAATAGATTGCTATAATCATAAACCAGTTAATGATTAAAACCCTTCTACAAAGGCATTAAGCTATATGGACAACTTTATAAAATCTCTGATAAAGAAAACGTATATATGAATTATTAGTATAGGTCTTTTATAATTTGGATAAATAATATTGATTGTTTCAAAACTTGTTTTTAGTCTAAATACATATCTTTTTTCTTTAGTTCATTTCTTATTTTGTCTAAGCCTGATTGAATAATTCTTGAAACTCTTGAGGAGGAAATATTCATCTCTTCGGCAAGGTCTTTTATTCTTCTGCCTTTAAAAAATCTACTCTCTATTACCATTTTTTCTCTCGGAAGTAAAAATTTCATAGCTTCTTTTATTGCTTTATTTAATTCTCTTAATTCAAGACTTTCTTCGGGATTTAAGGATGAATCTTTTATTTGTGTAGGATTATCAGCTTCTTCCATATCTTCAATTGAAAGAATTTGCTCATAAACCGACTCTCTGATTTTACTTTTTTCAATATCAAGGTTTTCTTCAGTTGCATCAATAAGTGCATCATTGTCATCTTTGGCTGTGCTTTTCATTGCATACCATTTATAACGGCGTCTAAGTTCATTTCTTATCGCCCATTTTATGGCAGTAGACATATAAGAAATATTATATTCCTTATCTTTATTTGAAGTAATAAGAACATGAACCGCTATTGCCCCAATATTAACCAATTCGGAGAAATCTATCAAATGTGACGAAGTTGATAAACGGTTGTATTCTATTCTTGCTATTGTTTCTATTAACTCTACATAATCATTTAAAGTTTTCATATTTAATAGCCGGCTGACCTATTTTATTAATTAACTCTCTAAAGTACCGATGGGACATGGAGGTTATTTTATCACAATAATAACTAAATTAAATCATATAATTTGAAAATAATTTTATTTGATTTAAAACTTCTCTAAAAATAAGATATAATAATCTAGTGTTGTATTAGAGATTCTGAACTAGGCTGTAAGATATGATAAAACGACTTAAATATATATTTAAAAGTTTAAAAATCCCTGCAATCGATACTATTACAACTAAATTGCTTTCTCTTGTTTTATTTATTACTATAATTCCGATGATTGCTGTAACTAATTTTTCTAATGCAATGTTAAACCAAAGTTTGCTTAATAGTGCTAGATATGAACTTCAATACAACTCTGAATTTTTTATCCGACAAACTTCTCAAGAATTTAACAAGTTATTATTAATAGCTAATCTGTCTAAAATGAATTATTTTATTAAAAAGTCCGATAATGAAATAGAAAAACAACTTTCAATATTATCTAAAAGTACAAAACTGGACTTAGCTGTTTTTATAACAAAAGATAAAAAGGTTATTTCTTCTAATTCAAATTTTATTTATTTAAAGCCTGATTCTAATTTGATGAAACTCTTAAATATTGTAAATTCTGGAGAGATTATAACATCTTCGGAGCTTATTTCAGAAGGAATGTTTTATAAAAATAATAAGGCTAAAAATATTTTTGGATTATATAATATTGTTTTTTACCCTGTTTTAAAGGGTAAAAAATTTGAAGGAATTCTTATTTTGGGAACAAAAATGATTAATTCCTATGATTTTAGTAATCAAGATATATCAATATTAATCAAGCCTACTAACAGTGAAAAATTATCGTTAGCAGAAATAAAATCTAATTCAATTATTAAAGAAATACCTATTAAAGGTTATTTGGGAAATATAATCGGATATGCTTTTATAAGAGTAAATAATGAAAAATTCATTAATCCTTTAATACAAAATATTAAAGCTATTAGCGTTATTTCAATTATTAGCTTAATAGTAGCGATAATTATTGCTGCATTGTTTGCACGCACTATCACAACACCTATTTTAAAGCTCGTATATTTTGCGAGGAAGTTATCAGAAGGGGATTTAGATTTAAAAGTGAATATTAAAGGTAAGGACGAGATTGCT
Source organism: bacterium (assembly GCA_037137535.1). Classification (GTDB taxonomy): domain Bacteria; phylum Cyanobacteriota; class Vampirovibrionia; order Gastranaerophilales; family JBAXKC01; genus JBAXKC01. The sequence continues at coordinate 312,100 of JBAXKC010000001.1, read as the reverse complement.
CAACTTGCAAATACTTTTAATAAAATGGCAGAAGAACTTAAAACTCAGGAGCAATTGCGAGATAACTTTGTAGCTACGCTGACTCATGATCTTAAAGTTCCTATGCTTGCAGAAAATCAAACAATTAATTATCTGTTAAAAGAAGATTACGGCCCTATAACTTCTGAACAGGAAGAGGTTTTAAGCCTCATTAAAAGTACAAATAATTCTTCTTTAGAAATGGTCAGCACTCTTCTTGAAGTTTATCGATATGATATGGGAAATGTTCAACTTTTTAAATCAGAATTTGATATTGTTAAATTAGTAAATGAATCAATAGGACAAATAAAGTCACTTGCTAATGACAAAAAAATTATTATAAACATGGAAAAAGAAGAAAATGCTGTTATATCAGCGGATGAAAGAGAAATTAAAAGAGTTTTACATAATCTTATAAGTAATGCTATTGCTAATGGAGTTCATCGAGGTCATATAATATGCGAAATACAAAGTTATAAGAACAAAGATTCAATATATAACCCAATTGCTTCATCTGATTCTTATACTACCTTAAAAAGTCCATTAATTCTAAATGATATGGTTTTAGTCTCAATTAAAGATGATGGAATAGGACTTAATAGAGAGGAAATGCCCGAGTTGTTCAAAAGGTTTTCTTTAAATAAAGGAAGAAAGCCTGCGGGAACAGGATTAGGATTATATTATTCTTATCAGGTTATAAATAAACATAATGGATATATTTGGGCAGAAAGTGTCGAAGGGCAAGGTTCAGTCTTTAAATTTACATTACCTGTTGCTTAATAAATTTAAAAGGGTAGAAAATGGATAAAAAAATCCGCATAATAATTGCAGATGACTCTAAATTAACAGTAGTAGGACTTAAAACTACTTTTAAGCATTTTATTGATATTGAAGTTGTAGGAGTAGCTGAGAATGGACTTTTAGCTATTGAATCAGTTAAAGAACTTAATCCCGATATAATATTGTTAGATATTGGTATGCCTATAATGGATGGAATACAAGCTGTAAAAGAGATAAAAAAGCTTAAAAATCCACCGGGTATAATTATGTTAACATCTCATGACGGTGAAAATGATGTGCTTGAAGCTCTTTCAGCAGGAGCTAATTCCTACTGCACAAAAGATATTGACCCTAACATACTTGTGTCTGTAATTAAAACGACATATAACGGAGCAAGCTGGCTTGATCCTCAAATAGCAAGAATAGTGTTGAATAATCTGGCCAATAAAAATAAACATATAAAATTACAGGAAAATAGCTTAACTGAAAGAGAAGTGGACGTGCTAAGCCTTATTGCTAAAGGTTGTAGCAATAATGAAATATCACAACAGCTTTATATAAGTCTTAATACAGTTAAAACCCACCTTAAAAATATTTTTCAAAAGCTTGAAGTTGAAGATAGAACTCAGGCAGCTCTAAAAGCTATGCAAGAAGAGCTGATTCCAAAAGAAATTTAAGAATTACTCTACTCCATTCATCCACTTTTTAAGAACAGGTACTAATGCTAATAATATAACCGCTGCAATTCCTGAAGTTACTGCCGGTATAAGGAAGAAAAAATTATGGCTGATTTTGTCATAGTTTCCCGCAAAAAAGCCTGCGGTTAAATTAGCAAGAGAACTTCCGCTTAGCCATACGCCCATAAGCATTGATGCAAATCTTAAAGGAGCAAGTTTGGTTATCATTGATAATCCAACAGGTGAAAGACATAATTCACCTATTGTATGAAGAAAATATACGCTAATAAGCCATAAGAAACTTACTTTTCCTGATAAACCGGCTAAATTTGCCGCAAAAAACATAACTATAAATCCTAATGAAACAAAGCTCAAGCTTAAAACAAATTTCATAGGAGCTGAAGGATCTAATTTTTTATTTGAAAGTCCTAACCATAATGAAGAAAATAACGGAGCTAAAATCATAATTAAAAAAGGATTAATTGACTGAAAAAAGCTCGCAGGAATATTTTTATGTAAAATCGGTAGCATTCTATTGGTTGAATGTTCTGCAAAAAGCGTTAATGAAGAGCCTGCCTGTTCAAAAGAAGACCAGAAAAATATGCTGAAAAATACCAGTGTAAAAATAACTGCTATTTTTTGTTTATCTTCTTTGGTTAAAGGTTTATCAAGGTCAGTTGCATCGGCAGGGCATTCTTTTTGTTCTTTACAGTGAATGGGGGCAAGTCCGTAATGAGCTAAAAACTTATTTTGTCCAAGTATATAGATTATAAGCCCGAGTATCATTCCAAAACCGGCAAACATAAATCCATATTTATAACCGTATAGTTTTGCCAGAGTTCCACAAACTAATGGAGCTAAAAATGCACCTAAATTTATTCCCATATAAAAGATAGTAAATCCGCCATCTCTTCTATGGTCATTTTCAGGATATAATTTTCCGACAATTGTAGATATATTGGGTTTGAAAAATCCATTTCCTAACACCAAAAGTCCTAAAGCCGCAAAAAATAAATTTAATGATCCTGTTGCAAGGCAGAATTGGCCTAGAGCCATCAATCCTCCACCGATTAATATACTTCTTCTTGCTCCTAAGTATCTATCAGCTATATAGCCACCGATTAATGGTGTAGTATATATTAGTCCTGTGTACCATGCGTATATGCTGCCTGCTTTACCCACTGAAAAGATAAGTTTTTCTGTCATATAAAGAAATAAAAGTGCACGTATCCCGTAATAGCTAAATCTTTCCCACATCTCTACACAGAATAAAAAATAAAGACCTTTCGGATGATCCAGCATCATTTTAAAAAAGTTTGAAATCCCTTTTGGTTGAGATATTTGCATAGTTTTCTCCTACTCTATACGATTTTTATTAATTTATAGTATTTTTAAAGCTATGTTTTAACTGCAAAACCTATTATGAGATAAACAAATTTATAAATACATACAAAATATTAAGTTTTGTTAACTAGAGGGTTGCAGTTTATATAGTTTAATATTTTTTTTATATTAAATTATTTTGAAAATTTGATGAATAAAGAAAAAAATCACTATTTCTTGAATCTAAAACTATTATTATTTATTTTCAAAACTTAAGTTTATTACAAAAAAAATAGTCATTTCTGTTTAGCATAAAACTATTTTGGGAAATGAGAAAATTTCATTTTTAAATAATTCCTCTATAATAATTAAAATAAAGAAGAGATCATGTAGAAAAATTTAAACTCGCAAAACAGGAGGACATTATGACCGCGAGCAAGTGGATTGAAAGAGCAATAAGCCTTTCAGCAGTATTTATTATTTCGTTTTTTATGTTTACATCTGGTGCAATGGCAGCAGAAACGACAAAAGCAGTCATTGACACGGGTGATACCGCATGGATGCTTGTATCAATAGGTTTAGTAATGCTTATGACACCGGCACTAGCCTTGTACTATGGTGGTATGGTCAGAAGAAAAAACATTCTCGGCACAATTATGCAGAGTTTTGTCTCTCTTGGCGTAGTTTCTCTATTATGGGTTATTTACGGCTATAGTTTATCATTTGGACCTGATATAGGTCATATTATAGGGAATTTAAGTTGGTTTGGACTTAAACATGTCGGTTTACAGCCTAATGCAGATTATGCAGCAACTATTCCTCATCAAGAGTTTATGCTTTTTCAGATGATGTTTGCAGCTATTACACCTGCTTTAATTTCAGGAGCATTTGCTGAACGATTTAAGTTTAAATCTTATTTAATCTTTTTAGTATTATGGAGCACTTTTGTTTATTTCCCTCTTGCTCATTGGGTATGGGGACTTGGAGGCTGGATAAGAAATTTAGGCGCTCTTGATTATGCCGGTGGACTTGTAGTTCATATCAGTTCAGGTTTTTCTGCTCTTGCCGCAGCAATTATGGTTGGAAAAAGAAAAGGCTTTACTCAAAATGCAATGCCTCCTCATAATTTAGGACTTACCTTACTTGGTACAGCCTTATTATGGTTTGGATGGTTCGGATTTAATGGTGGAAGCGCACTTGGTGCTAATCAAATGGCTGTTTCTTCAGTAGTTGTTACACATATAGCTGCAGCTGCAGCAGCTATCTCATGGTTTATTATTGAATGGAAACATCATGGAAAACCTACTGTATTAGGTGTTGCATCTGGTGCAGTAGCCGGTCTTGTAGCTATAACTCCGGCATGTGGTTATGTTTCAGTAATGCCTGCTATTTTAATTGGTCTTGTGGCCGGTGTATTATGTTATGCAGCAGTTAGCTTAAAATACAAATTCAAATACGATGACTCCTTAGATGCTGTTGGTGTTCATGGTGTTGGCGGAGTTTGGGGAGCTATTGCTACTGGTCTTTTTGCTTCTAAAGCAGTTAATGCACTTGGAGCAAATGGATTATTCTTTGGCAATCCTTCATTACTATGGATTCAACTTATCAGTATAGGAGCTGCAATTGCTTATTCATTCTTAATGACTGCAATAATATTAAAGAGTATTGATTGGTTAACAGGATTAAGAGTAAGTGAAGAAGAAGAAGTTGAAGGATTAGATTTAAGTCAGCATGGAGAAAGAGGCTATATCCTTTAATTAAAGATTAGGCATTATTTTTCTGTAGTATAATTAAATCCCACAATATTTATCATTAGGAGACCATATGAAAAAAATAGAAGCGATAGTAAAGCCTTATAAATTAGATGACGTAAAAAATGCATTAGTTGCAATAGGTGTATTTGGAATGACGGTAAGCGAAGTACAAGGCTTCGGCCGCCAAAAAGGGCAGGTAGAATATTACCGTGGTGCAGAATATGACGTAGCTTTTTTACCAAAGACAAAAATAGAAATAGCAGTTACAGATGAGATGGTAGAAAAAACTATAGCTGCAATTCAAGAAGGGGCTCAAACAGGAAAAATAGGTGATGGAAAAATATTTGTTCATAACTTAGAAGAAGCCGTCCGAATAAGAACGGGTGAACGTGGAGATTCCGCACTTTAATAAATAAAAAAGCTCTAAGTCACAAAAAGATGATCGCTGTATTGAACAGGGATCATCTTTTTTTAATACATAACTAATATGATTTTCTAAAATATATTATAATGACCTCCAATGATATGTTATAATCAGAAAGCCTTAATATTTCCCAAGTAAAGGATAATGCGTACTGTGAATCTTCAAGAGATTACATCACAAAATGATATAAATATTTGGCTAAAAGAGTATAAAGCTGCTGAAGATAAAAAAACAAAGTTACAGATAAGAGATCTTATCGTAAGCTATTACTTACCATTTGTGAAAAAAGTTTCACATGGCTTAGCCAGAAGAAATACTGACCCAATTGAAGATTTGATTCAAGTGGGTAGTCTTGGATTGCTTAAAGCAATAGAGCAGTATGACGCAAATGCAGGTGCAAGTTTTAAAACATATTCTACTTATCTTATTACAGGTGAGATAAGGCATTATTTGAGAGATAAATCAACTATGATAAGAGCTCCGAGAGAATTACATGAGCTTTCTTTCAGAATTAATCAAATTATTCAGCAATTAAGTTTAAAATATGGCAGACCTCCGACTGATATGGAAATTGCCGAGCAAGTTCAATTGCCGATAAATAGAATTAATGAAGTTATAGAAATTGACAGGAGAAAACAGCTTGTTTCTCTTGACCAAGTAATTTCAGGTAATATTGAGAATGAGCAAACGCTTGTAGATAAACTTATAGATAATAAATATCAGGATTTTTTAACGGCGCAGGAAGATAGAATAATGCTTGCAGAAGCTGTAAATAATCTTAGCCAAGGTTTAAAAGAAGTAATAGAGTTAAGCTATTTCAATGATCTAAGTCAAAATGAAATAGCAAAGCAATTAGGTATATCGCAAATGCAAGTTAGTCGAAGGCTTAAAAAAGCATTAAGCGAATTACTTAAAATAATAACTACAAAAAAGGAATCTACTAAAAAATAAATAATTTCATAGGAGATATAAAATTGACAGAAGAAGTTTTTAATATTTTTAGCCAATCCTATTTCGTTTTTGTTGCCGGTTTTTTAGGTTTAATAATCGGAAGTTTCTTAAATGTTGTAGCATTAAGGCTTTTATCAGGTGAAAGCATGGCGAGGCCAAGATCAGAATGTCCTAAATGTCATACTAAAATTGCATGGTATGATAATGTCCCAATATTAAGCTATATTCTTTTGAAAGCTAAATGCAGGCATTGTAAAGCAAAAATTAGTATACAGTATCCATTGGTTGAAGGTGCTTCCTGTTTATTATTTATACTTTTATACCTCAGTTTTGGAATGTCATTAAAAACCTTATTCTTAATGATTCTTACCGCAGGATTAATTGTAATTACAGTTACCGATTTAAAAGAACAGTTGATTTATGATGCTGTATCAATTCCATTAATCCCATTGGGTTTGCTTTATAGTTTCTTTGACATCGGAGGGTATGGTTCTGGATCTATTGGTGTTCCAGTATTTGGATTTATGCCAGAAGCCTTTCTTTATTCAGTTTTAGGAGCAATAGTCGGAGCGGCTTTATTTGAAGTTATTTCCAGACTGGGAAAAATATTTGTCGGAGAAAGAGCATTTGGCGAAGGTGATACTGTTTTAGCGGCAGGACTTGGTGCTTGGTTTGGAGTTAAACAATTATTTTTAATTGTTGCATTGAGCTTGATTTTTCAGGTTATAGTCGGTATTCCAATCATTGTAATTAATATGTATAAGGATAAAGATTATAAATCAATTGCTTATACCTCGTTAATGTTATTTTCTCTTGCTATTCCTTCTTTAAGTAAATTACTGGGTATTTCAAATACTACTATCGGTGCGTTATTAACAATGTTAGTGGCTTTATTCCTTGCGGGTATTGGTGCAATAGTCATTATTGAAGGAGCAAAAAAACGTCAAAGTTTTACATTTTTGCCATTCGGGCCGGCTCTTGTTTTTGGGGCAATAATAGCAATGTTTTTTGGTAAAGCAATAATAGAAACTTATTCTCTTTTGTTATTCTCAACTTAATTAATATAAAAATACTTAAAGGCTCACTATCATTAAAATAGTGAGCTTTTTGTCATAAAAATATAATGCCTGCAAATATTTAGTAATATTTGAATATATGTCAAGTATTTTTTAATTCTTATCATTAAATATATATACATTTATTTACTTGAAAATTCGGTATATTTAGTCAAATATATGTTTAGTATCCATAATCGTGTGATCTGAAATTAAGATGAAAAAGTTCAAGGCTGGGGTTGTCTCATTTATAATAGGTTTAGTTTATTGTCTGTGCCAAAATTCAACGATGGCAGAGTCAATAAGTTTTGAGCAGACTTTGGACAAAGCCATCTGTAATTCTTTTGATATTAAAGCTGCTAAGCTGGATATCGGAATAAGCAAAGCGGAAATAGGTAAGGCAAAGTCCTCTTATTTCCCTAAACTGCAAACAGGATTTAATTCCCAATATTCTAAAAATTTGCAAGGTCAGAATGCCAGTGTAATTTCGGTTGGTCAGACTACTATTGGTACTATCCAATATCAAAACTTAGCTTATTTAGGCTTGAATTATGACCTTTATGATTTTGGTCAACGAAAAGGTAAGTTAAATATGGCTAAAAAGGATATGACCATTAAAAGTATTGAGGCATTTAAAACAAAGAGAGATTTAACCGTAAATATAATTGATATTTATACAGAAGCTTTGTCTTCATATAAAACTATTACGTCTAAAAAAGCTGTTTTAAACTCATATAATGGTCTTTTTAAAATAAAAGAAAAACTATATAATGCAGGTAAAATCTCAAAAATTGATCTTACTGACTCAGCTATTAATATGGCAAAAACTATTGATGAAATAAATAAAGAACAGGCAAAATTACAAAACACTTTAAACAAATTGTCTTTTTATACAAATGAAGAGTATAATGATAGTACAAAACTTGAAGATTATGCAGAAATTCCTGATATTTCCACTACAGTAGTTAATTTGGAAAAAACCCCTGAATTTCAACAAGCTCAATTAGAAATAAACAAAAAAAAGGATGAAATTGAAATTGCAAAGAAAAAATACTTACCTCAGTTTCAATTATTCTCTTCATATAACCTTTATGGAGATGATAAAAATAATTACATGAAATCTCTTGAAAATATTAGACAAAGAGCATTAAACTTTGGCTTTTCCACTCAAATGACTTTATTTGATGGATTTGAAAATATGAATGATGTAAAAAAATTAAGACTTGAATTGGCAAAGCTTGAAAATGAAAAAAACAAAAAAGTTGCTCAATATAAAAATCAATTAAAATCCATACAAGTTGATTATTTTACAATGGATGCAGAATTAAAAGGTAAGCAACAGTTATTAGGAAATGTTAATCAAAAACTTTCTATGATTGAAAGACTTTCCGGTGAAAATATGGTTGAAAAAGAATTATTATTCCAAATTGAGACAGAATTATTAGATTTAAAATCACAGTTGGAAGAATCTATTATAAGAAAAGTTGCAGCTGCTAAGAAAATTCAGGCTCTTGCTCAGACGTTATAAATTAATTTTGTAAATAACTCCTCTTGTAGGTTGATTTGCAAAAAACAAATTTATAGCTATAATCTATCTACTACAAGTTATTTAAAGGGTAAAAGATGCAAACTGGGCTAATAGCTTTTGAAGTTGTTGCAAGAATAAATCAAATTGATGTCGACATTCAAGCCATTATAAAAGAATATGGCTTAAATGAAAACGAGATTCTTGACTACGATTTACTTAGAATAATGCAAAATAATGGATTTAAAGCTAAGTTCAAATCTATTACTATGGAACAGCTGGAAAAATATCCATTACCTGCTATTTATATAACTAAAGAAAAAAATTATAAAATTATTTTAAGTTTGAATAGTGAGCATAAAAAGGTTCTTATTTTTGACACTATTGAAAGAATATCAAAAGAGTTAACCTTTCAAGCTTTAGCCGAAGAAGGTTCTGGTCGTTTTATTATATTAAAGCCAAAGGTTAATCAAGCTAAGATCACTTTTGGTTTCATCTGGTTTTATAATGAAATTATGCGCTATAAAACAGTTATAGCTGAAGTATTGTTAGGTTCTTTTATTGTTCAGCTTTTTGGACTTATAACACCATTGTTCACTCAGGTAATTCTCGATAAAGTTATTGTACATCGCAGTTTGACAACACTTGATGTGCTTGCAGTTGCTTTCGTTGCTGTAACCGTTTTTGAATTCCTATTAAATCTTTCCAGAAATTATATTTTCATACATACTTCAAATAAAATTGATGCGAAATTAGGAGCAAAACTTTTCAAGCACTTATTCTCGCTTCCATTTGTATATTTTGAAAACAGAAAAGTAGGAAATATTATCGCAAGAGTTCGAGAGCTTGATTCTATCAGGGAATTTATTACAAACAAGTCAGTTTCTCTAATTATTGATTTATTTTTCTCACTTGTTTTTGTTGCGGTAATGTTCTTGTACAGCGTTAAACTTACATTTATCGTATTAGCATTTATTTCTATGGTCGCTGTAATTTATGTAACTATTACACCTGAACTTAGAAAAAGACTTAATGATAAGTTTCAAATGGCAGCTCAATCAAATTCTTATCTTGTTGAGTCTGTAACAGGTATTCAAACCATTAAATCTCTATCCATAGAAGGAACTATGCAAAAGAAATGGGAAGATTATCTTTCAAACTATGTAAGATCAAGTTTCAATCTTTCTAATATGGCAACTGTAACAGGTGCTACTTCAAGTGGATTGCAAAAATTAATGACTATTTTCGTACTTTACATAGGTGTAAGGCTTGTTATCGAGAATAAATTAACAATCGGTCAGTTAATCGCATTTCAAATGTTTGCGAATCAGTTTACTAACCCTGTTTTAAGGCTTGTAAACTTATGGAATGAATTTCAACAAACGTTACTTGCAGTTGATAGACTTGGTGATATTTTAAATAACCCTGTGGAAATTCAAACGGATAAAGCAATTACCCTCCATGATGTTAAGGGATCCATTCGTTTTGATAATGTATGTTTTAAATACAATATGAGTTCCCCTTATATCCTTGATAGAGTTTGCTTTACCGTACAGCCCGGTATGTCCGTTGGTCTTGTAGGAAGAAGTGGTAGCGGTAAAAGTACTGTTACTAAGTTAATTCAAAGACTTTATCTTACAAATGAAGGTGCTATCTATGTTGACGACGTAGATATTAAGCATATGAACCCTTTATGGTTAAGAAATAACATGGGAATTGTGTTACAAGATAATTACCTGTTCAGCGGAACTATAAGAGAAAATATTTCATTAGCTCGTCCGGGAGCACCTATGGAAGTAATTATTGAGGCTGCAAGAATCGCAGGAGCTCATGAGTTTATTTCGCAATTGCCTGAAGGATATGATACACTTGTAGGAGAAAGAGGTTCAACTCTTTCCGGTGGACAACGTCAAAGAGTTGCAATTGCAAGAGCTATTATTACTAACCCTAAGATATTGATTTTTGATGAGGCAACCTCAGCACTGGATTATGAATCTGAAAAAATTATTCAAAATAATATGAGCCGAATTAAAAAAGGTAGAACTACTCTGATAATTGCGCATAGACTGTTTACCGTCAAAGATTGTGATATTATTATCGCAATGGATAAAGGTAAAATTATAGAAGCTGGTTCTCATGATGAGTTACTGAAAGCCCAAGGTTATTACCATCATCTTTATACCCAGCAGGAGAGCGATGAATGTTAAAAAAAATCTTTTCAAAAGATGACAGCTATCAATTCAAACCCGCTATTGCTGAAATAGAGGATGAACCCGTCAGTCCATTAGGTCGTTTTGTCTTTTGGATTGTTGTAACTATAATATTTTTCTTTATAATCTGGACGTCTGTAGGGCAAATTGATATTGTTGTTAGTGCCAGAGGTAAAGTAATTCCTGACGGTGAAATAAAGGTAATACAGCCGCTTGATTCAGGTGTAGTTGGAACTATTCATGTAAGAGAAGGCGATTTTGTAAAAAAAGGTCAACCTGTTATTGATATTGATCCTTCTACAACAAAAACAGAACTTACATCGCTTGAAAAAAGCTACAAATATATCTCTCTTGAAATTGAAAGACTAAAAGCACTTACAGAGGGTAGAGCATTTACTCCATCATTTAAAAAATATGATTTAAATGATATTATCGAACAGGAAGATGTTTATAACTCCTTAAGGGAAAGTATAAGCAGTCAACTTGCCGCTAAACATACTGAATTAAGTAAAACAGACGAGCAAATAAGAACTGCTGTTTCTCAAAAATATCAATATAGAAAACTTTTAGGGACGGCCAGTTCAAAAGAAAAACGATTAAAGCCGATTATTGATATTATTCCTAAAGATGATTATGACAAGGTTGCTGATGAGATTACAACTAATACGGCAAATATACAAAGTTCAAATTATAAAGTATCGGAATTAAGTCAGCAAAAAAGACAAATTGTTCAAGAAATGGGCTATCTTCGTCAAAATTTCCGTTCGGAGTTATTAAAAGAACTTGCAGATAAGACAAAACAATCGATTCAGTTAAAAGCTCAATTAGATCAATCTGCATATAGAAATAAAAAACAAGTTCTTACTGCTCCTGATGATGGTTATATTAATGAGCTTTTTGTTCATACAAAAGGCGGTGTTGTAACACCTGCACAGAAATTAATCTCAATGTATCCCAGTAATTCACCTTTATTAATTAAAGCAACTGTTTTAAACAAGGATATAGGGTTTATTCGTAAAAACATGGACGTAAGTATTAAAGTTGATACTTTTGACTTCCAAAAATATGGCCTTTTAGGTGGAAAAGTTACTCAAATAGCAAAAGATAGTATTGATGATAAGACATTAGGCCCTGTTTATGAGGTTTATATCGTTCCTGAGAAAAAAGAATTTAAAGTTGAAGGAAAAAGAATGGGTATTTCCTCCGGTATGAGTCTTACCGCCGAAATTAAAACAGGAAAACGTAGAATTATTGAGTTCTTTATCTATCCTCTAATTAAATATCTTAACGAAGGTATGAGTGTAAGATAAAACATAACCTTAAAAGGAGCGATAAGCTCCTTTTTTGTGCGTAAAAATCGCTGGGTTTTAATATTATCCCTTGTTTATGGTATACTCCCTTTATATCTAAAGAGGGGAAAATAATGGGCGGCAATTTTATAACTGAACAAATAACAAAAGAATTAGGCGTAAAAAACTGGCAAGTTGAAAATACGGTTGAATTATTTGAAGAAGGAGCTACCATTCCTTTTATCTCAAGATATAGAAAAGAAAAAACAGGCGAGCTTGACGAAATAAAGGTTAAGCAAGTCTCTGAAAGATTAGAATATTATAAAGAATTACAAAAACGTAAAGAAACTGTTCTTAAAACTATTATAGAATTAGGTAAAATTACGCCTGATCTTCAAAAGGAAATAGAAGATTGTACCGAAAAACAAAAACTTGAAGATTTATATTTACCTTATAAGCCTAAAAAACGTACAAAAGCCCAAATCGCAAGAGAAAAAGGACTTGAACCGCTTGCGGACTTTATTATAGAACAATCAAAAACAAATGAATCAAAAGAAACAATATTAAATAAATATGTAGATGTTGAAAAAGGTGTTAAAACTGCACAAGAGGCACTTAAAGGCGCACAAGACATTATAGCTGAAAGTATTGCTGATAATGCTGAAATAAGAGGATATTTGCGTAATTTAACCTTTAATACAGGTCTTCTTGTCTCTAAAGTTAAAAAAGAATGGGAAGGTAAAAAGTCTAAGTTTGAAAATTACTATGATTTTAATGAACCAATTAAAAAAATCCCTTCACATCGTTTTCTGGCAATCAAAAGAGGTGCAAAAGAAAATGTATTGAGCTATAAAATAACTTTAGATGATGAAAGAGCACTTGAATATATTGATTCTAAGGTTATCAAGCAGTATAAAAGTCTTTTTTATGAAGATATTCTTGATGCAATCGAAGATTGTTTTGATAGATTAATATTCCCCTCAATTGAAACTGAGGTTATTAATTCAAAAAATGAAGAAGCTGAAAAAGAAGCTATAAATGTATTTTCAAAAAATCTTAAAAATCTTCTTCTTTCTCCACCTGCAGGGCATAAAATGATTATGGGTGTTGATCCTGGCTTTAGAACAGGTTGTAAGGTTGCAATTATAGATAAAAACGGTAACTTTAAAGAATATGAAGCTATATTCCCACATGAGCCGCAAAAAAATGTTGCTCAAGCCGAAAGAACTGTTTTAAGATTTATTAAAGAATATGATATTGAGCTTATTTCTATTGGAAATGGTACGGCTTCAAAAGAAAGTAGTCAGTTTATAAATAACGTTCTCAAAAAAAATAATATTGAAAATATTAAATCTATTGTAGTGAATGAAGCAGGCGCTTCAGTGTACTCTGCATCTGATGTAGCGATAGAAGAATTTCCTGATCTTGATGTTACTGTAAGAGGAGCGATAAGCATTGCAAGAAGGCTTCAAGATCCTTTAGCAGAATTGGTTAAAATCGACCCTAAGTCTATAGGTGTCGGTCAATATCAGCATGATGTAAATCAAAGTGATCTTAAAAAATCTCTTGATTTATCGGTAGAATCAGCCGTAAACTTTGTAGGAGTTGAATTAAACACAGCTTCAGCTCAATTGCTTTCACATGTTTCAGGTATCGGAAAAGCAATTGCAAAAAATATAGTTGAATACAGGGCTCAAAATGGTTCTTTTAAACAAAGAAAAGAAATAATAAAAGTCCCAAAACTTGGAAACAAGGCTTTTGAACAATGTGCAGGCTTTTTAAGAATAAGAGAAAGTGAAAACCCTCTTGATAATTCAGGCATACACCCTGAAAGCTATAAAATAGTTCAAAAAATGGCTAAAGACCTTAAAACTGATGTTAAAAACCTTATAGGAAACGTTGAGTTAATTGAAGGAATAAGTTTAAAAGAATATATCACCGAAGAAATTGGACTTCCAACCCTTCAAGACATTGTTAAAGAGCTTAAAAAACCGGGATTAGACCCTAGAGAAGACTTTAAGTCAGTTGAATTCAGTAATGATATAAATGAAATTAAAGATCTTATCGAAGGTATGGAACTTGATGGAAGTATAACAAATGTAACCAACTTCGGGGCATTCGTTGATATAGGTGTTCATCAGGACGGATTAATTCACATTTCAAACATGGGTAAAACCTACATTAAAAGCCCTCATGAAATCGTATCAGCTGGAGATAGCGTTAAAGTAAAGGTTTTAACCGTTGATAAGGAATTAAAAAGAATAGGTTTAGAACTGTTAAAAAAATAAATAAAAAATATTTGATTTCTTATAATATTTGTTTTAGTATAATTGTATAGAAATTCAAATACGCCCTGGTAGCTCAGCTGGATAGAGCAACCGCCTTCTAAGCGGTAGGTCTCAAGTTCGAATCTTGATCAGGGTGTTTTCTATTTGTAAGACTTCAGCCGATTTTATAGAGGCTGATTTTTTGTTGCAATTTTGGTTCATTCTGTTTTTAAAAGCCTATTCAAGGGGGTTTAATGAAAAAATTATTTTTAGTCTTTATTGCTGTTGTTGTATTATCTAGCCCATCTTTCGCTCAAAGTAGCTTTCAGTCATATGAAAAACCTATATCAAATACAGCAATTGGTAATACTGTACTTGAATTTGAAGACAATAACATAAAAATTACTAGCAATAAATATGAGCCTGGCTTCGGAATGATTCAAGATAAGAAGGCTGCTATATATGAGTATCTAATAACAAACAAAACTGGAAAGCCTATTATATTAAAAGAAATGACGGCTCCTGATAGAATAAATAAGGTGACAACATCAACTCTTATGTTTTATAATAGCCCAAATGATTTGCTTATAAACGCGGTATCATTTGCTTATCTAGAAGGAAAGGTTATTGCTCTTGATAAATTATTTCAGCCGTTTCCGTCTAATTATTTAATCGGTGCCAAAGATACGACAAGAGTATTATTTTTATCAAAGATATACATAAATCCTCTTGTGGCGTTTCAGTTTTTAGTTAATGATCATTTGAAAACAATCAAGTCCTCTGCTGCTAATATTGTAAAAGATGATAAATATTATCAAAGTCTCGTCGATTATCAGCATGCCAAATATAAAGACATAGATATTGTTAATTGTGTTCAAAATAATGATGTTGATTTAGTTGAAGCTTATATGAAAACAGGAATGAATCCAAATGACACTTATGGTTTTAATTCATTACTTGGAATGGCAATAAAAGCAAATAATCTTAGAATGGTTGATGTTTTATTAAAAGCAGGCGCTAATCCTAATCAACAAGATTGGGGGCCATATTTTTTAACCCTAGCAATTAAGAATAAACAATCCGAAATAGCAGAAATGTTAATTGAGGCCGGTGCTAATCCTAATCAAAAATCGGTGGGGACTTATCCATTAATTTGGGCTATTATTAATAAACAGTCTGAAATAGCAGAATTATTAATTAATAAAGGTGCTGATCCTAATGTAATATATTGGGGGAAGACTGCTTTAACTTATGCTATAAAAACAAAGCAAGCAGAAATTGTTGAATGTCTTATAAATTCTGGTGCAAAAATAGATGAAAAATCTGTTAAATATGCTGAAAAGTCACAAGATAATTATATTAAGAATTTAGTTTTATTAAACATAAAGAGCCCATAGGTAGGGTTTAAAACCATACTATAACTCTTTAAGAGCATATTTGACAATTATAATGCTTTAAAATAAAATTCAAATTAAAGACTAGGGTGCATAGTAAATGAAGCTAAATTTAAATATTTTAAAAAAAAGCATAGCTTGTGTTTTTTTATGTATATATATATTATGCGGAATAAGTATTTGCTATGGTGCTGAAGATTCTAAACATGTTGGCATAAATATATACGAAAATGAGTCTTGCCACTGCAAGGACTATTCAACGGACAAATCAAAATGCAATTGTATTGCTCAAGAAATAGTTCATAATCAATGTCAACAGCTTTTGAGGAATTATACTTTATCTAGGCTTATCGCTGGAAAGAGCCAAATTTCCTCATTTAGAGTAAGTTTTGAAGAAAAATACAATAAAATAAATTGGAATATATATAGTAATAAAAAAATATATAATCAACTTAGTTTTCTAAAAACAGTAATCCTCGTAATTTAGAGACTTGAAACTGTGAAATTTGTTCTTTAGTTAGAACGGAGATTTTTATTTTGTTTAAAGTTACTTACAAAGAGGATTATTAATATGAAAAAATTAAATTCAAAGTTAGCTGCATTAGTTGCATTCAGTATTCTTTTTATAGCTGCAAGTCAATCTCATGCCGCACCTCCATATGATTATGGGCAGAAAAAGGCAATTGATTATGATTTGGAATATGTAAATAAAATTTTAAAACAGGATAAAAAAACGCTTAAAATATCTAAAAGCTACATGAATAAGATAAAAACCAACGGCGTAAAACAATTTGCCCAAGCTGTTATAGATAAAAAAGAAAAGCAAATTAAGCAGGTGGAAGATTTTATCAAGGAATATGAAGAGTCTAGCAATAAATAAAAAATATAGGCAAGCCTAAAAGAGAATATTGGTGTGGGTTTAACCCCACACCAATATTCTCTCAAGTAATAATATATCTAGGCATTCTGTAAAGTGATTTAAATCAAAATTTTTTTTACAAATAATCTGCTTAATTCGTAACCGATGACACAGTTTGCTCCTGTAATAAAAACTGTGTGTTTATTCTTTTCATAATTGATTGTTCGCCTCCATTATTTCTTTTAGGTTCACATTCTGATTAATAAATCTGGCTTTGCTTCTCTCAAATTTTACATGTATTGCGTTTTGTGGGCAATGGTGAATGCAAGCAAAACAACTTTCGCATTTATGCATATATTCAGGTTTCACTCTAACTTTAATATTATTTGTAGGACAAACTTTCTCGCATATTTTGCAGCTATTGCAATTGTTATTAACACTAAACGCCTTATCTCCGAAATCACAATGATGTTTGATGGTTAAGTTATTGACTGGACGGGAAATAAAATTCGATAAAATTCCTTTTCTTATTTGCTTTTCTTGTCTGTTATTAATATCATTTATTATTTGGTTCAGTTTTTCTTCAATTTTTTTTGAGCTTTCTTTTTCAAGCTGGTCTTCTATCTTAAACAAAGGCAGATAATTATCAATCATTAGTATTTCATTTGTATAATTAAACCGAATCCCCATTTCTCTTCCAGTGTCCTCTATGTGTTTCAGTCCTGATGCTGATATATTTCCATAGGTCATAACTGCAAAAAAGAAGTTAGCCTTTAATTTTGACTGTTTTAAAAATTCCAAGACAATACGTGGCAGTCCAAAGCCATAACACGGAAAAACTAAACCAATTACATCAGCTTCAAATTTATACTTTCCTTCCTTTAGTATTTGAGGAATTGAATATAGTTCTCCACCGATTCTTTTTGCAACGCATAAGCTGTTTCCTGTACCAGTAAAGTAAAATGTTTTCATTTTATTTCTTCTCCTTATTATTTGAGTGAATGTTCATTCAGTGGTTTATAAAAAAAAATTATTTTAAAATTGCATCCCAACAAGATTTTAAGGCTATATTAATATCTTTTTCCGTTAGTGTATAATAGCCCAGCAAATGACCTTTAATGACTCCTGATAAGGCTCCGTAAACAAATTTTAGATAAAAGCTGCTTTTTGTATCTTTAACTTCAAACGATTTTTTAATTTCTATAAAAAATTCATCAAAAAATTTCATTAATTCTTCCTTAATATCTAAAGATTTTTTCGATATATATGGAGAATGTGCATAGTTCTCAATAAATTGAAATTCGAGTTGATGATTTAAAGAATATTCAATAAAACTGGCGAATATTTTATTAAATTTATTTTTGGCGTCAAGATTTGGGTCAATATTTTTATATGTTGCAGTCGCTAAATTTTTCATTAACTCTTCGTATAACTCGCTAACCAGTTCTTCTTTACTGGAGAAATAATTGTATAATGTCCCCATCCCAACGTCAGCCCGTTTTACAATTTGAGAGACTGAAGCAGATTGCAATCCGACTTCGCAAATTACACCCAAGGCTGCTTTTAGAATTTTTTCTCTTTTATCCTTCATAAAAACCTGTACAAATTATTGGAACGAGTATTCACTCCAGAGTAAAACATTTTATAAATGATGTCAAGTTTAGTTCTATAAATAATTTCATTGCAAAAAAAGAAAAGAAGCTGTTAAAAGATATGAACTTGCAAAAGAAAATTTAAAAAGATTTTCTTTTGCAAGATACCCAACAGGGTTCTTTATTTGGCTAGACCTTATAAATAAATGCTCAGGTAGGGAATTTGAATTAAGAGCAAGAGAAGCTGATGTTAATTTATTTTGTGTAGAAAAAGTTTAGTAGGGTTTAAACCCTGCTACTAGAATTATATGGATAATTTAATATTGATTATATTTGCTAATATTAAAGTTATATTTTTTCAACTGATTGTATTTTTTATAAATTCTTAAATAATATTTTGAACTTTTATTTTGTTTAATAAATATTTCAAAACTGTGCTTTGCATCATCTCTTATATAATCTTGTGTATCAAAATTATTAGAATAAAGAGAGCTTGTTTCACCTGTGTATAAATCTAAGTACCAATTTAATGATTCTTTTGCAAAATCTTTAGCTGCGAAATCAGGATTTTTATTGATAAAATTTTCTAAATAAATTAATCTTTCACGTAATTTGTCCCAATTAATTAGCACTTCTCCTTCATCTATTACATCTAAATTAGGATTTTTAAAACAAAAGCTCAAATATTCCTTCATTTGTGGGCTAATATATGTTTTAAATTGATTAATTAAATAATTATAATCTATATCTGGGACATACCCTTTATAAATATAATTTAACTTTAATCCATATTGTTTATAATAATCTTCTTTTTGTTTTAAACGTTTTTTATCAATATCACAATAATCTTTTTTTATTTCTTTATAAATATGTAATCCATCCATAAAACCTATTGCGCTTTGTTGATCGTCAATAATTTCCATATATTTTTTTTGAAATAGAAAAAATGCTTTATCTTTTAAATTTAAGCTGTCACTTACGGAAAAAAGCTGAAAATATTTATTTTTTGCATTAGTTATTGATTCAATTTTGTTTTTTGGCAAGGTGTTAATGTATTTTTTATATTCAGTAAGTTTTTCTTGATTTTGTTCAGTTTTTACTTTTAGTCTTAAATCAGGGTTTTTTTGAAGGGAGTAATTATTTGCTGAAGCAAATGCAGAAAAGAAAAATATAAATATAGCTAAAATAAATATCAATTTTTTCATTATTTACCTCAAATTTTAAAAGTAAATTTACATTTAGTCTATCAAAAAATTGTCAAAATTCGTAAACAAATTTCATAATGTAGTTTAAATCTCTTCTCTCCACTTTTAGCTTCTTGGAGAGTGTCTGATTTTTTATTACTTCGCGACAAATCTAAATAATATTATTTATGGTGTTTTATATAACTTTGGGTTATTAAAGGTATATAATTTTTTCATAAAATAAAGGAACTACAATAAATGGCTCGAAAAAACTCTACTGCATTACAATTAAGTGCTGAAAAAAAGGCATATATGCTTTATGAAATTAAAAACTATTTTATTAAAGAACGAGAAGAAGATTTGGGAGATTTAGCTGCCGAACTTATTTTAGGATTTATTGCGGAAAAGCTTGCTCCCGAGTTTTATAATCAAGGAATTGCGGATGCTTACAAGTATATGGACGAACGACTAGAAGAAGTTTTAGCCATTCAAAAATAAATTAGCATTAATATCTTAAAAATAAAAACATCTTTAATTTATGCAATTAAAGGTGTTTTTATTTTGATTAAAAATTTTTATAAAAAAAGAATTAAACCTCTTTACAAATTAAAAAAGTTTTAGTAAACTATACTTAATCGGTACAGTTTGTTAAAAACTAGTCACTAACTTTCAAAGGAGACAATTAATGAGTAATCGTATAAATTTATTAAATCAAAATGAAGTTTCAGCTGAAACTAAAGAATTATTAAATAAAGTTCAACAAAAATTTGGCGGTGTTCCAAATGTATTTAAAATGATGGCAAATTCCTCTGCTGTTCTTGATTCTTACCTTAGCTTCAGCGGTGCGCTGTCTAATGGAAAATTAGATGCGAAAATTGCAGAAAGAATTGCATTATATATTGCACAAAGAAACAGCTGCGAATATTGTTTAGCCGCTCATTCTTTAATTGCAAGTAAAACAGGTCTTTCTGAAGAAGAAATTATGCTAAGCAGAAGAGGAGCTTCTTCATCCGCAAAGGCTGATGCTGCTTTAAAACTTGCTAACGCTGTTTATGAAACCAGAGGAAAAGTTGAAGACATTGATCTTGCTAATGCTAGAGAAGCGGGATTTGATCAAGAAGAAATTCTTGAAATCGTTGGAAATGTAACATTGAATATTCTGACAAATTTATTGAACAATGTTGCTCAAACTGAGCTTGATTTTGCAAAAGCAAAAGAATGTTCAACCTGTTCAAAGTAATCATTCACACTAATTCAATATGACCCACACTTTACCGCCTAGAGTAGGCGGTTTTTTTTTGCTTAATTTCGGAATAAAATTAATTTTCTTGTTGCAAAATTAAAAGTAAACATAATTCCTGAAACTATTATTTTTGAAGCAAGATAATAGATGCCCAAATAATCTGTGAAAAGATACATAAGTATTTCAAATAATATTAATCCTATAGCCCCCAGGCCGAAAAATATTAAAAATTCATGGTATTTATTTTTTATGGAGCTTTCGTCAAAAATATAATTTGTACTTATGAAATAATGAATTACAGAGGCAAATATATAAGCACAACAAGCCGATATTAAGTAATATACATGAATAAAATCTGTCAAAAAAGCCAAAATAACGAAGTCTATAGCTACAACTAAAAAACCTGCAATTATATATCTGTAATATTGAGATAAAATTTTTTTCAAGTTACTTCCTCGTGATTTTAACTTATAACAATTAATTTACTTAAACTTTTTTTACTAAAGAACTAAGCTCTTTTTAAGTATAATTTAATATAGTTTCTTAAATTATACTTAAAAAAGCCAATAAATTATATTTTCGGAGGAAGTACCGTTTTGAAAAATACAATAAATAGTTTAATAATATTTTGCAAAAAGCACGCAGAAATTATGTCTTGCCTATGTCTTTTTGTTTTTTGTTATATTTTTCTATTTCATCAATTAGGATTAAACCCTTTAATTGACGTTGATGAGACAAGATATGCAGATATGGCAAGGGAAATATTGCAGAAATCCGACTGGATAACAATGCATCTTAATTTTAATATTTTTTATGAAAAACCACCTTTGTATTTTTGGATGCTTGCTTCTTCTTATATGTTATTTGGTAAAATTTCGGAATTTACTGCGAGATTTCCAATTGCTTTAACAGCCAGCTTTGCAGTGTTTTATACTTATTACTTCGGTAAAAAGACTATATCAAGAGTATTTGGTTTAATTAGTGCGTTGATTTTACTTTCGTGTATACAATTTTTGGTTTTAGCAAGAGTCGCAATAATTGATATGATTCTTTCTACATTTATCATGTCTTCAATTTATTCGGGATTTTTAACTTATTTTTGCAAAGAGTCAAATCAGAAGTATTATTGGTGGGCAGCTTATTTTTTTAGTGCTTTGGCTGTTTTAGCTAAAGGCCTACCGGGATTGATTTTACCTTTTGCGGTTATGGGTTTTGTCGCTACAATTACTGGTAATCTTAAAAAAATGTTTAAGCCGGAAAATATTTTACCTGGTTTTGTCATATTTTTTACAATTTCTCTTCCATGGCATTTAGCAATATTCCATAAAAACGGAATGGCTTTTGTTAATGATTATATAATAAAACAGCATTTTTCAAGATTTATTGATTCAAAAGGAATAGGAAGACAGGCTCCTCTTTACTTCTTTCTTCCTGTCTTTGCAGTTGGATTTTTTCCATGGATTTGTTCTTTTTTAGCTAGTACAATTAATGGAATTAAACATCTCACCAAAGATAATATTTTGAGCTTATATACAAAATTAAAAGATATTTTTGCAGTAAACGAAGAAAAAAGAACCGAAAAATTATTAGTTCTTATGATTTGTTATTTTGCTTTAGTAATGTTATTCTTCAGCGCATCAAGCACAAAACTTGCAACTTATATCTTGCCTCTATATCCTGCGGCAGCTTTATTAACAGGTTATTATTGGTATCAATTTATTGAAAATGGCAAAAATAATAGTGGAATTAAAATATCAACAGGTATTTTTAGCGTAATTCTTTTATTAGCAGGAGTTGCTGCAATTTTTATAGTGCCTGTGCTTAATAATAAAGGAATTGTATTTCTTTCAGCTCCTCTAAAAACTTATACTATTGCATTAGCACTTATTACAGCTATTGCAAACTTTATATTCATTCGTTTTAATAAAAAAGTTCTTTTATTCACATCACAGCTTTTATTTATGGTCGGGATTCTATTAATTTCAATAAATTATGTAATTCCTATGATTTATAATGGTGGTGAGAATGAACTTGTAAGTTATGCAAAGTTTGCAAAACAGTATAATAAAAAACTTATAACTTTTGATTTTGGGGTTAGACCAAGCACTCTTTTTTATTATGAAAAACAAGTTGATTTTATAAAAACTTGCGATTATCAAAGATTAAAAAGAGATTTAACTGTCAATTCCGTAATAATTATAAAGACAGAAAATCTTGAAGATACTGCTAAAAATATTAAGTTTAAGATAGTAAATAAAGGAAAAAAATATTCTTTATTGTCAGAAATAATTTCCGATTAAAATTAAGTAACTATAAAAAACAGCCTATTTTTTTAAAACAGGCTGTTTTTTTAATATTAAAAGTAAGATAATTTATAAAAGCTCAATATCTTTTACATATCTAGGTCTTGCCTTTGTTTCCTTGTAGACTTGTCCTAAATATTCACCGATAATACCCGTACAGAAAATTTGAACACCGCCTATAAAGCAAACAGCAACTACAATTGTTGCCCAACCAGGAATAACTCCTGTTCCAAAGACTTTTTCGTATATAACCTCTACTCCCATTAAAAAGCTAAAAAATGACATTAATAACCCTATAACTGAGACTATCCTTAATGGAACTATACTGAAGGAAGTAATACCGCTTAACGCAAGCGACAACAGCTTTAAAATTCCAAACTTTGATTGACCTATTGCTCGGGGTTTTACATCAAAATAAACATGTTCTGTTTTAAAGCCTAATTCGTTAAAAATTCCTCTAAGAAATAAATTTACTTCTTTGTATTCGGCTAATACATTAAGGACTTTTTTGTTTATCAACCTGTAATCAGAATGATTTTCAGCAATTTTTGCCCCCATTAAGTTCATTAATTTATAGAATAAAACTGAAGTGCAATTTTTGAAAATTGAATAAGTTTCGTTGTCTTTTCTTATTCCGCAGACAATATCCGCACCGTTTTTGTATTTTTCTATGAATTCTTTAATACTGTTTTCATCCTGCTGAAGGTCGGCATCCATTGTTATTACACAATCGGGATTAAGCGCCTGAACTCCTAAAAGTCCTGCTAGTAAAGCATTTTGATTTCCAAAGTTTCTTGAAAGTTTAAGTGCTTTTACTTTAGAATTTTCTTGGTTGGATTTTTGCAAAATATTCCACGTTTCATCGTGACTACCATCATCTATAAAATATAAAAAACTTTCATCACTTATGATATTTGAATTTGACAGTTCTTTAATTTTACAAAGTAAACTGTTAATCGTGCTTTTTATTAAATCCTGTTCGTTAAAACATGGAATAACTATCGCCAAAATAGGATTTTGCATATATCCACCATTTTATTAATTTAAAAATTATTACAATCTACAATTATTATAATATAATGAGTCTGAGTTTAATATAAGAATAAATTATTCCCTAGTTATAAAAGTAGTTTAATAAACTTATTTTGGAGCATTATAAATGAAGTTGGAGAGTTCGGGCAATAAAAAATTACTTATTTTTAATGCTGATGATTTTGGTATAAATAAAGATTTTAACGAAGGCGTAAAAATTGGATATAAAGAAGGTTTTCTCACAAGTGCATGTCTTTGTGCAAATGGAGAGGCTTTTGAGCATGCTATAAAAGAAGTGCTTCCTGAATGTGAGGAGATGGGGCTTGGCGTTCACTTAAATATAATGGAAGGCAAAACAACTCTGAAAAATTATTCTGCTTCTTCGTTATTATGTTCTTCAGATGGAACTTATCAAAATAGTTTTCATTCTCTTCTTGCAAAATCAAAAAATAAAAAATTATTGCTAGAAATTGAACACGACTTCAGAAATCAAATAGAACTTATTCTTTCTCAAGTTGAAGTCGATCATTTGAATTCACATGTTCATATCCATGCTATTCCCCCAATATTTGAAATTACATGTAAACTTGCTAAAGAATATAATATTACTTACGTAAGGACTCAATATGAAAAACCTTATGTAGTCCCGCAACTGCAAAAGCATTTAAACCTCTGGTATCCTTTAAATACTATAAAAGTGGCTCTGCTTAATCATTTATCAGCAATAAATCATAAAACTGCTGCTCAATATGGTGTTAAAACAAATGATTACATAATCGGTGTAGCTTATACAGGGTTTATGGACTCACAAACTATTGAATCAGGCTTAAACAGTATTAAAGACAAAAATTGTATTACTGAAATGCTTATTCATCCCTGTAAATTTAAAGATCTTAATCCTAAAAATCCTAGATATATCGAGTTTTTAACAACACAAGATTTGATTCTACAGGAAAAAATTAAGTCAAAAAGTTGGATATTAACAAATTATAAGAAAATAGATAATTGTTAAGTTTGTAGTGTATTATTTGTTGACTATAAAAAGTGTTTACAATAACCTAGTAGTTTAAGATTATTAAAACGCTAGGTTAAATATGAATACAAAACTCAAACTACATTACGGACTTATGAGTCTTATTATTATCCCATCCTTGATTTTCTCAATGCAATTTCCAAATAAAGCAATGGCAATAGAAAATATTACAAGATTGCAAAAGGGTGAAGTCGCTTTAAGATTTTTTAATTGCAAGGGTGATTTAAAAGGAACTGAAGGAAAAGTATTAATTCATTCATCACCTGAAAAAGTATGGGCTTTACTTGAAAATCAGGAAAGAATGGGGCGAATAGTCCCTGGGGTTCGTCAAAATAAAATTCTTGCAAAAGGACATAATTTCCAAAAGGTGCAGGTTTCACTTAAAACAGCTCCTGCTTTACCCGTATTTCAATATACATTGCATTTAGATGAAAATGAAAGAACTAAAACAATTATATATAAAAGAACTGAAGGTTCTTTTAAAGAATTATACGGATCTTGGGAAATCGAACCGTATCAGGGTAATTCTATATTAACCTATACAATGTATATTGATCTTGGTTTCTATTTACCGTCTTTTTTACGTTCTTATGGGCTTAACAACACCTTGCCTACAACGTTAAAGGCTATAAAAAATGAGTTGGAAAAGCATTAAAAGGCATTATTATATTATTTATCAAAAAGAGCTGTTAATTTTTAAGTTTAACAGCTCTTTTAATATATTTAATATAAAAAATTAGTTATCTTGCTCTAATGATATATCTCAATGTGTAAAACGGCGGCATATTTTCATGAAGATTATTATCGTCGCCACCTGTTGCAGGTGCGTTTAAGTTAACACCTGTGACTGAATTGCCAAGATTTGCCGTACCTGTAGCAGCTGAAACACCTGTATGTTCTGTTGTGAAATTTGCATTACCAGGATAAACACCAATATTACTTGTGGCTAGATCAGTATAGCGTCCCATTTGAAAACCATAGTTGTCATTATCGCTTTTAGCACAGTGTCCAAAACCATCAGGTGTCGGAACCCAGCCCCATGATTCTGAAAAATATATATCGCCATATTCATGGCTATGTCCACCATCCCATACTCCATGGCTATGACCATAATCCCAGTGTTTATGCCCCGGATCATAAACAGGATGAGTATGCCCGAGGTCTGCATGAGTATGACCCGGGTCGTTAACTATATGGGAATGAGCAGGTAAATTTGTATCAATAAGTCTTACTTTTTCTTTACCACCCACATCATTAAAATTACGTTGTTTGCTCAAGGCACTTATTTTTCCCATTCCAATAACAGTCCTGCCTCTTAAATCGGGAACATTGAATTGAGTTGCCGTTTGTCCATAAGTACCGCTAATAATACTGTATAAGTTTATATAATCTGCTTTGTTTACGGTTTGGCCGTTACATTCAAGGTAATTAGCAGGAATAGCTCCATTGTTTGCCCATATTACAATAGCACCTATACTTACATCTGAATTAGTTTTAAGTAATGTCTTTACCGACATTGTTGGCATAGAGGCAGCAACTGCAACACCTGCAACCATTAAAACAACTAACGCTTCTGTAAGAGATAGTCCAAATCTTTTATTCTTATTTTTAATTTTTAAAGAATTTAACATCCTGTCCTCTTTCTATAAGCGTATTATGTTTTATCGGGCTTTAATTACATATTTTAATACAAGAGCAGCTGACAAATTATTATGCGGAGTAACCGGATTACTTCCTCCGCTGGGAACTATTGTGAGGTTTGCCGAATTAGAGGTAAGATTAGCATAGCCTGTCCCAAAGGTTACATTTGTTCCATTATAGGTAAGGTTTGCATAGCCTGGATAAAGAGCTAAATTCGAAGGTGAAGCATTTGTCCAACGTCCCATATCATGTCCGCCATTGTCAAAGTCTGTCCAATCTCCTTGTCCATTACCAACAAAAGGTCCGTTAGGGCTTGGGTGATTATATCCATGTGGATTTGCTCCACCACCTGATATCCATTTAGCATAACCCATACTTTCTGCATAATAAATATCATCATAGTAATGAGAATGTCCGCCATCCCATACTGAGTGAACATGCCCCCAATCAACATGAGAATGTCCATAGTCTGCAACCGAATGGGCATGCCCCGCATCTGAATGAGTATGTCCGGGATCTGTTACTCCATGAGCATGATTAGGCAAATCAGCGGCTGTAAGAGTGACAGTTTCAGTTCCGCCTATATCTTTAAAATTTCTAAGAGTCAGGTTTGGGCTTACTCCTGAATAGGGACTTGGGTCTGTTCCCTGTCCTGCCCCTATTACGGCTCTGCCTCTTATGTCAGGAACGTTGAATTTTGTTGCTGTAGAACCGTAGGTATTTCCGATAACACCAAATAATAGTGGATAATCAGCTTTGTTGAGTGATTGTCCATTACATTCAACAAAATTAGGCGGAGGATTTCCATTACCTGCCCATAGCATAATACTTCCAATACTTGCTATTAAATCTCTGTTTTGAGTTTCATTAGAAGTAAAAGCAGGTATAGAAGAAACAGCAATAACACCAAATAAAACCATAACAACTAATACTTCTGAAATAGTTAAACCATTTCTTGGAAATTTAAGTGATTTTTTAGTATTAAGATTTCTTGTCAATCCAGCCTCTTTTCTTATGAAACGTAATTATTAATCAGTTATTATTTTGCTCTAATAATATATCTTAAAGCTCTAAAAGGAAGCATATTTTCATGAGGATTTCCTGTTGCAGTTCCACTTCCACCGCTTACAGGTACGGTTACATTGCTTAGAGCTGATTGAATGGAAGCATTACCGTTATTAGTAGAAGCGGCAAGATTGCTACTTTGATAGGATACATTTGCATAACCATTATATATTCCGATATTCGAGCCGGTCCAGTTTGTATTTCTGCGAATTTCAAGACCTTTATTGTCATAATCACTTCTGGCATTTGTTCCTATGTCCCATGGGACAGGAGTTGAGCCAAACTCAGAATAATAAACATCTCTATAATAATGACTGTGCCAGCCATCCCATAAAGTGTGAGAATGTCCGTAGTCCCAGTGTTTGTGTCCAGGGTCGCTTGTTCCATGAGCATGTCCTGAGTCCCAGTGTTTGTGTCCAGGGTCGTTAAAGATATGAACATGGTTTGGAAGTTGAGCTAATGTAAGACTTTCTTCCTCAGAGCCTACTGTTGTTTGATATACTTTATTTGTAAGTCCAGCTCCAGTTCCTGCTCCTATTGCAGTTCTTCCCTGTAAGTTTGGGACATTAAAAGTTGAGCCTGCTCCACCGTAGGACGTTCCAATAATGTTGAATAAATCAGGATAGTCAGCTACGTTATATGCTTGTCCGTTACATTCAAGAAAGTTTGAAGGAATGGCTCCGGGGTTTGCCCAAATTGCCACAATTCCAATATTTGGAGTGTCTGTTCTAAGTATTTTTTTATTGGCAAAAATAGGAATACTGGATATTAAAACTGTACTCATTATTACCATAACAAATAAAGACTCTACAAGAGTTAAGCCAGTCTTAAAATATAATTTTTTATTTTTAATTTTCAAACAATCCAGCCCTATTTTTTTACAATATTACAATTTTTGAAAGTCAGTTTCTGATGTTATGGTGATTTTATTGTGATTTCTTTTGTTTGATTCATGTAGATTCAACTATATATCTCATTATAGAGAATTTATTGTCATTGGTCAATTCTTAGATTAAATAAAATAAATATATTTTGGGGAATAAAATATGTTCTTAATTGATAGAGCATTATTTTTTTGTTTTTAAACTGAATTTTAATCTCTAAGGTTATTGAAATAGATTAAAACTTAATTAATTGTTTGATTTTAATTAAATTTTAATGCTTTATTATAAAAAAACAAACAATAAAGAGGTATTTCTTTATTTGACTAAAAAATTAATAATTCGCAAGCAAATGTTACAAAACTTTAGATTTGTCAAATGGTCTGTAATTAAAGTGTTTAGTAGTATTTTCTTATAAAAATTATGGTAAAAACATGAATATTGGCTTTTAACAGGCAATTTTTTCATGCGAAATGTTTTTATAAATATATACGAAATATATACGAAATATTTAAAATGTAAAATTTATAAAAGGAGTATTAAGATGGGAGAATTCATTAATCAGGCTAGTCAGCTCGTAGGTAAGGCACCTGTAACTTTAAACACCGGACTTGTTCCCGGAGCTGAGAAAAAGGCTGTGGCTGATCAGGCAAGTATCTGGAAAAAGGATGGTATTAATATTCCTGCAAATTCTTTAGAGAACTTGATGAATAGCACTGATTTTAAAAGTGGTTTTGCGGATTTTGAAAAAACAGTAGAAGCTGCAAATGCAGCAAGACATTTTAGTACAGATATAAAGTCAGTCTCTCAGCCTACAACAACAAAGTTACCGGGTTTCTTCTGGGGATCAGGTAGCGACCCTAATGCAACTCATGACAAGACTACTGTTGATATTCCAAAAGGATTATATGAAAATTTAAATCTTTTGACCGTAAAAGGAAATAATGATGCAACAGGTCTAGTTTCAGATGTATCAACTCTAAATAAGCCTACAAATTTTGTAAACCATGATGCTAATGCTGAAAACTTAGGCGATAAAGATTATTCAATCGATGTAAACGTAAGAAAATTGCCAAATGGAAATGAAGGCATAACAAGCGGCAATATAAAAATCGGCGGAAATAATATTCAAATAAATGAAGGCTCAAATACATTAAAGGTTGATGGTAAAGATATTCAGCCGGGGCAAGAAATATCTTTCCCTAACGGAGCAAGAATAAAAAGAGATAATGAAACAATGTATGCTATCTTTATGCCAAATGGTGATTCTGTCCAAGTATTAAAAGATGAAGCTTTTGGACATTGGAATTTTTGTGGAAATGTAAATGGAAAAGAAATTACAAATCAAAACGTAATGGAACTCTTAAGCAGTTCTTATGATACTCCAGACGCAACAAAACCCGTAGATCCTAAACCGGTAGAGCCTACAAAGCCCGAAGATAAACCTACTCCTCCGGAACAGCCTCAAATAAGTTTAGTTACTTCAAATAAAAGGCTTGGTTCTCCTGTCGCAAGCACCCTAACAAACGCACCTGTTGATCCAAAAACAAAAGAAGGAATTATAGTTAATACAGGATTAGGACTTTCAACAAATAATCAATTATTGCCAACAGATCCTGCTATTTCATTTAGAACTGAAAAGCTAAATAATGATGGCTCAATTGGAACAGGTTTATCTGTGGATACAACTCCTGCAAGAGGTGAAGCAGTTTTACAAGCAAATTTAAACATTGGAAATAAACTTTTTGACGATAAAAACAATCCGACTACTAATGAAAGATATGGATTAGGATTAGGGCTTGGTTTGAATTTAAATAACCCTTATAACACTCAAACATCAGGTTCTTTAGTTGCTAAATTTAATGATGGTTCTCAAATTTCAAAAGATCTTGGAGTTATAGGTCAAACAACAGGATTTAGTAATACCCCTTATGTAAGAGCAGGAGCTTTCTACAATAATAATGCTTTTGGTATTCCTGTTGAGGACAGAGCAAAATATCCTAACTTAAGTATTCCTGATGTGAATGTTAATGCGGGAGTAGCTGTAAATATACCTCTTGAGTCAGGACGCAACGTAACACCACAATTTGATCTTGAATTATCAGGAAATAAAGATAACGGATTAAATCCATATGCTAACTTATCATATGTTTTAGACAACGGTGATTATTCGGCTCAAGCAGGATTAAAATTTAAATTTTAATTAATAAGTAAATTGAAAAAAGAAACTTCTCTATTTTAGGATAGTAGAAGTTTCTTTTTGTTTGAAATTTTATGGATAAGTTTATTGAATCTGTGGCGGGTATATTTTAATTTATTAAGTTCAATGTTTTTTAAAGGTCCTTTTATATCAACTATCTATGGATATTTTGTTTTATTTAAAAAAATATTTTATTTTGGGTGTTGACATAAGTGGAACTATTTGTTATATAATAAGTCTTAGTTGTAAGAAATTATTTGCTTGGAAGCAGGATTTCTTATAATCTCAAGTGAGATAGTTACATACTAAAAAGATAGCTTTTTTGAAGTAAGCCAGTTAAATATCATTATCTAGGCCTCATTCAAAGCGTATCGATTAACAAAAGGAGGCCTATAATGGCGTATCAAGACATTACTTTACAATGTGCAGACTGTGGTTGTGAATTTGATTTCACAGTAAGCGAGCAAGAATTTTACGAATCAAAAGGTTTAACAAACCAACCAAAAAGATGTAAGCCTTGCCGTAGCGCTAGAAAAGGTGGCGGAAGAAGTGCTGGTGGATTCCAACAAAAAAGAATGTACGATGCTGTATGTTCCGATTGTGGTGGAGCTGCTCAAGTTCCTTTCAAACCATCAAGCGACAGACCTGTATTATGTAAATCTTGCTATTCAAATTCCTACTAGGAATTTATATAGCCTACGTAAAAAGGTTCAACAAAAAGAGCTCCCATTGGGAGTTCTTTTTGCATATTAAAAATATTTTATTTTTTGATTTTGTTTAGCTTTTTATTGTCTGTTATTATTTTGGATTAATTTAAATTTACTTTTTTTTAGTTTCTATTTTTTTAATTGTCCAATGGATTGCAAGTGCAGGGAAAAGTAGTACAAATAAAATAAAGAATTTAATCAATGCAATAAAATGAACTATTAAAATGTGTGATTGCTCCGCATTAATCTTATATACTTGGTCAATCATTGAGATCATGAAATTTTGCATTGAAAGATAGCAGATGAAGATGATAAACACGTAAATTATGCTTATAATAACAGTTCTTAGTAAAATATTTCGAATTATTATTAATGTTTCTAACATATTTCACCTCTCTATTTTTATTCATTAATTTAAACTTAAATTAATGAAATTTAATCCGCTATTTGGGAAAATAGTTTAGTGAAATTTTAAAATTTATATAAAAAAAGAGCTCAACATAAAGTTGAGCCCAATGTATAGTTAGAGACTACGTAATAGTTGATAATTTTTTGTTTTCTACTTTATCAACTATTTCTTTTGAAGTATCAGCTTCTTCAAATAATTCTTCAAAGAGTGTTTCTTTTTCAGAATTTTGAGGTAAAGGAGCTAATCCCATTTCCTGCATTCCATTAATATAGGCTTTAAGCGGTTTTTGGAATTCTCGATCAACCATAATGATTTTATCAGGATGTGCTACTCTATCATCTTTATGACCATAGTATTTGGATTCTGTTCCAACTCCAATTTCTTCAAGAGTTCCTGTGCCGCCTGGGAAGACTATCCAAGTTCCTGCATCTTTTGCGAACATATCAGTTCTTTTTGGACCACTCATTACTGTGCTTAGAACGTTAAAAAATTTTTGACCTATTTTATTTGGCCAGTATTTGACCATAATTGAAAAACTTTTTTTAGCATCGGCATCGGTTGCTCCTTTGTTGGCAGCGGACATAATTCCGTCACCACCTCCTGTTACAACATTATAACCGTCTTTAGCAAGTTTATTTGCAACTTCATAGGCCATTTGTGTATATTTTTCAGTAGTTTCAAGATCCTTTCCCGTTCCAAGAATTGCGACTGTGTGTTCTCTATCTAATGGTGGCTTTTCGTGCTTTTTTCTCGCTTGAAAACTCAACATATTTGTTTGTGTCGAGTGTCCAATTGCATTGAACATGTATAAGAACCTCCTGTTATTAAACCTATATAAATTTTTATGCGAAGAAGTTTATAGGTTTATTTTCTCCAATATATATTTTTTTGCCTGATCTGGTTGTTAAAGTTTTATCGATTTCCGGCTCCGTTTCTGTTTCACCATTTTCAATAATATCTAGTGGTTTATTTTGACCAATATATATTTTTTTACCTGTTCTCGTTGTTAAAGTTTTATCGATTTCTTCATTATCAGAAGAGTCTTTTATTTCTGAGGAATAATCTCTTGTTGTCACTTCATCATCATCTCCCAGCGTGATGTCCATGTGACGGCCTGATTCTTTTTCAACAACTTTAACAATATTTTGAGCCCATTTATGTCCATCAAAGTCAGATGTTTTTACATCATTTAGTTCAAGAATGGTTTGTTTAATGTTATTCCATGCCTTTGGATGAGTAGCAAGAAATTTAGGAAATGGAATGCTTGCTCTTTCTCCATTGTGTTCTTGACATACTGGTAAGAAGTTAGAGTCGCTGTTTGCTCCACCTGAAGAGTGAGTTTTTACATGTTCTGCTGTTGCAGGATGTCCGCTAGTAAGCTCTTCTCCGCCATAAGCGCAATGTACATGTTCTTTTGTTGCAACGTGTTTCATTGTTGAGTTATAGCCAAAACCAATTTGAGCGTGTAAATTTTGCATACCAAAAGAACCGTAATTTGATAAAGACATGTAGTTTCCCCCTAAGCATCTTTTAAATCTAATTTACAAATTTTAATAATGTATTGATGATTACGTGCTTTCGGGCTAAGATTTTTGCATAATGATATCCCCTTATCTTTTACATACTTTTATGCAAATAAGGGTTGTGATATGAAATTTTTCAAAACAAAATAGACCTATTTAAAAGGCGGGTTTTGTTTATTTTGTGTAAAAGCGCACCACACTTTCAGCAAAAATCAGAGCCGATAAAGTCCTATAATTAGGTTTGATACAATGGTTTTCCCACAAAATCATTGTATCTCTTTATGCAGAGATATCCTCCTCTTCTATTTAAGATTATAAATTTTTCTACTTGATGATAATAAGTGTAACTTATGAACTTTTTTCTCTATTTTGGATGTAGGCTTAAAACCTTAAAAATTAAAAAATTGCTATTTTTTTAAAAAAGTTTAACATTTCTTAATCAAAAGGCTTTATTATTAAGAAATAAAGCCTTTTGGCGTATTTAAACTGTATGTTTTTACAAAAAAACATATTCGGGTAATTGTTTTAAATTATTTTATTATATAAATTTTCACCTAAAAAATAAAAGCCTTTAAATCATATTAAGCAAATAGATCTAAAGGCTTTTCACGTTTTATATATATTTTTTTACCTGATGTAGTAATTAATGTCTTATCTAAATCGTATTCCGTTTCAGAATGGTCTTCCTCTTTATTTAATATATTATTTTCTTCATTATCAATATCAATGTTAAGTTTTTGTTTTGATTGGATTTCAACTGCTTTTATAATTTTTTTAGCCCATTCATGTCCATCAAAGTTCTCAGTTTTAATTTTATTTATTTCTAAAATGGTTCTTTTTATATTATTCCAGACTTTTGGTTTCTCTCTTAAAAATCTTTTATATGATCTACATCCTCTTTCTCCATTGTGTTTTTCGCATACAGGTAAAAAATTAGAATCATCATCTGCTCCACCCTTACTATGTGGTTCTACATGTTCGGCTGTTGCAGGATTATCTTCATTAAGTTCTTCTCCTCCATAGGCACAATGAACATGTTCTTTTGTTGCAATTTTTTTCATTACTGAATAATAACCAAAGCCAATTTGCATACCAAAATTTGACGCAGTAAAACCACTACGATGAGCTAATACCATTTTCTCTTCCTCACAAAAACTACACTAAAACTAGTTTTAAATTTTTTATATCTTACAATTTTCTTTTTATAATTGCAAAAATAATAAAAGTTCGTAATACAATCACATCTTATAGATTAAAATAAATAATAATAGATTTTAATTAGTTTTTTATTAGCAATAAAAAGAAATTTTATTTAACCGTTTTAAATACGTTTGTTATACTTTAAAGTATAGAGCTGGTTTGAATAGGAAATAGTTATAAAATGAAACAACCACATGATCAAAATAATATTATATTAAAATTTCTTCCCGGAATTACTTCTATAATATGTATGTGTAGTTTTTTTTATATGCTTTTTACTGCATCAACAAGCAAAAGAATTTTCAGCAGTCCCGATTATAATTGGATAATTAAAACTGGTGAATGGATATATAAAAATCATGGAATTCCACATACTAATATTTTAGGAACTAATTTTCCGCAAATAGAACATATTAATTATGTTGTATATCAATGGTTATTTAAGTTAGTTGTCTATTTTGATTATAAACTGCTAGGAGTTCATGGATTAATATGGTTAATTATATCAATATTGATTTTATCGCTTTCAGTTATTGCTGTTACATTATATAAAAGAAAATATACAGGTATGCCTGAAGTTGCGGTTGCAATAATTGGAATTATTCCTTGCCTTATAATGTTTGAAGATCTTAGACCTTTTATCGTAACTATTTTATTGGCTTCAATATTAAATTTTATTTTAGTATATAAAGAAAAGAATAAGGTGAAATGGGTATTAATACCGTTATTGTTTGTTTTATGGGCAAATATTCATTTGGGTTTTGTTTTTGGAATTATATGGCTTTTTATTGAATATTTATTAACTGCCATAAAAAACAAGTCATTTAAATCTATGCTTCCATTGCTGTTTACTGTTGCTGTAACTCTTATAAATCCAAATGGGTATAAATTATATCCCTATTTAATGACTCTAGGTTCAAGTAAATTTATGAATAATTTTATTATGGAATTAAGTCCGATTAATTTTCATAATAAGTTATTATTAGTTACAGTGATTTTAGGTATTTTGACTTTTGCTTATACAACTCAATCAAAGGCTATTCGTCCTGCTGAAAGAATTATGTGGGTGATAACTTTAACAATGTCCTTATTTTCTATAAGACATTTATGTTTTTTAATAATTATTTTTCCTGTGTTTTTCGCTGAAGCAAGTAGGTTATATTTATCGAAATATATTAATTTAGTTATAAATACAGAAAATTATTCAAAAGAAAAAGATAATGTAATTTTATGGAGTTTAATTGCAATAGTTATAGGTCTTATTTTTACTTTCAATAAAAGTTTTGCTGTTCCAGCTCAACGAAAAGTATTAACAACTGGTTTTATTAAATATTTAAACCAAAATCCTCCTACCAGTTTGATATTAACTGATGAATTTATTGGGTCGGAACTGCTATTTTATACAAAATACAGAGCCTTTATGGATTCCAGATTTGATATGTATGGAGATAAATATGTTCAAGAATATTATGAAACTTTATTACCTCAAGCTAAAAACTGGAAAACTTTATATATAAAAAAGAATATTAAATATATTGCCAGGCAAAATAAAGATTTAATAGGCACACCTAATCTTAAATTGTTAATGTCAAATGGATGGAAAATCGCTTATCAAGATAAAAAAATAATCTATCTTATAAAAAAATAAGATAATATAACTTGAGTTGATAATTTAAAACTTAATAATAATAAGACTTTTTGATTAATTAGCGACTCAAGTTATTTAAAAATATTGGGAAATAAGCTCAAATCCGTATGAGGAATAAAAAGCGAACTTATAAATCTGTTCATATATTCTTCATCTTCTGATATGTCAAAATAATTCATTATTTCGGATATTTTTTTAATATCTTGTTCTTCTTTATAATTAATAAGACGTAGGTAACACCCTTTTAATGAGGTATTTCCCAGGTATTCATATTTATTACGATCAATATCAGGAAAAAGACCAATAGCAACAGCATTTTTAAAGTCTATGCTTTCGCCAAGTCCGCCTGCCACATATATTTTTGAAATCTCGTCAAGAGTTATTCCGGCATATTCTAAAAGCGAATATATTCCTGCAAAAATAGCCCCTTTTGTTCTGACTATATTTTGAATATCGCTTTCACTTATAACTATTTCTTTGTCAGAGTCTATTTCTCCAATATTTACAAGAATATAAGATTTATCTTTAATGCGTTCGCTATTTTTTATAAATTTACCTTGTCTGTCAATAATACCCGCTTTGAATAATTCTGCAATTGCATCAATCATTCCCGATCCGCAGATTCCTATGGGTTTTTGTTTATTTATTACTGTTATTTCTGGCTCTAAAGACTTGTTGTTTATTTTTACGCTGTCAATTGCTCCGTTTATTGCTCTGGATCCGTTTTTAACACCTGCTCCTTCAAAAGCAGGTCCTGCACTGCATGCACAAGATATTAGCCAGTCGGCATTACCTAGAACAATTTCACCGTTTGTTCCAATATCAATTAAAAGACTTATTTCATCATTTTTATACATTCTTGAGGCTAATATTCCCGCAGAAATATCGCCGCCTACATAACTGCCAAAACTTTCATAACAATATATTGAGGCATATTTATTTATATTTATTCCTATTTCATTTGCAACAGGACTATAATTAAAGAAAGCAGGAACATAAGGTTCTATTCTTAAAAAATTAGGCACAATACCAAGCAAAATATGCATCATCGTTGTATTTCCCGCAAATACTGCTTGATAAATATTACTCGGGATTAAATTATTATTTTGGCAAATGTCGTCTATAAGTTTATTTATTGTTGAAACAACAGCTGCTTTAAGCGTTTCAATTCCTTTTTCTCTTTGAGAATAAATAATACGGCTGATTACATCTGTTCCAAATGAAATTTGCTCGTTATAAGAGGAGGCACTATCAATAATTTTTCCGTTGGTTAAATCTGTAATAATGATATTAACAGTAGTTGTTCCAATGTCTACAGCAAGCCCCAGTATCTGTTTATCAGACGGCTTATCAATATCAACAATGAGTTTTTTGAAATTATCTTTAATTACTGAAATATTCCAATTGTTTTCTCTTAATGCAAAAGGTAATTTTTTTAATACTTCAACTCCTGCTATTGAGTAATCGGGAAATAAAGCCATAACTCTTTCAAAATCAGCTGTTTTATCTTCTTTTGACGGTGGCAATACATTAATATTGATTTTTTCCATCTGTAAGCAGGTCAAACTGGAATGAAAGTCGAATTTTTTATTTATTTTAAAGGCTTTATCCAAAGAATATTCAATTAATTCAATTTCAATATCTTCAGATATTTTAGACTGACAGGCTAAATAAATATTATCGATATAATGCGCATCATTATTTAAATTACCGCTTAATAGCTTGACGGTACATTTTTTGCAGCTTCCTCTAAATCCGCAATTGTTTTTAAGATTTATCCCGTTTAATGTCAAAAACTCCATTAAATTAGAATCAACTGAGGCAGTTAATTCTATATTTAATGGAGTTATCTTTATATTTGCCATAATGTTATAACTTTAACTTGTTTTATTCAACCTTTAATTATACTTAGGTATTAAGTTGTTGGTGTAGTAGTAGTTGGTGTTGTTCCTACATTTTGACTGACATTATCAATTTCTGTATTTACTTTAGTCACAGTATTTTTAATTTGAGTTCCCATTGTGTTTAATACTGTAATAGCAACAACTGAAACAAGAGCAAGGATAAGTCCGTATTCAACTAAACTTTGTCCCTTTTTACTTTTTTTAAATATTGATATAATTTTATTTTTCATTTTTTATCATTCTCCAATGGAGTTATCTTCATATGTATCATATTGTTATATTTTTAGATTCAAGATGTTGCATTCAGTGCATTTTGAATTATTTGCAGGATAGCTTTCATTTTTGGGCCAAAGGCTAAAACGACTGTCATACACACAACAGTAACTGTTAGCACTACAAGCCCCCATTCAACCATGCCTTGTGCTTTATATGCTTTAAACTTTAATAGTTTATTTATATTCATAAATACCTTAGGTATTAAGTTGTCGGCGTAGTAGTAGTTGGTGTTGTTCCTACAGTATTACTGACGTTTGTAAGTTCATTATTTACCTTAGTCACAGTATTTTTAATTTGAGTTCCCATTGTATTTAATACTGTAATAGCAACAACTGAAACAAGAGCAAGGATAAGTCCGTATTCAACTAAACTTTGTCCTCGTCTGCCTTTTTTTAAAGGTTTTTTTAATGTTGCTAAAACTTCATTATTCATTTTTTATCTATCTCCATAAGCTCTTTCTATATTTTAATAATACAATTTAAAATATAAAATAGGAATCACTTTAAAGTGTGATTTTTTCTCTCACCCATGAAAAGCATGACTATGCGTATCTGATGCCCGCTTTTTCAAGTCTTGAGAGTGCTTCTAACAGCTTTTCCTCAGGTTGAACAAGTGAAACTCTGAAATAACCGTCACTATGCTCTCCAAAAGCCATACCTGGAGTAAATACAATACCTGCTGTGTTTAGAACCATTTTGCACCAGCTTTTTGAGTCAAATCCTGTCGGTACTTTCAACCATAAATACATTGTTGCTTTTGGTGTTGAAACATTCCAGCCAAGTTTTTTGAATCCATCAACAAGTAAATCTCTTCTTTGTTGATATTTATTGACAATGGCATCTATATGAGGTCTGTCTACATTAAGAGCGGCTATAGCTGCTTCTTGGCAGATGGAGGAAGTTCCGTAGTCTACGTTGGTTTTTAATGTATAAAGTGCATGAATATACTCTTTATTTCCAACAGCAAAGCCTATTCTCCAGCCAGCCATATTAAAGGTTTTTGAGAAGGTGTGAAATTCTATCGCAATATCTTTTGCACAGGGAATACTGAAGATACTTGGTGGACGATATCCATCAAAGCAAATTTCACCATACGCAAGGTCGCTGCAAAGTAAAATACCATATTTTTTGCAATAAGCAACCAATTTTTCAAGATATTCAACAGGTGCAATTGCTGATGTAGGGTTATTAGGATAATTTATGAAGAAGATTTTAGCTCTTCTTGCTACATCTTCAGGGATTGAATCTAAATCAGGAAGGAAATTATTTTTTTCTTCAAGTTTAATATGATATATTTCACCGTTTGCAAGCCATGTTCCTCTTGAATGAACAGGGTAATATGGATCAGGAACTATGTTTATATCACCTGGGTTGGTATAAGCCATAGCAAGGTGCGCAAGTCCTTCTTTAGCACCTAGAAGAGTTTGAACTTCAAGCTCGGGACATACTTCAACGTCATATCTTTTTTTCATCCATTGAGAAATAGCTTCTCTGAATTCTTTTTTTCCTTTGAAACTCGGATAACCATGGTTTTTAGCTTCATATAGACTTTTTACGGCGGCATCAACTATCGGTGCAGGGGTGGCACCATCGTGATTGCCCATTCCAAGGTCAATATAATTTATACCGTTGGCCAATGCTTCTTCTTTCCATACATCAAGCTCAGCAAAAACGTAAGGTGGAAGATTTAAGATCCTTTCAGCAGGAACAATTTTTTTTGTTTCAGGTAACATTTTTTTTCTCCGAATGTCTTTTAATTAGTTTTTTAACCCCTATGTAATCAGAATATTTTAAAACAAAAAAATTAAAAAAATAATCTTTTTCTTATATTGTTCAAAATATTTGTTAATCTAATATAAATGAAATTTCTTTTAAATGGAACTTATATTTTCTATAATTTCTTTTGCTCTATGTTTAAAAGTATGTTTATTTAAGATTTTTAAATGACCTTGTTCTTCTATTTTTAATCTTTGTTCAGGATTATATAAATAAAAGGCTATTTTTTCCATCAGTTCATTTATATTTGAATAATAAACAGCTTCGACATCTGCTATAAATTCAATAGCTGTATCTTTTTTATAATCTGTAATTAAAAAGCCTTTTGAGGCTAAAACTTCAAATACTCTGTAATTAATACTGCTGATTCCTTGATCAAGAGTGATATTAAGACTGATTGCCGATTGAGCATATATATTTGCCAGTTCTTTTTCAGTTTTTAAAAAGCCTTTGAAAGTTTTTTTGTATAAGTTAATTTGATTCTCATCTAATAAATTAAATTTTTTAATTTGTTCAATACTTTTTTCAAAGTGTTTTTCATAAGAATAAATTTCAAGATTGTCGGGATATTGTTTTAATACTTCACAAAGAATTTCAAGTCTTGTTTCAGTAAGAGGTCTGCCGACAAATACAATTTTGTCATTTTTTTTATGTGTTTCTGTCATATAAACCGAGGGATTAACGGCTAAGGGTAAAGAATAGGCTCTGTTTTTAAAAGCCTTTATATATTCTTTATCCCAACAAAATACTATTCCATCAGAGGTGGAAAGTTTATCAAAGAGATTTAAATTTCCTGAGTGAGAATAATTTTCAAGCGGAGCATCTCCAAAGTAATGAATAATCGGTTTATTAAGTTGTTTGATGATATTTTCAGCTTGATCTTCAACAAAATGCGCATAGTCATAGCCTATAACCAAATCGGGATTAAAGTTAAGAATTTCATTCTCGTTTAAATCTCTTACATCATAGCTTAATGTGTCATGTCCAAGGCTTTTAAATCCTTCGTTAAGTCCGTTTATAATCAACGCTCCGGCTATGCTTATCGGGGTTATAAATAATATTTTTTTCATTATTCGCCTTATTTTTATGAGTTTAATTAATGTTAATATAATTCATTACAAAATTTTATAATTTTTAATATTTATAGACAACCGTCAATGTGTTTTTTAATATTAAGAATAAATGAATAATTTTAGCAATTAAAATTATTCATTTTTTTAAAGAATATAGTAAACAGAAGAAATATTCATATTTAATCAAATTCATAAAAAATCAAGAGGTAATGATTTTGAAAAAAACTAAAAAGGTTCATACTGATTTAAGACCTTCTAAGAAAACAATAAAGCCAAGAAAAGCAATAAAGTCTAATCCCAAACAACTTTATTATTTATTTATAAGTTTTGTTTTAGG
This sequence comes from bacterium, assembly GCA_037137535.1. Classification (GTDB taxonomy): domain Bacteria; phylum Cyanobacteriota; class Vampirovibrionia; order Gastranaerophilales; family JBAXKC01; genus JBAXKC01. The sequence goes on along the minus strand of JBAXKC010000001.1, from coordinate 270,548 downwards.
TTTATGTCTTTTTCAAGCTGTCAGAGGGGCGACTTTAAATTCATTTAAGTTTTTAACTCTCAATAAACAATGCTCAGAGTTAAAATATATACATAGAGATGCAAAAGAAAAAAATGACGACTTGAAAAGTCAGTTAGAAAGTTATACTTCTATTAAAGGTATTGAAGCTTTAGCTAGGAATAATCTTAAAATGGTAGGGAAAAATGAAGTCTTGGTGGTTATAAAAAAGGATCATAATTCACAACCAAAAAATAAAGAATAAATTTAAAAAAAATTCGTAAAATTAAAACAAAAAAAATCCTGCCTTTTCACTCAAGGGCAGGTTTTTTTACCAGCTACATATTTCAGACAAGACACGATCTAATCTTTTTACAAACACTCCATTTGGTTAATTTCTATTCTCTATAACTTTTAATAATTCTTTTTAAATACTATTTTATTGCAACTAATCTTGGTGTAACACCAACTTCACTTTGAATCATTTTTGCCTTTGCCACCGCTAGTGATCTTCTTTTTTGTGCGCCTCTTAATAAGAATAATACTGCATCTGATGAGTTTGTAGCTGGTTGTCTGTTCATTTTTATATCTCCTTGTCTTTGTTTATCTTCTTTTAATTTGCCTTACAAATAAGTTATCGGCTATATTAAAATTTTCTTTAGTCTATTTAGAGTATTTTAGAAGAAGTGAAACATTTCTTAACAAAGAAAGCTCCTAATTAGGAGCTTTCTTTCTATTAAGTTGATTTAAGTTAATTCGATAACACCTTTGCTTCTCAGATACGAAGCCATTCTTATGTCTTCTTTTAATATATGTTTAGTCAGCCATTGTGTTAAGAACTCTAGGAATTCTTCATTCGTGTTGGCTTTACCGGAATTTAAGGCTTCAGCGAACATTTTAAGTTTTGCATACATATCGTTATGGATTTTTTTGTGAGTATTAAAATCAGGATATTTATACTTTTCCATAATACGTTCTTCATTTGCAAAATGATTGACGGTAAATTCAGCCAATTCATTTGAGACTTTAACCAGATCTTTGGCCGGTCTTTTCTCGAGATGCATTTGATATAGAGTATTAATATAGTTGACTATTTTATAATGCTCATAATCAATGTCTAAGTTATTAGAAAAGAAATCCTTGTTCCAGAACATTATTTCAGGTTTATCGTCTGTTTTAAAAACAAAAGAGCTTACAGTTAAATTACGAGCCATTTTTAAGACTTCTTTTGTTGTTAATTCAAGCTGTTGAGTTGTTATTGAATGTTCTTGCGTAGAGGCTGATATTTCTTGCGCTGCGGCTGCATTAACTTCTGTAATACCAGCAACATTAGTCATTGAAGTATTAACCTCGGTATTTTTCTCTGATAGTGTTAGAATTGCATCGCATATCAGATTAGTTTCATTGTAAATAATTTGAGAATTGCTATAAATCTTTTCAAAATTTGAATTAATCAGAGCAAAGGCTTTTACTCCTGCTTCTACTTTATTTAAGCTGTCATCGGTGAGAACAACGGCTTTTTCAGCACCTAATTGAATATTTTTAACCATATCCTTAATTTGATTTGCAGCATCTGCTGATTTTTCTGCAAGCTGTTTAACTTCATCCGCAACTACCGCAAAGCCTTTCCCATGTTCTCCTGCTCTTGCGGCTTCAATGGACGCATTTAAGGCAAGAAGGTTTGTCTGATTCGCAATACTGTTAATTAAGTCTACAATATCGCCAATCTCTTTACCAAGAGTCCCCAGTTTTACTATTTGATCAGACACAAGTTCGCTTGAGTCTTTGATTTCATTTACTTTAGAGAGTGCATTTTCAATGTCTAATTTACCTGAATTTGCAATTTTTGAGAAGTCATTTGCAATGTTATTTATATCGTTAATCTGAGAGCTTATTTGTTGTGAAGCTTCAGTTATTTCATCTACGTTTTGACTGCAACTATTAATATTGTGAACTTGATTAGTAGCTCCTGCTGCTAATTGTTCTGCTGTTGTAGCAACTTCATTAGCAATATTTGCAGAGGTTTTTGCAATATTATCAAGGCTTATACCTGATGCATTAAGACCTGATACATTTTTTTCAAGTTTTTGTACAAGCTCTTTTATATTCAAACGAACTTCATTGATAGATGTTTTTAAAGGTTCTAGTCCGTTAGACATGTTTTGGCAGTTATTTTCACTTCCGCTGAAATCACCATGTTTCATCTTCATAAGAATTTTTATGCTTTCCTCAATTGGTTCTAGATAGAATTTATATATGTAGGTGTAAAAGAAAATACTAATAATTAAAGCGACAAATAGCCAACAGCCTGTAAATCCACCTTTAATAAAGTTTAAGTCAATAAAATATATTAAAATAGGTGAAATCAATAGAGACAGTATAAAAATTAAACTTTTCAGTTTTAAACTCATATTAGTAAAACTCTCCCTTTAGCAATACAAAAAATGCAATATAATCATACTGCATTTTTTTTAAGTTAGATACATATTAAAAGATTAGATTTTAAAGGCTTTTTTATAAAATAAATGAGAGCCCCAAAGACCTATTATTAGATTTGGAGACCAGGCTGCCAGTATAGGAGGAAATAATCCCATTTCTCCTAATGAAATGGAAAAGGCTTTAATCATATAAAAAACAAAGATAATGCCTATGCTGAAAAGTAGACCTCTGTTTACTCTTGCTCTTGGTGGAGTTATTGCCAGTGGAACACCTATAAGTACAAGAAATAGACCTGCGGCAGGTGCGGCGAACTTTGTATAAAGCTGTAATTGTAGATTTTCCAGTAAATTACGATAAAAGACAACATCTCCTGAGATTTTTATTTTTTGTTCAACTGCATTGATTTTTTGACTTAGCTGATAAAAGTTATAATCATTCGGATCTGTAACCCTCAGGCTTGCAGGGATTGCAATTCCTGCGGATAAGGAGGATTTTTCAAATGCAGTTGTATTGAATAATTTACCTGATTTTGAAATAGTGTAAGCTATTCCGTCTTCAAAAGTCCATCCGCTTGTTGTAGCGGTACATTCTTTTGCCTGAATCAGTTGAGTTGCTCCGTTTTTAGATAAATCAAGTACTGTAATTCCTTTCATTATCTTATTATCATAATCACTGACATAAAAAAGTCTTTTCAAAGAATGATCATCATTTGTTTCTTTAAAAGAAAAGTTTTTCTTTCCTTCGGATAAATTTCTTTGGGATAAAGCCCAAATAGTAAGTTTTTTTGACTGATTATCTGCCGCAGGTACAATAATTTCGCTGATAAAGAAGCATCCAATGCAGGCAATAATTCCAAAGATGATTGCAGGGAGTGCAAGTCTTCCAAGACTTATTCCACAAGCTCTCATAACTGATATTTCAGAGCTAAGACTTAATTTATTAAAAGTTAAAATTGTTGCGAGAAGTAAGCCCATTGGTATAGTAAGAACTATAATAGAGGGCAATTTTAATAAGAATGCAAGGAATGCTATCTTAAACGGAATACCGTACATTGTTATTTGTTTAACTAGATTAATAAATGTTTCGGAGGCAAACATTATAGAAGTAAAGATGATTACACCCAGTAAGAATGATTCTACAAGCTGTTTTGAGATATATTTATCAAGAATGGATAATTTATTCATGCTTATTCCTTTATCAAGGTTTTGACTTATTGTTATACAATTAATATAATTTAATAACACTTTTGAGAAAATTTCTATATAGGAGCAAATATTTATGTCAAATGCAATAGAAGTAAACGATGCCAATTTTGAACAAGAAGTTAAAAAATCAGAACTTCCTGTTCTTGTTGATTTTTGGGCGCCATGGTGTGGACCATGCAGAAAAATCGCCCCGATAATAGATGAAATAGCAGGTCAATTTGAAGGTAGATTGAAAGTAGTTAAACTTAATACCGATGAAAATATTAAAACTGCTCAAGAATTTAGTATTAGCGGTATTCCAAGTTTATTAATCTTCAAAAATGGTCAAGCTGTTGAAAGATTAGTAGGGCTTTTACAAAAATCAACATTAATCGAAAGTATCGAAAAAGTTATTTAAATATAGCTTAATAATACATTACAAAAGACTCCCGAGATATTAACAAATATTGGGAGTTTTTTTGTATTTATTATAAACTTTTTTTTTAGCGGGTTTTAAAACCACATGTGGAAGAGAAGAATAAGGCTTTTAACGTAATGATTAAGTTATCAAATGTATGTAGTTTTCAAAAAAATCAGAGTATTGATTTAAAAAAGAAAAAGGAAGTTATTCCTCAAACAGTAAGTCATAATCAAAATATGACAAATAATACAGTCGCTCCGAGTCTAGACCATTTAAAAGCTAATTTTATAAGTTTTAATGCCAGATTAGTTAGAAAAGAAAGCAAGTTTGTTGAACCTCCTTATTTAGTAAACTTGATGACGCCTGACAGTCTTTCAACTTTAATGAAATTTAAGCCATATGATAAAACAGCTGAATTTATTGCTATGAACTGTTTTGATTCTCAAAATACAATGCTGGTTCATGAAAGAGGAGCAATGCCCGAGTTAGTGGCGAATAATTTTGTCGGAATGTTGGCTAATAATAAATTTAAAAATTTAGGAATGACAAAAGAAAATACTGATGTATATTTTCTGGATGTTAATTATGCAAAAGAGGTAATACAAGAAAATACTGTTTCAAGAATCAATGAGAGATTAAACCCTGATGATCCTTTCCTTAATATTCCTCAGGTTCAGCAAGAGGAACAAATGAAACCTGACCCATCAATTCAAAAATGTGTTAAGCATTGGATAGATAAAGCAGAAAAAGAGAATAAAAATACTATAATATTTATTTCTGATCCGACGATAAGCTTTCCTGGTTTATCTGACAAGGTAAAAACAGTATCCTTTACCGAAGCAGAAACAGATTATGAGCATCCTGAAAATTACCTTTCTGAATCAGCTAAGCAATTAATGGAAAGAGATCCTGCGTTACAAGAGTTGCAATTAGAAACTCCGGGAGCACCAGAGACAAAAAGATTCCTGAAAGCCAATAAAGATTTTTTAATTGCTCCTAATCTTCCTGCTAATACTGTTATTTCTGATAAAGCCATAGACAAAGCAGTTAATTTAACAAAAGAGCAAGAGGGCTCATATCCCGGTAAAGCTATAGATTTTATTATGGATACACTTCCTGCTGTTCTTATGAAGAAAACTACAAAGCCAAATGCAAAATATTCAATAATCACTCCTAAAAATATTCAAAAAGCTGTTAAGGCTTATCCTGAATTAGCTATGGGTGTTCATGAAGAAAAACCTCCTTTGTCCTTGAAAGATGTCGGAGGAATAGAACCTTTAGAAGAGACTATTAAAGAAACTATATTAAATAAAATAGGTAAAAAAGGAACAAAAAATGCTCAAGTTCCTCCTAGCAGTATATTAATTTCAGGGCAAAGAGGTGCCGGTAAGACTTTACTTGCCGAAGCTATAGCAGGAGAAGCAAAATCACCGCTTGTGAATGTTTCCATGACAGAGTTTTTAAATTATATTAATCCCGAATCTGATGTGTCATTTGAAGTCGCTAATGTTTTTGAAGGTGCTAAATTAGCTGCAAAAGATAGCGATAATAAAACGGCTTTCTTATATCTTGATAACTTTGAGGAATTAATGGAGAATACGGCTTGTTTTGATGAGATGTCTAAGCAAATAAAACAAATTGATAATAAAAATAGCGATGTAAACCTTGTTGTTTTAGCAGGGGTTACTCAAGCTGAAGCACTACAACCTGAATTTAGTAAAGTTGGTATATTTGACACTCAACTGCCTGTTCCTGATAATGCAAACAGTATGAAGACAAGAATAGCAACATTAAATGTTCTGACAAAAGATTTGAAATTTGACCCTGCAAATAAAGAAAAAATAATTAAAGAAGTTGCAAAAATAACTAATTATTCTAACGGAGCTGATTTAAAAACTATTGTGAATAAAGCCACTGCAATCGCAGAAAAAAGAAAAGATAATAAGGCTTTAGGTCTTGATGATTTCACAGAAGCCTATTTAGAGTTAGTGGTAGGTCCTAAGATGAGAGCTGATATTCCTGAGTGGGATAATGAAGCTACAATAAAACATGAAATTGGACATGCAATAACAGGACAAACTTTATTTAATCAAGCCAATGAAAAATGGCTAAGACCTGATGAAATAAACTTTATAACTTTTGATCAGCATGAAGGCTTCTTAGGAGCAGTATTCTTTGATAGAGGTGAAGGGGGAAGTAAAACCTTCGATACTATAATTGATGAGATGGCTGTTGATTATGGCTCAATATATGTTGAAAGAATGATGTTTGGCGGTAGAAGTACCTATGGTCCGTCAATGGATTTAAAAATGGCTATGAATAGTGCTAAAATAGCTGTTAATAGATATGGATTAGGTCCACATACAGGTTTTGTCACCGATGACAAAATGATGGTAAAAGAAAATAAAGAAGATATTACTTTAATGGTAAAAACCGCTTCTAAAATTGCAGAAATGATAGTGGATTTTCACAAAGATTTTATAAATGAATATGGCGATAAATGTTATAAAAATCTTGGTAAAGGCGGAAATACCATGTCTGCTGAATCTTTCAAAAATGAATTAAACAGTTGGCTTGATAAAGGAAACAGAAGAGAAGAGTTAAAAACTTTAAATGCTAAAATAGCTGTTTTAACAGAAGAAGCAAGAGTAAACGGTAAATTTATAGATAATAACTCTGAATTAAATTCTTTGGTGAAGAAAAAGTTAGATGGTAAAGCAAATTCTTAGTTCTTTTTTACCTTTTACAAAATTCAAACAAAAAAATGCTTCAATCATTACAATTGAAGCATTTTTTATTAATTCTTTAATATTTTATGATTTCATATCAAATGTACCAGGAATTTGGTCACTGCGTACAATTCCAGAGCCATTCTTTGGTAAGCTTTCTGGTCCTTTTGTAGTATCGACAGATTTAGACTGTAACAGTCCTCGAACAGCGGTATCTCCGCCGGAATCATAAGCTTCTTCTATATTCTTTTTAGTTAGACCCGCCTTTTTTATAACTTCTTCAGTTACGCCTATATCTTTTAATATTTTTGTATATTCTTTAAAGTCTTTGTTACCGGAGTTGCCTGAAAATATTCTTTGTTCTGATCCTGTATTCTTAGGTGTACCTTCAGGAGCTTCTGCCATCTCGAGGCCTTTAGAGTTCAAAAGTTCTTTAACAGCTGTATCGCCACCAGATTCATAAGCTTGTTTTACCTCTTCTTCAGTTAGGCCGGCACTTGCTAATAGCTGATTGAAGGAATTTTTAGCAGCATCAATAGCGGCAGAGTTTTTTTGTGCAGAACCTGTTTGAGTTGAGCCATCAGGTGATTGTGGGACATCAATTCCTTTTGATGCCATAAAAGCAATAGCAGCTTTATCTCCTTTTTGAGAAAAAATAGATGCTACTTGTTGAGAATTGGTTCCATGATCGGTTAGCACCTTTTCAAATGCTTGTTGCTGTTGTATCTGAAAATTATTTCCACCGATACCTTTTAGCATAAAGAAACCCACTTTCTTGTTTTGCTCTAATACATGTAAACCCTATGTTTATATTAACAAATTTTTTTCATGGAAATTGTTAATGTAGAAAGAAAATTTATAACAATATATAAAGAAAAAAGTCGATTAGGTCTGCCTCTTATTAGGGAGAGGAGGAAGCGTATTCGCAAATTTATTTAATAACAATTAAATCGTTTTTGTTTTTAAATATAAAGAGAAGGTGGGGAATTTACATAATTTAGTTTAAATCATTGCCCATTAAGAAGATATTTATTTAAACTTAGATGAATAAAAAATATTTATTTTTATATTAGTATTCATTAGTAAATTTAATTAATCAAAGATAAGATGAAGTTTTAAAAAAAGGAAAATAATATGCTTAATATTTATAATATAAGCCCGAATGTTGTTGCAATTAAAAATATAAAAAAGACCTCCTTTGGAGCTGATGTCGGAGGAGATGTAGGAACAAGCAGGAAGCCTGCCAATATTGGGATGACTGTTAACGGAGAAGCTGTTATTCAGAAAGGAACACCTTTATTTGGTGAAAATCCTGTAACTCCCGCAGGCATGTTGAAATCTTTGGCTTTATACACAAGCAAAGCCTTAACAGGTCATGAATCCGAGAGAAACAATATTGCTATTGCTTTACCGGGGCCTGTAAAAAATGGTTTTTGTTATCCTCCTAATATAAAAAATCCTGAAACTAATATAGCTATTGGTGCAATTCCTATCGATAAGAAAACTTTTTGCAGTCAGCCCGAATTAAAAGGAATAAATTTTAATAATGTAATTTTCTGTAATGACGGTGCTTCATGGGGTGGTCTGGTTCTTTTAAGATTAGCTGCGGATAAAAAAGATCTTAATGAATTATTTCCTGATGGGAAAGAAACGCCTGTTATAACTCCCGGAGGAGGGCTTGCCGTAACTGAAATAAGAGGACGTAAAGATACTATTGAAATTGTTCCTAGAGAAAAAGGACATTTGTTTAAAAGAGGAACGGACAGACCCATTGAGCAAGTTTCTACCTCCGTTCCAGCAATGATAAAAAATTATGCGACAGCTTTAGGAATAAATAGTGAAAAAGCAGAAGCATTAGGAAAAATTGGCGATGGTAAAATTGTTACCGAGCATGAAATTAGCTTAAATCCTCAAAAAGCTACTTATAAAAAACTAAAAGATGCTAATTTATTGAATCTTTTTACGGAAAAAGTTGATGGCGATAATGTTAAATTGACTCTTAACGATAATAACGGCAACCCAATTAAAGAAAATCAGCACGAAACCGCATTTAATAAGGCTGCTAATCAGTTTTATGAGGGAATAGGTCAGGTAATCGCTGATTTTGTAGATGGTGGTAAAACTGATAAAGCTGTATTGACAGGGGCTTTCGTTGGGTTTGTCATGAAAAAGTCGAAAGATTTGGGGCAAAATCCTGAACAGTTAATTAAGGCTCATATGATGGAAAATTTAGATTTAACAGGTCAAAATCTAGTTGGTTCTTCCGATAAATTCCAGATTTTACATGTTGCGGCAATGGATTCAACCGAAGGCGGAGAGTTAATTGCAAAGAGTAGCGTGGGTGGAGATTCTGATTATTATTCAATTAAAAGGGAAGAGTTGAGTTAAAAACAATAAAAGTCAATCAAAAGAGCGGCTTCTCCTCAGAGAAACCGCTCTAAATCTATTAAATATTAATCAATAACTTTATGAACAATTGGTGGCACTTCAACTGGTGTTGAAGAATATTTAAAGGCTTTATTACAAGTTTTAACAGCATCTTTTCCAAGTTCAAGGGAATTTGCGTGAACAACTGCAATTGTATCGCCTTTTGCTACTTTATCACCGATTTTTTTAGTCAGCACAACACCAACCGCATAATCAATCGGGTCTTCTTTTGTTTCTCTTCCTGCGCCTAAGATTTTGCTTGCTTTTGCGATAGTCAAAGCGTCTGTTTCGGTTATAAAGCCTTCACTGTCAGCTTTTACTTCAATTAAATGCTCTGCTGTCGGCAATACAAAGTTTTTAACGGCACTTTGAGCCTCTACCATTTCAATAAATTTAGAGTAGGCTTTACCGTTTGCTAGGCTTTCTCTTAATGCTTTTTCTGCTTCTTCTATTGTTTTGGCATTTTTAGTATTAACCATCATTACTGCGGCAAGATAGACAGAAAGATCGGTTAAATCTTTTGGTCCGATGTTTTTTAGGGTGTCTATTGATTCTTGTACTTCAATGGCATTGCCTATGCCATTACCTAGAGGTTGATCCATGGAAGTAATAACTGCTGTGATTGATCTGTTTAGCTTTTTGCCGATTTCTACCATCGTTTTAGATAGTTCTTCAGCTTGCTCAGGTGTTTTCATAAAAGCACCGCTGCCGTATTTAACATCAAGGACGATAACATTGGCTCCTGATGCAATTTTTTTAGATAATACAGATGATGCAATAAGTGGAATGCTGTCAACAGTTGCAGTTACATCTCTTAAAGCGTAAAGTCTGCTATCCGCAGGAGCTAGTTTTGCAGTTTGTGAAATAACAGCTGCTCCTATTGTATTGACTTGCTCAATAAACTTGTCAAGTTCTAATGAAGGATTATAGCCTTCAATTGACTCGAGTTTATCAATTGTTCCGCCTGTATAACCAAGCCCTCTGCCTGAAAGTTTAGCTACCTTAACACCAACAGACGCTAAAAGAGGGGCTAAAATCAAGGTTGTTTTATCTCCAACGCCGCCTGTGCTGTGTTTATCTGAAATATATTCGCCTAATGCTGATAAATCAATAATTTCTCCTGATTTTGCCATTGCTTCCGTCAGCATTGCACTTTCGTCAAAAGTCATTCCTTTTAAGCAAACCGCCATTAACCATGCAGATAACTGATAATCGGGAATTGAGTTGTTTTTTACACCATCAACAATAAATTTAATTTCTTCAACTGAGTGAGCTTCCCCTGCTTTTTTCTTTGAAATTAAATCAACCATCCTCAATTTTTGCATTATACTTCCCCTTAAAAAATAGAATAATACTGTCATATTTTGATTGAAAACCGCTAAATTAAAAATATAACACATGAAAAATCTTTTTTTTACATAATTTATTTTTTTAGTTATATCATTTGTGGTGTTTATGTTAGAATGACGGTGGTTTAGAGGTTGTTAAAGGACAATGAAATGATTACAAATATCAAATTTACTCCGACAAAAGAAGTATTATCTGAAATTTTTTCATCTTTGAAAGAAATTTTTAACGTTCAGAATGTATCAACCGAAAGAAAAACATATATTCAAAACCTTGTGAAAGAATTTGGATACTTACCATTTTCTCATCAGCAAGCACTTGAAGAATTAACACCTGCCGAAACATTAATTGGTATTGAACAAAAACTTATAATTAATAATGTCTATAATGACGATAAATTTGCATTTGAGAGTTTAAGTCCTGTTACAAGAGCAGGAATTACTGACTCTGAATGGATAAAAAGAGAACAGCACAACATTAAACTTCTGAATCTTGCAGGACTTGGAAACGGCAATGTTTCCGACGAGGCAGGACTTCTGATTGATTGGTTAAAGCAGACTTTAACTTTACCTGCAGGAAATTTAAAAGAGGGAGTTCTTTCTACTACCGCTTATTTTATTCCTTTCCATCCAAGAGATTTTGGATGTGCATATATTCCGACAGATAGCGGAGTAAGTCAGACTTTTGAAGATAAAAATATTTATTCTAAATTAGGATTAAATGCAAAAGAACAGATTCAGCTTTATTTTGCGTTAACTCAGCTTTGCGGACACCCTACAATGTATGATGTGCTTCCACAAACGGGAAGATTTTCAAAAACGGTTCTAGCAAATGCTTATGCAGCAAGATGGTTTGATGTAAAAGAACTTATTTCACAAATGACAGCTACTCTTGAAATTGTTGGAGATAAACTTCAATCTGAATATTCTTCTGATGAAATTGCAAAAGTAAAAGAAATAATCTCAAAAGAATTAAAAGGCGAATATTTACAGGTTGAAGAGTCTTTAACTAAAGTATATACAGGTTTTCAAGAATTACTAAAACCTTTTAGGGCTGAAATATCAAATAAAATGATGACAAAAGAACAACAGGAAATAATTTGTGCTAAAGCTACAGAACTTATTGCTTCAAAAATAAATAAATCTGTAGATGCTGTTCTTACAGAAGATGATATTACATGTCAGGGTGAAGTTATAGGTGAACTTGTTGGAAGCGGATTATGGCCTGCTCCGGGTGGAGCATGGTGTTCTTCTGGTGTTGCAATATTTGAAAAAATGAGTGAAGGTGCTGGATATCCGATATTCAAGCATTATGACGTTAAAGGCGAAGATGTTACACATTTTGCAAACCTTGATTGTCAGACTCCATATTATTTTGTTTACTTTGAAAAAGGTGAATATAACCAAAAAGTAATAGATTTTTATATGGATTTCCTTAAAAAACTTCAAAATAATTATAATTTTGACGGTTTTAGAGTTGATCACATTGACCATATCGTTGATGAAGTGTCACAAACAGCTGCCGGTATTCCAATCAGTTATAGAGCGCCAAGCCTTGTATTAGGTGAGTCAAACAGAGCAATAAAAAAAGCTTGCCCGCACTTTGCAACCCTTGCTGAATATATGCTTTGGGATAATTTCTACAAAGAATACCATCAGGATATGTCTTTTGATATTCTTTGGGGGAACGATATTATTTCACAATTCCAAAAAACACCAAAAGCAATTGCAGCAGATAATAAATATCTTGCAGAGTACAATTCAACAGTTCCTGCAAACAGCTCTAAATTGTCCGTAATTAAGACTTATAATAATCAAGACGGTGAATTCTCCGCAATTGATCAATATCCTGCTCAATTAGGAGCAAAAGGTGCATTGTTTAAATTCTTCAAATTCAAGTTTATGCCGGGCGGTAACTTGGCACAAAGACCTGTTATGTTTATTGATGGCGATGAAGCTTTCAACAAAACAGGAATTGAAAAGGCTATCGGCTTTGAAGGAGCTATGAAAAGAGAAAATAATCTTGAATTTTTCAAAGAATTTAACGCAATTATTAATTATGCTCTTCACGATGAATTAACTTTAAACGGTTGTTCAGAAGTGTTAAAAACAGATGAAGACGGTTTTGTAATGTGGCAAGTTTCAAAAGATGGCAGCAATGAAGTTCTTTTAATTGCGGCAAATCAAAATCCTGAAACAGAAAAACTAAAAACAGAAGACGGTGTTGCTTATATCAAAGAATATGAAGCTGTAGTCGATAAAGCAGTTGAAATTCCAAGCGGTTATTCAATAATTGCTGAAATTTGCTATGATTCCGATAAAGCAGCTTTTGTCGAAACATCGGAAATAAGAGATTTGGCTGGTGCAGGTATTTCTTTAAAAACTCTTGCTCCTTCCGAGTATAGAATTTACAGATTTAAAAAATAATTAATTATGTTTAAAAGCAAGAAATATTAAACGATTTCTTGCTTTTAATTAAAACAAATTTATTATTTTATATTTGCCTAAATTCATGGTTATGCTAATATGCTGTTCATACATAGTTAGAATAAAAGAGGAAATCAAAATGAAAGAAGGACTTCATCCTAATTATAAAGAAATAAACATAAACTGCGTTTGCGGTAATTCTATTGAGACAGGATCAGTTCATGACAATATCAGAGTTGAAATTTGCAGCAACTGTCATCCTTTCTTCACAGGAACACAAAAAATTATTGATACCGAAGGAAGAGTTGAAAGATTCAACAAGCGTTACAATACACAAAAATAAAAGTATTAAATTTTCAAGTTTAAGCCCGTTATATTTTACATGGCGGGCTTATTCTTGTATATAAATAATTTATGTACAATAATTGGCAAGATAAAAAATGAACGAAAATTCTCAATTATCAAAAGTTGATATATTAACGATACCTGAAGATATTTTAAAAACGGTTTATACTGCGTGCAGAACTTGTTATTCCTCGGAATATCCCGTACATATATGGGAAAAAGATGCTGATAACGAAAAAATGCAAAAGCTGGTAAAAAAGGTTATTGAATCAGGTCATCACAGTACAATAGAGCATTGTTACGTAGTTTTTTCAATAAGTGGCGTATCAAGAGCTTGTACTCATCAACTTGTTCGTCATCGTCACATGTCTTTTTCTCAGAAATCTCAAAGATATGTTACAGAAACAGGGCAATTTGAATATATTGTTCCTCCAACATTGAAAAATTCGGCTCTTTTAGATGAATATAATGAGTTTATGGAAAAAATATCAGAATTTTACGCTAAAATGATAGAGGAAGGAATTCCTGCCGAAGATGCCAGATTTGTATTGCCAAATGCAGCGTCAAGCTCAATGGTTGCAAGTTTGAATTTGAGAGAACTTATTCATCTTGCAAATTTAAGATTATGCGTAAATGCACAACTTGAAATACGCATGATTGTCGATAAAATGTGCAAATTAGTTGCTGAAAAAGAACCATGGCTTAAAGAGTATCTTGTTCCTAAATGCGAAGCATTAGGCTACTGTGATGAAATTAAATGCTGTGGCAGAAAAAAACAGAAAAAAGAAATTATTCCTTCATAATAAAGACCGGAGAATCAACTCAAATGAAAGATATGCTGGGTAAAATTCAAAATATTGAACAGACTTATATTGAATTAGGTGAAAAATTAAGTGATCCTGAAGTAATACAAGATTATGAACTGTTCAGAAACTTATCAAGAAAAAGAAAATCAATAGAAGAAACTGTAGAAATTTATCATAATTGGCAAGCTTCAATGGACAGTAAAGAAGAAGCCTCTCTTCTTACTCGAGGAGAAACTGATCCTGAAATGAAAGAATTTTTCAATAAGGAAATTGAAACTGCAGAAGAAAAAATAAAACAATATGAAGAAAGAATGAAAGTTCTATTACTGCCTAAAGATCCTAATGATGAAAAAGATATTATGCTTGAAATCAGAGGAAGTGCCGGTGGTGATGAGGCGAATATTTTTGGTGCGGATCTTATGCGTATGTATTTGAGATATGCGGAAAAATTAGGCTGGAAAACTGAAGTGCTTGGTGTCTCTCAAGGTGAATTGGGTGGTATTTCTGAGGCGACTATTTCTATCAAAGGCGATGGTGTTTATAGCCGTTTAAAGTATGAATCCGGAGTTCATAGAGTTCAAAGAGTCCCTGTTACTGAATCACAAGGTAGAATTCACACAAGTACTGCTACAGTAGCGGTTATGCCTGAAGTAAATGATGTTGAAGTAAATATAGAAGCTAAAGACCTTGATATATCAACTGCTCGTGCAGGTGGTGCAGGCGGTCAAAACGTGAACAAAGTTGAAACTGCTGTTAGAATCGTGCATAAACCGACAGGTTTAATGGTTCATTGTACAGAAGAAAGAAGTCAGCTTCAAAACAAAGAAAGAGCTATGCAAATATTAAAAGCTAAACTCTTTGATATGGAAATCCAGAAGCAGATGAAAGAAATTACTGATTTAAGACGTTCTCAAGTCGGTACCGGTGATAGAAGTGAGCGAATAAGAACATATAACTTCCCGCAGGGAAGATGTACCGATCACAGAATAAATCAGAACTTTACTTTGAGATCAGTTATCGAAGGTGATTTGGAAGAGCTTATTGATAGCCTTGTAATGGCTGATCAAAAGGTTAAGCTTGAAAAATTAGCGGAGAGTAATGACTAATTATTCCATTAATAAGTTGATTAAAAATACCGTTTCTTTGCTTGAAAGAGACGGTATTTCTCATGAGGAAGCGGTTTGCGAAGTTTATATTTTGCTTGAGCATTTTGCAAAAATAACAAAAAAAGATTTAATATTAAATCCGAATATGATTTTAAATGAAGATGTTTATACAGAAATACAAAAAGCTGTTAAATTGAGAATAGAAGAAAAACTTCCCGTACAATACATTACGGGAGAGGCTTATTTTATGGGGGAATGCTTTAAAGTTAATAAAAATGTGCTTATACCCAGACCTGAAACTGAAATTCTTGTTAATGAAACAATAAAGACCGTAAATTTATTTGATACTCCTTTTATTGTTGATATAGGCACTGGTTCAGGTTGTATTGCCATTATGATTGCTAAGCTTTTGAGCGATATAAATATTTTTAGTATTGATATTTCTGAAGAATCTCTTAATATGGCACGAGAAAATGCTTCTAAACTTGGAGTTCTAAATAATTTAACTTTTTTAAATTCTGATTTACTTCAAAATATAGATAAAAATATCGATATAATTGTTTCAAATCCTCCTTATATTGATATAAAAGAGTTAAAGACAATGCAGTCCGAAGTGGCTTTACATGAGCCTCATCTTGCTTTATTTGCAGACGAAAACGGGCTTTTTTTCTATCGAAATATAATTGAACAAGCAGTTGAAAAATTAAATAAAAATGGATTTATCTTATTTGAGCTTGGAATTGATCAATCTCAAAGTGTTAAAGAATTGTTTATAAAAAATAATTTCACCGTGATGGCTATTATTCCAGATTTTGCAGGAATTGACAGAGTGATAATAGCAAGAAAAAATAAATAAAACTAAAGTTTAGCTAATAATCAAAGCACTTTTATATTAAAATAAAATAATGCTTGTATAGCATATAGTTAGTTAAAATAGATTGCGGAATATATAACAAATGCTTGAAAAAGCCCAAAAAACAATTAATTTCACACCTCAAAAAAATGATCTGAATGATTTTTTATCAATTTTACCGCCTAAACCCGATTTCTTTGAAAAAGGCGATTTTAAAGCACATTTATTGAAAATTTATGAAACAGTCGGCGAACTCATTGAGACAATGTATGATGAGCCTGTTGGTCAGTCGATAAAGGCTGATTCCTGTTTCTATATATATAGGGACAATGCTAATCAGTTAAAAGTCCTTATTACTCCTTATAACTCTTTTTTATTCTATTTAAAATCTAAAGGCTCAAGAGCTAGAATAGTAACTGAATATATTAATATTCCGCAAAAAACAGAAAATGGTATTGAATTTAGCGAAAAAGAAGGTTTAATCATTTCGCTTGATGATTTTATCGAGTATTTCTTATACCTCCACTCAAGTATAAATAGAGAAGAAGCCTCTGAATCAGCTATTTTTTATTCTCTTTGTGCTGATTTTGCAATTAAACTTGCTGAATCTTATAATTTAATTCCTCAAATTAAATATGAAAAAGATAGCAGATTTAAAGTTAGTTATGTTCCTTTTATGCAGAATAGTGCTGTAAGAGAGGTAACTGAAACTTTAAGGGAAATAAAATCAAATATAATTTTCTTTGACGAAAATAAAAATATAATAAATTTTGAATTAAAAGAAATATTAGCCCTGTTTTTAAATCATATTGTCCATAAAGCTTTGTTTATAAAGCCTTTAAAAGTAAAAAACAGCAATATTATAAATCTTTTTATAAAAAATCTTGTATTAAAAGTTGAATCTCAAGAAGGTCAGAATTTTGCAGATGAAATTAATGAATGGCTTTTTAGGCTTATTATCGGAAGTTGTGATTATACTCCCGTAATTAAATTTGAAAAAATTCAGAATAAAAATAAGCAGATAGTTTATGATGTAACTATTGAAATAATTAATAGAAATAGCCCTGAAGAAACACCATTGCCTTTTAACAAAGTTATATTGGAAGAAAAGGGACTTAATTATTCGGATATTTTAAAACAGCTTAAATATTCATCTGTTTATTTTCCTGAACTTGGCAAGATTGTAGATGATGAAAACTTAAAAAGTTTTACACTTGGAGCAGATGCAGCTTTTGATATAATCACAAGAACTGCCAGAACTCTTGAACGCTTGGGCGTATTGTTTAAAACTCCTAAAGAATTAACAAAGGTTGTTTCTCCAAAAGTTGTTGCAAGACCTAAACTGAGAAAGAAAAATTTAAATCCTGAACTTTTTTTCGCTGAAAGCAAAGACTCCGCCTTAAAAATTGATGATATCCTTTCTTTTTCTTATGAGGTTTCGCTTGGTGATAAAACAATAACAAAAGAAGAATTTGAAGAGTTGATAAAAGATAGTGATGGCATTATAGAATATGACGGACAATATATTTTATTAAATCCCGGTGAAATTGATTCAATGCTTAAAAAGCTTGATCAAGAACCGCCGAAACTTAAAAATTCTGCTGAATTTTTACATACAGCCTTTTCAGGTCTATATCAGGATGTAGAATTTTATCCTGATGAAGCTATTAAAAAAGTGCTTGAAAATATAGTAAGAATTGAAGATATTGATACTCCTCATGGATTAAATGCAACTTTAAGACCTTATCAAGAAAGAGGATTTAAGTGGCTTTATTCAAACATGAAAAAAGGATTTGGTTCATGTTTGGCTGATGATATGGGTTTAGGTAAAACAATACAAGTTCTTTCACTTATTTTAAAGTTAAAAGAAGATAATAAGCTCGATAAACCTGCTTTGGTGGTGTGTCCTACTACTCTTATAGGTAACTGGTATAAGGAAAGTAATAAATTTGCTCCTGACCTGAATGCTTATATTTATCATGGACCTGACAGAGTCTTTTCAGAGGAAAAAGTTGATATCGTAATAACAACATATACTATGCTTAGAATGGATTTTGATAAATTCAAAGATAGGGACTGGAAAGTTTTAATTGTCGATGAAGCTCAAAACATCAAAAACCCTGAAACAGCTCAAACTCTGGCGATTAAGTCAATTAAAGCTGAAAATAACATTGCGATGAGTGGTACACCTGTTGAAAATAGGCTTACTGAGCTATGGAGTATTTTTGACTTTATAAATGTCGGATATTTGGCTGATTTGTCGACCTTCCAAAAAAGTTATGCAATTCCTATCGAAAGAAATCATGATTTAGATAAAGCGGAAAAACTCTGTTTTGCAACTTCTCCATTCTTGATGAGAAGATTAAAAACAGATAAGACCATCATTTCTGACCTGCCTGATAAAATCGTATTTGATGAATATTGTTATTTATCAAAAGAACAGGCTGTTTTATATCAGAAAACATTGGAAAGTACCGTTTCGCTTATTGAAAGAAGTGCAGGTATTCAGAGAAAAGGTTTAATTTTTAAGCTGATTACCGCATTGAAACAAATTTGTAATCACCCTGCTTTATATCAGGAAAGTGCTGAAATAGGAAAGGCTTTATCAGGAAAATCAGAAAAAGCTTTGTCAATTTTGGAAAACCTTATTGAATCAAATGAAAAAGCGCTGATTTTTACTCAATATAAAGGTATGGGTGAGATTCTGCAAAAAATGATTGAAAAAGAGTTAGGCGAAAAATCTTATTTTTTCCACGGCAGTCTTTCAACTAAAAAAAGAGATAAAATTGTAGAAGATTTTCAAACTAAAGATGACGTAAAGTTTTTAATTCTGTCTTTAAAAGCTGGTGGAACAGGTCTTAACCTTACAGCGGCTAATAATATTATCCATTATGATTTATGGTGGAATCCTGCCGTTGAAGATCAGGCTACTGATAGAGCTTATAGGATTGGACAGGATAAAAACGTTATTATTCACAGGTTGATAACTCTTGGAACTTTTGAAGAAAAAATTGACGAGATGATCAAAAATAAAAGAGAACTTGCTAATTTAACCGTATCTGCAGGGGAAAATTGGTTATCCGAACTTTCTAATGAAGAACTTATGGAAATTTTCTCGCTCAATCGGTTTTAATATTAATATAACTTCAACTTTTTGCTTTTAACCTTATTGTAAAATATAATTGTTTTACAATAAGGTTAAGCAATAAAAGTTTTTACTATTTTTAATACAAAAAGAAATTATTTAGGGATAAAAATTAAATATCGTCGATTGGGGAATAAAAAAATGAAGGTTGAATTTGTAACAAACATCAATGACTATATCGTTGATCATAAAACTAAAATATTTGCTCAAGTTATTAAAAGCATGGCAAAAGGCACAGCATGTAGCGAAACCGTCGGCTATTTTCATAAACGCCCTGACAACAGTGGTTTTGAACTGAGAACAAGCTGGAACTTACTCTAGGTAGTACTAAACAAATGTAAAAATTATATAAAGAATCGACAATTTTTTGATTTTATATGTTTTAAATAATATATGAGGCTTTTATATTTAGAAGCAAGAGATCATGAATGGCGAAATAAAATGGATAAAGTTTAAAGACTTTTCCATTTAGGCATTTTAATGAAGAGTTACCACAAAAAAGATGCTCATTGGAAAGGTGTTATTTAGAATTAAATTTAAGTAACAACAAATTTTCATGAGTATAGAGTAATTGATTAGAAGGAGAGGGGATTTTGTGAAGATACTTGGAATTCCAACCCCTAATAGAATGGTATTAAAACCTATAAAAATGCAAACTCTTGAAAATTTTGCAAATCTTGACAATTATGTAACTAGGCTTGGTATTGGTGCAGGAGCTATTGCTATTGAGCCTGCGGTGGATTATTACAGCAACAGAAAGTTAAGTAAAGAGGATAGAAAATATTCAGTTGTAAAAACTTGTTCTAAAATTATTATTGGAACGTTAACAGGAGTTGCAGCAAGATATATAGGACAAAAACAGGGAAGACAATGTTTTATTAATGCTATAAAAAAGTTAAAACCTGCAGTTGAAGAACTAAAAGGCAGTCCAGAGCTTGCGATAAAAAAGATTCAAGAAACATTTCCCGGACTTAGTAAAAAGGCAGGAAATGATATTTTTCACGATATTATAACTCCAAACAGTGAAGTTATTTTAAATAAAAAAACAGGTGAAAGCCTTATTAAATCTGGTAAAAAGCTTGCAGATTGTTTTGGTGATGTCGTAGGTGTAGTAACAACAGTACTTTTTACTCTTTCATTGGATATTCCGGTAATGAATTATTCTATGAATAAAGTTATGTCATTGATTTGCCCTGAAGCAACAACAAAGCATAAGAAAAATGGGGGGCACTAATGTCTAAGATTATAGAATTTCGTGACAAACTTCTTCAAACTATGACTTCATTTAAATATAAAGATAATGAAAATTTTCTAAGAATAGCAAATGCTTTTAATTTTTCTTTACTCTGTGGACTGCAAGCAGTTGCTATAAAAATAAATAAGGAAGTTCCTGAAGACTCTAAAAAATTTATGATCCCTCAAGAATTAATTGAAGGAGGAATTAAAATTTGTGTATTTATGGGTGCTGCTTTAGGTTTTGGTTTTATTGGAAAAGGTTTGGTTAAATCTGGTCTTATTATTCCTCATGAAGTAAATGAGTTTATTACTAAATATGAAAATAAAATTGCTGGCAATAATAAAATTGTAACAAATAAAGATATAGGAAATTTTATCAAGACTCTTTTATGCGAAGAATTACCTAAGGAGCCTAAAAAGGTTAAAGATCTTACGGATATTGTTAATACAACTGCTTCTAGATTTGGGGTTGCGATTAATCCCGATAAATCAATTGTTGAGACAGCTGAAGCTCTTCGTTCAAAAATTAATACATTAGATACAAATTTATGTAAAACCGTTAAAAACTTTCATGGAGCAATGGGAAATCTTACAAATATTGCTGGAATGATTGTTGGATTAAGTATCCTTACTCCTCCTCTCAGAAACTTTGTCGCTAAAGGATTTAAAGAGCACATGAAAAAAGGTGAGCTTAAAAAAGAGGAAATAATTAGTCAAAATGCTTCAAAAACGTCTTTGAATATTTTAGAAAATGCTGTTGATACTCCTCACCCGTTGGTTGCCAGTTTTAAGGCAGTTGAGCCTTTACCTAAGTCAAATTTAACGCCTCCTCCCTTATCAAATAAAGCAATTATTAAACCGCCTGTAATTAACATTCCTAATCAGTCTGTATTTCAAACATTTAAAATATAAAAAGATTCCCTTTTGCTCATTAACAAAAGGGAATTTTTTTATATTTTATAAATTATTATGCTTTTGGTGCATCATCTTTAATTACAATAACACCTCTAATAATTTTCATTATGCAGGTAGGAAGCACCAAATCAGATATTCCACCGGCTACATCCATTGATTTGCCTGCTGCGAGAACTACTTCTTCGCCTTTATAAGTAAATACATAATCAGAGCTTCTGTCTGATCTTAAGGTTATTTTTTCCATTGTTAGACTCCCAAAGAAAACATCACTTTATAGAGTTATAACACAAAAATTACATTTTTGATGCCTCTATCAGCGGTGGTATAACTTGTTTTTTTCTTGACATTACATTAGGTAGAAGAAGTATATTGTCATTAACTTCTTTCTTGAAAGCACGAGAAACAAACTCAGTAGACGCCTCTGTGCAGAATAAATGAGTTTTTTCACTAATGATATCAGTAACCATAAGCATGCTCATATCATATCTTTCACGGCTTTGCAGTTCATTCATATATTTTAAAATGTCTAATTTCATTTTTAATAAAGGATCTGCATCCATAACGGAGAATTGACCGACTGAAACTCTATATCTTCCCATATTAAATTCTTTTAAGTCATTGTGGACTATCTCGCCTGATGTCATATCTGTATGAGTTCCACCAGCTTTTAGCATTTCAATACCGTAAGCATTCAGATCCATTTCAGCAATCTTCGCAAGCTTTTCTGCTGTTTCTTTATCATTGGTTGTGGAGGTCGGTGATTTGAATAACATTGTGTCAGAGATAATAGCAGATAGTAAAACTCCTGCTATTGTTCTGCTTACAGGGATACATCTATGCCAAAGCATATTAGCAACTATAGTTGCGGTACATCCGACAGGTTCATGTCTTATAAAAATAGGTTCACTGGTTTGAATTCCGCCAAGTCTGTGATGGTCAATTATTTCAAGAATTTGTGCTTCTTCAACACCTTCAACCGCTTGAGTATATTCATTATGATCGATTAAAATAACTTTTTGCCTTTCAGGAACGATTAATCTATCTCTGCTGATAAACCCTACAAACTTGCCATTTTCGACAACAGGATAATTTCTAAAGTGAGAATTAATTATTGTATCTTTAATGTCAGAAACTAATTCAGTAGGTTTAAAGGTAATAATTTTTCTTTCCATTATCATTCTTACAGGAATGGATTGATTTATAAGTCTAGCGCAAGTGTAAGTGTCATAGGCTGTTTTCAGTATAATTACATTGTTTTTTTCTGCTTCTCTTGCAACTTTTGAATCTACTTCGCCGTTTCCAGTTACTATTAGACAGGCTACGCCTCTTCCTATTGCTATAAGATGCGCTTGCACTCTGTCACCGGTGATAATAATATCATTTTTTTGAAGTTTTTTAAGTAAAGTATCTGTTTTAGCCGCCGCAATTCTTACTTTGCCGGCTATTCCTCGTTCTAAATCTTTTCCGCATACTACTGAGGCTTCTATAGTCTTTAAAATGGCTTCAAATGTTACATCTGCAAGTCCTAAGTCCTGAATTCCCAGCTCATCAAAATATCTTTTTGCCAAATCTCCTACAGACACCATCCCTACAAGTGATTTGTCTTCTTTTAACACAGGGACAGATTTTACGTTATATTTTTTCATGATGTTGCCTAGCTCTCTTACACTTCCATTTTCATTAATGGTAGCGGAGCTTTCAGACATTACATCTTTAACTCTTGGATAAAGATCATCAATATAAACAGGAATTTCAACATTGAAATATTCTAAAACATATTTTGTTTCAGCATTTATTTTGCCCGCTCTGGCAGCAATAGCATTCTCTCCTAATGATTGTTTTAAATAGGCATATCCTATTGCAGAGCATATAGAGTCAGTATCGGGATTTCTGTGACCGATAACATATATAGGTTTCGGCATTTTATCACCATTTACGTTGATTTACCGCCAAATTATATCATTAATTGCTGATAACTTAAATATATAATTTTTAATTTTTTAGTTTTTTATTATGGCAAAAAATAAAAAAAGCTCCGATTAAGGAGCTTACTGTGAGTAAAATTAAGAAGAGAGAGCTTTGCTTTGTATATATATAAAAACAAACTATTTATGAAAATTGCGCAAAGTTTAAATACTGTTACAAAAATTAATAGAAATTGTCTTTAGGCCAATCAGACAACAATTAAGATTATTTACAATATAAGTGTGGTGTAGTAACATTATATTAGTTGATATTCGCCAAAATGGTGAAATAGTATAAATGCAAATTAAAAGGCATATTATATAAAGTTCAATTATAATATTAAAATATATGGAGGATTAACCCATTAGCAACGCAAGATTTTCAGGAGCAAGAGCCGGTCAGCCGGGAATTAATGAGGATATAAGATCTAAAGAAGTTCTTCTCATTGATGACGAAGGGACAAAACATGGCGTAGTGCAAACAGTGGACGCATTAAAAATGGCTTATGATAAAGGTCTTGACCTAGTAGTAGTAAGCCCTAACCAATCTCCTCCTGTTGCAAAAATAATAGATTACGGCAAATATAAATTTGAAGCAGAGAAAAAAGCAAGAGAAGCAAAAAAGAAACAACACGTTGTTGAAGTAAAAGAAATTAAAATGCGTTATAAGATTGATAGTCATGACTATAACGTTAAACTTAAAAACATACAAAAGTTTTTAGCTTCAGGTAATAAGGTTAAAATCCTTATTATGATGAGAGGTAGAGAAGCTCAACACTCCGATTTGGCATTCAAACTTATGAGAAGAGTGGAAGAAGATCTTCAGAATGAACCGATGATTATGGAGAAAAAACCAAGTATGGACGGTAAAAACGTTCTTATGATTCTTGCTCCGGCAAGCACTTAGGTTTTTAAACTAAGCGTATTCAAAACAGCCACAGCATGAGTTGCAGGCTGTTTTGCTTATTTTATATTTGAAAACATTTGAATGACATGAGTTTTAACTGATAAGTTTATAAAACCGCTTGATTTTAATTTATTTTTGAGAGATTATAAATTACGAATTTCATTTAATAATAATTAAATAGCAGATTAATATAATTGGGAGCAGTAAATATGCCAAAAATGAAAACTCACCGCTCAGGAGCAAAAAGATACAAAGTAACAGCTAGCGGTAAAATACTTCGCAGACAAGCTGGAATAAGCCACCTTCTCTCACATAAGTCAGCTAAAAGAAAAAGAGGTCTTTCCTCTATGTTAGAAGTATCAGAGTCAAACTTAGCTAAAATCAAATTAGAATTACCATATATGAAATATTCCAGATAAAAAGGAGTCGGATAAATGGCAAGGGTTAAACGCGGAAACGTTCTCCGTAAGAGACATAAAAAAATTCTTAAGCTTGCAAAAAGCTTTAAAGGTGCTAGAAGCAGATTATTTGTTGTAGCTAATCAAGCTGTAATGAAAGCTCTTAAATATCAATACAGAGATAGAAGAAATAAAAAGAGAAATTTCAGACGTCTTTGGATTACTAGAATTAATGCTGCTGCAAGACAAAACGGTATGAGCTATAGCAGATTTATCAATGCTGTTTTAAAAGCTAACATCGGTCTAAACAGAAAAATGCTTGCTGATTTAGCAGTAAGAGATGCTGAAGCATTCAAAAAAGTTGTTGAATTAGCAAAAGAAAAAGTTTCTGCTTAATTACAACAAATTAAAAAGACTATAAAAAAAAAGGATTTATTTAAATAAATCCTTTTTTTATAGTCTTTTTTTAGGTATCTGTGTTAATGCTTGGTCTTATCATAACTATTGCATCAAGATTTAACTGAATAAAATCTTGTACTTCTATTGGCTTATGAGGCTGTTTTCTATGCACTAATGTCGCATCTTTAATTGCGATAAAGCGTTTACTTCCATTTAATATATCAGTTAGAACTCTATTTTTTCTTCCTGTTTTAGGTAGAAAGACATAGCCGTTTATTTCATAATCATCTGTTATTACAAGTATTTTTTCAGACCATAAATCTGCAAATCCACTAGATTGAATCATCATTAATTTTTCTTCCATTGTTTGATCATCCATTTCATTCCTCCTTTTCTTTATCCTGACATATTGGCGTAAGATTGGAATAACGGTAAATAAAGAGCTAAAGCTAATACTAATACAATAGAACCTATAACTACAAGTAAGAAGGGTTCTGACGCTTTATTCAGAAGATCAACAACTCTTTCCAGCTCGTCATCTATATAGGCTCCTGCCTGATCTAACATTTCTCCAAGATTCCCGGATTGTTCTCCTGTTGAGATCATGCACATGATAATTGGAGGCATAAATTCTGTGCTTTTTAAAGAATTTGACAGCGATTGACCATTCTGAATACTTGTTGCAGAATTTCTTACTGCTTGATTCAGTACGGTATTGCTTACAGTAAGATTTGATAGAATTAAACTGTCTACAATTGGCACACCTGCATCAAATGCAACTTTTAAAACGGAAATGAAATTTGAAAGTGATGCATATTTAACAAAGTCTGATAAAATTGGTAATTTTAGTAATCCTCTATCAATAAGTCGCTTGGTAAAGCGCCATTTCATTATATTTAAAGCCACATATACCATTGATCCTATAGTAATGGGAACTACTATCCAAAATGTTTTTAAAAAGTCTCCTAAATCAATTAGAAATTGGGTTATAAATGGTAGTTTTTTTCCACTTGTGGCAAAAACATCTTTAAAGGCAGGGAATACAACCATAAGCATTATCAAGGTAACTGCCATCGCTAAAATAATTACCATAGTCGGATAAACCATAGTTGCTATAATTTTTCCTCTTAATTTCTCTTGTTTTTTTAAAAGAAAAACCATTCTTCCTAATGTGGTGTCTATTTCCCCAGATTCTTCACCGGCTTTAATTAATCCTATAAAAACCTGATCAAAGATAAATGGGAATTTAGTGATAGCTTCACTTAAATTTGCTCCCGCTAAAACGGATTTTCTTAATTCTTCTGCCAGTTTTCCTGAATTCGGAGTTGCGGCATTTGTTTCCATAAACATAAGAGATTCTATTATTGATACGCCTGATTTTGAAAGAATGTGCATTGTATTTGTAAAATCAATTTTTTCTCTCATGCTTAATCGCTTTAGCTTAGACCTGTTTGAATTAAACATGCTTGATGCATTAGAATTAGACTGACCTTCTTCTATTTTTACAGGAACAAGATCCATCTTTCTAAGCATATCTCTTACTTCTTTAATAGAAGTAGCTTCTATGCTTCCTTTAACAAAATTACTTCCGTCTTTTATCGCTTTGTATGTAAAAACAGACATGTATACTCCTAATAATAAGACTTAGTCGCTTGATGCGCCTAATACTCTTACATATTCTCTAATTGTAGTGTTACCATTTAAAATAGCTTCTAAAGCAGCTCTTTTTAAACTTTTCATACCGCAGCTTATAGCTACTTCTTCGATTTCATGACCAGCAGCTCCTTGCGATATCATTTTTCGTATTTCTCTATTTACAGGCATAATTTCATATATACCTATTCTGCCAATATAACCGTTTCCGGAGCATTTATCACAGCCAACCGCTTTATAAATATTATTTCCTCTAAATCGAGAATCGTCATAAATTGGAGAGCTAATCATTTTTATTTCTTCATCAGTAGGTTCATAAAGCTCTTTGCAGTCAGGGCAAATTTTTCTTATAAGTCTTTGTGCTATTACTCCCATTAATGAAGAGGCTATTAAGTGATGCGCAGCTCCCATTTCGACTAATCTGGTTATAGTTGCCGTTGCACTGTTTGTGTGAATAGTACTGATTACAAGGTGACCTGTTAAAGCCGCATGTATCGCCGCTTCCAGTGTTTCGTAGTCCCTTATCTCTCCGACCATTATTATATCCGGATCTTGTCTTAATATAGCTCTCATACAGCTTGCAAAAGTAATGTCGGCTTTTGCATTAACTTGTACTTGGTTTACTCCATCCATTTTCATTTCAACAGGGTCTTCAATGGTGGTTATGTTTACATATTCGCTATTTAATTTATTTATAACTGAATAGAGTGTTGTTGATTTACCGCTACCTGTAGGACCTGTTGCAAGTATAATACCATGTGGTGAAGTTGTCATAAGATTGATTTTTTGAATATCGTCTTTTGCTGCACCGTTTAGCTGAATATCATTTTTATTAGCGTTTGCATTAAACTCTAAAGTTGGTTGTAAGATTCTTATTACCATTTTTTCTTTAGTGCCGACAGGTAATATATTTACCCTTAAATCATAGACTTTACTGCCGTATTTAATTGTAAATCTACCGTCTTGAGTTCTTCTATGCTCTGCGATATTCATTCTTGAAATAACTTTTAGCCTTGAAATAAGAAGACTTTCAATTTTATTAGGAATATCCATAATATGTTTTAAGATACCGTCAATTCTGTATCTTACTATATATTTATCAAGTCTTGGTTCAATGTGAACGTCACTTGCTTTTTTTGCAATAGCTTCAGTTATGATTGAGCTTGCAAATTTAGCTACGATGCTTGATTCGTCTTGAAGTTCTTTTTCTACTTGTTGCCATAGGTTTTCAGAGCCTTCTATTACTAAAGAGGATTCATCTTCTTTAGTAAATTCTTCCATTAATTTTTCGCTGTCTTTTTTTGTTTCCAGATATGTTTTAATGTAATTTTCATATTCTATATGAGTTAATATAAGAGGAAATGGCTTTAGGCCTGTCATGTAAATGATTTCATTTAACGCTTGTTTGTTTTTGGGGTCTACCATTCCAACTACTAAGGTTTTTCCATCAGTACTTATTGGAACTACTTTATTTAATTTAATAAAATCTTCAGGAATAAGTTTTACAGCTTTAGCATCGATCTTTTCTTCAACGTGTCCTATTCCCTGCTGCTTAGATAGGGTTCTCTTTAAATCTTCAATAGTAATAAAGCCAAGTTTTACAAGTATAGAGCCGACGGGAATACCTTCTTTTTTTGCGTCGCTAAGAGCTTGAGTCAGTTGTTCTTTAGTTATCAGACCTTCCTCAATTAACTTTTCTCCAATTTTTTTAGTTGGAGGATTAATTGATGCGGATAAAGCCGAAGCCTGCGCCGCTTGCCCTGAATTTATCTGTTCTTCAAAATATTTAATTATATCGTCAAATTGCTGTTTATTTAGCGTAAGAACTTTTGGTTTTAATCTTGTCGCAAGAATAATTTTGGTTAATATTGAATTACGGCGTTCTTTTTCTTCAGGATTAACCATTCCAATAACAATGGTCTCGCCTTCATTGTTTATTGGAATAAACATTTCTTCTTTAAGAACATCAATCGGGAATTTATTAATATATGTTTTATTTATACTGTTTAGTAATTGTTCAAGTGCATTACTCGCGTTCATTACACTTTCCTTTAAATTTTATATAGTTTCAGGCAGAGGAGTTACATTGGAAGGATCTTTAACGATATGAGGCGTTATTATAAAGAGAAGTTCACTTCTTGATTTTTTAGACTCATGATAGCCAAACATTCCGCCAATTATTGGTATTACATTCAGTAGAGAAGGCTTATTTGAGGATTTATTTTCTGCTTCTTTGATTAATCCGCCTAGAACAAAAGTTTCACCATCTTTTAAAATAAGATCTTTAAGGCTTACATCTCTTTCTGAGGTTAAGGTTTGTTGGGCAAAGTTAGTACTATCACCATAGCTTACAGTTGCTTTTAAATTGCTGTAAGTCGGTGAAACAGATAATGAAATTTCACCGTTAGGTTTTATTACCGGTAATAATGTTACTGTAATACCGACATCAACAGGCGCTCCTACTGAATAAGTAGTACGATATCCGCCTGCACCATCTGGTTCTCTTGTTGAAGAAACAGGTCCCGGTTCTTTATCCATAACACTAAATTTAGCTTCTTTATTACTTGATACGATTAATCTCGGGTTAGCGAGTAATTTTCCTTTAGTTATTTTCAGTACGTTTGAAATGTTAAAATTTGAAGTGGATTCTTGAGTTGCATTATGAGCAAGATCCTGACGTGCATAGGATAATCCTGCACTGCTTAGTTTTATTTCATGACTGTATTTGTTTATAAAGTCTATAGTTGAGTCCAGAGTTTTTGTGTTAGTTTCATTAACTTCAATGATAGAAATATCAAAATAGGCTTGAAGAGGACGTTTATCAAGATTTTTTATTGTTTCTTCCGCAAGAGCAAGTTGTTGCTCTGTTCCCATAACACTTATCTGGCTTATTTCATCATTTGCAAATACGGCATATCCTGCAACATCTAAGGATTTCAATGTTGAATCAATTCCTTTAAATGAACCAGCTCCTGAAAATTCTTTTTCTTTTTCAGTTTCATCTTTTTTAGCTGACTGACTTTCATTATCGGTAGAATTATTTGATTGATTCATTGCATTATTTTGCGTTCCATTAGTTGGAGAATTAGTGCTTTCTGTTCCACTTGCACTTCCTCCTCCTACGCTTGATGCACTTGTTGTTGCCGTTTGCCTGTTTGCTTGACCGCATATAAGGTCAAAACCATTGCTTGATCCTATAGTAACGGCTTTAAACCCGCTACTGCTTGCTCCTGCTCCACCAGAGGAGCCACCAGCGCCACCTGAAGAACCAGATCCGCTAGAACCTCCTGAAGAACCGCCAGCTCCACTACCGGTACTTCCTCCGGAACCGCTTCCACTACTAGATGTGCCTTGTACAAAGTAATTTGCGTTAAAAACAATATTACATAAATTACCGGCTACTTTTGTCGGATTTGAATAGTTTACGTTAAAAGTTTTCATATGAGGTTTAACGTCTAATATTTCTATGGTTTTTTCTGCCATAGCAATATCTTCGTCACTTCCAAACAGATAAATCTGATTTGTTCTGGGGTTTGTTATAACTATTGGTGCGGTTGTTATATCAGGTCTGTTTAGATTAAATATATTGGAATTAAGAAAATCAGATATTGAGACTGCATCCATATATTTAATATCTATTGGTTTCATCTTATTCTTTGTCAGTCCAAGGTTGCCGCTTACTCCTTTTGAGGCAACAATTAGAGTATTGCCGTCTTTTACATAAGAAAGGCCATTCATTGTCATTACATATTCAAAAGCTTTATTTAAAGTAACATCAATCAAGTCTAAGGATATTTTCCCGCTCACACTCTCGTGAATAAGAATATTAAGATTTGCTTTGTCTGCAAGCATTCTTAACACTTGTCTGATATCTGTATTGCGTAAACTTACATTTACTTTTTGAGCATAATCATCAATTTTAATATTTCCTTTAAGCTCAAGAGCTTTATCATTGCTTAGATTGCCTCTAAGTTTAATATTATCAATTGCTTGTGCCGGAGTTGATAATATAATTGTCGATAAATATAAAGAAACAAGTATTTTTGATATATTTTTATGCTTTTTGTTCATTGCTTATATGCTCCTTACGCAGTCGTTTTGTTTATAGGTAAGTTGTAGGGGAAACAAACCTTATATCAGGGAGTTTTTCAAGGGTACTGTTTCTTTTTTTACCTGCATACATGTTATTAACACCTTTTACCGGGCTAGAATTTAATTTGCCGGTAAACATTTCGCCAACTCCTTTTTTATAGATGTTTTTGCCACAGGCAATAGCTACTTTGTCAGGAGTAATTTCTTTTACACGGAAATCAAAGATTTTATCACCTTCATGAACAACATAATCATCACCATCAACATTTAGAATGGCAGAAGATCCTTGTGTGTCATATAGAATACCGCCAATCCTTATTTTCATCATTTTAATTAAAGGAGAATCAGCATCGTAGGATGGAGGTAATGGTACGCCGTTAAGGCTTTTATCATCGTTTAATATAAGAGGGTTTGTGCTGGGTGGAAGAATAAGCGCATCATTATTAGACGAATTGTTTCCTTTTAGTGAGCTGATAATTTTTTCATTAAATGGCTTAAAAGGATCTTTTCTTCCTATATTTGAATTTGTTACTTCTATAACTTTTTCTTCGTCATTATCATAGTTTCTTGCATCTTCAAAGTTAAAGGCAGGCTGTTTAGCTTCGTTTTGATTATTTGCCATCATTGTAGGCATATCTGCTTTGTTTAGAGTTTCATCAGTGCTTGCAGAATTAAAATCACATCCTGCTACTGATAAACAAGCAAATATAATAATTATTAGGTTGAAAACTTTTTTCATATTAATCCAGTAATCCATGCTTTATTCAATTGTACCTATAGCTATCTACTATACCTATACACTATATATAGGATTTAGTACTCTATGTAAAAGTTCATTAAACTTTAGGATGGTCAATTAATAGCAGCTACACGCATTTGTAGTACAGCTAAAATACCATAAATAGGAGAAAGCTGAAAGGTGTTTACAAAAGTTTACAAACCGCAATAAGGTAAAAGCATGATGAAGGTTGAAAAGAAGGCTTTAACTGAAATATCTATTTATATAGATTACAATTTTTTACAAACATTTTAGTGATTTAAGGGTAAAATATATAATTATTACAAAACTTTTTAAACTATCGGCCAAAAAAAATGATAAAAATTATCGCCCCCGTTAATTCACCCGAAGATATTGAAATAATAAGTCAAACCGGATGTCGTAGCGTATATTTGGCAAGTTCTTATTTGAAAAAAGGGGACGAATCTATATTTAAGAGTGTTTTTGAACAAGTTCAAAAGCATAAGTTTGAGTTGTATATAAAATTTAAACGACCTGAATCTGAAAAAGAAGAAAAAGAAAATATTCAAATTCTAGAAATTTTATTAAATAAAAATATCGATGGAATTCTTATTAATAATATAGGTTTACTTTCATATCTTAATACTAAAGAGATTAATTTTAAGGTGATAATTGACTCAGGCTTGAACATTCACAATATGTCAGGATTAGACTTTTTGAATAATTTATATCCTGTTAGTAGTGTTAATTTAACAGAAGAAATTTATATAAGAAATCTCTCTAAAATTAAGCAATATTCAAAATGCAAAGTTTATATTGATGCCGATAATCTTCCTTGGATTTCCTGCGATATAATAAAAAATAAAGCGGTTGATTATGTTTTTATTAAAGGTGATATTAAAAAATCAAAAACACTTTTAGAGGGAATTACAACTGTTGAGAAAATTTTGAAAAATAAATGTACTCCTGAAAGTACAAAACTTCCTTTTAAGCATTTTGAAAATTCTTCATACAGAACAAATCATTTCTCAGGGGAATTTCAAAGCTCTAAAGGTAAAGCCTTTAAATTTACAGGTAATATCCAGCAATTTAATTGGAAATATAAAAGATTTAGCTATAAAAAACCTGCTCTTAAAGATATACAGAACTTGCCACGTCTGAACGTTAGGCTTACTACTCTTGAGCAGTTTAAAACTTTGAAAAATTATATAAAATCGCTTAAATTTAACCCCGTTTATTCAATAGAATATGGAGAGATTTTATCGACTGCTGATTTAGCTAAAAATAGTTTTAATAAAATCATAGAAAAAGTTAAAAGAGATTGTGAACGATATAATATTCAATTGTTTTTAAGTACTCCAAAGGTTTTAATTGAACGTGATTTTGAAAGAGTTAATGATTATATAAAGCAGTTATGTCTTGAGTCCCCTCGTCCGCAAGGGATTATTGTCAATAATATAGGACTTTTATGGTCAATAATAAATGATGTAGACTTTGATGACTTAAATATTGAGATGGGACAAGGTTTAAATGTCATTGGAAGCAGTTCTGTCAAGTGTTTAACAAAATTCGGAAAAATTAATTCCATTGATTTTTCCAATTACAAAAATATTGACGATATAAAAACCTGTATAAACAATATAGGAAGTAATATACCGAATAGAAAACTTACAATTGGCGGTAATATAAGAATACCATCCTCAGGGTTATGTCCATTAAATAATGATCCTGCAATACTTTCAAGGCTTTCATGTTTTGCTCCTTGCCATCATGGCAGTTACGCAATTTCAGATCCTTTAAAGAAAAAGTTATTTCCTATTGCAGTTGATGGATTTTGCAGAATGCACTTATTTGAGGAAAAAGTATTAGACCTGTTTAAATCTATTCCCAAAATAGCGGATGCAGGAATTAACGAGTTTTCTATTGATTTTAGCGGTTTAACTCATAAATTAATACCTGTTTTGTTAAACAGGTATTTAAAGGCTATTCTTGATAATGATTATTCTTCAGATGAAAACTTCATAACTGATTACTACAATATTTTAAAATCGTGTGAAAAACAAAAGATTTATGCTGATACAACCGTTTTAAGAGATTGATCCAATACTTCTACGTTTAAATTTCCTGGGTTTAATACTTCGATTAATCTTTTGCTTTGATAATCATTTGTAATTACATTGACTTTAAATGCTTGAGAAGCTGTTAATGAATGAGCAGCGACTAAACCTGCTATTTTTACGCTATTAATGCAATTAATACTGCATAAATCTAAAACCAGCGTTTTAACTTTTTCATTTTGAATTTTTTCTTTAACAATGCCGCCAATTTTTTCGGCTACAAAATCATCATCTTGTTCAACTTTAATTAAAACAGTATTTCCATTTTGCAAATAAACCATCTTATAGTTTGATGCAGAATTGCCTTGAAAATACTTTGTTAAAAATCCTTTTTTAACAGCCGAACTGATGCTCTTATTTTCTACAAACGCTTTTTGCAAAAACATATCATCCTTCTTAATTTTGTTAAACCTTGTCACATGAAAGTAATCGGCTCTATATTAAAAAACTTTAACATTTCATAATAAAATTTAATGTTTTTCCTCCATTAGTATGAGTTTACAAATTAAAAAACACAACAAGTCAATGCACTAAAAAACAGTCAAGAGTAGCCTTTTTGTTCTATACTACAGGTTAATGAAACTTTATTTATGTAATTTAACCTAAGGTAGTTAAAAGGATTTAAAGGCATAACGATTTTGCAAATTCCTTTGAGTGTTAAATAATAAGATTAAACATAAATTTCGGAGGTTAACAGTGTCTGAAACTGTAATAAATATTAAAACTTTAAGCTCATCAGAGCAAATAATAGAAACAGCGAAAGAAGTTCTTGAAATTGAAACAGAATCAATTAAGAACCTTATAGACAGATTAGATGACAGCTTTATAAATGCTGTTGAAATTTTATATAAATGTCGTGGCAGAGTTATTATAACAGGCATGGGTAAATCAGGTCTTATCGGTAAAAAGATTGCAGCCACCTTTTCCAGCACAGGAACTCCTTCGTATTTTCTGCATCCTGCTGAAAGTACTCATGGTGATTCAGGAATTTTAACCAGAGAAGACACCGTAATAGCAATATCTAACAGCGGTGAAACAGCGGAATTGTTAAAATTACTGCCAATTATTAAAAGATTTGGCGTTAAACTAATTGGATTGACGGGTAAAACCAAATCAACTCTTGCTTTAGCTTCTGATGAAACAATAGATATTTCTGTCGAAAGAGAGGCTTGTCCGTTAGGGCTTGCACCAACAGCAAGCACCACAGCTACGCTGGCTATTGGAGATGCTCTTGCTGTATGTCTTCTTAAAAAAAGAGGATTTACTTCTGATGATTTCTTGCTTTTCCATCCGTCAGGAAGTCTTGGAAAAGGTATTTTCTGGAAGGTAGAAGATCTTATGCTTTCAGGTGATAGACTTCCTATTGTGTCTTCAGAAATGCCTTTTAAAGAAGCTATTGTTAAAATAACCGATAAAAAGCTGGGAATGGCAATCGTCGTTGATGAAGAAAATAAACTTAAAGGTATTTTGACTGATGGAGATATAAGAAGAACTTTGTTAAATGATTTGCCTACGGATCAATTAAAAGTACATGAAGTTATGAGCTATAATCCAAAGACAATAGAAAAAACTGCACTAGCCGCAAAAGCTCTTCAAATAATGGAGAAATTTGCAATAACTTCACTTATAATTACAGATGAAAATAATATTCCGGAAGGAACAATTCACATACACGATCTGTTAAAAGCAGGCGTAGCCTAGAACTGGAGAGTCAAATAAATGGATAAACTTAAAGAAAAAGCTAAAATTATAAAACTTATTGCCTTTGATGTTGATGGTGTATTAACTAATGGCGAGATAATTTATACTGATGCTGGTGAAGAAATAAAAATCTTTAACGCAAAAGACGGTCAGGGGATGAATATGCTCAGGTCAGCAGGTCTTATAACTGCAATTATTACCGCAAGAAAATCACCTATAGTAGAAAAAAGATCAAAAGATCTTGAAATAGCCCATGTTTATCAGGGCGTAAGACATAAAATAATTGCGCTACAAGAAATTATGTCTAAATATAATCTTGGATTTGAGCATGTTGCTTATGTAGGTGATGATTTACCGGATTTATGTATTCTTGAAAAGGTTGGATTGGCTTTTTGCCCAATTGATGCAGTAACTGAAGTTAAAAAAGTTTGTCATTATATTGCTTCAAAAGAAGGCGGAAAAGGTGCAGTCAGAGAAATTACTGATTTTATCCTCGAAAGTCAGGGTGCAAGAATAAAAATGCATCATTAGTAAAAATCCCTCATCTTGAGGGATTTTTCTTGTTTGTAGTGGCTATATATTCAATTAATTATCAATTTAAATTCCATTATTTTGGCTAATGAAATATTGGTATTACTGTTTTAAACTGGTAATACTATTCAATATAATAACAATTCTATTTATTGGAGTTATATAAGAGGTCAGCTTATGGACATATTATGGGAAATAGAGTTTTCTGATGAATATTTAACAAATGTGGAGATTATTGATAATAGCCATAAAGATCTTGCAATGCGTGCAAATAAACTTTATGAAATGAGTACGGGGCTTAATACAAAAGAAGCTGATCTTGTTAAATATATTGAAGAGAGTAAGCAAGCACTTTTAGGGCATTTTGAAGAAGAGATTGCCTTATATAAAAAATATAATTTGCCAACAGTTGAAGAGCATAATTTAAAACATGAAGAAATAAAAAATTATGTTAATGAATTAGATTTAGAGCCTCATCCTATTCTTGTGAAGGCAATGATGATGAATCAGATAATTTTACGTTATTTAGTGCAACATTTGTATTCTGAAGATAAAAAATGTATTGAAATGATAAAAAAATCAAAGTAATAAAAAATTGATGATTTTTTATTCGGAAAAGGGATAATTATGAATAAATTATGGCAAATAGATTTTTCTGATGAATACTTAACAAATATAGAAATAATTGATGATGGGCATAAAAAAGTTGCCGAAATGGCAAATAGATTGTTTGAAATGAGTGCGGATATTAATACAAAAGAAAGTGATCTTATTGCAGAGATCGAAGAAACTAAAGGTGTTATTTTAAAGCATTTTGAAGATGAAATTACCATATATAAGCAACATGGCTTGCCTGATGTTGAAAAACATGTTATTCAGCATAAAGTAATGAGTGATTATTTAAATGATTTAGATTTAAATAATTATCCTGTAGTCGTTAAAGCTTTAATGACAAATCAGTTGGTTTTACATTATTTAATGAAACATTTATTTTTTGATGACAAAAAATGTATTAAACAGTTAAAAGATATAGTTTAATTGTTATTATTGAATTTCTTCAATTATTGATGCAAATTTTTCAGCCATTTTTTCATGACTGTAAGAATTAACTATATCGGGAATTCCTTTATATTTAATGAATCCATTTTCTTCAAATTCTTTATACATATCTAATAATGAGGATTTTACTTCATTTTTTGTATGTGCGACATAGCTAACGCCTGTTTCTTTTAATCGTCTTGATAATTCATCATTTTTATCACCGCCAACAAGTAAAATAGGTCTTTTCATCGTTAAATATTCGTACATTTTACCTGGCAGACATCCAAAATTATCTTTGTTTAATTCTAAGTTACAAAGCCATAAAACTTGAGCTGACCTTTGTTTTTGTAAAATAGTTTCATGGTCTACTCTTCCAAATTGTTTGGCTACTTTTTCAAGTTTGGCATTATTAATTAATTTTTGAATTTCTTCATAATAACCTGTATAAATATTAACTTCGATTTTATTATCATCAATTAATCCTTCGGCGATTAACTCACCTAAAGCCTCAAAGAATAATTCAGGTTTTTGATATTTTAAATAAAATGTACCCGCAAATAGAATTGAAAGTTTTTTATCTAACTCAACAGAGACAGTAGGCACTTTTTCTGGATCAAAACCATTTGTCACAGCTTTAATATTTTTAGTTTTATGTAATTTTTGTAAGAAATCTTTCTGTCCATCTGAAATAACCGTTAAAACATCGGCTGTTCCTAATATTTTCAGCTCATAAAGAGCATCAATAGGTCTACGCCAAAAACTGTGATCATAATAAATAGTTTGCGACCATGGATCTCTAAGGTCGGCAATCCATGGGATATTAAACTTTTCTTTCAGCTTATGAGCAATTACATGTACCGTATAAGGTGAAGAAGAGCTTATAATTGCACATGGTCTTTCTTTTTCTATTAATTCAGAAGCGGCTTTCACTGCAGGTTCAATCCATTTGCATCTATCATCGGGAAAGAACAGAATATCTTTGAATTGTCGTTCAAAGAACCTTTTGATTTTATTGATAAAGCCTTTTTGTTTTGTTGCTCTTAAAAATTGAGGGCATGGAACTCTTAATGTATTATATTTTTCGATATAAGCCGAATTTTCAGCAGTTATAGTTAAAACTGTTACTTTATAGCCTAATTTTTCAAGGTATTTGGCTGTTCCTTCAGGTCTGACAGTTCCTATTCCTTGCGTAGGAGGGAAATAATATGAAATTAATAATACATGTTTATTCATTTTTTGCACTTTAAAATTGGAGTCAACTACAAAATAATAATACAAAATAAGTGTATTTAGCTATATTTTTACATTAACTTTTATGAAAGTTTTTATTAATAGTCGGCAAAAAAATAATAATGTTTTGTGATAAGATTTGGATTAAGATAATAATGAAAGTTTTGTGCTGTTAAAATGAAGCCAGTTGAAAATAATGATAAAATAAATATAATAACTGTTGTAAATAAATTTGATATTTATAATAAGGTTATACGTGATAATAACAATGTAAATCATTATCCGATTACTGTTTTTGATAATAGAACCGAACATTCCTCTATTTCAAAAATATATAATAATTTTATTTCCGAAAAAGTATATGCTGACAGCGATTTCTGGTGTGTATTTATTCATCAGGATTTTGGATTTAATCATGATCCTTATATTGTGCTTGCTGATTTAGATAAAAATTTTATATACGGTGCCACAGGAGTTAATAAATATACGCAAAAACTTTCTTTTGTTTCAAATAGATTTAGAATAAAAAAGCTTCCCGTAGTTATTGGGCAGATTAAACAAATTCATGACGAAAATAATTTTTCCTTGGATGGTTTAAAGTTGGATAAACCTGAAATAGTTCAGACTTTGGATTGTTGTTGTCTTATTGTCCATTCTTCTTTACTAAATAAATACAAGTTGAAATTTGATGAGAATTTAACCTTTCATATGTATGCGGAAGAATTTTCAATAAATGCTAAAAAAACATATAATATAGATACAAAAGCTGTTCAATTTGACTGCTATCATATTGGAAGGGGGCATATTGACGAAGAGTTTAAAAAATCTGTGGCTTATGTTAAAAATAAACATAAAATAAGACAAATTGTTTCAACAACAATAAGTTATCACTAAAAATCAGTAATTTAATAATCGGAGAACTATCAATGGACGTGTCGATCATTCTGGTGAGCTATAATACAAAAGAATTAACAAGAAATTGTATTAATTCAATATATGAAAAAACCAGCGGTTTGGACTTTGATGTTTGGGTTGTTGATAATGATTCCGAAGATGGTTCTGCGGAAATGATAAAAGAAGAATTTCCACAGGTCAAATTAATAGAAAGTAAAGAAAATCTTGGTTTTGGCAGAGGGAATAATCTTGCAATAGAAAAATCTGATGCAAAATATGTTTTTCTTTTAAATACAGATACATTATTGGTTAATAATGCAGTAAAAATATTGTTTGATAATATGGAAAAGCCTGAGTATTCTCATATTGGTTATTGCGGAGGCAATTTGTATGATGCTAATATGAACTATGCTAATTCTTTCGGTGGTTTCCCATGTCTTAAGCACTTAATGTATAAGACTTTAGGTATAAGATTTTTCTTTAATATGAGATACCATTTATCGGAACAAAGCGATAGAACCAAGCCTCAAGATGTTCAATGTGTTATCGGGGCAGATTTAATGATAAGAAAGTCTGTTTTAGATGAAGTCGGTGCTTTTGACGATAGATTTTTCATGTACTTTGAAGAAGTTGAATTGAATTATCGTATGGCGAAAAATGGTTATTTAGGAAAACTGTTCCCTGACTCTCAAATTATTCATTTAGAAGGACAGTCTACTAAAAAACCTAATTTTAATAAAGAAAAGCATTATATTGCCAGCGAATTGCTGTTTTTTGAATTAAGATATAATAAATCAGTAAGAAAATTAGTTAAATTTATGTATTTTCTTTATTATTCAAAATATATTCTTTTAAGATTTTTCAACAAGAAATATGTGGATAAATTAAGAGCACTTTTAGCTGCTTAGTCAAAGTTTATTGCATTTACATGGCAATTTTCAATACATTTTCCGCAAGCCCAGCAATCAGGAAGTAAATATTTTCTTTCTTTATTATAAAGACCTTTCATCGATTCTGTAGGGCAGATTTTGGTGCATTTTTTGCAGTTAACGCATTTTGAATCGTTTATGTTTATCTTATTAAAAGAAAATCGTTCCAATATCCATGCATAAAGTCCAAAAGGACAGATATAAGAGCAAAATGGGCGATAAGTTAATAAGCATAAGATTAAAAATATAGGTAATCCCGTAAGTGCAAAAGGTCTTAGTCCTAAGTTATAAATGGGGAAATAAGAAATATTATAATAAAGTGGATACCCCTTGATTTTAAATATCCAGCCAAAAGTTAAACAGAGAGAAGCTATAAATAGTAAGCTTCTAATACTTAAACTTACTGCAAAAGGCACTTGCCACTTATATTTGGTTTTGAAAACAGGTGTATTATGCAACGATTCTTGTAAAGCGCCTAATTGACAACCCCAACTGCAAATGAATTTTGCTCCGAATAAAGAAAACAAAGTAAAAATAAGAAAATAAATTATTAAAATAGGTTTTGGTGATTTTCCAAATGAAGAAATTAATCTCCCTATTGACTCCATTGGGCTTGGGCTTGCTCCGAGAAGAATACCGAATAAAATAATTGGAATTATTAAAAGATATTTTCGTTTTGTGAAAAGATTTTTTCGTGGAATTACAAAAATCATTATTGAAGAAAGCCACAAAGACCATAATGAAAATTTAGCAAGGTCGTGAATATTGCTTACTAGCGAAGCCATAAATATAGATAGAATAATTAAAAGAGCGGATAATATAATTTTTTTCTTCATTTTTATTTCCTTTAGTTAATTATAATATAATCTGCTGTTCAATGGTGTGGCAAGTTTTTTAATGATTTTATTTTAAATACAGTTTGAAAACATCTTTATATTAATATAGAAATTATGAAGGAAGATAATAATTTAATTTCAATTATAAAAGGTCTGTTGCTCTTTGCAGTTCCTATAATTTTAGGGCAGGTAGGACAGATGTTGATTGGGGCAGGAGATGTATTTGTTGCGGCAAAGCATGGAACAGCTACAGTTGCTTCAATTAGTATTGCAAATGCTGTTATTAATACGGTATTGCTCACGGGGCTGGGTTTTTTATTCTCTATTTCTCCCGTTTTAGCTAAAAAAAGAGGAGAAAAACAGAAAATAAACAGTTTTTTTAAGATTACTTTAATATATTCCTTGCTTTTAGCCTTTATTTTTGGACTTATTTCGCTTTTGACAATTCCTATAATTCCTTATTTAGGTTTTGAGAGAAAATTAATACCTGATATTCAAGAGTTTATATTTATATGCAGTTTCTCTTTTTTTGGAGCTTATTTATATCAGGCACTTAAAGAGTTTTTACAGGTTCATGAAAAGTTGTATTTTGCAAATTTAATCTCGATAGTTGCGGTTTTGTTAAATGTTGTTTTATGTTGGATCTTTGTTTTCGGATTTGGCTTTATTCCCTCTCTTGGTGTAAAAGGCTTGGCAATAGCAAGTTTAAGCGTAAGAACAATTATGGGGCTGACGCTCTTAATTTATTGCAGAAAATATTTTAAAGAAGTTTTTTTAATAAATATAAAATATTTAAAAAATATAATGAGAATAGGTTATCCGATAGCTATCAGTCTTTTACTTGAATTATCGGCATTTGGGCTTGTTACGATACTTGCAGGACAAATAAGTACAATTCAGGTTGCAGCTAATAATATAGTGTTAACTCTTTCGTCTATAACTTATATGCTTCCTCTTTCTGTAGCTAATGCACTTAGCGTAAAGGTCGGTTATGCTTATGGTTCAAGAAATTACAAGTCAATTAAGAAAAATATTATTGCAGGATTAATATTATCTCTTTCGATAATGGGCTTTTTTGCTTTAATGTTTTTTGTATTTCCTGCTTTTTTTATAGAATTATTTTCTAATGATAAAGGCATAATAAAAATAGGAGCACGATTATTATTTATTGTAGCAATTTTCCAGCTTTTTGACGGTGTTCAAATAACTTTATCAGGTGCATTAAGAGGATTGGGATATACAAAGCCTATTATTTATACAATGGCTCTTGGTTATTGGGCAATAGGTATTCCTATCGGTGTATATTTTGCTTTTTCTCAAAAACTCGATGTATTTGGTCTATGGATAGGGTTTGCCATTGCTCTATTTTCTTGCGCCAATATATTTTTATTTTTTATTATCAAAAAGCTAAAAGAACTTAAATTAGAGTTGATATAAATTAAATAAGATATAGTTGTTGAAATAATAGTATAAATCTAATATAAGCAAATAGTGCTTAAAAAAATGCCTTATTGTAGGTTTGTTTTGTCTAATGCATTTTGTTTTTATCCTGTAAATAATCATATGTTGATATTTTCGACATTGTTATTTTAAGGGGAGGTCAAAAATGTATATTGAGGGAACAAACGGAAACGATAAATTCAGCGGATATAACGAGGATAATATTTATTATCTAAAAGAGGGGTATGATTCTGTAAAAGATTATTTCGGCAACGATGTTTATATGTTCAATAGAGGTGATAACTGGGATACTATTACAGACTCTCAAGGTTTTGATTCAATTAAATTCGGTAAAGATATTACAGTAAATGATCTTGTATTTTCAACAATTTATGGAAATACTGTTAATGTTCAAATAAAAGGAATTGATGACGGATTAACCATTATTGACGGTAAATTAGATAAATATAAAATAGAGCAAATGGAATTTGCTGATGGGAGCGTTCTAACAAAAGAACAGTTAGACCTTATTATTAATAATGCGCCTAATCTTATTGAGGGAACGCAATACGACGATATTTTAAACGGAACGGCTGCAAATGACCTTATCATTGGTAAGCAGGGTAATGATACGCTATATGGCGGTAGTGGTGATAATACGTTTGTATTTAATAAAGGAGACGGTCAAGATGTTATAACTTTTAATGCTTTAACGGATAAAAATATTACCATTATTGAGTTTGGTGAAGGTATAACAGAAGATGATCTTATTTTTGATGAAAATGCTTATTATAAAGACCTTTTTGACCCTACGGATACAGTTCCGCTTAATTATGTTGATGGTAACGCTGTAAATGATATGACAATAAAATTCAAGAATTCTACAGATTTTATTACTTTAGAAGCGTGGAAAGAAGATGGAAGAGAAACTTCTGAAATTGTCCTGAAATTTGCTGATGGAACAGAGAAAACCTTAGAAAGTTTATTGCCTTCAATAATTTCAGAGGCTTCGGCTGATTGTATAATAAAAGCTTATTCAAATGATACTTTCTTTAAATCATTAAATAATACGTCTACCGTTATGGATAACGGGGGAAACGATATTTATTATTCTAGTAAGAATGGTGATATTTTCAAGGATTTTTCAGGTTTTGACACTTATGTTTATAATCAAAATAGTGGTAAAAATCTAATTCAGGATCAATCATGTACAAATCTTAAAGGCGGAAATACTTTAGCCTTTGGGTGTTACATTACTTCAGAGGATTTGATTTTTAATAAAATCAACGATGATCTTCAAATAAATTTTATTAATAATCCAAAAGATGAAATTTATATAGAAACAAATTTCTTGCATTCTTATTATAAACCTGGTGGCGAATATCTTGAAAATAGCTCTTTTGACAGTTTTAAGTTCGTTGACGGAGCTATAAAAACAATAAATGATTTCAAATTAAACGTAAACGGAACTTCAGGAGATGATGATTTAACAGGTTCAAATTTAGCTGATAATATAATTGACGGAAAAGAAGGCAATGATCTAATAAAAGTTGCTTATTTAGATAATGTTGATTCTGAGTTGAGAAATAATATTATCAAAGGCGGTAAAGGTAATGATATTATTACTAATGCCTTTAGTAACGATACATATCTCTTTGATAAGGGAGATGGACAAGATATTATTACAGATGTTCACGGTAATGATGCTATTGATTTTGGTGCAAGTATAACAAATAAAAATATTTCTTTTGTTAAAAATAATGATAATTTGATAATAAATGTTGATGGGCAAACTGATAGAATAACTGTAAATAATTGGTTTGCTTCATTGGATAACCAAATTGAAACGCTGAATTTTACAGATGGTTCATCGATTACTGCTAAAGAGATAGACGACATGTTTGATAATTCTATTACTCCAACCGTAATCGGAACTGAAAAAAATGATGTGTTTACAGGTTATAATGGTGATGATGTTTATTATGCAGCTAAAGGTTATGACAGAATAAAAGATTATTCGGGCAATGATACTTATTTGTTTAATAAAGGCGATGACTGGGATTCTATTACTGATTCCAGCGGAGAAGATAAAATTGTTTTCGGTAATGATATTAAAAAAGAAGATATTGAAATTTCAAAAGATTT
Organism: bacterium; assembly: GCA_037137535.1. Lineage (GTDB taxonomy): Bacteria > Cyanobacteriota > Vampirovibrionia > Gastranaerophilales > JBAXKC01 > JBAXKC01. The sequence continues at coordinate 226,156 of JBAXKC010000001.1, read as the reverse complement.
TAATAATTTAAACATAGCAATTAAAGGAACTAATGATGGAATAACTGTTGTAGATTGGTTTCAGAAAGAAAAATATCAAATTGAAACTATTCAGTTTAATGACGGGACTTTAATTACAAATGATCAAATAAATCATATTATTCAACAAATGACAGCCTATACTCCTGACACAACAATTGATATTGCAAACCTTAATACAGGGGTTAAAAATGAGTTTATAAACCTTGTAAGTGCTTCAATTTAATTTTATTTTTATATAAATACCTCCGAAATTTATTATTTTCGGAGGTATTTTGTATATTTTAATAATTTTGTCCGTTAAAGTATCTGTCAGGATTATTTGAATGAGATAAAACTATCTCTTGATATTCAGCTTTATCAATATCAAGACCTTTTATTTCGATTTTTATTTTTTTCTCTTTAGTTTGTTCTTGTTTTTTTTCGTTTGTCATAAATTATTCCCTTAGTTTCTCTTAATTATAGCAAGTTTATGAGTTTATTGAAAAATATTTATTATTATTTAAGCTTCAATGATAATAATACTTTTGCAATTTAATATATTTCTTATTGACAACCACTCTAATTTAGAATGATAATAAACTGTTAATTGTAGCTATCTTTTTAATTTTATAGGAGATAAATATGCAATCAGTTATTAGAAAAAAATTAATTTATTTAATGATAATATTTTTAGTGTGTTTTGTTATAGCAATTTGTTTATTTTGGCTTAAATTTGGAGGAAGGGGCAAGCCTTTTCCCGATTTGTCAACAAAACCTATGTTGCCTCCTAATGCATTAAAAATAGTTGCGAAGTTAGATATTCCACCAGGAAATATTGCGGTGTCGAGTAAAGGGCGAATTTTTTTTAATTACCATCCTGAAGGAAATCCCGAACTTAAAGTGATGGAAATAAAAAACGGTAAACCTGTTCCATATCCAAACTTAGAAATGCAACATGAAAGAAAAAATAAACCTTATTTTGATATGGTTTTTAATCTCAGGATAGATTCAAAAGATAGGCTTTGGACTTTAGATACAGGATTTCATGGACTTCGCAAGCCTAGATTAATGGCATTTGATCTTAATACCGATAAACTTGTTTATCAATATGATTTCCCTGTTGATATTGCAGGAGAAGGCTCTTATATTCAAGATATGCAAATTGATCCACAATCAAAACATATTTATATTGCTGATATTGGTGTGTTTTCAGGTAAGCCTGCCATAATCTCTTTTGATACGACAACTCGTAAAGCTCGCAGATTATTAGAAAGAGATACTTCTGTAATAGCGGAATCATATGAAATAAATGCTAAAGGGCATAAAATGTATCCATTATTTGGTCTTTATTGGATGCACCCTGCTATTGATCCTATTGGGCTTGATAAAAAAGGTGAATGGCTGTATTTTGGACCAATGTCCGGAAGTAAACTTTATAGAATAAAAACAGCTGTTCTAAATAATACTGATTTGTCTTCAAAAGAATTATCGCAAAAAGTAGAGTTTTATTCTAAAAAACCGCAATGTGATGGAATTTCTCTTGATAAAGAAAATAATATTTATCTGACGTCAATTGAAGATGGAGCAATTTCAGTAATCACTAAAGATAAAAAACTTAAAACTCTTGTTAAATCGCCTATAATGCGTTGGCCTGACGGATTAAGTTTTGGAAAAAACAGTGAGCTTTATATAACTGACAGTGATATCCCCGATGTAATAATGCAACCAGCAACTCATATTATGAAATCAAAGCCATTTTATATTTTTAAGGTTAATGCTCTGGCATATGGAGTTGCAGGGCAATAATATAAAATAGTGTCTTTAAGGTTGTATAAACGAAAAAATATGATAACTGTACTAAAAAGATCCTCACAAGGAGAGTTGTAGAGTAGATTTAAACTCACCCTACAGACTATTAAATCAGAATTTAAAAATAAAAGTAATTAGTAATAATTACAGGAGTTTGTTAAAAAATATTAAAAAAAGGAGTTTGTGTCAAAACACAAACTCCTTTTTTTAATATTTTATATAAGTTACTAAATAATATTTAAGTAAAAGGTGGAATTAAATTTGAGAGGATATATGCAAACAAGATTAGAGAATAAAGTTTTAAGAATAAATTCTAATATGGATAACTTTAAAAAGGACAAATTGTCTGTTAATAAAGATACTGTTGCAATTAAAAATAGTATTCAATTGTATTCTTATAATGAGGCAGCAGCAATTAAAAATGCAAATATGTATAAATACAACGCAACTACAAATTTTGGAAGTTTAAATACTCCTACTTCAATTGAAATCGCCCCTAGTAAAAAGAATTTAAAAAGTACAAACAGTAAAATCTCTAAAACTGAGCTTGTTTTGGGATTAGAAGCTGTAAAAAAAGCTTTAGACTCTGTTCCCGAAGAAAAAAGAAAATGTGAGGAATATAAATTCTTAAACGCTGGACTTAAAAGTCTTGAGGCAGAGCTTGCCTTAGATCAAGTCCCGAATAAGAAACATAGTCCTTTAAGAGTGCAACAACGTAATGTCGAAGGTTCTTCTGAGCATGAGCATAAAGAAGTTCAATTTAAAGGTGTTTGGGAATGGATGTTTGGCGAAGATCCTGAGGATGAAGAAGCCAATAGTGCAATACATCTTCATACTGGTTTTGCTGCAGGAATTGCTACATTTTTTCATTTAGTGCCAGGTGCTGATATTCCTTTTCTACAATTAAATGAGATATTAATGGCAGGAAGTTTGGCGTCTGTTTACATGCCCGGCGAAAGTGAAATGATGCAATGTCTTGTTGGGGCATGTATGGGGGTAAATGCAGCAACAAGTGCTACAAATATGGGAGTTAAATCATTGCAATGGCTAGCATCGAATACATCCTTGGCTATTGATGTTGGTACAATGGTTCCTTATGCAGGTGCAGCTGTAACAGCAACCCTTGCTGCAGGTGTAACACAAGCTGTTGGAAGAAGCATAAAAGATAGCTATAGAAATGGAGAACATGAGATTTTCAGACAAGCTTTTGAAGATACTGGTACCGTATTAAATAAAACATGGACTGGCAAACTTAGTATAAATGCTGATAAATTATGTAAATTTGGTGATAAAGTCGCTAATATTGATTGGGGTAAGATAGCTAATGATATTACTATATTAAAAATACCTGTTGTTTGTAATACAAAAGAAAAACAAGAGGCGGCTACGCGTATTGCAGAGAAAGTATCAAGTATTATGCAAGTTTTACATGAAGAAGATTAATATTGTATTAATAGGCAATTTTGTTTTATAAGTTTTTTTTATAATTATAAGATAAGTAAAAATGGAGCTTTGATGATGAAAGTTAATTTTAGTCAGCCTTTAGCCTTTACATCAAGTAAAGAGAAAAAGAAAGAACTTTTTCCATGTCAAACAGAGTTAATGACATCAACTGCAATAGGCACTACTACAGGTGCTTTAACAGCTGCATATGATGGCTTTAGACAAAATGAACTTCTATCACAAATTAAAACTAATAAACCTATAGAAAGAATAGAATCATATGGAAAAGAGCTTGTTGATAAATTGATGCAAGCTAAAAAGCTTGATTTTCCGAGTGTTTTAAAAAAAGGTGCTGTTGTAGGAGCGGCTGTAGGTGTAATTGCTTTTGGCTTTCTAATGTCAATAAATGGCTTATTTGCAACTATTCAAGCAAGTAAAGATATTAAAGTTAACAAATAAGTAAATTTTATCAACTATAAATTTAACCCCTAAGAATCCATAAATAATTTTGTGTAAACCTCCGAAAAGTAGTAAATTAAAAAACGGAGGTTTTTCACATGAAAGAACCCAAAGTGAATTTCAAATTCTATTATCATTTTAATATATAGAAACATATTGTGAGATATAATTATCTTAATTTCTGAGATTTGGCGATTACAAATGTTTCCAATCAGGAATAACTTTATTAAATTCTTCTTGAAAAGCTTTTCGGTTTTTATTTTTATATTTTACATCTTTAGCAAAGTTAAGCCATTTTTCTGGGGTTTTTAACACATTTACCCATATAGCTTGTATTTTTAATACGATTAAAGCCTGATTAGCATAGATTTTTCTGTCTTTAGCTGAATTAAGATCGCCAGTAGAATTTAAATAAAACTGTAAAACTTTTTCAGGGTATTTGTCTTTCAACTCCTCCGCAACGGAAAAACTTATTGATTTTGGTCTAAAATTATAATATCCAGAATAATATTCCAATAAGGTATTAGCAGCCTTTTCAAATTCTTTTCGATGCATATAAATTAGTAATCTATCACTCGAATGAAGTTTTTCGAGTTTTAATAGAATCTTAGGCTCATATTGCTGCCATTCTTTATCATTACAAATATTTTTAAATTTTTTATAGTCTTGCAGAGTAAGCTTATCAGTGTATTTCTCAAATTTTAATTTTAAATATTCTTCTCTATTATTAGAATTTAAGGCTTTTTCTGCTAAATATTCTTGCAAATCCCCTTTGTAATATTGAACTTTTTGCAATCCTTCATAAGCAGTTTCTATTGCTTTTTGAGGTTCATTGTTTCCTTCATAAAACAGCACTAAATCATAATAATCACTGTTACTTTTAAGATTATCTCGTCTTAATTTTAAATATTCTTTTTTATCTGAAAGCTTTTTATAGACTTTCATTGCCATTGCGGGATTGCTATTTCTAATATTTTCAGCGAAATAATAAAGCTCGTCTTTATCATAACAAGCAACATAAATTGTATCCATAACTTCACCGCCAAAATCAGAAATGATATAAGATAAAGCTTCATCAATAAATTCTTTGCGTGCTTCCTTTGAAGCTTCTTTCTTCTCTAATTCCTCTATGATTTCATTAAATTTATCTTCTATATCCAGAGATTCTGCTTCATCATAGTCAAAATCATAGCCATATTCTTCGATTTTTTTGAGTTTCCACTTTAATTTATCCCAATTAAACATAAACTTTTCAGAAGCAACTTCAGTATTTTCATTGTCTTCCAATCCTATTTTATCTTCAATTATATCAAGGTACTTGATGTAATTCTCTTTTGACCTAAATGTCAGGTCAAAAATTATTTCTTTTAGCTTAGCTTTATCTGCCTTATCTAAAAGAGCTTTTAACCTTTCCTGCATTTTTTGCTTAAGTGTTTTTTCAGCCTTATATTCAAAGCCTAAAGGAATTTCTATCTTTTCAGAAAGTTCTTTTAACGATATTCCATTTAATTCAAAAAGCAAAAGAGGTTTTCCTGAAATTTCTTGCGATAAAACATAATAAACAGCAATAATATGCTTACAGGGTCTTGTATCATCCAGACAATCACAATATGAACCCTGACTGTTAAATGAATTGGGAATAATATAAATATTCTCTTCTTGCAATAATTCAAATAATTTATAAGGCAAATTTCCTATACTAAGTTCTGAAGAGATTTCAGGGTTTGATTGTATAACTTTAACAAGAGTTTCAATTTGTTTAGACGATAATTTTTTAAAGTTTATTTCAATTTCATAATTATCATAGTTTCCCTCAACTTCAGCTATAACTTCATTTATATTTATACTTAAATTAGTTATATTTCCGGAATATGCATATTCCTCACCTCTACTAAGCCGTTTTTTATCAAGGTTAGTATTTTTAAGAGCTTCTAACCACTTATACTGAATAGATTTATTCATCATCACTTTCTTTTAAACCTATTTCTTCTAAAGCTTCACCTATAAACGCTTCAAACATAAAATCTTCTGCTTTATCCGCTAATTTATGCAGTTTTAGCAATTCATCGCTGAAAGATTCAAGATATCTTTCGGCTTTATTTTCTAAAATAATATCTTTCATTTCTTGCATAAGATCATAAACGCTGTTTTCAAGATCTTCTTCGTCATAACAAAGCTCATTAGAGTATTTTATTGCATGCTCAGAATAAGTTATTATCAAATCTATAGTGCCTGCTAAATCTTTAGTTGCACTTTTATAGTCGCTTATTGCACTCATTCCTTCTTTTATTTTAGGCAACTCAGGAGGTTCTTTGTCAGTCATAAAAGCTTTGATGATTTTTTTTCGATAATTTTCCAACACTCTTTTACTTTTTTTATCAAATTTTGCGTTAATAAGCATTTCAGTATCAGTTGATTTTTCATATATATTTTTTAATAAATTGATTAGCTCTTGTTTATCAAGCTCATTTAAAGATTTTTCTATATCTTGCCAAATTGATTTATTTGTTTTTGACATTTTAAAACACCTCGTAAAATTATTTTATCCAAATTTATTTTTACTTTTATGCTCCAAAAGATTATATATACTGATTATTAACATGTAGCTACAATATTATTCAATATTGAGTCAGTAGGGCTTCAGCCCATCAATAAAATAATTCCGGTGGTTTAATTAGGCTCTTAATTTCCATTATTTATTTTATTTATAGCTTCAATCAGTAATTTGTATCCTTCATAATCTTGTTGACTTAAATAGAGCTCTTTTGCTTTTGTCAAATCTTGAATAGCTCCTGTTTTATCTCCTAACTCATCTTTAGTCAATCCTCTGTTGATATAAGCCTCTGCAAGGTTAGGATTAATGCCGATAGCTTTTGTATAGTCCTCAATAGCTCCTGTTTTATCTCCTAACTCATCTTTAGCCCATCCTCTGTTATCATAAGCCTCTGCATAGCTAGGATTAATGGATATAGCTTTTGTATAATCCTCAATTGCACCTGTTTTGTTTCCTAAGTCTAATTTAGCCCACCCTCTGTTGCTATAAGCCTCTGCATAGCTAGGATTAATGGATATAGCTTTTGTATAATCCTCAATAGCTCCTGTTTTATTATCTAAGTCTGATTTAGCCAATCCTCTATTGCGATAAGCCTCTGCAAAGTTAGGATTAATGCCGATAGCTTTTGTATAATCCTCAATAGCTCCTGTTTTATCTCCTAACTCCGCTTTAGACTTTCCTCTGTTGTAATACGTCACTTCATAGCTCGGATTGATGGAGATAGCTTTTGTATAATCCTCAATAGCTCCTGTACAATTGTCTAACTGAGCTTTAGCTGTTCCTCTGTTGTAATAAGCCTCTGCATTATTAGGATTGATGGAGATAGTTTTTGTATAATCCTCAATTGCTCCTGTTTTATTACCTAAGTTTGATTTAGCCAATCCTCTGTTGCTATAAGTCTCTGCAACGTTAGGATTAATGGAGATAGCTTTTGTATAGTCCTCAATTGCTCCTGCATAATTGCCTAACTCATAGTTTAAATTGCCTCTGTTGTAATAAGCCTTTGCATTATTAGGATTGATGGAGATAGCTTTATTATAATCCTGAACTGCCCCTGTTTTATCTCCTAACATAGCTTTAGCGCTTCCTCTGTTGTCATAAGCCTTAGTATCGCTAGGATTGATGGAGATAGCTTTTGTATAATCCTCAATTGCTCCTGTCTCATTGCCTAACTTTGATTTAGACCATCCTCTGTTGACATAAGCCTCTTCATAGGTAGGATTAATAGAGATAGCTTTTGTGTAATCCTCAATGGCTCCCGATTAAAACTACAAGCATTATTGTAATATTTTATAAAAAAGCTAAAGCATTAGCAAATTTGTATTACTAGCTCTTTTTTATAAACTTAAATATTAATTTTAAATCTAATAATAGAGCCTAAGAAAAGATTACAGTCGGTAGGGCTTTAAGCCCATCAATAAAATAAAGTGAATAGAATCTGTTAAATTATCAAAAATTATATATGGGGCGGTGATAAAAAATAATTGGAATTAAATCATGCCATGCTTGCTTGAAATCTACAAAACTAAGAAACTTATCAACGTTGCTTAATTCAAAAAAAATCAGTATACTCGTAATGACAATTATCTTGTATGTTATTAATCCAATAAGAGGTTTAAATATTTATGAATTTAATCTCATTAGCTTTATCACTTTTTAATCCTAATTTTGTTGGATTGGTGCTTATTGTTTCATTAATACTTTCACCCCTTGTAATTTTTATTATAAAGAAAAAAATTAAAGAAAAATATTCAATGATTGTTTGTAGTATATTATCAAGTGTAGTTACAGCCATATATATTATTTGTTGTTTTCTTTTTGCTTCCGTTCTTATGCTGTTCAATGATACTGGGGCAAAACTAAATATCGTTAATTGTATTATCGTTTATGGCCTTATTTTTTTATTTGGGTCTGTAATATACTTGCCCGTCTTGTTTACTCTTAATGGAATCGCTTTATTCATTATTAATCAACTTAAGTTGAATAAATCATAGTTTTATCGCAATATTAAGAATTATCCTTTAATCATCTCTTTATTTTGGTGATCTGATAAAATCAGAGTAAATTTAAAATGCTATTATCATTTTAAAATGAAATATTAAACAACATTAAAAAACTCCTCTAAACAAGGAGCTTTTAAAATTATATATGGGGCGAGTGATGGGAGTTGAACCCACGCATATCGGTACCACAAACCGATGCCTTGACCACTTGGCGACACTCGCCATAATATTATAAAATATAAAAATAGCGGGCGAAGAGGCTCGAACTCTCGACATATAGCTTGGAAGGCTATCACTCTACCAACTGAGTTACACCCGCATTTTTTATTATATTTTCAAGGTTTAATTCTGATCTTTAGATATCGGGAAGACAGGATTCGAACCTGCGACCCCCTCGTCCCAAGCGAGGTGCGCTACCAAGCTGCGCTACTTCCCGTAAGTGGATTTCAGAATATATTTATATTAACTAAGACACGGTTTTGTTGTCAAGCATGTTTTTAAAATTATTTTAATTGTGTTTTTTTGATATAGGGTTAAAATATAATAATAGAAGTAGCAGAGCCGAATTTATATGACGAAAAAAAAATTATTTTGTTTCTTATTAATTATTGTATTCTCTTTTCAGGGAGCATTTTGTGATGCAAAAAGTGCAAAACAAAAAAATAATCCTGAAATTATTTTGCCGGAAGTTCAAAAAACACTTACTCCTGAGGAATACAAAAAAATATATGACGATTTGCCTATTTTAGATATTAATTATCTTAATAACGAAGATCCCGATGAAACGATGGAGTATTATCGATCTATTATTTATAGTCCTTATCCGTTGATTAGGATTTCAAATGTATTGAATTGTCGCACAATTAAACTTGCGGTGGGTGAGTATCTGTTAAAGCCATCAAATTATAATTCTTATGACTTCGTTATGTTTAAGCAAAACGGCAAGCTTATCGGTCTTGTACCTGTGTTTAAAAAGCAATTTGTAGGTAGGGAGCTTGTCGCAAGAAAAGAAGTTAAAAAGAATTATACGAAACGACAAAAAAGAATGCTTTTAGTTAAAAAAGTTTTAAAGTTTCCTTTTATGCCTATTTTAAAGCCTAAACCGTTTAATAAATTTGCAATAGAAGTTTCGTATAGTCCTGCTAAGGAATATATGATAATGGATTTTTATTTTAAAGATACGCTTTATAAGATGCTTTTTAAGCTTGATAAGCCAAATAGATAAAAGTTGATTGTATTTTTATTTAGTGTTATATTTTATCCTTATTCGACTTTTGTCGAATTTTTGGCAAAAAAAATCTAGTTTTTGAAAACTAGATCAGACATATCGTTTAAGTACTAAAGGATGTAAAATCAAAACCATCATACACTAAATTTTGTAATTAGTAAATAGAACTAAGCTGTTTTTTCTGATGGCATGTTTTGATTGTTTATATATTAATGCCTCTGAATGAGGTTGGGCTGTGTTTATTGTTTTGTCTGTGAATTCTCAATGTTACATTTGTGTAATACTACTACGATTTGAAGCAATAAAAAATCATTTTTGTATTATTATATATAGACTAATCAGACAATTTAATAATTTCGTTTAAGATGGATGTACTAATTTAAATCAAAAATAACAACAACTTTTTCTTTATTGAGGGAGTTGTTTTAATTTGGGCATAATTAATATTTTTTTAGTTTTGCAATAAAAAAGCCATCTGTATTATTAGTTGATTGAAGAAGCGTAAGCATTTTGTTATTTGTTTTAAATGAAACAAAGTCTGAAACGTCTTCAAGTTTAAAATCTTTATTCTCTTCTAAAAAGTTTGAGATAACTTCTTCATTTTCAGCTTTTTCAATGCTACATGTGCTATATACAATAATCCCGCCTTGTTTTAAATGTTTTGCAGCATTATTTAGTATTTTTAGTTGTAAAACTGAAAGATTAATTATATCTTCAGGTGTTCTATTCCAGCGAGCATCGGCTCTTTTAGAGAGAACTCCCGTATTTGAGCATGGTGCATCTACTAATATTTTGTCGTATTTTTGCGAGCTTTGGAATGTTGTTGCATCGGAGCAAAATGTATTTACACAGTCAAAATCAAGCCGGTTTGCATTTTCTTTTATTCGTTCAAGTCTTTTAGCACTAATATCAACTGCGGTTATTTTTCCATTGTTTTTAATAAGTTCTGCTATGTGTAAGGTTTTCCCCCCTGGTGCTGCACACATATCAAGTATTTCGTCATTTTCTTCCGGTGATAGTACATAGCTTACAAGAGTAGAGCCTTCACCTTGAACAACGAATGTTCCTTCTTTAAATCCTGCTATTTCTCTTATATCCAAAGCATTTTCTAAAATAATGATATTTTTGACTTTGCTAAAAGAGAAATTAATATTATTTTCTGAAAGTGTTTTTGTGAAAGTGTTTAAATCGGTTTTTAAAGAGTTAATTCTTAATGAGATTTTAGGAGCAGAGTTATTATAGCTGCAAATTTTAACTGTTTCTTCTTCTCCATAGGTTTCTAGCCACTCTTTCACCATAAATTCGGGGTGAGAGTGTAAAATACTTGTTTTTTCCAGTAAAGGCATTTTGTTTATAATTTTGTCTAATTCTTCTTTTTTTCGTGTAAAGTTGCGTAAGACCGCATTTATAAAAGAGGATAACTCTTTTTTACAGGTTTTCATTATTTCTACATAAGAGTTTATAACGGCATAAGGTGGATTTTTAGTAAAAATAAGCTCGTATATTCCCAGTCTTAAAACATTAATAGCGTAGGGATTTGTTTTTGCGTTGATTTTAATTAGTTTTGAAATATAGAAATCCAGAAGAAGTTTATATTTGACAGTTCCATTGCTTAAAGCTCTAAATTCAGCTTTATTTAGCACTTTTGTCGAATAATTTTCTAATTCGTTGTCAAAAGAGCATGCTTTATTGAAATATTTTGTTAAAACCTCTAAAGCGGCTTTTCGTTCATTAATAACAGTCATAATTTATAATTTTATCCTAAAAATTTTATTACAGGCTATGCATTGATTAGACAATTTGATTATCCATTTGTGGAATAAACATATATGTGAATTTTATCAATATTTATGTAGATGGCAACCTTGAATTTTTATTTAAGGCTTGAATTTACTTAAAGATAAGTTATTTCGGAGGCGTGTATGGCTTACGAAGAGGTGAAAACTATTGTTAGGCACGAAGATAAAGTTTTTACTCATGCTAAAACAATTGAAAATAAAAAACTGATGAGAGAAGGATTTCTTCTTTCAAGAAATTTTAATCTTCAATACAGAAAACCTATGCAATGGTCAATTAAGAAATTTATTGATTATGCAGGAACAGGATTCGGTATTTTATTGATTTCTCCGATTTTAATATTGATTGCTATATTAATCAAGCTCGATTCTCAAGGACCTGTATTTTTTAAACAAAAAAGAGTCGGATTATACGGTCAAGATTTTTACATGTATAAATTTAGAAGCATGAAAATAAATGCTGAAGCCGATCTCGAGAAATTAAAAGGGCAAAATCAGACTAACGACAAGATGTTTAAATTAAAAGAAGATCCGAGGGTTACAAGGATAGGCAGGTTGCTTAGAAAGCACAGTCTTGATGAACTTCCTCAATTATTTAATGTTTTAAAAGGCGAAATGAGTTTAGTCGGGCCAAGACCTCCATTGCCTTCAGAAGTCGAGTTGTATGACAAATGGTGTTATTTAAGATTTGCAACTGTTCCAGGCTTGACAGGCATGTGGCAGGTTAGCGGTCGCTCAGATATAACCAATTTTAATAAAGTGGTGGAGCTTGATTATAAATATATAGAAGAATGGAGTATTTTACTCGATTTCAAAATTCTATTAAAAACAATTCCGGTTGTATTTTTCGGTAAAGGTGCTTCGTGACAAACAAATAATAAAATAATGACCTACTTATTGAGGGAATATAGGAGAAGAGTTAATGACAAAAAAAACTATTGTAGCTTCAGCTTTGATTTTTGCTCTGTTTATGAGCGTAAATCAAGTACAGGCTGTAGATGTTTCAGCAAAAAGTGCTGCTAAATCAGTAGTAGCGGCTAGTGAACTTATGTCCGACCAGATGAATCTTTTACAGAATCCTAATGTAACGATTAGGCCGAGCAGAACAATAAATGCCAAAGTTAAAATATTAAATACCCGTTATTTAATTGCACCTGGTGATAATTTAGCTGTTTCTGTATATGGTGAGCCTGATTTTAATCAGCCTGACATACTTGTCAGACCTGATGGTTTTGCGAGTATTGATCCATTTGGTGAAATGGCTGTAGCGGGTTATAGCGTAGAAGATTTAACTCAGCTTCTTAAAGAGAAATTGGGTGATTATCTTGTAAAACCTAAAGTTTCATTAAAGTTAAACAATATGCATGCTGCAAAAATTTATATAACAGGAGCTGTGCAAAAACCGGGTTTATATGAGCCTGATAATGGTCCAAATAAGACGGCAACCGAGTTCAGGCAAACAGCAGAGCCAACAGTAGCAAGTGTTATTGCAAATGTTGGAGGAATTAAATTAAATGCAGATTTAAGAAATATAAAAATTACCAATAATGAAACAGGACGAGAAGAGTCTGTTGATTTAATGAAAATGATAGAAGGGGGCGACTCTTCACAAGATATTTATTTAAGTTCAGGAGATAGTGTTTATGTGCCTGAATTAACTTCAGGTGCTCAAATAAACGATAAAGACTTTTTACTTATTTCAAGCTCTTCAATTGCACCTGCTGATTTCCCTGTAAGAGTTATGGGGGCTGTATTCAGACCCGGTGTTTATAATATTAAATCAAATAGCCCAGGTATAAATTCAGCGTTAGCTTTTTCTGAAGGATTTTCTCCTGATGCAAATAGAAAAACCGTTTTAGTTCAAAGAACAACTTCAAGTGGTAATATTTCAAAAATATTTGTAAATCCGCAAAAAAATGACATTGTTCTAAGACCTAACGATACCATTCTTGTAAGTGATATGAATGTTTCTTCTATAGCTAGAGTGACAAGATTTATTTCTGACATTATAGAGCCTGTAAGAAGAGCATCAGATACCACAAATACATGGTTTGACGTATTTGATCCGACCAGAAGATATAAAAATTTCAGATAAAGCTGAATTTCCATAATTAGTTACTAGACATAAAGGGAGTTTTAATAGTGGAAAACTTAAGTATAAATAAATTAACTGGACTGCTGAGAAATAATTCTAAAACAATATTTACTTTTACCGCATTAGGTCTTGCGGCAGGGATTATTTATTCAGGATTAATTTATAAGCCATCTTTTTCATCAACTGCAAAACTTATGATTACAGATGATGATCAAATTACAATATCAGAAGGCTCAAATCCTAAAGCGACAAATTACGGAAGTAAATTTTCTAACCCTGTTTTAACACAACTTGAAATTATAAATTCTAATGACCTTGCTCAACAGGTATGGAATGAAGTAAATGCAAAATATAAGTTAAATATTAAAGCTGAAAATGGCCCTGAGATAATGAAAGCGGCATTAAAGACTCAAAGTCCTCCGGGGACCGATGTTGTTGCTATTTCAGCAAAATGGAAAAACCCTGAGATAGCTAGAGATATTGCTCAAAGCTACGCTTCAAATTATATTAATTTTAATCTTAATAATGCAAGACAAGGTTTAATGAATACTAAGAATACTATTAAAGTTAAGCTTGATAATGCAGAAAACCATCTTGCAAATGTAAGACAACAAATAAGATTATTTAAAATTAAAAATTCATCAGTTGATATAAATGCTGAGTCAACCTCACTTGTTACGCAGATGAGCGACCTTGAAAATAAATTCTATGAAGTTGCTTCAAGTGCCAGTAGAGAATCAGGCAAAGCAGGCTCTCTCTCAGGTAGAATAGGAATGCCATGGAAAAAGTCAGTAGATGCTGTTGCTTTAGGCAGTAATCCTAATTTTACCGAACTTATTGGAAAATATAATCTTTCTAAGGAAGAAAGAGCCAGTCTTGGAGCAAGATATTCTATTACAAATCCTAAAATAGAACAAATTGATGCTCAGTTGGGACAAATGCAGGCTGATATTACAGAACAGGTAAAACTTAATACAGGGAAATCAAGCGAAGTTAAAAATGTTATTGCTGATCCTGTAAGAACAAATTTAATGCAGTCTTTTGCTGACAGCAGTGCAAGCTCTAGTGGTTATAGAGCTGAAAGTGGTCGATTAAAAGCTGCTTTAGCTTCATTAAAAAGAAAAAGCAAGTTAATTCCTCAAAAGCAGTTCACTTATGCTCAATTAACTCAAGAAGAAGAAAACTGGTCACATATTGTTAATATACTTAAAGAAAAAGAAATTGAGTCAGATATTAGACTTTCTGAAGTTAAAGCCCATACAAACCTTATAGAATCTGCAATAATGCCTTTAGCTCCTGAATTTCCTGGAAGATTTCCATTGGTATTCATGTTTGCAATGTTAGGTTCTTTATTGGGAGTTGCTAACGGTATAATTTCATACTTAATAAAAGACACTTATGAAGAAGCCGAAGACATTGAAAAAGATGTTAATGCTCCTATTCTTGGAATTATTCCATGGCTTGATAAACAGCTTTATGGTGAATCAGGCACAAATATTTCTATAGAAGAAAGCGCTTCATTTTATTCTCTTGCATATCAAAAATTGCTTTCAGCCATGAAAATAAGAGGCTATAGATCGGGAGTTAAGTCTATTGCCTTTACTTCAACTGATTATTCTAAAGTAAGATCTACAATTCTTATGAATGTGGCAAAAGCCTTAAGTAAGTCAGGACAAAATGTAATTATTGTTGATGCTGATTTCAGAACACCTTCTCTTCATAAAGAAGCCAGCGTTATAAATTCACATAAAAATAATCTTAGAGAGCTTCTTATGGAGTCAACAAGATCTCTTCATTCAATGGGAACTTATGAGTGGAGTAATGTAGTTAATTATATTCAAAAATCAGGTCAGTCGGAGAAGCTTCATATAATTACAAATGGCGGAAACGTATCAGAACCTAGTGAATTTTTACATTCACCTGCATTTTCAGGGCTTATTAAACACCTTAGTAAAACATATGATTGGGTTCTTATTGATATGCCTCCTGTTGCTGCGGTTCCTGATTGTATTACCGCAAGTGCCGCTTATGACGGTTTAATTCTTATGACCGGTATTGAAACAACTAAATCAACTATAAAAAAAGTGGCTAAAATGCTTAATGACTATAAAACACCTGTATTCGGAATTATAAGTCGTGAAAAGCAGGAAGAAGAAGCTGTAAGCTCTAATCAATATCTTAAACAAATTGTATCAGCAATGATGCCAAGTAATGACGAGGAAGCTGAAACAGTAAAATAATCTAATTTAAGAATTAGCAAAGAGTGGGATTAATTCCTGCTCTTTGCTGACATTTGACTTACTGGGAGAAAAAAATGGAAATTTCAACAGTTTATAATAATGGAAAGGCCCGCTTTAGATATTTGCTTATAGCGGGATATGCTCTTTTATCCTTATTGGCTATAGGTCTTTTAGGGGTAAAAGGCTTAATTCTTAGTATCGGCGGGCTATTAGGGATTATTGTCACACCCTTTATTTATAATAAGCCGACCTTTATTTTATTTAGTGCATTATTTCTATATCCTTTAACAAGACTGCTTTCTACAGATGATAAGGTTCTTGTAACAGGCGGACTGTATCTTTTAGCACTTCCTTCGACAATATGGCTTATAGGCAAATATTTTAAAAAAGTTGCCGAATTTTCGCCATATTTATGGACATTAGCAGCATACAGCATTCTTATTCTTTTAAATATATTTCGTCCCGATCAAATTATTATGGATGTAATTAAAGAGTTTGGTAGAAGTTATTTCGCTATTTTTACAATTTTATCAATTTATAATTATGCTCAAATTAATTCTGCAAATCTTGATAAAATATCAAAATATTTAAGTTATATCTTCAACTTTATTGCTTTAACAGGTGTTTTACAGCTTATTACCAAAAAAGGCGGAATTGTAATGGAAGGAGTCTATAGAATTAGAGGCACTTTCTTTAATTTTAATGACTATGGTTTTGCTGTTTCTCTTTTTATTGCTTTTGCTTTATTTATGTATCTTTTTAAGGTTAAAGCACAGGAAAAAACTTATTGGATTTTTACAATCGGTTTTAATATGGTTGCACTATTGGCTACGTTTAGTAAAACTTCGTATATCAATGCAGGCTTAGCATTTTTATTCATGAGCTTATTCCTTAGCTGGAAAACCAGATTACAGATTTTAGCAGGTTTATCTGTTTTAGGAACTGCAATAATGGGCTTTTTAATTGCTACAGGCTCTTTAAGTCTTATTGTTCAACGTTTTTCCGATAATTCGTCATTGAATTGGCGTTTTAATATTTGGAGAAATTTATATAATATGATTTTGCATGGAAATATCTTTTTAGGGCAGGGAGTTGAATCCGCAAGAAATTATTTAAAGGTCGTAATGCCTTTAGGTGAATCTTATGCGCCTCATAATGTTTATCTTGAAACATGGTACAACCTTGGTCTGATTGGTTTATTTTTACTTATTTTAACTTTATTGCTTATTGTTATTAAAGGAATTTTAATTCTTTTTGAAAAAAATAATGAGAATTCTCCTCATATTAGAATTATCGCAACAGCTACCTGTCTTATAGCGGTAATTACTCTTGTTCAAAATTCCGCCAGTAATGCATTTTATGATAGGTCAGGTAATATATTCTTCTGGGCAATCATCGCAATTCTTGGTTGTTGGTATAACAGGGGATGTGTTACAGAGCAATCAGAACAAATAGAAGGATAATTATGGAGACGTTAAACTCAAGCAATGTTGGGGATAAAACGAGACAAAGTTTAAAATGGTCGCTTATTTTACAGTTTGCTCAAAAAGTAGTAATGTTTGTAAGTGCGATAGTTTTAGCTAGAATATTAACTCCACAGGATTTTGGTCTTGTTACAATGTCAATTACAATTGATTTTGTTATTCAAATGGCATCTTCAATGGGTGTTAATTCTGCTGTGGTTCATTTTCAAGATAATTTTAAAGAAAGGCTTAATGCCTCTTATTGGTTAATTATTTCTTCAACAGTTCTTTTTGTCGGAATACAGTTTATTTTTGCACCTGTTGCGGCAAGTTTTTATAAAGCTCCATTATTGGCTGATATTATAAGAGTTAGTGCCGTTGCATTACTTATAAATTGTTCTGTTTCTACACATCGAAGTATTTTAATTAAAAACATGGATTTTAAGAAACTTTCTATTTTAGATGCAACGGTTAATCTTGGCAGAACTATTTTATCAATAATCCTTGCTCTTATGGGTTTTGGGGTTTGGAGTTTTATTTATCCGAAGATAGTCGGGGCTATTGTTAATGCTATAAGTCTTTGGAATATGACACGTTGGGTTCCATCGCTTAATCCTTGCTTTAAATATTGGAAAGATATGTTTTCCTATGGTAAAGATGTTCTTTTGAGCAATATTCTTGATTATTGTTTGAATAATTCGGGGTATGTCCTTATAGGAAACTATATGGGATCTGTGGCGCTAGGGGTTTATTCCTTTGCACAGGATAAAAGTATGATGGTTGTTAATAATATTGCATTCCCTGTCAATATGGTAACCTTTCCTGCTTTTTCAAAACTTCAGAATGAACCTGAAAAACTCAAATCAGCTTTTTTAAACTCACTAAAATTAATCTCTATAATAAGTTTTCCTTATGCAATCGGGCAAATGGTTGCAGGGGGCGAATATATAAGTGTTATCTTTGGGGCTAAATGGCATTCATCAGTATTGCTTTTTCAGATAATTCTTTGTTATGCAATGCTTAAATCAGTTACTCAGACAATAGGGCCTATTTTATTGGGTATCGGTAAATCTGACGTACTTGTAAAATTAACTCTTACTTATACTCCAATATATGTTGCAAGTCTTTTTATAGGTTATAAGTTGGCTAATCTTACAGGAGTTGCCATTGCTTCTTCTATCGTAGGAGTTATTGGAACTTTTATATTCATGTCAGTTCTTTTGAAAATTCAAAAATGGAAGTTTGCTGACGTTTTTGAAAATCTGGCACCTGCCTTTAATAGTTCTATATTGATGGGGCTTTGTATTTTAACGGTAAAGAATGTTTTATTTGCATTAGGGCAATCTCAGCTTTTGGTTTTATGTGCCGAAGTATTTACGGGTATTGTTTCTTATGTGATGGCGATGAAATTATTCTATCCGACTGATTATGACTATGTATTAGAAAATATTGTTAAATTTATCGGAAGAAAGAAAAAAGTAGAAGAAAGACTTACAGCTTAATTTTTAAGGCACTTTGGGGACTTGGGGTTTTTATAACAATGAAAAAGTTGAAAATAGCAATGATACATCCTGCTGTGGGTAGCTCTAACGGTGGTTCTCAGACCTTTGTTGTAGAATTATCCAAATATTTAGCCGAAAAATGTGATATAGATATTTTGGCTTCTTCCGAAGAAACGGATCAATGTAAAAAAATAGGCTGTATTCCAAGGTTAAAAGCATTAAATTCTACAGAAATTCATATAAATTTATTAAATAAATTTTTGAAGAATTTTTTTAATAAGCCTGAAATTATAATTGAGCATTTTTCTGCATTTTTTCCGACAGTAGTTCATTTGCTGTTAAACAGATATGATGTTTTGTATCCGAATAATGATTGGGGTGGCTTACTTGCCTGTTGGGTAGTCAGAAAAATAAAAGGCACTCCAATTGTGTTTACAGAGCATTCAAGTCTTATGAATGACGGTAAAATTGCTGAAAGAAACTTGAAATTCAAACCGGATAAATATATCACCCTTTCTTCTCATATGAAGGATTGGGTTGATAATAATTTTGAAAATATTAATACAGAGCATATTCCAAATGGAATTAACTTTGAAAAATTCAATCCTTATATAAATGGAATTAAATTACCTCTTGAGGGGCCGATAATTTTGGCTTCTGCAAGGTATCAGACTAATAAACGACTGGAACTTGCAGTTGATGCGGTAGAAAAACTGGGATATGGCAGTCTTTTAGTTCTATCCAACGGTGAAGGTGTTGATTTTTTAAAGAAATATGGAATGTCAAAACTAGGAAAGAAGAGATTCAAACTCCTTTCTGTTCCTTATGAGGAAATTCAGCATTATTATAAAAGTTGTGATATTTTTACTTTACCTTCAGAGTTTGAGCCATTTGGACTGGTGTATTTAGAAGCTATGGCTTGTAATAAACCTATTGTAGCTACTGATGATGAGTCAAGACGTGAAATTATAGGTGATGCAGGTATTTTATGTAATCCTGAAAATATTGAAGAATATGCTGACACTTTAAAAAAAGCATTGCAGACTACATTTAAAAATAAACCTTATGAGCGTGCAAAATTATTTGACTGGAAGCTAATCTCAGATAAATATTTTGCGGTGTTTGAAGACGTAAAGAAGAAATAATATTTTTATATATTTAACCCTTAATAAATCTTAAACCTTCTTTGTTGAATTAAATTAATTCATGCTATTTATGCTATAAAGAATTATATACTCAACAAAAAGGGGTACATGTGTTGTTGTCTGCATATTGGACGTTAGGGGTATTTTTAGTGTTATCAGGTGCATTTGCGAGTGCTGCCTTGGTTATGTCATGGCTATTACAGCCAAAATCTCCCAATGATATTAAAAATAGTACTTATGAATGTGGGATGAATCTTTTAGGTTCATCAGACGTACAATTTGACATAAAATATTATATGTACGGCTTAATGTTTATTATCTTTGACGTTGAGGCGGTTTTTCTGTTTCCTTGGGCGGTGAAATATAAATCATTAGGTCTTTATGGTTTTATTGAAGCTGTCATTTTTATCCTGATTCTTATATTAGGGCTTATTTATGTCTGTAAAAAAGACGCTTTGACATGGAAATAAAGAGTTAAGGTCGGTAAATGCAATTAATTATCAGTTCTATAGATTTCGTATATAATTGGGCAAGGTCAAATTCGGTTTGGCCATTGACTTTTGCTACTTCATGCTGTGGTATCGAGATGATTTCCACAAGTGCTTCAAGTTTTGATATTGCAAGATTTGGTTCTGAAGTTTTTAGAGCTACTCCAAGACAGGCAGATTTAATAATAACGGCTGGAACGATAACTCATAAGATGGCTCCTGCCTTGTTACGCTTATATGAGCAAATGCCAGAGCCTAAATACGTTATTGCAATGGGAGCTTGCACTATTACGGGCGGAATGTATGAGAATGATTCTTATTCTGTAGTTAAAGGCGTTGATAGAATACTTCCTGTTGATGTTTATATTCCAGGTTGTCCTCCTCGTCCCGAGGCTCTTTTAGAGGGAATTATGAAATTGCAGAAACAGATTAGAACTGAAACGATTTTAGATAGACAAAAATATATTGAAGCTCACAGGCCAAAATTAAAATTATCTCCAAATAGTAATTCGGATATGCTTTTAGCATTAGATGGAATGGAAATATACACTTGGGGCATACAAAAAGACGGATACAAGGATGAAAATGCAAGTGCAATCAGATAATATAATTTCTCAGCTTTTTATAGAGCAAGATATTGAGGTTTTGGAAGAAACTTCTTCTTCGGACGGAACTTTTACTTTGAAAGTTAAAAGTTCGGATATTTTGAAGACTTTTGAACTGTTAAAAAATAAAGCTGATTTTTATTTGTTGCTTTTTGTATGCGGAACTGATTTTAATGATTTTATTGAACTTAATTATCAATTATTGTCGCTTAAATCAAATTCTAAAATAGTTGTAAAAACAGAATTAAACAGAGCAAAACCTGAAATTGAAAGTGTTTCATCTCTTTATAAATCGGCTGAATGGCACGAAAGAGAAACTTACGATCTTTTAGGAGTAAATTTTATAAATCATTCTGAGCTGAAAAGGATTTTGCTTCCTGAAGATTGGATTGGGCATCCTTTAAGAAAAGATTATGTTATGCAAGATGCTAGATTAAGCTGGAATGACCGATAAAATGAGTAAAACTTTAGAAAAAGAAATGATAATAAACGTAGGCCCTCAACATCCAAGTACTCATGGTGTTTTAAGGCTTATTTTGTCGCTTGAAGGTGAAATAATAAGAGATACAAAGCCTGTAATAGGTTATTTGCATAGAGGAATGGAAAAAATTGCCGAAAGCAGAAGCTATTTCCAATATTTGCCTATGGTCGACAGAGTTGATTATCTATCGAGCTTTTTTAACTTAGCTTCAATGTGTATGGCTGTTGAAGAAATAGCAGGATTAAAACTTCCTAAAAGAGCTGAATATATTCGTGTAATAACAATGGAATTAAACCGAATAACTTCTCATCTCTTGTGGTTAGGGACATTTTTACTTGATTTAGGCGCTACTTCACCACTTTTTTATACCTTTAGAGAGCGTGAAGACATTGTAAAGCTATTTGAAGAGCTTACAGGTGCTAGAATGATGTATAATTTCTACACTTATGGCGGTGTGAAAAAAGATATACCCGAAGGATGGCTATTAAAAGTAAAAGACCTTTGTGTAAAACTTCCTGCAATGTTTGATGAGTACGAATCTATAATAACCAATAATCCTATTTTCTTAGCTAGAACAAAAGGAATTGGTGTTTTAACTCCACAAATGGCTATTGAATATGGAATAACAGGTCCAAATCTTAGAGCATCCGGTGTTGATTTTGATTTAAGAAAAGCCCAGCCTTATTCTGTTTATGATGAATTGGAGTTTAAGATTGCTTTAGGCAAAAATGGAGATACTTCTGACCGTTATGCTGTGCGTATTGAAGAAATGCGAGAGTCCGTTAAAATTGTCGAACAGGCAATCGATAAAATAAACGGCGGAAGTAAAGAAGAATTAAATATTAAACGTCAAAACTGCGCATGTAATCAAGACGATTGTGAAGTTTGCGGATATGAAACAAAGTTAATTGCTAAAAAGTTAAATCCCGCTATTTTTAAACTGCAAGCAGGCGAAGCAACTTCCTTAATCGAGTCGGCAAGAGGAATTACGGCTTGTTATGTAAAAAGTGACGGAACCGCTAAACCTTATAGGGTGAAATGGAGAACCCCATCTTTTTCAGCAGTTCAAGTTCTCCCCGAGTTGATTAAAGACAGGCCTTTCGGGGATTTAATGGCGATATTTGGCAGTCTTGACGTAGTATTACCCGAAGTGGATCGATAAGTTATGCAAGAATTATATTTAAAATTATTTTCTTTTTTACATATTCCGACTATTTTTGCGGATTTAACAATGCCTGTATTCTCTTTTATTGCGATTGCAGTATTGATGATGGCAGTTGTTATCTTCCTTGTTCTTCTCGAGCGAAAAGTTCTTGCGTGGTTGACCGTAAGGAAAGGACCTAACAGAGTCGGACCTTTGGGCTATTTTCAGACAATGGCTGATGCTATAAAACTTTTAACAAAAGAAGACATTATGTCTTGCGGTACAAATAAAATTGCATTTACACTTGCCCCAATAATTGTATTTGCTCCTATTATGACGTTATATTGCCTTGTTCCTTATACAGATAAACTTGTTGCGGCAAATATTCCACTTGGATTATTTACTATACTAGCTATTTCTTCTGTTTCAACAATAGGAATAGTCATGGCAGGCTGGTCAAGCGGTAATAAATATTCTCTTTTAGGCGGAATGAGATCGGCTGCGCAAGCGATAAGTTATGAAATACCTCTCGTTGTTACTTCTATATCAATTGCTCTTTTAACGGGAACTATGAATTTACATAAAATTGTCGGCGTACAATCAGGCGGAGTAATGCATACAGCCTTTTTGAACTGGAATGTGTTCAGCTGGAATATCTGGCTTGGTTTTGTAGGTTTTTGGGTGTTTTTAATATGTTCTATTGCTGAATTGAATCGTGTTCCTTTTGATTTGCCTGAAGCTGAAAGTGAATTGGTAAGTGGATATAATACAGAATATTCGGGAATGAAATTTGCATTGTTCTTTTTGGCTGAATACGCTGCAATGTTTGTTATAAGCGCTATTATAGCTACTTTGTTTTTAGGCGGTTTTTTGTCACCGTTTAATGATTATTTGGCTAATATTTTATTTTCGGGATTAATTACAAATAAATTAATTTTAAGTTCTCTTGTTCATTTAGAACAAGCATTTTGGCTTGTAGGAAAAACTTACGCAATTATTTTTCTTATTATCTGGATAAGGGCAACTTTGCCACGTTTAAGAGCAGATCAGCTTATGAGCTTTTGCTGGAAATTTTTGTTACCTGTTTCACTGATAAATCTCTTTGTTACAGCTTTGATAAAGTTAATATTCTAGGATGAAAAAATGTTTAAAGTAGTTGTTGAAACGGCAGTTGGAATAAAAGAAATCGTCAGAGGCATGTTGACCATTGGTAAACATGCATTCAGAGAACCTATAACTGTTCAATATCCTGAACAAAAACAGGAATTTAATATCAGATTAAAAGGCCGACCTGCTTTAACGGTTAATGAAAGCGGTAAACTTATTTGCATAGGCTGTAAAGCTTGCCAAAAAGTATGTCCTTGCGTTGATTTAATCTATATTGAAACTCAAAAAGATGAGAATAATAAACAGCAGGTGGAAAAATTTACTATTGACCTTGGAAGATGTATATTTTGTGGAAATTGTGCTGATGTTTGCCCGAAATCTGCAATAGTTATGTCTGATGAGTTTGAAATATCTACACATTCAAGAGAAGCTCTTGTTTTTGATAAAGAAAAACTTGCGCTTTCTCCTGAAAAATCAAAATATTATATTGAGGAGTTGGCTAAAGACATTTAGTTTTTTAAAGGGTAACTATGAGAGCATTTGTATATTCGGCGGCATTTTATTTTATAGCTTTTTTTACTGTTATATCGGCATTAGGAGTTATTGTTTCAAGACGAATAATTTATTCGGCAATGAGCCTTGTTGCTTGTTTTTTCTCTATTGCAGGCATTTATTTTCTTTTAGGGGCTGATTTTGCAGGGGTTTCACAAATAATAATTTATTCGGTAGGTTTAACAATCGTTTTACTTTTTGCCATTATGATGACAGCCAGAGCAAGTGATGAAAAATTATGGATAGCATTTGTTCCACGTTCTCTCATTGGCTTTATGTCAGCGGGATTAATGTTCTTAGTTCTTTTCTTCTCTATTACAACCGGCTTTTCGTCATTAAAAAGAACTCCTGACAATATTGTATTAAAACAGCGTTCCCCTCAAACCCTTGCTGTAGTTAAAGAAGAAGGCACTGCCGGAATTATTGGAAGTCAGCTTTTTTCAAAATACCTTTTGCCGTTTGAAATATTATCTGTATTGTTACTTGCCGCTATTTTAGGAGCTGTTGTAATTGCGACAAAAGATGATCAGCTTTTAGAAAATCCTTCAGCGAAAAAGGAGGAAGTATAATGTCTAATTTAATTTTGTCATTTTTTAAAGATTTTGTTTTAAATGTGGGGCTTACTCACTTTTTATGCTTGGCGGCAGTTCTTTTCTGCATAGGCTTTATTGGACTTATCAGTTCAAGAAATTTTATAAGAGTTTTGATGTCTTTAGAAATATTATTAAATGCCGTAAATATTAATTTTATTGCTTTTTCTGCATACTGCGACCCTAATGAAATAAGGGGGCAAGTATTTGCAATTTTTATTATGGCTATTTCTGCTGCGGAAGCGGCTTTGGGATTGGCAATTCTGTTATCCTTCTTTAGGAAAAAGCCAACTGTGGATGTAGAAGAGTTTAGATCGCTAAAAGGATAGGCTAATATGAATTTTGCAGTTGAAAATGCTTGGATGATAGCGGCTCTTCCTTTATGGACGTTTCTGCTTATACTTGTCGGCAAAGGTTTTAGAGGATATAGTGATAAAAGAGTAAGCATGGGCTTAACTGTCGGTGCTACTTCAATTGGGCTTATTCTTTCTTCGTTAATATTGATATGGTGTATTTCTCATCCAAATGCTTATTTTGAAAGAAACTTTACATGGTTAAATATCGGAGATATTAAACTTTCTTTTGGTTGGGTAATAGATAGGCTTTCAGCGATTATGCTTATGGTTGTAACAAGTGTCAGCCTTATGGTTCAGATATATACCCATGAATATATGGGACATGACAAGGGTTATAACCGTTTTTACGCTTATCTTTCACTTTTTAATTTTTCAATGCTGGGACTTGTTCTTAGTACAAATCTTTTTCAAATGTATGTATTCTGGGAACTTGTCGGGGTTTCAAGTTATTTATTGATAGGTTTTTGGTTTGCAAGGCCTTCAGCTGCTTCTGCGGCTAAAAAGGCATTTATAATGAATAGAATCGGTGATTTTGGTTTCCTTGCAGGAATATTAGGATTGCTTTATTTTTCATTCAGTTATTGGGTTTCTTCCCCCGATATTTTATTAAGCTTTTCTTCATTAGGAGCTGTTGCACCTTTAGTTTTTGCTAAGGCAGGTATGCCGATATTTACGCTGATTTGTTTCGGGCTTTTTATGGGAACGATTGCAAAAAGTGCTCAATATCCACTTCATACATGGCTTCCTGATGCAATGGAAGGTCCTACTCCTATAAGTGCGCTTATTCATGCTGCTACAATGGTTGCAGCAGGGGTGTATTTACTTGCGAGAGTTTTTCCTTTTATCAGTCTTTCTCCCATTGTAATGAATATTATTTTATGGGTTGGAGCTATAACCGCTTTTATGTCTGCTTTAACAGCTCTTACTCAGCCGGATATAAAAAAGGCATTGGCTTATTCAACATGTAGTCAGCTCGGATTTATGGTTATGGCTGTCGGAGCGGGTGCTTATGGTGCAGGAATGTTCCATCTTGTAACTCATGCTTATTTTAAGGCTATGCTGTTTCTCTGTTCTGGTGCGGTAATTCA
Organism: bacterium; assembly: GCA_037137535.1. Lineage (GTDB taxonomy): Bacteria > Cyanobacteriota > Vampirovibrionia > Gastranaerophilales > JBAXKC01 > JBAXKC01. Next base: position 200,008 of record JBAXKC010000001.1, on the reverse strand, counting down.
CGGATTAGCCGATCAGCAGGATATGAGATATATGGGCGGATTAAGAAAAGTTATGCCTGTTGTTGCTTATGCTTATTTAATAGGTACTTTCGCTATTTCGGGCTTGTTTTTAAGTGGTTTTTGGTCAAAAGAAGAGATTTTCTCTGCTTTAGTCTCAAGTCATAACACGTTTTTACTCGTCATAGCTCTGTTAACTGCTGGTATGACGTCGTTTTATATGTTTAGAACCTATTTTCTCACTTTTGAAGGAGAATATCGAGGACATGGACATCCTCACAAACCTGGTTTGGCTATTTCGATTCCCTTAATTATATTGGCTATTCCATCTATATTCTTGGGTTTTATGCTCAGTGGAAAGCTCAGCTTTATGGGTATAGGCTCTTTTAGTCAATTTTTAGTGCCTGCTAAAGAGATAGCAGAGCATTCTGAAAGTCTTTTAATTCCTGTTATTTCTGTTTCTTTAGCTATTGGAGGAATGTTACTCGCAGGGTTATTATATCTTGATAGGTTTAAGTCTAAATTCCCTGTTTCTGTTGAGCAGATTACAGATAAAATTCCTGTATTGTATAAACTTTCATACAATAAATTTTATATAGATGATGCTTATAAGGCTTTTGCGTATAGAATAGTTATGAGAAAAGCTCAAGTTCTTTCTATGTTTGATAAATATATAGTCGATGGACTTATTAACTTAACAGCATTATTTGTCGGTTTTGTTGGAAGAATGTTATGTCTTTTGCAAAATGGAAATGTTCAGATATATTTGACAATTTTATTAACAGGTTTTGTAGTTATTTCAGCTTTTATTATGCTGATTTGGTTTGTGTAGAGGTTGAAGATGGAAGCGGTATCTCTCAGTTTATTGGTTTTTTCCCCGATGCTCGCAGGCTTATTGATTTTAAGCCCGATGTTTCCAAATAATGAAGTAAAAATAAGACGTTTTGCAAAAGGTTTTGCAGGATTATTGTTCTTTTATTCTTTATATATTTTCCTCTTTTTCAATACCAATGTTCCTACTTATCAGTTTTTGCAAAGACTTACTTTCCCGGGCGGTGATGACTGGTTAAAGCCATTAGGTATTCAGTTTACTTTTGCAGTAGACGGCATTTCTATGACAATGGTTCTATTAACGACATTTTTAACGTTATTAGCCTGTATTGCCAGTAAAAGCAGTATTACAAAAAAACATAAATTATATTACGGACTTATTTTAATTTTAACAACAGCGGTTTTGGGCGTATTTACAGCTAAAGACCTTGTTATGTTCTTTTTATTCTGGGAATTGGAGCTTATTCCGATGTATTTCCTTATTTCAATATGGGGAAGCGGAAGAAAAGAATATTCGGCTATTAAATTCGTTCTATTTACCTTTTTCGGAAGTATATTTATGCTTGCGTCAATTATTGCGTTGGCATATTTCTTCTATCAATCTACAAGCAATCTGACTTTTGACATGCAGGTCTTATCGTCAAGTTCTGATTATTATTCTTTAGCTGCCGGTATTGCAATGTTTTTAGGCTTTTTTATCGCATTTGCAGTTAAACTACCTGTAGTTCCAATTCATACATGGTTGCCTGATGCTCACGTTGATGCTCCTACTCCCGTAAGTATGTTACTTGCCGGAATTCTTCTGAAAATGGGTGCTTATGGACTTATCAGAATAAACCTTCAAGCGTTTCCTGCTGTTTTTAAACTTTTAGCTCCTTTTATTGTACTTTTAGGAGTTATTAACATTTTATATGCGGCAATTATCGCCTTAGCTCAAAAAGATTTAAAAAAACTAATTGCATATAGTAGCGTTAGTCATATGGGAATTGTTCTTATAGGGATTGGTGCTATGAATGTTACAGGAGTTACAGGGGCTGTTTTTCAAATGGTGGCTCATGGCTTGATAAGTGCAGGTCTGTTTATGATGGTTGGAAGTATTTATTTAAGAACTCATACAAGAAAAATATCTGAGCTTGGCGGATTAGCTCAGGCAATGCCTAAAATTTATTACTTCTCTTCATTTTTAGCATTAGCAAGTTTAGGTTTGCCTTTATTAGCTGGTTTTTCTGCGGAAACTCTTGTTTTTTACGGTGCTTTCACTTCGACTGCATTTAGTAATATTCAAATTTTCTCAATATTTGCAGTTTTTGGAATTGTCTTAACTGCCATTTATTTGTTGTGGATGTTACAACAGGTTTTTTGTGGGGCAATGTTCGAAACTAGAAAGAGACTTCAAGATATAACCCCACATGAATTAGTTATATATATGTCTTTAGTTGTTGCGATAGTTCTTTTCGGCCTCTATCCAACTGCTTTGACCGATATATTCAAGTCCTCAATAAGTCAGATAATGTTAAATATCTAAGTAAACTTCGGAGAATAAAAAATGATTCAAGGATTTCTTCCTGAAACAATAATTATAACTACAATAATGATATGTACTGTTCTATCATTTTTGATAAAAAACACTAAAAAGCATTATGTTTATTATACAGCTTTGACAGGATGTTTGACGGCGATTTTTTCTTTTGCATTAATGCCCAGATTTGAAACAATAGAATTATTTCATTTGAATTTCACTTCTGATTATTATAGTCTTGTTTTTCGCTTTTTAACGTTAGTCGGTACTATTATTGCGATTCAGCTTTCAAAGAAATATACGGAAAGTTTTGGTAAATATAAAGGCGAATATTTCACGTTGTTTCTTTGTGCAGGCTTAGGTGCAATGCTTATGGCAGGGGCAAGCGATTTAATTATGGCAACGGTTGCTGTTGAAACGTTAGGTATTTCTGCTTATGCTCTTTGTGGCTTTACAAAGTCAGATAGATTAAGCTCTGAAGCGGCATTGAAGTATTTAGTCGTAGGTGGAGCATCGACAGCTGTTACTTTATATGGATTTTCTCTTTTATACGGAATTTGCGGAACTACTAATTTTACTGAGATTTATACTTTTATATCAACTTATAACGTAAACCCTCTTTTAGTCTTGAGTTTTCTAATGGTACTTGGTGGTCTTGGTTTTAAAATATCAGCTTTTCCTTTCCACTCTTGGACTCCTGACGTTTATGAAGGAGCTCCGCTTCCTGTTGCTGCTTATCTGTCGGTTGTTTCAAAAATGGCAGGGTTTGCTCTTATTATAAGGTTATTAGGAACGATCTTTGTGAATTTTGCCGTATGGACTTATGTTATAGGTTTTATTGCAATTCTGACAATGACTATAGGCAACTTATCAGCTTTAAAACAGCAAAACATCAAAAGGTTAATGGGCTATAGTTCAATTGCTCAAGCAGGTTATGTCCTTTTAGGATTAGCGGTCGGAACTCTTGATTCTTTTTCTGCCGTAATCTTTTATTTAATCTGTTATTTATTCATGAATTTCGGAGCATGGGCTGCTATCGAAATCTATTCAAATAAAACAGGCAAATTTAACCTCGTTGATTTTAAAGGATTGGCTTATAAAGAACCTGTAACTGCTTTGGGACTTACTGTTTGTATGTTATCGCTTGCAGGTATTCCTGTAACGGCAGGCTTTATCGGGAAATTTTATTTGTTTAAAACAATATTATTCTCGGGTATTCAAAATTTATGGTTATTGATATTTGCATTAATTAATACGCTAATTGCTGTTTATTATTATCTAAGAGTAGTTAAAGCCTTATTTAATACAGAAAACTCAAATGGTATTTCTCAGCCTGCAATAATTCCTAAATCTGATTCTTTGCGTTCGATACAGATATTTACATTTGCGGCTGTATTGATAGTCGGTATTCTTGCAACTCCATTTATTACCGTTTCGCAGCAAGCCTCTTATAGTTTGTTTTCTAATATTAAGACCTTGGATTTTACTCATAAATAGGCAAAATTCAACATGATTATTTAGATTAGAGCCTTTCTTTTGAAAGGCTTTAAGTGTTTTTGTTTTAAAATATAATTATACTGATTAAAATAAAACTAAATTGGTAAAGGTTATCAGTTATTAAGGATTAAATCATGTCTACTAAAAAAAGAGCTATTATAAGCGTTTACGACAAAACAGGAATTGTTGAGTTTGCAAAAAGTCTTCAAGATAAATTTAATTATGAAATAGTTTCCACAGGCGGAACTTATGATATTTTAAAACAAAATGGCGTCAATGTTATTGAAATAACTGAATTGACAGGATTTAGAGAATTGCTTAGAGGAAGAGTGAAAACTCTTCATCCTAATATTCATGCAGGAATTCTTGCTATGAAATCTAATGAATCTGATATTGAAGAGATTATCAAAAACGGAATTTCTCCTGTTGATATGGTAGTTGTGAATTTATATCCTTTCAAAGATGCGTCTAAAAAAGATTTCAGCCAAATAGAAGATTTAGTTGAATTTGTTGATATTGGCGGAGTTACATTATTGAGAGCGGCTGCAAAGAATTATTTTTCTGTTGCTTGCGTAAATTCATCGACTTTATATGAAAAAGTTCTTTCAAATTTAGCTGAAAATAATGGCGAAGTTGCTTTGGAATTAAGAAAAGACTTAGCAATCGAAGCATTTGCAATAACTTCCGATTATGATTCTGCTATTGCAAATGAATTAATCAAAAGAACTTCTGAAAAAACTGAAATGCCTGAACTTTTTTCTTTTGTGGCAAAGAAAAAGCAAGATTTAAGATATGGCGAAAACCCTCATCAATCAGCAGCTTTATACGCAACTGAAAATAGCCTTAATTATGAAGTATTAAACGGAAAAGAACTTTCCTACAACAATATTGCGGATATGGCAGCTGCAATGAACATTGTTACCGAGTTTATTGATGTTCCTGCTGTTGCAGTAATTAAACATGGCAATCCTTGCGGAGTTGCGCTGGGCGAAACTTCCTACGGTGCATATTTAAAAGCTTTTGATTGTGATCCTATTAGTGCTTTTGGAGGAATAATCGGCTTTAATACAACTGTTAATAAACAAATAGCAAAGCATGCAGCAAGTGTTTTCCTTGAAGTCCTAATTGCTCCTGCATTTGACGATGAAGCTCTTGAAATTTTAAAGGCTAAAAAGAATTTAAGACTTGTCACATATAATTTTTCAGCTCTTGAATATAGAAATGCTGTGAAAAATACTGTAAAAGCTCTTCCGTTTGGTACATTGGTTCAATCTGCCGATGTTGTTGATTTAACAAAAGATAATTTCAATATTGCTACAACTCATAAACCGACTGCCGAACAGGTGGAAGATATGATTTTTGCTTGGAAAGTAGCTAAACATGTTACCTCAAACGCAATAGTTATAGCAAAAGGCAAAAAAACAATTGGTATAGGGGCAGGTCAGACAAGCAGGATCGCTTCTATGGAGTTAGCTTTAAATCAAGCTTGTGATGGCACAAAAGATGCTGTAATCGCAAGTGACGGCTTCTTACCTGCGGTTGATAACATCAACGCAGCGGCTTATGCAAGAATTGGTTCAATTATTCAGCCGGGTGGAAGCATTAAAGACAGAGAAGTAATCGAACAAGCTGAAAAAGACGGTATTTCGATGGTATTAACGGGTGTAAGGCATTTTAAACATTAATAAGATATGTAACAAAAGTTATTGAAGTTTTATGATTGAATCAATATTTAAAATTTATATGTTTATAATAATATACGTTTAAACTAAGGATGAAAAATCATGAATATAACTTTTGGATCAAATTTTGTTTTTAAAAAACCTCTTACTCCTGAGCAAAAGTCAAATCTATCAGAAGAGCTTGGAATAGGTAAACATTATGATAGCAACCCTTATCAACTTGATAAGACAAGTTTATTAACAGCTGATAGGCGAGATGAAAGAGTTGAAGCTGCTTTAGAGAAAACAGGAATTCAAGTTAAAGAAAAACAACCTGCAGCAGATTATTTTAGAGCTTATTATTTGAGTTCGTGTGATACTCCTGCTGAAAAAGCTTCATCATACTTAAATGACCTTGTGAAGAGTGAAACAGATTATCTTGACCGTGAATGGGATTATAAGCATGGTGATTAATTAACTCTTGATTTGTAAAATAAAACCATTATTATTTATATAATAATGGTTTTTATTTTTGCAGGAGTAATTGAAGTTATAGCTTTAGTTTTTCGTAAATCTCATCTTCTAACTTTTATGTGTCAAAATGAACGGATTTTTTCTGATAAAACTGTATTATCTTCTATTGATAGGTGTTTTAGTTCTATTAAACAAATTAAAGTTAGCTGTTTAGTCTTTTATTGTAATTAATGTTTACAATAATTATCCATTAGGGGGGTTGACATTGATTCATTTTTTTTTTACATTAATATGCGGACTTTAATTGTATTAAAAGGAAATTTTAAAAGTATGCTAAAAGATTTTAACGCACTCCGCAACCTATCAAATAATTTAGACTTGGTTAAAAAACAAGATTTACAAAAAACTAAGCAAAATAGTCTAGAAGTTAAGCCAAATTTAACATTTGGTAAAAATTTATTATGTTCAGCGGAAGCAGGACATGCTGTAAAAGCTCAATGTCTTACAAATCTGTCATTTAAGAGTAAAAAGGAAGAAATTCCTGAATTATCAGAAGAAGAGCTAACTGAGAAATTACAAGATTTACAACAAAATGTACCACCAACAAAAATTGGTATTGAATTAATGGCTCACCCTGAATATATTCAAGGAATTTGCAAAAAAGGGATTAAAGAATTAAATAAAGAAATTAAAAAAGAAACCGATCCTAAAAAGGTAGAAGAATTAGAACAAATGAAAAATATTCTCGAATGTGGAATGGGTGGTGTAGAAAAATCTAAAAAAACGGGAAAGCTTTCTTTTAAAGGTTTAACATTAGAAGAAAGAGACGAAAGAGCTTGGGGCATTGTTCATGCAGCTAGTGCTGCAAATGCAGGCATAGCTGCCGCACTAGCACAGGCACCTGGTGGTGATATGGCAGCATTGCAGGCTGCTACTGGAGTTATGGCTTTATCACTTGCTGCTGTTTACGGACTTGACCCTATATCTACTGGAGTAATGACTTCTATTGCTGTTACCACTGCAAGTTCAGTAGGTGTTCAAACTGCTAGTAAACTTTTCACTTGGTTCCCAGGAGCGGGTAATGCTCTAAATGCAGCTGTAGCTGCTGGTGTAACTGAAGCTGCCGGGTCTACACTTATAGGTTTCTTTCATGCAATGTGCGAGGAGCCTTCATTGCAATACAAAACAATGACTAAAGAAGATTTGAAAAAATATAAAAAATAGGAGGCATTTATGAATATACCGTCTTTTGGAGCAAAACCAATAATTAGTCAGTCTAAATCTGATATTTGGGATAATTCAAAATCTATTTCTGCTGCTATTATTACTGCCGGGACAATCACACAATCCATTCAAGATAAACTTGATTTAAATGATTCTGTAAAAAAGACCATTGCTAAAACCCCTGAATTTATAGAAGAAGTAGCATGTAAAAATAAACAAATCTTGCGCAAATGTGTTGCTGGATTAAGTGCTGCTGTTGCAGCTTATGCTATATTTGATTATTTGGGATTAAGAACAAAGCGAAACCAAGAACAACCTAAAGTAAACAATGATTAATTTTAAAAAACTAATTTTAACGCTTCAAGTCTTGACTTGAAGCGTTAATTATTTATGTATGGACGTTAGGCTAAAATATACATATAATTTTATAATTCTGATTAAGTTATTTGTTTGGTTTATTAAAATCAAAAACTTTGAAAATCACGCTGCTCGGTAATTTTTTTATAAATCTTACCTAAAGACCTTGCTGCGGTACTTTTTACGATTGGTTGATTATCTTGAAGTCTTGCAATTAATGGATTTACCGCAGGAGTTACATTCAAATGCTTGTTATAATCCGTAAGTTCCCCCAGAGCGATAGCGGCTGAGTTTCTTTTTACCCAGTTGCTGTCTTCAAGGGCGTTTATAAGTTTTTTTATTGACGGAGTTCCTATTTTTGCAAGGGCTTCGATTGTGTTTTTTCTGATATTGTGTTCATCATTGCCAAGAAGAGCTATTAAACTGTCTAATGCAAGAGGAGTTGCCATTTCTCCGAGAGCATAAGCAGCAGAGGCTATTACTTCGGGGCTTTTATCATTTAATAATTTTATCAGCTCAATGATTGCAAGTTTGAAGTTTGGCTTTGTATCTGTATTTGCGGTTATATTAGTTGAGCTTTCTGCTGTTATATAGTCATAGCCGGAAATAGCAATGCTGTTTATTGCTTTTTCAAGAGATTCAAATGTTAGCGAGTTATTCCCATGTGGATGCGGAAAAGTTTTTATTGTTCCGTCTGCTTGATTAAAAGACATTGCAGGAACAACAAAAACTTCTATTTGTTTATTGTTTTTATTGATTATTTTTTTAGTTATAGAAATTTGGCTCATTATTTACTTGCTTTTTTCTTTCTAAGATCTTTTTGTGCATTATCTATTGAGATTTTTGCAAGAGGTTTTCTTGTCATACTATCGTAAAAGACTAACCAATGCTTTCTTTTAGGATTATCAACAGAAAAAGAAAGTTTCCCGTTTAATTTTGTATTTGGAGCTATTTTAGTAAACCACATATCAGTATTTGAAAAAGGAGAAGCATAAAAGACTGACTTATAGTCATTTACTAATGCTATATCAAAACTGCTAAAAGTATTTTCGGTTTTATTATCAATATTTAGACTTAATGTAATTGTGTTTGGCTCTCCAAAAGGGTCTTTTTCTAATTGGCAATTAGTGATAGCGACTTTTAATCCATCCAGCTTTGTTTCATCTTGTCTTAATGATTCTTCGGTAAGAATCGGAACTTTTATGCCGGAATCCATTTTTACTTTTATTTCGTCCCCTGGGGAAATAAGTTTATCAGAGCCTTTTCTTACAAGTGAAACTGTTACACCGACTGCTGCACCTAGTCCTGCTCCACCTGCTACAGTATAACCGTTACTCGCAATTGCTCCGCCTATTCCAAAGAGTTTTAATGCGAATATTCCGCCTATAACTCCTCCAGCCATTGTATAAGCCGTATCTTCAAGTGCTACTTTAGCGACGGAAGTAACAGCATGATGCTTAGTACTCATTTCTGCATTTACAGGAATTTCACGACCGTCCGGAGTTACAAGGTAATCAAAATTTAATGAAATATAGGCATCTCTTCCTAATCGTTTAGCATTTCTTACTTTGGTAATTTTTCCATGAGCAATAGTTCCTTGAGGTATAGCAACACCTCCCGGTGCATCAAGATCGTTTGTTACTTCAGCAAAAAATTCATCTCCTTCTTGATTGACGGTTGAACTTAAAACTGAGGTTACCGTCATTTTAATGGCAGTTCCCTGTTTTATTTCTTGTGTTTGGCCTGTGAAAATATTTTTCTTTTTATCTATTTCGTTATTTTCTTCAATTTTTCCTTCAATGGTTTTTATTTTAGAGTCAGAGGCTTTTGCAACTTCTTCTGTTGATAATGCATAAGCTGTTGTAGTATTTAAAAGTATTATTGAAAGGATTAAAATCGATGAAATAATTTTTTTCATTTGTGCCCCCAACTCCTCCACCTGTATTAATTTTACTATAACTTATTTATAAACTTAATTCATTAAAATTAAGATAAAATCAAGCAATTAATATAGAATAAGTCAATTATACCTTAGTCTTGTTATTTTGAGGAAATTAAGTTTTTATGTCAATTAATAAACAAGATAGTTCTATCGAATAATAAATTACTATTGCGGTTTACTTATATTTGATAACATAATGTTTTTAAGTTATAATTTGAATACTTCATAGCAAACAATCAATTTCAGGAGAGTAATAAATGGATCAAATTTGTCGTATAGCATCAGACCTTAATGAAAAGTCAGAAAACAAATATGCACTTGTATATGAAATAGCTGAACTTGCAAAAAGACTTGTTGACGAAGCTCAACAAAGAAAAACACAGGGCGATTTCGGTTATGAATACGAAGTGGGCTTTGGTAATTCTAAAAAAGAAAAACCGGTTCAACATGCTATTATGGTAAAATCAAGCGAAAGCGATGATTCTGGTCTTGTAGGATAATAATAGTTTTAATCAAAAAATTAAAAATGGCTGTATTAAATTAACAGCCATTTTTATTTGTGATATGGTTCTCCGTTTAATATTTTTATAGCTCTGTATATTTGTTCCAGTAAAAATATTCTTATCATCTGATGGGTAAAAGTCATCTTTGAGAAACTTAAAAGGAAGTCGGCTCTTTGTTTTACTTCATCTGCCAGCCCATAAGCTCCACCAATTATGAAAACAAGATGATTAAATCCTTCTTGCGTAATTAAATTAAATTTTTGGGCAAAATCTTCTGATGTTAGAGATTTACCTGTTGAATCAAGTGTTATTACAAATGCGTTTTGTGGAATATTTTCAAGGATTTTTTCGCCTTCATTTGCAATATATTTTTGAACATCATTAGGATTCTTTAAAAGTTCAGCGTTAAGCTCTTTTATTTTTATTTGATGGTAAGGTTTCAGTCTTTTAAGAAATTCATCTATAGCCTCTTTATGAAAAGTTTCTTTTATTTTTCCGATGGCTATTATTGTTATTATCATTTAAGCGCTCGTTTCTGTTGTAAATTAAGAATTTAGCACTATTTTTCTAAGTTCTTTATTTAATTCTTCTATATCAAGATTATTTTTATTTAAATTATCATAATTTGTATTTAGAAAATTTTCAATATATTCATCAATAAAATCAATATTTGAAATTATATCTTTTTCTTTGCCTTGTGATTTTAGCTCTATAATTTCTCTTAGTTTTAAATAAACATTTTTTCCTAATAAATATTCACTTTGTTCAACTGTTTCAATGAAGTTAATAGAAGGAACAGATTTATTGTGATAAACCCATAACGCATTTATTAATCCTCTAAAAGCATATAGATATTTTTTATATGTAACTTTTGAAGTGTTCTTAATAAAATCAGAGTAATTATTATTGCACAAGGATTTATAATGATGAAAAAGTGTAAGTGGGCTAAAGTTCTTTAAAACATATTCTTTAAGTGATTCTTTTCTCTCTCCGTAATAAATAATATCGGACATAAGCCATTCTATTGTTGTAGGATTAGAGTTTGCAAGCAGTTTCATATATTTAAAAATGTCAAATCCGCTAATGTCTATTAGAGCATCTTTTTGACTATCTTTTATTCCATCGCTATTGTAAAAATCATTTATAACATCACAAGGCTTATTAATTTGAATATACTCTTGAAGTGGTCGAACAAAGACAAATCTTACATCATAATCGCTGTCTTTGCTTTCCATTTTCCATGCTCTACTGCCATTTTCAATGGCAAAAATAATTTTAATATTTTCTTCTTTTTCAATATTTTCAAGAATATTTTTAATTTTATTTTTCATCTTTTCTCTTTTATACAATTAGTTTTTAATTGAGTATATTTTTAACTGTGTGGAAATATATGTAGTTTGTTTATTTTATGCAAAGAATATAAAAATATCAATTTAAACAAATCCCCTGACCATCTTTAATTTGTCAGGGGATTTTTGTTTATTTGTCATTAGTTAGAACAGTTGACAAGCACCGCCGCAAAAGGCCTGTTCAAGCTCAGGCATGATATTTTTATTAGTCATTTCAAAGGTTACAGGGGTTATAGAAATTTTATTATTTCTTATAGCCATAATGTCTGTACCTTCTTCTTCTGCTGTGTCAATGATTTCGCCGGCTAACCAGTAATAAACCTTTCCTCTCGGGTCAAGACGTTTTTCGTAAGCATCGGTGTACATTCTTGTTCCAAGTCTTGTAATTTCAAGCCCTGTAACTTCTTCGGGACTTATAGCAGGAATATTTACATTTAAGATTGTTTTTGTAGGGAAGTTTATTTTTTTAATATTACTTAAAAACTTAGCGATAAAGTCTGCTGCATAAGTAAAATCGTGAGCCTCAAAACGTTTAGTGTTGCAATGTGATATCGCTATACTTGGAAAGCCTAAAACAGCTCCTTCCATTGCGGCACTTACTGTTCCCGAATAAATTATATCTGCACCCAGATTAGGACCGTGATTTATACCTGAAATAACAAAATCAGGCATAATATCAAGAATAGCACTTATTCCTATTTTGACGCAATCACCAGGAGTTCCTGAAATTTCCCAAGCTCTTGCTACATCAAAACCCATGCTTACTTCTTCAACTCTTAGTGGTCTGTGAAGAGTAAGTGCATGACCTGCTGCGCTTCTTTCTCGATCAGGGGCTATAACATAAACCTCATGTTCAAAAGCAAGCCTTTGCGCTAACGCTCTTATTCCATAAGCCTGAATTCCATCATCGTTGGAAATTAATATTTTCATAGCGCTCCCTTTTCTAATCTAACTACTTCTATTTATTGTATTTCGGCAAAAATGCCTTTGGACTTTAACAAAAATTGATTTTATAAAGTTATAGTTACAATCCATTCTATGTTTTTTTTATAACCTTGTCATAGTTCATTTGGATTAGAAGAATTTATTGTTCTAAAAGACAATTTAGCAGATAATCTATATCATTTTTTGAATGTAAAGCACTTAACGTAAACCTTATTACAGGTTGTTTAACTGTGGGAGGTCTTATTGCTACTGCTTGAATATTATAATTGTCTAATAAATTATGAGATATTTTTAGAGTTTTTTCAATATTTCCGAACTCAATGGCAAATATAGCAGAGTCTTGCGGTAATAATCGGAAGTTTTTTTGAGTTTCTATATCTTTTAAGCCTTCAGAAAAATATTTAATGTTTGAAATAAAGTTTTCTCTAAGTTTAGGATTTTCTTCGATTATTTCTATTGCTTTTAAAGAGGCGGCCGCAGTTGCAATAGAAGGAGCTGTCGAAAAAATAAAGGATCTCGATTTATTGATGAGGTAGTTTATTAAAGTATTATTCCCTGCCACATAGCCACCCTCTGAGCCGATGGCTTTGCTTAAAGTTCCCATTTGTATTTCTGCCTGATCGGATAAATCAAGCTCGCCTAGAAGTCCCTCACCGCTTTTTCCGTATATTCCGAAAGAATGGGCTTCATCAACGTATAAAACAGTATTATATTTCTTTTTTAAGTTTACTATTTCTTTTAATGGCGCTCTATCTCCGTCCATACTAAAGATAGAATCTGTAATAATTATATTTAGTCTATGTTTATTTGTGTTTTGGCTTAATATTTCGTCTAAATGCTCCATATCACAATGTTTATAGATATATTTTTGAGCTTTTGAAAGTTTTATACCGTCAATTATACTGGCATGGTTTAATTCATCGGAATAAACAGCATCTTGTTCTGTTAATATGGCTGAAAGTATGCCTATATTTGCCGAATATCCACATGAAAATACAAGAGAAGACTCAGTTTTTTTTAGTTCTGCAAGTTTTTCTTCAAGCTTTACATGTGGCGTATGTGTTCCTGTAATAAGCCTAGAGCCTGTTGATCCATGTCCGTAAGTGTTGACCGCTTCAATAATAGAATCTAATAATCGCTTATCTTTTGATAATCCTAAATAATCATTTGAGCAGAACTGCAATACTTTTTTGCCGTTAAGATTGACCCATGCGCCTTCATTCTGGCTATGCTCTTTAATCGTTCTCAGCAGTTTTTTTTCTTCAATTGACAACAGTTCAGATTGAAGAATAGAATAAAACTCTTTATTCATAGCCGTTTCTTGTTTTGTTTTCTAAGGCTTTTTTGCATTCTTGTATAACCATATCTGAAGTTATGTCTTTTAGACATTGGTTATTTATGGGGCATTTTTTTCTTAATCCGCAGGGAACGCATTCTCTGTCAGAATATAATGACGTATGAATATCTCCGTAGGCTTTCCATTTTGTAGGACTCATAGGCCCATAAATACCTATTACAGGTATATTTAAAGAGGCTGCAATGTGTAATGTGCCTGAATCAACTCCTACAACAAAGTTCATTTTATTTATTAAGGCCATGCTATCCTGAATTGAAAGTTCTCCGCATAAATTTATAGGTTTCACTTTAAGTGTCGCATTTATATGGCTGTGAATTTCGCTGTAAATGTCATAGTCTGCTTTTGTTCCTGTATAAAATATCTGACAGCGTCTAACATTTGATAAATATTCGATTACTTCGGCAAAATCTTTACTTCTCCAATGTTTATTGGCATTTCCGCTTGTTGCGTGAATTAAAACTTTAGGATTATCTTCAAGTTTTAAGCTGTATAAAATATCTTCAATTTTATCTTTTGCTTTTTCTGATACATGATTTTCAAGGTAGCTGTCTTTTACCGCTACATTATCTGCTTTTAATACATCAAGGAAACTTTCGACTTCGTGAACTTTTTCATCATATTTTACTTTTTTAGTGAGTAAAATACCTCTATGCTCTGTATCGAAGCCTATTCTCTCTTTTATTCCTGCTAAAAATACTAATAATGCACTTGATAGTGATCTTTTTAAAACATAAGCCTTATCATAGTTTTGTTTTTTTATCATTTTTACATAGCTGAAAAAGGTTTTTCTTTCGGTATCTGTATTTTCATATTTATGTTTTCTTGTGGTATCAAAGATTATAAAATTATCAACATAAGGACACTCCGCTATAACTTCACCTGAAACAGGTCCAACAATCATATCAATTATGGCATCAGGGTAAGCGGCTCTTAGGTTTCTTAAAAACGGTACAGTAAGTACAGTATCACCAATAAAACGATATCTTACAACAAGTATTTTAAGTTTCTTTTCTGTCATCTCTTAGGTCTTTCAATAAATTATCTAAGTCTATTTCTGGTTTGATCTGTAGTGCATAAATTGGTAAATTCTCTGTTAAATCCGCTATTTTAACGGCATCTTTTTCGGTTGTTACAATAGCAAGATTTTTTAATTCGTTAAGTTTTTTTTCTAAAAGTTTAATGTCGCTTTCGGTGTATTTATAGTGATCTTTAAAAATAATTTTATCGTTTATTTGTATATTCATTTCTTCAATGAAATTAAAAAACGAATCAGGCTGACCTATTCCGCAAAAAGCTAAAACTGTTGTGATTTCACTGCTTAACTCTTGATTTGTTTTGATATTATAGAGTTTATATGGTTTAAACGGACTTATATAAGTTATTTTTTTATACTTTTCTTCAAGATGATTTTTAAACTCGATGTTTTTTTCTTCTGATTGATATTTATCCGTAATTACAAACTTATCAGCTCTTTTTAGCTCGTTTAAAGCCTCTCTTAAAGGACCGGCAGGTAAGAGTAAGTCATTTCCAAATTTATTCTTGCTGTCTATTACGGCTAGATTTAAGTCCCGTTTGATTTTTAGATGTTGAAAACCGTCATCAAGTAGAATAACTTCGCAATTATAGTCGCTAATAGCTTTTTCTGCTGAGGTTATTCTGCTTTTTCCTGTTATCACTATTGAGTTAGGGCAGTTTTGTGCCAGCCAAAAAGGCTCTTCTCCTGCTTCTTCTGCTGTATAAAGTATATTTGTTCCATCGCTAATAACATTTGTATTTTTTGAAGAAAGGCTTCCCGCATAACCTCTGCTTATAATTGCAACTTTTTTATTAAGTGTATTGCTTATATAATTTGCTATTTCCGCAGTAAGAGGTGTTTTACCGGTTCCTCCTGTTGTTATATTACCAATTGAAATAACATAAGCCTTTACTTTAGTGGATTTTATTAAATTATATTTGTATAAACATAATCTAATCGATGTTATTGCACGATAAAATCCCGAACAAGCCTTAAGATTAAGGAGAACAAGTTTTTCTAATAAGCTGTAATCAGTTTTATAATGAAGATTAGCTATAAATTTTTTCATAATTAGAACATTAGTCTGAATAATAAGAATTTTTTATTTAATTTTTCAGAGAAGTGTTTAAGATTTTTAGTTGTGTCAGATGAATTTCTAATAATTTCTCTGAGATTTTTATCTTCATCAGAACTTAAATTATTCACTTTTTCAAGTGTTTTAGACATATTTTCAAGTGAAGTATTCAAATTATCAATAGTTTTATCCATTTTTTTAGTTACATTTACATCTTTAAAATAGCTATTAAAGTATGACGATACTTCTGAAGCATCTTTAACAGTTGAGTTCATATATTTTAAAGTGTCTTTAAGTTCTGATTTTTCGATTAAATCATTTAGTTCTTGAGTGGATTTTCTAATTGATTCTGTCGTTGAAATAAGGTTGTTTTTGAATTGATCGTTTCCGACTATATCATTAACATTTCTTGAAAGAACATCAACGTTATTACCAAGCTTATTTGCCATTGTCATAAGCGTTGTGAAGTCACTTCTGGTGCTTGTTATAAGAAGATTAGCCTGCTTTAATGTTTCATTTGCACTGGCAGTAAGATTCTTAGTATTTTTCAAGGTTGTTTTTAAATCATCAATAGAGTCTTCTGATAAAAGAACGTTTATTCTGTCATTTGTTTCTTTTAGAGCTAAAACCGACTCTAATTGAATATCGAGAAATTCTTTAAATCTCATCGGCTCAACAATGGTATATTTTGTTGTGGCGTCAGGTACTTGAACAATTATTTTCTCAGGAGGAGTAAGTTTTACTTCAGGGTTTTCTGTTATTTTATCAAATGAAAGTTTTGCAGTACTTCCATCAGGAACTATTACACCCGGTTTTGTTACTATATAACCAATTTTATACGCAAAATTTGAATTGATATCATCTTGTAAAAATTTTGGTAAAGTCAGTTTATCCACACGTTCAACTTTTTTAATTTCACCGATTGAGATAAATTTATCTTTAAAGAGGAATTTAACTGTTCCGCCCTCTTTGACTTCGTTTTTAGTTTTTTTATTTACAGGTAAAAATACTGTTTGAATTTTAGGGGGTGTTATTTCAAGGAATTTTTCACCAATAATTCCTGATTGCTGAATAGAAATGGTTGAGGCAATAGGGATTGAAACATTAGGATCAGTTATCACAAATTTTAATTTAACATGGCTGTAGTCTTTATCCACCACAGGAATAACATCTTCTACTTGTCCTACTCTGATGCCCATCATTTGAACAGCAGAACCGGGACGCATTCCGTCTACGTCTTTGAACATTACTTCTATTCTCTCTCCGCTGGAAAGAGCTCTTCCTTTAAGCCACATAAGACTAAATATCAATATAATAAGTGCTATAAGAGTTAATAAACCAACCTTTAGTGCAGGCGATAATTTCATATGAATAAATTTCCTTTATTAATAACAAGAAGTTTAAAATAAATACCTGTTTGATGTAAGTATAATACAACTAAACCGTTAAATACTCTAGTTTCTTTGTAGGAATTTGTTAAACTGCAACAGATACCATTGGACCGTCTTTTTTTGCGTGAACAAACTGATAAGCAAAAGGATCTGTTGATTTTAACATTTCTTGAGGAGTTCCCTCCCAGACGATTCTTCCTCTATATAACATTATTACTCGGTCTGCGGTTCTTTGAATTGTTGACATCTGGTGAGTAACAACGATTGAAGCTGCATTTGTTTCATTTTTAAGGTGAGCTATATAATCTTCAATAACTGTTGAGGAAACTGGATCTAGTCCTGCTGTAGGCTCATCATACAGTATTATCTTAGGATTTGTCATTATTGCTCTCGCAAAGCTGACTCGTTTTTGCATACCGCCGGATATTTCACTTGGAAACTTGTTTTCTATGTTATGTAATCCGACTTTACCAAGGTTTTCTTTTACTATTGTTTGAAGTTCATGTTCTTTATATTTTTTCTTAAATTCTTTTCGTTCTCTTAAGGCAAATGCTACATTTTCATAAATATTTAATGAATCAAAAAGAGCCGAGTATTGGAAGACCATGGCTATGTTTTCGTCTCTTACTTTGATTTCACCTGAATTAGCGTTAATCAGTCCGCTTATTAATTTTAAAACAGTACTTTTTCCTGATCCGCTAAATCCTACTATTGCAACTGTTTCTCCTGATTTTACAGAAAAGCTTATTTTCTTTAATATTGCTCTTCTGTCAAAGATTTTTGTTACATTTTTAAGTTCAATTAGGGTTTTGTCGCTCATTTTACACCACCGGTTAGAAAAACATTAATGATATTATATAATCAATTATAACTATTGTCACAAAAGACCACACAACGGCTTTAGTTGTGGCTGTTCCTACTTCCATCGCTCCTCCTTCGGTTTTATATCCGATAGAAGAGCAAATTAAAGATATCATTCCGCCTAAAATACAGCTTTTTATTAGGCATACGATAATGTCCTTTTCATAAAGACCTGACCATACTGATTGCAGATAGTTTAAACAGCTTATCCCTGCTGTTAAATTGCTTGCTATCATTCCTCCTAAGATTCCTACACAGGTTGAGATTATGACAATGAAAGGCATCATTACAAATCCTGCTATTATTCTAGGTACTATAAGATAACCGATAGGATTTACACGAAGGATTTTTAACGCATCAACCTGTTCAGTTACTTTCATTGTACCTATTTCCGCTGCCATTGAAGAGCCAACCATTGATATAATAGCAAAACTTGCCATTATAGGGCCTATCTCTTTTATCATTGAAAGAGTTACAAGCGAACCTACAAAGTTTCCCGCTCCTTGTTTCGACATTTCATACGCTATTTCAAGAGCTATAATCATTCCTGACACGCCAACCATAGAAAGTGTTATATATAAGGAATCAAATCCAAATCTTGAGCATTGGTCAATAGTGTTTTTCAGGTTGATTTCGCCGGTAAAAAGAAACTTGACGGCCTGATATAAATTTATACCTAAATCGCCTACAACTTCTATTAATTCTGCAAAATAAAGAACTAATAGTTTAAAAATCTTATAGGTTATGGTTTCTTCTAATGTTTTAAATACTTTTTGCATAGTTCCTAAAATAGTTTATTCAGAAGTACAAATATAAATACTGCAATACTAACGTAACCGTTTACATTAAAAAAAGCAATATTGATTTTTTTTAAATCATTCTCATTGATTAGAGAGTGTTCATATATAAACATAACAGCAATAAAGGCAATTGCAAAGTAATAAAAGAAGCCTTGAGGATAGATAAAAGAAATTATGGCTAAAATTAATACAGTTAGAACATGTAAAAATTTTGATAATCTCAGCGAATTTTTTGCTCCTAATTTGGCAGGAATGCTGAATAGCTTGTGTTCTCTGTCAAAGTCAATATCTTGAATAGCGTAAATTATATCAAAACCTGCCACCCAAAACATTACTGCTATTCCCCATAGAACGGAAGGTATAGTTAATGCTCCGCTTACGGCAATCCATCCTCCTGTTGCTGCTGCTCCAAGGGCTGCACCAAGGACAAAATGCGATAATTCTGTAAATCTTTTGGTATAAGAATATAGAATCAATATCCCTATCGCCATAGGTAGTAATTTAAGGCATATAGAAGGTAATTGCATTGTTGCCAGTGTTAAAATAATGAAACTTATTAGGGCAAGAACTAAAGCGGATATTTTTTTGATTTTTCCTGCAGGAATTGCTCTATCCTGCGTGCGTGGATTAAGTTTGTCAATATCTGCGTCAATTAGTCGATTAAGGCTCATTGCCGCAGTCCTTCCGCTTACCATAGCTGTTATGACCATGATAACAGCTATTATGTCAGGAAATCCTGTACTTTTAGCTAGAAGCATACCTGCAAGGGCAAAGGGTAAGGCAAAAACAGTATGTTCAAATTTTATCATTTCTAAATATTCAAATATTTTGTGTTTAATGGAGTTTATTTTATTCATTTTATCTTCTACGTTAATGTAATTTTAAGAATTTCTTTAAATTTTATTGATTACTTGACAAAAATGTTATAATTAAGTTTATGTTATTCTTATTTATAGCAGTAAATAGTAATAAAAATTTTAGTTTTACTAATAAATAAAAGAGAAGAGATTATTAGAACTCATGGATGATATTTTATCACATTTAAAAGAATTAGGCTTTAATTCTTATGAAGCTAAAGTTTATGTTGCATTGTTAAAACATAATCCTGCAACAGGTTATGAAGTAAGTAAAGAATCTGGAGTTCCGCAGGCAAGAGCTTATGATACTTTAAAAAGTCTTGAGACTCGACAAGTCGTTGTTGCAACAGGTGCGAAGCCTGCAACTTATGTTCCTATCCCTCATGACGAGCTTTTAACAAGATGTGAAAGAGCTTTTAATTCTTCAGTTAGTTTTTTAAGAGATAACTTGTCTAATTTATCTGAAAATGTTGTTCAGCCTATTTTAAATTTGAATGGCGAAAAAAATATTTATAAAAAAGCAATTGAGATGATAGAACATGCTCAAAGTGAAATTTTTCTGGAGTTATGGCATGAAGATTTGCCTTATCTTGAAAAACCGTTAAAAGAAGCTTATGACCGTGGCGTTGATATTAAAGTTGTCGGATATAACGATGTAACTCTTGATTTTGGCTTGGTTTATCAGCATGGATTAGGTCGAACTATTGAAAATTCTTTAGGCGGTCGTTGGGTTGTTATAACTGTCGATGATAAAGAAGGAATAACAGGTGTTATTTCAAGCATAAAAGGTGCTCCACAGGCTGTATGGACAAAAAACCCAGGAATAGTCCTTGTTATGAAAGAAGTTATTATTCATGATATGTTTTTACTTGATGTAGAGCAGACGCTGGGCGACGAGCTGACAAAGGCGTATGGTAAAGACCTTCTAAGCCTCAGAGAAAAGGTTCTTGGTAAAGATTTTGCTTTCAGTATAGATTAAGCCTTTATTAAGATTATTGAAACTTCTATTTTTTCATGTATAATTTTTAAAATGTAATATTAAATTTTAACTTTTGTAAATAAGTGTAATCTTTCCAATCAATAATTTGTTTGTAATGGTTTTACATGAACATATAAAAGAAATTCAGGAAATAAAAACCTATGTACAATTTACGAAGCATTATATTAAATTCATCAAACTGGCTCAGACGAGTCAGCTGGATGAATATGCTTTGGGGATTATGATTTAGGAGTAATGGTGATGAATTTGTTAAGACACTATGACAGTTTAATATTTAATAAACCTCTTTTATCTGAAAAAAAGAGAGATAACTTAACCTCTTTGAAAGATAAACAGCAAGATTTATTAAAAATTAATCATTATATGAGTCAAATAAATATAATTTCGTGCATTATTGCTGATTTTATTGATTTTTTTAGGATAAAAAAGCGATGTATTCATGTTTTTATTGATGTTACATGAATCAAAGTTAAATTTTTGTTCTATTTATTAACATTTGAACAATAATTAAGCAAAAATCAAGAAGAAAATGTTTTTTAATATATATGGAGATCACGATGCATACCGAAAGTTTATTTAGAATTAATAGGAGTACCAATTGGCTCAAAAGAGTCGATTGGATGTCACTCCTATGGGGATTATAGGGTTGGAGGGAGAACTAATCAATGATTAATTTAACACTTCCAACAGTAGGCAGAGTCATTACGCCTATTATGTCCAATCTGGACAATCCTTCTTCTCTATGGCTGGTTGGAGCCAAAGATATGGTTGATGTATGCGGCAGAACTACTATGGCATACAATGAGGGAAGCAAACACTCCAAAGAAAGTGGAGTTCATGAGGCAAGAGAAAGATTTATAGAAGAAGTCGGGACTTCAGTAGTCTGGCTTGGCGGTATCCCTGCTTGTAGATGGGCTTTTGATAAAGTTTCATCATTAATACCGGCTTTCAAGGATATAAATCCGCATATATCACTTAAAAAAATAAATAGTGAAGGCGTTCAATGCTTTTCACACGGAATCAACCAGGATTTAATAAGTGCTTATCTTAAAGATGAAAACGCTTATGGAAAACTTGTGGCGGGCTTAGGCGACAATAAAAATAAATTTATAGAATTAGGAAAAACCATTCTTAAAAATAAAAATGCTTCAGAAGAAGAAATTCTTAAAGCAGGACTTGGTGTTCTTAATAAATCAAAGTATAAGAGTTATAATATTGCAAAGTTAGTTGTTTCAACTTTAGTTCCTTTTGCTTTTCTTGCTTATGCTCTTCCTAAGTTTAATCAAGGATTAACTAAAAAACTTATTGAAGAAAAAAGAAGTAAAGAGCCCTCTACAAAATCAAATTATCCAAATCTTGCAGGTCAATCTTTACAGCAAGGCATGGCACTTTCAGTTCCTGCAAAAAATACTACCTTTACGGCAATACTGGAAAAACATTCTAAAAAACAGGTTGCTTTTGGCGGAATCATAGACAAGTTAGCAAATCAGGCAGCTTCTGCTCAGATTGATCCTGTCGGAAATATGATTGCTGTTGATTTTGCAATTTCAGGAAGTAGAGTTTTAAATGCAAGAAATAATGATGAAAGAGCTGAAATAGCTTTAAGAGAAGGCGGAATTATTTTCTTTTTCTTCTTTGCTTCAAAAATAATTAAAGACGGATTAGCAACGATTGCAGATAAAATAAACCTACCTATTAATCTTGACTTTAAAGCTCTTGATAATAATAAGGCTTTATTTAAAAACTTTAAGCCTGTGGAAATATTTGCAAATGCGAATAAAGACAATAAATTTAATGAAGAAAAAGTTATTAAATTTATTACAGGCAATTTAAATAATAAAACAGGTGAATTTACTGATGAATTACTAAAAACCGCTCAGAAAATGGGAATTATTGAAGTAATAGAGCAAGATGGAAAACATATTTTAAATCCGTCTAAGTTTATTGAAGTTAGTGAATTAAAAAATCTATATGATCATGTCGGTAACTTTATAAATAAGGCTGGAAAGGCTATTAATGAAGAAAAAGCACTCGATTCACTTATTACTAAGACAAAAGTATTAAAAGGCGGAATGACGATTTTAAATATGGCATTATGTAGTATTTCCCTAGGTTATTTATTACCTAAATTGCAATATATTTTCAGGGAACACAGAACAGGTACAAGTGTATCTCCAGGCTTAAAGGCTTATGCAGATTGTAATTCCACTACTTCACAAGCCGAGCCAAAGAAAAAACTTCAAGCTTTCTTATAAATTATAGACATCCCGTTAAACCTTTTATAGGTTGTAACGGGATATTTATTTAGTATTATTTTCTATGTTATATAAAATAAAATTTATAAGTGAGGGACAAAAATGGTAAAACCGATCAAATTTGGAACAGATGGTTGGAGAGCAATTATTGCTGATCAGTTTACATTTGACAATGTGGAACTCGTTACAAAAGCTATCGCTGCTTATATAAAAACTGCGTATGATTCATCTAAGCCTGTTATTATTGGCTATGATACAAGATTCTTAGCGGATAAATTTGCTCAAAGAGCTGCTGACGTATTAAATAATCATGGATTTAACGTTTTACTTACATCAATGGATGCACCTACTCCTGTTGTTGCATTTGCTGCTAAAAACTTAAATTCAGCAGGTGCTTTAATGTTTACAGCTAGTCATAATCCTCCTGAATATTGCGGAATTAAATATATTCCTGATTATGCAGGTCCTGCAACTCCTGATATTACTGATGTTATTGTTGAAAACGTAGCAAAACTTCAGGCAGATGACGAGAGCGTTATTGCTGTTACAGAGAAAAAAGGAACAACTGAAAAGTTTGATCCAAAACCTGAATATTTTAAATGGATAAATACTCTTATTGACTTTGATAAAATTAAATCTTCAGGCATTAAAGTATTCTATGATCCTTTATTCTCAACAGGAAGAGGCTATTTTGACGGGATTTTAAAAGAACACGGTTTTGATGTAACAACAATTAAAAACTGGGTTGATCCTCTTTATGGTGGCGGTATGCCTGAGCCTAAAGAAGAGTTTTTGGGTGAATTAATTGAATTAATTAAAGCAAATAAAGATTCTATTGGTTTTTCAACTGATGGTGATGCTGACAGATTTGGTGTTGTTGACGATAAAGGGAAATATGTTACACCTAACGAAGTTATTGCAATTCTCTTTAAGCACCTTATCAAAAATAAAGGCAGAAAAGGTTCTGTTGTAAAAACAGTTGCTACAAGCCAAATGATTGATAAAATTGCTAAAATGAATGGAGATATTAAAGTTCATGAAACAGCTGTGGGCTTTAAATATGTCGGTCAAATAATGAGAAATGAAGACGTAATTGTTGGCGGAGAAGAGTCAGGCGGATTAAGCATTTGGGGACATATTCCCGAAAAAGACGGTATTCTTGCTAATCTTTCAATCCTTGAAGCCGTTGCTTATGAAGGTAAACCGCTTTCACAGCTTGTTGAAGATTTAAAAAACGAAATCGGAACTCATTATATTAACCATAGAATTGATCTTCACTTAACAGAAGAAACAAAAGAAGCTGCTATGAAGATGTTTAAAGAAAATCCACCTTCAGAAGTTGGCGGAATTAAAGTAAAAAGCATTAACAGACTTGATGGTGTTAAGTTTATTATGGAAGATGGCGAAAGCTGGATTTTAGTTCGTGCAAGCGGAACAGAACCACTTTTAAGAATCTACTTTGAAACTGATTCACAAGAAAAACTTGAAAAACTTGTAAACAGTATTAAACAAGACGTAAATTCTTTATAGTTTTAAAAAACTTGAAAAACTTCGCCAATTCCTTATTTTAAGGTTGGCGGAGTTTTTTTATAGATTAATTCAACTTATATTTTGATAATTGAAGTTTTAAAGCACATTAGCAGAGTTGTAAACTATCACTCAATTCTGGTCGCTGTATCATGAAGTCTTGGTCAAAATATAGAAATTAACTTAAACTGAAATCCTACACCTTTAATAAAAGCTACAAGTATCTATAATACTTAATTTCTCCATTAAATCGCATTTGTAATTTCAAACAAGCTATGACAAAATGCGCAGAATCATTACTCTTTTAAAGCTATCATCGGTTTTTATTATAAAAGTCATTATTTTATAAATATTAGCTACAATTAAGTCAATATTATTATTATGGTGATGTTTTAATTTGAAAGGTAAGTTTTATATGAATAAAGGAAATAAATAAATGCCTAAAACATTATCAACTGTGATTAATATTCCAAATATATTAGGGTTCTATTCTGCGATAACTTTTTGCCTCCTTTATCATCTATACAGTCATTTTTGTAGAAAAAAAGCTTTGCAAATAATTAATAATTCTTTAGAACAAGATGAAGTAATAATATTTGAACCTAAGTTTAGTTGGTTATTTAACTTTTTGGCTCCATTATCGTTTGGTGGTTATGTTGGTGTATATAATCTACCTTTTTTTATTTATAAAGGAATCAATGAAGTTGATATTGTAAACCGACAAAATTTGTATTTTTTCGTTGTTGTAAGCTTCCTTTCTTTAATTTTTTTCTTGTTTTTAGGCTGTCTTAAAACAGTTCTAACCAATAAAAAAATAATATTTTGCTTTCCTTTTAAATTCTTTAAAACACAAAAAAACATATTAGTAACACCATATACAGATATTAAAACTATTGAATTGCCAAAAAAAGTTTATGGTAGTGCACATCTGATTTATTTGACTTTTAAAGATGGCTCTAATAAAAAGATCTTTTCTGGAATAAAAGATTTAGAAAAAATTAAATTAATAATTGAAAACCACATTAATCAGTAATTAAAAAATTATATTAATTATGAAAAATCAAGGTTGTTTATAAATAGGAGAAAAAATAAATGAGTGAGACAGCTGTATCTAGCACTAGCTTTAAACTAAATGTAAAAAAACTAGAAAGTAATTGGACTAAACCTGAAGGAATAGAATAAGCCACAAGAGCGATTTGCTTCTTTTCTAAAGAATTTGCTGATTTTTAATTTTTTGGAAAAGTAAAAATCAGTCGATAAAGTCTTTAGTTTGATTGATATAAAAGGTAATTTTTACTAAATATAATTAAATAAAATTACCTTTTATTACTGCATTAAAAATACTGCTAAAAGCGAATAAAATTTAAGCCAAAAACAAATATGATTAAAGGGTAAATCCTCAACTCTTCTAAATCTACTTGCTACTCGCTTTTATAGCCTTCGACTTGTTCGTGGGCTTTATTTTTGTTATTGATTAAGTATCTGAATATTTGGAATTACTATGAAAAAAATCGCTTTAGCCAATTTAGGGTCTGTGTCTTATGCTATTTCTGCTTCATTTAAACTTTTGGGGTTTGATGCGGAGATTGTTCAGCCTCTAAATGTTATAAATTCAAAACTTGGGGAAAATAATTTAAAATCTGAATTATGTTTTCCGTTGAAGTTGATTTTAGGTGATTTTTTATCAGTCGCACCTATTAAACCGGATTATGCTGTTTTTTATTCAGGCTGTGATTTATGTTCATTAACTCCTTCAAAAGATGTTTTTCTTGATGTATTTAAAGATTTTGATTGGTATCCTACTACTTTTTCAATTGATATAAAAAATAAAATTAATTTTTTGCGTGATTGGTATAATTTATTAAAAGTCATAACTTCGATTAATTCTCTAAGTATAATTAAGTCTATGATAAAAGGCTTTAAGGTTCTTAAACAGTTGGAAGATTTAGACCGATTGTTTTGTATGTTAAGAGCAACTGCAAAAAATAAGTATGAATTAGAACAGAAATATTCAGAATTAAAAAATAAAATAATTTCATTTGAACGTGTAAATCTCTCAAAAGAATTTCAAAAAGAAAAATTGTTATTAAAAGAGAATTCGTCTGCTTTAATAGGTATAATGGGCGATACTTATTCGTTAATGGAAAGTTTTGCTATAAGAGATATAGATAAAAAACTTGGGTATTGTGGCATATATGTTGATAAGTGGTTAAAAAATAAATATATAAAAAGAAAAAGCAAAAATTCATTTAGTTTGAAAGAGTATTTTCATAATAATTATGGTGTTTATACTGATTATGAGTTAAAAAAGTTAGAAAAGTATGTAAGAATGCGATATGATGGAGTTGTTTTCATTTCTCCCTTTGGTTGTAATCCTAATGATGCTGTTAAATTACAGGTTTTAAATGTATTGAATTATTTTGATATTCCATTTTTACAGATAATAACAGATGTTCATGATAATGATGAAATGATAAAAACAAGAATCGAAGCGTTTGCGGATTTAGTATCGAGGAAAAATAAACAATGAAAAAATATAGGTTTTTGCCTTTTTTCTTCCTCCTAGTTTTAATTTTGGGATGTAAATTTCCTGATAATGTTCCGCAACTTTATGAATTAGAAAAATATAGATTAGAAAAAATTAATTTTGGAAAAACTACTGTAAAGGAGTTTGAATTATTAACAAAATTCAAAGCACCTCCTCCATCAGGACAAAATATTGTTTTTAATACAAGTGGTGAAAGTGAGTTTCAAAAAATAAGAGTCGGTTTTGTAAATAATAAAATGGACTGGATTGAATTTGACTTTCTTAATAATATATCAAAAGCAGATATGATTAGGCTTTATGGTAATCCTAACGGTATAAATACTCAATATAGCAGAGATTTTGATTATTATGAGTACGGGAATTTCAGTTTTTCAGCTCCTAAAGGAGAGGAATATTTTGTTAATCTGAATTTATTTGGTTTGCCTTACCAGTCGTTAAAAAACAAAGCAACTTTTTTAAAATCTGATAATGTTAGGATTAATCCCGAAAATATTGAGGTAGGAAAAACTGTTGAAAGTGATTTTAGGCTTTTATATCCTGCTATTGAGCCTTATTCTTCTCAATTGAATAATTCTGAGTATAGAATAAGTGGAAACTTGATTTTGACTCCATCTGTAAAACAGCTTTATCTTAAATTTAGTGGAGGGCTGTTAAGTTGGGCAGGGATTACTCCTTTCACAAGTGTTCGCTCTGATAACATTATAGCTTTGAAAGGTCAGCAATTTTCTGTAGAGAAAAAACAGAAATATGATTTTTATATTTATAATAATGTAATTGTTACGGCTTCTAAAGACAAAAAAGTTATAAACATAGGAATTTTAGACGGAAAAATTAGTCCGTTTTTAAAGATTAAATGAAAATAGTTTAAATTACCCTTATCTCTAAGAATGTTTTTGTATAAAATATTGTTATTGTTTTAAAAAATATAGCAGGGGAAATATGAAAGATTTTGAAGTTATAAAGCAGCAAATATGTGAAATAGGTAAAAGGCTTTATGATAAGGGATTTGTCCCAGGTAAATCAGGTAATATTTCTGTGCAAATAGATGATTATATGCTTATAACTCCATCTGGATATAATCTTGGGGATGTTACACCGTCTTTAATTCCAATTATCAATATAGAAACAGGCGAATTTGAAGGTGGAAAGCCCCCTTCTTCTGAAAGAAATATGCATTTAGAAATTTACAGAAAACGACCTGATCTAAGTTGTATAATTCATGCCCATTGTCCTAAGTCAACGGCTTTTGCTATTGCAGGGAGGGCTTTGAATATGCCTGTACTTGCTGAAGGAGTTCTTTCACTTGGCTCTATTCCTGTGGCAAGTTATGCTATGCCATCATCACAAGAGTTAGCGGATTTTGTTTCTGAAAAATTCTTAGAAAATGATGTTGTCTTAATGGCCAATCATGGAGTTGTTATAGGTAATAAAAACTTATTAGATGCTTATTATGTAGTAGAAACACTTGAAATGTTTGCTGAAACCGTCTTATGGACAAAGGTTTTAGGTAATGCAAATGAGCTGTCTTCTTCTGAAATGCAGAAATTAAAAGATTTGAAAAAAAGACTCGCTCAATAGGCATAGGGGATATTAGTCTATATGTTTTAGTCCTAAGATGAATAAATTTATACTGCGATAGTGGTATAAATTATTGAAATATTTTATTTTAGGGAGTTTTAGATTATGGCACTTCAAAGAGTTTATTTATTCAGAGAAGGCAATGCGGAAATGAAAGATTTGCTTGGAGGTAAGGGGGCAAATCTGGCTGAAATGACAAGGGCAGGGCTGCCTGTTCCTCCTGGTTTTACCATTACAACTCAAACGTGTATGGATTATATCAACCATTCAAATAGAATGCCTTATGGTATTATGGACGATGTAAAATCCGCTCTTCAAAAGGTGGAAGAGGAAACAGGAAAAGTATTTGGAGATTATAAAAATCCACTGCTTATTTCTGTTCGTTCAGGGGCAAAATTAAGTATGCCCGGCATGATGGAAACAATTTTAAATTTAGGCTTAAATGATAATACGATTCAAGGCTTGATTGCTCAAACAAATAATGAAAGATTTGCATACGACAGTTATAGACGTTTTCTGCAAATGTTTGGCTGTGTAGTATTGCATATTAATAAAGATAAATTTGACTGTAAACTTGATGAAATAAAGCAAAAATATAGCGTTAATTTAGATACCGAGCTAGTTAGAGAGGCTTTAAAAGAAGTTGTTCTTGCTTTTAAAGAAATTATTCAGAAAGAAACGGGAAAAGATTTTCCGCAAGATCCTTTATTGCAACTACAGCTTGCTATTGAAGCGGTGTTTAAATCATGGAATATTCCACGAGCTATCTCATATCGAAATCATTATAAAATTGATCATAGATTGGGAACAGCTGTTAATGTTCAGGCTATGGTTTTTGGAAATATGGGAAATGATTCCGCAACAGGCGTTTCCTTTACCAGAAATCCTTCAACAGGTGAAAATGTATTCTATGGTGAATATTTGGTAAATGCTCAAGGTGAAGACGTTGTTGCAGGGATTAGAACGCCTAAACCTATCACAGAACTTGCGAAAGAAATGCCCGAGCAGTACAAACAATATGTGTCTATTGCTAAAAAGCTTGAAAGACATTATCAAGATATTCAAGATATGGAGTTTACAATTGAACGTGGCAAGTTATATGTATTGCAGACTCGTGCAGGAAAAAGAACGGCTAGAGCTGCGTTAAGAATAGCCATTGACCTTCAGAAAGAAGGTATTATTACTAAAGAAAGGGCATTACAGCTTATTGATCCTGAACAGCTTATTCAATTATTATTGCCAAGCTTTGATTTAAAGGCGAAAGAAGCTGCAAAAAAAGAAGGACGACTTCTTGCAACAGGTCTTAACGCTTCACCTGGTGCTGCAACTGGAGTGATTGTTTTTAATCCCGATGAAGCAGAAGAACGTGCAAAACAAGGTGAAAAAATTATTCTTACAAGGATAGAAACTTGTCCGGATGACATACATGGAATGATAACAGCTCAGGGCGTTCTTACTACAAGAGGTGGAATGACAAGTCATGCTGCTGTTGTAGCTAGAGGAATGGGCAAACCATGTGTGGCAGGCTGCGAATCAGTAAAAGTTGATTTGACAAATGAAACTCTTATTGCCGGAGGCAAAACTTTTAATAAAGGTGATATAGTTTCTATTGATGGAGCTTTAGGCGAAGTTTATGAAGGTGTTATTAATACAGTTGAGCCTGAGTTAGGCGATGATTTTCTTAGACTTCTGCGTTGGGCAGGTGATGTTAAGCGTTTGGAAGTTAGAGCTAATGCCGACACCCCTGAAGATGCAGCAAGAGCATTATTGTATGGGGCTCAAGGTGTTGGCCTTTGCAGAACAGAGCATATGTTCATGGCTCAAGATAGACTTCCTGTTGTTCAGCAAATGATTATTGCAGGAACTCCTGAATCTAGAAAAGAAGCTCTTGAAAAACTACTTCCTATGCAATATACCGATTTTAAAGGAATATTTAAGGCAATGAGGGATAAACCCGTTACCATTCGTCTTTTAGATCCACCTTTGCATGAATTTTTACCGAATTATGAAGAGATTTTGACAGAAGTTATTACATTAAGAGTTAAAGGGGATAATCCCGAACTGCTTAATGAAAAAGAACAGCTTCTTCATAAAATTTCGGAGCTTAAGGAATCTAATCCTATGATGGGTCTTAGAGGCTGTAGATTAGGGCTTATTTATCCTGAAATAAATGAAATGCAGGTGAGAGCTATCTTTGAAGCAGCTTGTGACCTTAAACTTGAGGGAATAGATGTTCATCCTGAAGTTATGATACCGCTTGTCGGGCATGCTAACGAGCTAAAAGCTGCAAGAACTCAATTAGAACTGGTGGCTAAACAAGTTATGTATGAAAAAAATATTCAGTTAGATTACCAATTCGGTACTATGATTGAAATACCAAGAGCGGCTATAACTGCTGATCAAATTGCCGAATATGCTGAATTTTTCAGCTTTGGGACAAATGACCTTACACAAATGACTTTTGGATTTAGCAGAGATGATGCTGAAGCTAAATTTCTCGGTGCTTATGTGGATAAGAAAATATTGCTCGAAAATCCTTTTGAAACGTTAGACAAAGAAGGAGTCGGCGAACTAATGAAAATTGCCATAGAAAAAGGACGTTCTAAAAAACCATATATAAAACTTGGAATCTGTGGCGAACATGGCGGAGAACCTATGAGCATAAGATTTTGCCATAGTATAGGTTTGAACTATGTAAGCTGTTCTCCTTTTAGAGTTCCTATTGCTATTTTAGCCGCGGCTCATGCAGTTCTTGAGGAAAAAGGTAAAGGGAAAGTTATTTTACACTAATTTCGTTTAATTTTATAAATATAAGTAAAACCTCTACAAGAAGAATTTTTCTAATTGTAGAGGTTTTTCGTATCAAATTTAATATTTAGCCACTTTAATATGACCAAAGAAGGAGAGAGTTATGCTAAATATTAAAAATCACAATAATTTGCCGGTTTTAACAAATACTAAAAAGAATCCTATAAAAGCAGAGGTAAAGACTATAGAGTTTGATAAAAATTCAAAATTCCAAAGTATTGATGAAGACAAGTCATTATTTTCGAGTGGTTATTAATAAATGCTAAAAATATTAATATAAAGACAAATTTTACAGCCGCAGGTATTCAAAAACCTGAAAATTTTGAAGAAATAGCTCCCAGCTTTTTATATAAAGGGGAATGTATTGTTAATACTGATAAATTTCGTTATATAGTGAATAAAAAAGTTAAGACAATTATTAGTTTTGTCGATCCTAAAAAAATCAAATATATTAACAAAGAAATAGATTTAATCGAGAATTATAATAAAAATAATCCGCTGGATCAGATTACTTTTAAGTGCTTACCTCTATGGGCTCCCGAAACATGGAACGGATTAAAAGATTCGAATCAGAGAGAAAAATAAAAGCAGAGTTTTGCAAAATAATAAATACAAATCCCTCATCGTTTTATATGCATTGTCTTGCAGGTATAGATATTTCTAATGAAATGAAAAATATTTTTAATGAAGCTTTGGCAGAAGGCAAGATTTTGCTCCCTGATGAAGAATTATAAAAAAGCAATTTCTTTGATTTATATGTTTTAATCAACTGGGAGGATGTTAATCATGTTAAATATTAAAAATTATAATTTTTCAGTAATGACAAAAAATAATAAAACTAATAATAAAATGAATGCGACTGTAAATAATATAGATGAAAATCAGGGTTTAAAAAGTAGTTATAAAGATAAGACTTTGTTTCCTTCAAATAATAGTTCAGCTTTTTTTTTAATAAATTCTAAAAATATTAATACAAGTTTTACAGCGAGCGGAATTCAAGAGCCAGAGGCCTTTGAAAAAGTGCATTCTGATTTTTTGTATAAAGGCAGTTGCCTTGAGAACTCTAATGAATTTCGTTATATTGTGAATAAAGGAGTTAATACAATAATTAGTTTTGTGGCTCCTGAGAATGAAGAATATATAAGTTCTGAAGTAGATTTAATTAATAACTATAATAAAAAGAATCCTTTAAATCAAATAACTTTTAAATGTTTACCTCTTTGGTCTACAGAAGGTTGGGATCGCTTGGAAAATCCTGAAGAAAGAAAAAAAATTAAAGAGGAATTCTGTAAATTATTAAATGAGAATCCTCCCCCATTTTATATGCATTGTCTTGCAGGTCGACATATTTCAGCTAAAATGAAAGAGATTTTTAATGAAGCTGTAGCAGAAGGCAAGATTTTGCTCCCTGATGATGAGCTTTAAAACTATATTTCAGCTAAAGTTTCTAAAATATTTTCAACAGTTATATTCTCTTTTAGCAACTTATGATTGTAAAATTCTTTTGGCGCCCATCTTTCTATGCAAGAAGGGTCATAAAATAAGGCTAATAATGGCGTTTCAATAGCACATGTGAGGTGCATTGTTCCTGTATCTACGCTAATAAACTTATCACACTTTTTAATTACGCTTGCTAATTGAGAAATTGTTGTTTTATTTACTAAATCAATAAAATTATTGCAACCTAATTCTTGAATCTGAGTTATATAGTCGACGGAACGCTTTCCAGCTCCGGTGAAAAGTACTTTTTTATTGTTTTTTGTTAAATGATTAATTAAGTCAACGCAATCTTTAACAGGAATATCTTTTTCTATTCGTTTGCTTGTTGCACAAATTCCTATAACTTCGTCATCTGTGGTTATTCCAAATTCTGAAAATAAATTTTCAGCAAAAGATATTGCTTCTTTTGCTGGAAGATATTTTATTGGTAATGGAGTAATTGATTTATTTGTAAGAGTTTTAAGAAAACTTGCGTTTGTATCTTGGGTCTGGTGATAGTTTTCAAAATCAAGATCCTGATGCGTCAATAATCGTCTTGTTATCTTTGGAGTAGCGCTGATTCTTTTTTTTACACCAAGAAAAAAGGACAACAAAATTCCCCTGTCATTTCCGTACATTATGAAAGCGGTGTCTATTTTGAATTTATATTTACAATTAGTCACAAACTTTAAAAGGCCTAATAATCCTTTATGTTCTCCTCTTTTATCAAAAGCCAGAACATCGTCAACATCTTTCATATATTTTGCAGCTTCATAAAATGGTTTATCTACTGCAAAAATAACTTTAGATTCAGGATATTCCAGTTTTATATTCTGACATAGAGCGTTTGTTAATAGAACATCACCAAAATATGATAGATTTATAACTAGAAAATTACTCATAAGTATTGATTTTAGACCTTCTTGAAATTTATATACGGATTTTTATAAGAGATTATCCCATAGTCTAAAATTATACACAATTTAATTATTCATATATCTCTTTTGGAGTGTTGTTGAAAATATTAAATTCACCCATTCTGTATTTTACCTCGCTTATAATTTTATCCATATTATCTATTGTTAAGACTTTAATATTGTCATCCATTTCTTCTTTGAAAAAGGTTCTTATTGCTTGTAAGTTCTTTGCTTCAATAGAATTTCCATTTTTATAATAGGCATGAATTGAATCATCATAAATTAATTTACAGGTTGGACATGAATATAAAACTGTTGTGTCTTTAAATTCTAGTTTGTCCTCATCGGTTACATTTTTTAAATTTTGTCCGCATAAAACGCATATATTCAAATTATTAGTCATATTATTTTCTCCTGAGTTTTACCTCTATTTAACAATATAACTTATTTTTAGCTTTTTGCAATCTTATTAGAAATTTCCCGCAGGTGATACTCCCCAATGAAGTTTATTTCTTAAAATATAATAAAAGTTATTGTTTTCTATGGAGATAAGTTTTGCATTATGATTATATTTTTCAATGAATATATTTTCGCTGCCTTTTATTGTTATATTTTTTTGTCCGTCCGCAGTTAATAAAAAATCTTCATTTGTGCTTTTAAGCTCTATTCTTACTTTTTCGCTTGCAGGAACGACAAGAGGTCTTGCAGTAAGGGCATGCGGACATATTGGAACTATTACAAATGCATTCAGATTTGGATGAAGCACAGGACCTCCAGCTGAAAGAGTATAAGCTGTTGAGCCTGTTGGGGTTGAGATTATTAATCCATCTGCCACATAATCACAAACATGTTTCTCATTGATATACATGAAAAGTTTAGCTGTCCTTGTAATAGAGCTTCCCCTTATTACAATGTCATTTAAAGCAGAATAGCTTTGTCCTTGTTCGCTTTTAGCTTGTAGCATAAGTCTTTCTTCAACGGTAAACTTACCCTTAAGTATTTTTTCTATTCCATCTTCTATTTCATGTGTTTGAATTTGTGCAAGAAAGCCTAATCGCCCTGTATTTATTCCAAGAAGGGGAATGTTATATTTTGAAAAATATCTCGCAGCGGCAAGAAAAGTTCCGTCGCCGCCTACAACTATTACAAGGTCTACTTTTAATTTAAAGGCTTCTATTTCTTTTTGTTGAGTGGGCGAAATATGTTTTTTTACAAAGTTAAAGCAATATTTTTCAAGTGCATTTTCAAGCTTTTCAACAACTTTTTCAACACCTTTATGTTCGATATTATAGATAATACCTATGTTATTTATATCAAAAGTTTTTCCGCTTGAAGGGTGAACTTTATAAGAGGTCATTTGCGCTATTTACAACCTTTTCTACACTATCAGCATGAAAATTATCAGTTTTTGTATCTTTTAAATAAATAAGATATTCGATATTTCCGGCAGGGCCTTTAATAGGTGAATAAGTTAAATTTACTGGATATAATTCTAAATTGCAAGCAAACTCAATTATATTTTTAATTACTTTAACATGTACGGATTTATCTTTAATTACACCTGTTTTAGGAACTTCTTCTTTCCCTGCTTCAAATTGAGGTTTAATTAAGGCAAGAATTTGTATATTTTCAGGTCTCATCAATTTTTTAATATTTTCTAATACTTTGGTTATGGAAATAAAGGAAAGATCCATAGAGCAAAAATTTGCCATATTTTCAGTATCTGTTGGACTTGTTTTTTTATATATCTGCTCAAATTCAGCATTTCGGATGTTTGTTTTTTCAATAACGACTACTTGTGGATTTGTTCTTAGACTCCATGCAATTTGTCCGTAGCCAACATCAACGGCATAGACTATTTTTGCTCCATTTTGAAGCATACAGTCAGTAAAACCGCCTGTTGATGCTCCTGCATCAATACAAATTTTATCTTTTAAGTCTAGGCCGAATTCGTTTATTGCTCTTTCGAGTTTAAGTCCTCCACGACTTACATAAGGGAGTTTTTCCGCTTCAATTTCTAAATGAACATTTTCAAGAAATTGCGCTCCTGCTTTTTCACAGATCATTCCGTTTATCTTAACTTTACCGTCAGAGATTGCTTTTTGAGCTTGAGTTTTTGTTTCAAAAAGACCACGTTCTACAAGTAAAGCATCTATTCTTATTTTTTTAGGTTTTTGTTTCATTTTTTCTTCGGTTCTTTAGTTGGTAATTTTGCTGGAGTAACACCGTCAATCAGATTGCTTTCAGAGATAAGCCCTGTTTCGTAAAGCAATTGTGCCTGAAAAATATTATAGTCGCTTAGTGCATTTAAGTATTTTACCATAGCTCTATTTTGTGTGTCTTGAGCATTTAATACATCAACGTATATGCCAACTCCTGCTTTTAGCCTGACAAGTGACAGCCTTAAACTTTCATCAGCTGATT
The DNA here is from genome assembly GCA_037137535.1 of bacterium. Lineage (GTDB taxonomy): Bacteria > Cyanobacteriota > Vampirovibrionia > Gastranaerophilales > JBAXKC01 > JBAXKC01. Next base: position 163,817 of record JBAXKC010000001.1, on the reverse strand, counting down.
GAACTTCTTTTTGTGCGGCCACAACTACTTCTTTTGTTGTTATAACTCGATTGTATGCAGCTAAAACCTTTTGTTGAACATCTCTTGCTACGATAATTTTATTTATTTGAGATTTTTTAACTTCTTCATTTAATGCTTTTATTTCACTGAAGGAATATAGTCCAAGACCTGTTCCACCTGTCCATGTTGCAACAATTTGTCTTGTTCTGTTGTGTCCTAAGTGTGAATGATCTTCTCCGACTTCGGCTCCTCTTTCTCTAAGGCTTATAGTTGGTAAATAAGCTGAATAAGCGGAGTTTCTTCGGGATTTTGTCGCATTAAGGTCATATTGAGCTATAAATATATCAGGTTGGTTGTAAAGGGCTATTTCAACAAGTTTATTAAGGTTTAAGGTGTCTTTAAATAAATCTTTCTGTTGTATTTCTTCATCTAATGGTTCAACTAATGTAAATACATTAATTCCAATTGTTTGAGAAAGCTGGGCTTGAGCAAGTCTATAATTATTTTGCGTTTCAAGTAAAAGCTGTTCAAAGGAAGCTACTTCCGCTTCGGCTCTTAAAACGTCAAATTTTGTCCCTACTCCTGCTGCAAGCTGTTCTTGATTTATTTTTAATTGTGCCTGAGCACTTGCAAGAGCTGTCTGATATATTTTTATATTGAATTTAGCTTGTAATAATCGATAATATTGGGTAGTAGTGTCTAATAATACTTGATTTACTGTTCTATCTTTTTGTTTAATAGCAGACTTATAAAGGTTTTTGAATTCTTTTGTATTATAGAGCCTTCTAAACCCTGTAAATACGTCCCAATTTCCATTTATTCCCATATCTACGCTGTTGCCTTTTTCATTAAGCAAAAAAGCGTATTCAACTAAAATATTTCCATTAAATTTTGTGTAAGTATAATCAGCCGTTATGTCAGGTAAAAAAGTAGATAACTGCTGACGATAAAGCCACTTTTGGCGATCTTTTTCAGCTGTTATTGATTGAATGTCAAAATTTTCTTTTAATGCAATATTAAGACTATCAAGCAAACTTAAAGTCATTTTGTTTTCTTGTAAATTAAGCGTTATTTCTGAATATAATTTTGCGTAGTTTGGCTTTTTCTCTTTTATTTGAGTGGTTTTACATGGTGTAATGACTTTTGATGATGTTTTTGGAGTCTCAGTTTTTTTAATCTCCTGCGCAAAAACAGAATTTAATCCAAAGCTCATTATAATTATGCTTAATAAAAGATTTTTTTTAAAAGGCATTATTCGTTCTCTTCACTATACGTTTTCAATGTTTAAGGTTATTTTATTTAATATTTTTATGACTTGTTCAATTTCTTCATCTTTAATGTCTTTGATAGCTTTGTTTCTGGCTTCAACTGTAATTGGAAGGAGTAATTCTAAAGTTGTTTCACCTTCTTTAGTTATGAAAATTTTAAATTTTCTGCGGTCGGTTTTATCTGATTTCCTTGTAATAAGACCTCTTTTTTCTAATATATCAAGAAGCCTTGTCATATTAGGTTTGTCTTTTAAGATTTTATCGCCAAGTTCTTTTTGATATTGCCCGTTTTTTTGTGATAATCCGATTAAAACTGCAAGTTGCTCGGGAGTTATATCAAATCCGCTGTCTTTGAATTGCTTAAATAGGTATGTTTTTAGTTTAATAGCGGTTCTATTAATTACATACGCTATGGATTCTTCAAAATTTAGTTCACATTTGTTATTTTTTGTCATTTTAGATGCTTTATTAATATAAAAAAAGATTATAGTTGCAATAACAACTATAATCATAATAATTATTCTAGTCAATACAACAGAACTATTGTTTTTCTGTTGTTTTAACAATTTCTTTAAATTTAGGGTTTTCTTTTAAGAGCTCGAAACTCTTTTCCATAATTGCAAGATCTTTAATAACTTCATTAAATTCAACTGCTATAGAAAGTTCCTTTAATGCTTCGTCATTATTTCCAAGGCTGGCATAGCTGCAGGCTCTTTTGTAGATGAGAAGAGCATCAACAGCATTTAGGCTTAATGCTTCATCAAAGTATTTTATTGCCTCGTCTGCTTTGTCCTGAGATAAGAACAAATCGCCTATTTTATAATAAAGAACAGCATCTTCGGGACTTAAGGCAAGTGCTTTTTTGTAAAGAGTCATAGCGATTGTCTCTTGATTTGTAGCTATAAAACATTGAGCCATATATTCATAACACTTGCTTGAACCTGGATTTAATTCAAGAGCTTTTTGAAAATGAACAACAGATTTTTTTAGTTGTTTTGTTTCAAAATAAAGAATACCAAGATCAAAGTGACAGTCAAAATCATCAGGATTCATTTTTAATGAAAGATTATAACAGTCTATAGCTTCTTCAAATTTTTCAAGTCTTGTATAGGCAAGTCCCATATTGTAATTTGCAAGAGCCAAGCTCGGTTCAAGCTCAAGAGCTTTCTGATAATTTTCAATAGCTTCAGGATATTCTTGAACGTCAATAAGAAAGTTTGCATAGTTGTATAATACAACATAGTTTTCTTTTTCAATTTCTATTGCACGTAAAAAATGTTCTTTTGCTGTTTTATAGTGATTTAATATTACTTGAACTGACGCTAGTTTAATATGTGCCATAGCTTCAAGTTCTTTACATTCGGTCAGCTTTTCAAAGCTATCTTTTGCTTTGTTATATTCGCCAACTTTTAAATATAGTTCGCCAATTTCAAGATAATGCAAATAAGGTTGAATTTCGTCCAAGGTGCCACTCCTGCTTTAATAACCGTATATACTTATAATAATATTACCAGTCATTAAGCAAAATGTATAGTTTTAGTAAAGATAACAATTTACTGTATGACTTTCTGATATTTGAGTGGTTTTTGGAAATGCGGTTGTACAGATTTCCATTTTTTTAGAACATCTGGGGTAAAATGGGCATCCGCTTATTGTTTCATAAATACTTGGAGGTTGTCCTTCAATTGTCAAAAGCTTTTTTTCTTTTGTATCGGGTAATGATTCTATTAATCCTTGAGTATAAGGATGCTTTGGATTTTCAAAAAGAGAAATGGTATCAGCATATTCAACAATTCTTCCTGCATACATAACAGCGACTTCGTTACAGGTTTCTGCTACTACTCCTAAGTCGTGTGTAATTAAAATAAGTGAAGTACCGTAATTTTTTTGAATTTCTTTTATAAGATCAAGGATTTGAGCCTGTACAGTAACGTCAAGGGCTGTTGTCGGTTCATCTGCAATAATAAGCTCGGGTTTACAGCTCAAAGCCATAGCAATTATTACTCTTTGTCTCATTCCTCCTGAAAATTGGTGAGGATAGTCATTATATCTTTTTTCGGCTTCGGGTAGTTTTACTGCTTTTAAAGTGTCTATTGCCAATTGTTTAGCTTCTTTTTTAGTTAAATCTGTATGATATTCTATAGCTTCAACAACCTGCTCTCCTATTGTGTAAAGCGGATTTAAGGAAGTCATAGGGTCTTGAGGAATTAATACAATTTTGCTTCCTCTAAGTTGTTGCATCTGTTTATTTGAATAATTCAAGATATTTTCGTTTTTATATAGTATTTCTCCTGATTTAACAAGAGCATTAGAGGGTAATAATTGCATAATTGAGCTTGCTGTAATGGATTTACCACAGCCTGATTCGCCAACAAGTCCTAATGACCTACCTTTTTCAAGGTGAAAAGTTACGCCATGCAATGCTTCAAAGAACTGTTCTTCGATATTAAAGCCTACGTTCAGATTATTTATTTCAAGAATTTTTTCCATTTAGCTCAAAGCCCTATAAATTATGAATACTTGCAGGTATTATTATATAATTTTCCTATATAAATAGTAATTTAAAAATAAGCAGTAGGGGTATTTTTAAGAATATATGTTTGAACTCTCATTAATTATAAATACTATGAACCGTAGCGATATGATAGGCGAAGTGTTTGAAAATATTAAAGTTCAGTCGTTAGAACGTTCAAGATATGAAGTTTTAATTACGGATCAGAGTGAGGATAATAAAACAGAACAAATTGTTATAAATTATCCTGATTATAATTATTATAAACTTTATTTAAAGGGTCTTTCAGTTGCCAGAAACGAGGCTTATACCAGAGCTAGAGGTAAAATACTTGTTTTTGTTGACGATGATGTCATTTTACCTGAACAATATCTTGAAAATATTTTAAACTTCTTTGATAATTCTCCTCTCAATCCTGATATGGTGGGAGGTAAAACTCATGTTAAATTCCTTGCAGAAAAGCCTGATTGGATAGAAGGTAGTTTGTTGGGTATTCTTGCCTATTCTGATTATGGGGATGAGCCTATAATATATGATAATCATCCTAAACATGTTCCTTACGGCTGTAATATGGCAATAAAAAAATCTTGTCTTGACACTGTTGGCGGCTTTTCCAATATTATAAAGTCGATTGATTCTAAACTGACAGAAAATGAAGATGTGCTTTTGGCTAATAAGCTTAGGAACAAGGGTTATACTCTGGCTTATTGTCCGAATATGTTTTTATATCATAAAATGCCTGCTTCAAGGTTGAATTTTGATTATTATAAAAAGAGATATTTATCGCAAGGTCAGTCAGATGCTTATATATACTATCTTTTAGGCTTTTATTCATTAAAAGATATTCCTTCTAAAATTATTTTGCATTTTAATCGATTAATTGAAAGTATTTTTCAGAGATTTTTCTCGAAAAATTCTACAGAAAAACATTACCAAAAAATTCGCTTGTACTATAATTATGGCTATATAAAAGCACTTATTCACGTTTTGTGTAAAAGAGGAAAGTTTGATGAAAATTCACGAGTATCAGGCAAAACAATTATTTAGAGAGTACGGCATTCCGACTCCTGAAAGTAAATTGGCTCATAATGTTGAAGAAACAGTAGAAGTAGCTGATTCAGTTATTGGAACACCTTGTGTTATTAAAGCTCAGGTTCATTCAGGGGCAAGAGGCAAGGCTGGCGGTATTAAAGTCGCTAAAAATATGGATGAAGTAAAAGAATATGCTTCAAAAATTATCGGGATGAAGATTTCAAGTGTTCAAACCGGTGGCGAAGAAAAAACTGTTCATATGGTTTTAGTAGAACAAGCTGTAGCTATTGATAAAGAGCTTTATTTAAGTGTTGTTATGGATAGAGCAAGCGAATGTATAACCATTATCGCAAGTAATGAAGGCGGTATGGATATTGAAGAAATCGCAGAATCTATGCCTGATGCGATTATAAAAGAAGATATTGACCCAAGATACGGATTAAGCGGATATAACATCAGAAACCTTATTTTTAAACTGAACGTGCCTAAATCAGTTCAAAAAGATTTCTCAAAAATAGTAACGGGTGTTTATAATTTATTCCTTGAAAAAGATTGTACTTTAGTTGAAATCAACCCTCTTACAATTACAAAAGAAGAAAAAATGCTTGCTCTTGACGGAAAAGTGAATTTTGATGAAAATGCTCTTTTCAGATTTCCTGAAATAGTTGCAATGAGAGATTTCAGAGAAGAAGACCCTCTTGAAGTTGAAGCTTCTAAATATAATTTAAGCTATGTTAAACTTGACGGAGAAGTTGGCTGTATGGTCAACGGTGCAGGTTTAGCTATGGCAACGATGGATACGGTTAAACTTGCGGGTAGTGAGCCTGCTAACTTCCTTGATGTTGGCGGCGGAGCAAGTGCACAGAAAATCGAAAACGCTTTTAAACTTCTTATAAGTGATAAAAACGTGAAAATGGTATTTATTAATATTTTCGGCGGAATTTTAAGATGTGACATCCTTGCAGAGGGTATTAAAAATGCGGTATCATCTCTGAAGGTAGACATCCCTGTCATCGTTAGGCTTGAAGGTACTAATGTTGAAAAAGGCAGAGAGATTTTAAAAGATTCAGGACTTAAATTTGAGGTTGCTGAAACTTTAAAAGACGCTGTAAGTATTATATCTGCTAATTTAGGGGGTTAATAATCAATGACAATATTTATAAATAAAGATACAAGCTTAATAGTTCAAGGTATAACAGGAAAAGAAGGTTCTTTTCACGCTGAAAAGTGTCAGGAGTATGGAACAAAGCTTGTTGCAGGTGTTACACCGGGTAAAGGCGGAGAGAGTATCTTTGGAGTTCCTGTTTATAACACAGTTGAAGACGTTTTAAAAAATCATAGAGTTGATGCCACAATGATTTTTGTACCGCCTCCGTTTGCAGCTGATGCAATTATGGAAGCTGCGGCTAATAAAATTCCTTTAATTATATGTATTACTGAAGGAATACCTGTTTTAGACATGATTAAAGTAAAAAAATATGTTTTAGAGCAAGGTTGTAGACTTATAGGACCTAATTGCCCGGGGTTGATTTCTCCTGAAGAATGTAAAATAGGTATTATGCCCGGACATATTCATCAAAAAGGACCTGTCGGAATTGTTTCTAAGAGTGGAACTTTAACTTATGAAGCGGTTTATCAGCTTACACAGTTAGGTATTGGTCAGTCTACTTGCGTTGGAATTGGTGGAGATCCAATTATAGGCACTAGTTTTATTGATTGTTTAGAAGAATTTGAAAAAGATTCAGAAACAAAAATTATATGCTTAGTCGGTGAAATCGGTGGTTCTGCTGAAGAAGAAGCTGCGGAGTATATTAAAAAGAATATAACAAAACCTGTTGTGAGTTTTATAGCAGGTTTAACAGCTCCAGAAGGTAAAAGAATGGGACATGCAGGGGCTATTATTGCCGGTGGAAAGGGAACAGCTACAGGTAAAATAGAAGCTCTTGAAGCGGCAGGTGTTACTGTTTGCAGAAATCCTGCTGACCTTGGTGATATTATTAAAAAGGTTTTGCTAGAAAAAGGATTAATTTAGTTTTAATTCTAAATAATATAAAACACAGGAGATAATTTATCTCCTGTGTTTTTGTGTTTATACTGATCCAATTTAATTTTTGATAATTCAATTTTAAAACCACTGCAAATGAGCGGTTTGCTTCTTCTCTCAAGAATTATTTTGTGTAAAAAGAACTCAAAGGGCAAGAAAATAAGTCGATGGCTTTAGACATCGAAATCATTGAGTATTTAACTAATTTTAGTAGATGTAGACATAAATTCAGCATGACGTTTTATAAATTATTTTGTCAGATAGGTATAAGGTTAGCCTAAGTATTTATCATAGGCTAGTTAAGCTGTGGAATATTCTCAAAACTAACGCTATTCTATACTTTTTGTGAGTTGGACTATTGGGAGTTGATGAGACATGGGAGCTACCAGAGAATTTGTTGAGGATATTGGGCGTTCAGGACAAACGTTACTAGAGGCGTTTAAATTTATACTAAAAGGCAAGTTTCATATTGTTGAAACTTGTGAGCAGATAAATAAAGCAGGAATAGATTCTATTTTTATAGTTGCAATAACTGCTATGTTTATTGGTCTTGCTATTTCTACGCAATTAGCAAAGCAGCTTTATTATAATTTCGGTGCGGGGCATCTTGTAGGTGGACTTGTTGCTATTGCTATAATTCGGGAGTTAGCCCCTGTTATTACATCAATTGTTGTTGCAGGACGTGTTGGAGCTTCTATTTCAGCAGAAATAGGCAGTATGAAGTCATCTGAGCAGATTGATGCTCTAAGAGTTCTTGGAATAAATCCTACTTATTATTTATTTGTTCCAAGGTTAATTGCATCAAGCATTATAACTCCACTTTTAACTATAATTTCGGCTTTCGTTTCTATAGTTTCGGGAATGGTTTTGACGGGAATTTCTATCGGATTAAATAATAAAATTTATCTTGATTCGGTAAGACAGTTCATAGAAAATCAGGACGTTTGGGTTATGGTTCTGAAAGCGACCGTTTTTGGAATTATAATTTCTGTAATTGCAACTACAAGGGGTTTTTCCGTAATTGGAGGTGCAGAAGCAGTTGGTAAAGCAACTACTACTACTGTTGTATGGAGCATAATATTAATTTTTACCTTTAACTATATTTTAACTTCGATTTTCTTTGGGGCATAAATATGAACTTAAATGATAAAGCCTCTGAAAATAGAAAAGTTCTCATAAGTTTTAAGAATGTGAGTCTTTCCTTTGGTTTGAAAAAAATTCTTGATGATGTAAGTTTTAATATTTACGAAAAAGATATAGTTACAATTGCAGGACCGTCAGGAACGGGTAAAAGCACTATTTTAAAACTTATAACAGGTTTAATCAAGCCTGATAAAGGAGAAATTAATGTTTACTCCGATAGGGTTTGTATGGCATTTCAATATCCTGCTTTGTTTAATTCAATGACCATATATGAAAATGTGGCTTTAGCTTTAAGCGAAACAACTAATTTGGCTGAAGAGGAAATAGAAAAACGAGTTTTAGACGCTTTAAATACAGTTGGCTTGCAAAATACTGAAGACCTAACACCTGATGAATTATCGGGCGGTATGCAAAAACGGGCAAGTATTGCCAGAGCTATAGCTCTTTTGCCTGAGGTGATTCTTTATGATGAGCCAAGTTCAGGTTTGGACCCTCAAACAGCATCAAAACTTGAAGATGACATTGTTCGTTTGCGAGATCAAATGGGAATAACCTCGGTTGTTGTATCACATGATATGGGTACAATTCAAAATGTTTCGGACAGAATTTTTATTTTGGATAATGCAAAATTTGTATGGCAAGGCACGTTGGGTTCGTTTTTATCAGATAACAGCAAATATCCAATGCTTTTTAAGGAAAGACTTAGATTAAAGAAAGATAAAGGACAAATAAATAATGAATAATCAGAAAGTCAAAACCGTATCTGAATTTAAAGCAGGGATTTTTATAGTTTCTACCGTAGGATTATTTATATTCGGTGTATTATGGCTTCGTTATTTTGCACTTATGCCTCAAATGAAGTGGAATGTTTTATTCAAAAAGCCAGGCATCCTTAGTGAGGGATTTAAAGTCTATTATCAGGGGTTAGAAGTAGGCAAAATTTCAAAAATAGAATTAAGTAAAGATTATAAATACACTATTGTCAGATTGAATATTTATCAGAAAGACTTTATTTTACCTAATAATACAACTGCTTCTGTTGTTTCAGAAGGTATTGCGGGGCAAAAATTTATTGTGCTAAATCTACCTGATAAACCTTCTAAGGTTAAATTAAAAGACGGAGCATGGATAAAAGGTCAAGATGTTTATACGTTGACGGATCTTCAAGATTCAATAAAAGATTTTATGCAAAGTGATAAACTTAAAAATTTTATAGCTCAAAGTCAAGAGCTGATGAATCTTCAAGTGGAAATGTCTAAAAATATGAATCAAATAGCAAAAGATAATAAAAATGATATTAGAACGTTCTCAAAAAATGCTGCGGGAACTTCTATTCTTGTAAAATCAACGCTTGCAAACGTAGATGGATTACTGTCGGATCGAACATTTAAAGGTGATATAAGGCAAATCTTGTCTAATGGTTCTGCGTTTTCTTCTGATTTGCGTAAAATTACAGGAGATGAAAATATAAAAACGGCTATTAAAAATGCGGCGGAAGCTTCTGAAAACTTTAAGCAGGTTTCAAAAGATAGTAAAGATACCTTGAAAATTACAAATAATACATTAGGAGTAGTTAATAATTATACGAATAAAGTTAGTAATTCTCAGTCAGGACCGAATTTATTCAGTAATCTTAATGAAACAGTATTGGCTTCACAGGAAGCAGTTAATAGTATAAAATGTCTATCGGACGGAGTAAGTGAGATGTTAAGCAAGAAATTTTTACTATTCAAGTTTGCTTTTGGTCAACCAGGTAAAGCTCTTAACAGTTGTACCAGAGTGCCTTCCACTTGTGATAAAACAGCAAATCAGGCCTCGGGCTCAAAATAGATAGTTTAAAACTTCCTAATACTTAAAATAAACTTTTGACAGTAAATATTTAAGGAGTTTAATATACTTGTAGTTTTAAAAGGTAGGATTAAAAACTTGAAGGCTGCAGTATTAAAAAATAAAACTCTTGAATTAAAAGATATATCACCACCTATTCTTAAAAAAAGCGGTGCAATAGTAAAAATATACGGTTGCGGTCTTTGTGGTTCTGATATTGTTAAGTTGAAACAGAATTTAGTTGCGGACGGAGCAGTATTAGGGCATGAAATAGTCGGTGAAATTATTGAAATAAATACCGAAAAAACAGCTTTTAAACTAGGTGATAAAATTGTTTCAGGTCATCATGTTCCTTGTTTTGCCTGTGTTTATTGTCAAAGTGGTAATTATTCCATGTGTAGAAAATTTAAAGAAACCAATATTCTCCCTGGTGGTTTCTCTGAATATATATTTTTATCTGAAGATCATCTTTTACATAGTGCTTTTAAACTTTCAGGAACTATTTCTTATGAGGAGGCTTCCTTTACAGAGCCTTTGGCATGTTGTTTGAGAGCTGTTAAAAGAGCAGGAGTTTCGCCAAATAAAACCGTTCTTGTTATGGGATTGGGTTCTATCGGTTTATTAATAGGGCAGGCGGCTAAAGTTTATGGTGCTACTGTTTTTGGTTGTGATCTGTTCGATGAAAGAGTTAATTTGTCAGAAACATTAGGTTTCGATCAATCTTTTAAATATGAAGAAGACTTTGCGGATAAAATTAAAGAAAATAATGATAATTTGGGTGTAGATATTGTATTTTTAGCCTCGGGAAGCAATAAAAGTTTATCTCCTGCGTTAAAATCAATAAGAGATGGCGGAACAATTTGTGTTTTCTCAAGCGTAAGCTCTTATGCGGATGGATTTGCCAATAATGAGATATATTATAGGGAATTAACCGTTATGGGCAGTTATTCCCCATCAACACAAGATTTAAAGGAATCGCTCAAGTTGATTGAAATGGGCAAAGTAAAAGTTGATACTTTAATAAGTAACTACCCTTTAGGTCAAATTAATGAAGCGATAGAAGATACATTAAATAATAGAATATTAAAGGCATATATAAAATTATGAAAATGAACGCAATAATGTTTCATGCTCCGGGTGATATAAGATATGAAGAGGTAGATGTTCCTGAAATAGAGGCTGATGAGGTTTTAGTAAGAGTTAAAACTGCTCTTACCTGCGGAACTGATGTTAAAACTTTTAGAAGAGGTCATCCTGTTCTTATTAAGACAGTTCCTTCTGGGTTTGGACACGAATTTGCGGGCATTGTAGAGCAAGTTGGTGAAAACGTAACAAGTTTTAAACGTGGACAAAAGGTTGTAGCGGCTAATTCAGCTCCTTGTATGCAATGTTTTTATTGCGGACTTGGTGAATATAATCTTTGCGAAAACTTAAATCTGCTTAATGGTGCTTTTGCTGAATATATAAAAGTGCCTGCTCAGATAGTTAAGTATAATATGCTTGAAATCCCCGAGCATGTGAGTTTTGATGAGGCGGCTTTTGTTGAGCCTCTTGCTAATGTGCTGCATGGCGCAGAACGAACGGAGATAAAAGCTGGTCAGACCGTTGGCGTAATAGGGCTAGGGCCTATTGGACTTATGTTTGTAAAAGTTGCAAAGCTAAAAGGTGCAAGAGTTATAGCAATGGGAAGAAATCCGCTCAAGCTTAAACTTGCAAAAGACTTTGCAGGAGCTGATGAAGTTATTGATTTAACAACTTTAGTTGATCCTGTTGAAGAGATAAAAAGTCTTACTCCCGGTGGAAAAGGACTTGATATTGCAATAGAAGCAGTAGGCTTGCCTGCCTTATGGGAAAAAGCGCTTAAAATAACGAGACGAGGAGGAACTGTCAACCTTTTTGGCGGTTGTAAGTCTGGAACTACTATTGAGTTAGATACAAGAAGAGTTCATTATGATGAAATAAAGATTATTAGTATATTTCACCATACTCCTGCACATATTAAAGAAGCCCTTAACTTAATAAGCGATGGTTCAATTAATGTAAAGAAACTGATAACGGCTCAAATGCCTCTTTCAGAGGGAATCGAAGGGATTAAAATGCATGATGATGGTCGTGTAATAAAGGCAGCGTTGCATCCGTAGGCTAACTAAATGTGTAAAATAATTTAATTTATTTTTTAATGCAAAAAGCTTTAATATAATTATTTGCTATTGGTGTTAATTTTATAAAATTAAATTTAAAAAATCCCTGATATTTAGTAGGTATAAAATTTTTTCTCGAACTTTTTTAAGATTTACGCTAAAATGTTGGATAAGTTTCAAAAAATTATAATTTTGAAATAATTAATGATTTAAAAAGAGATCAGGAGAAAAAAAGCGTGTGTCGTATAGGAGCTATAAAATCTAAAAATTATATCCACCCTTCTATGGCGCTTAAATTAATGCGTTCTCAACAAAAAGGACATGATAATTCAGGTTTTGCTATGGTTATGCAAGATCTTGGCGGTGTTTTTGAAAATTACAAAGGTTTGCCGATTTTATCTATGGCCTGCACCAATGAAGGTATGAAAAAAGCGGAAGATATTCTTCACTCATTAGGCTTTGTAAGGGTTATGCAGTGGGCACCAGAAATTGATTATAAGCCCGGTTTAAATATTGAACCAATGCCAAACTATGTGTTTGAAGTATTTCAATATCCAAAAAGTTTTAAATATTCTCCAGAGCATGAAAAAGAAGAACTTCTAGTTGATGCAAAATTAAAAATAAGAGAGGCTCTTGAAGAAACAGATGACGGCTATGTTTACTCCTTTTGGCCTGATGTCGTTACTCTTAAAGAAATTGGCGATCCTACCGATATTGGTGAATATTTTGGACTTTGGGAAGAAAACAAAGAATTTACTGCAAAAATTATTACTGCTCAATGCAGGCAAAATACAAATTACGACATCGTAAGATATGCGGCTCATCCTTTCTTTTTACAAGGCTATACATCACTTGCAAACGGCGAAAATACTTTCTATGAAAAGAATAAGCTTTTTCAGCAGAAGCTGTATAAAGGTTATGTAGGTTTTGAGTCTGATTCTCAATGTTTTTTATACACCCTTCACTATATTAATAAAATTTTAAAATGGCCACTTGCTTACTATAAGCACACAATTACTCCTTTGCCATTTGAACAGATTGAGCAAAGAGAGGATAAGCAAATTCTTCTTAAAATAAAAGCATCTTTAGCTCATCTTGAGATAAACGGTCCGAATACCATTATCGGCGTTCTTCCTGATGGTACTATGTTTACCTGTTGTGATTCTAAAAAATTAAGACCGGTTGTTGTTGGCGGAACTAAAGATACAATCGTTATAACTTCTGAAGTAACAGGTATTAACGAAGTTCTTCCCGATAGAAAATGGGAAGAGGATATTTACCCTCATGAAAGAGAAATGGTTATTATTAACAACAGCTTGGGGGTAGAGAGATGGCAGCAGTAAAAGTAAATGAATTAGCAATAGATGATTTACCATGGCAATTAGAATATAAACACGACAGGTGTACTCTTTGTGGTAGCTGTACAGCTTCTTGTCCTTTTGGTGCTATAGAAGCAGGTGTTGAAAAAAGAAGAAAAGTTGTCAGCGAAGAATCTTCGCCGAGACCAAGAGTGTTTTTCCAAACAATACCAGTAATTAAACAGGTTATTGATGAGAATAAGGCTTGTAGAGGTTGCGGTATATGCGAAAAAGTTTGTCCAAATACAGCAATTAAGCCTGTAAGAAATTCTGATAACAGACTTGCAATTAAATATAGAACATCTTTAGCCGACTCTTACAAAAGAGGCGGAAGAACCAATGTTCATACAGAAGGCAGAACTTTAGACAAACTTAAAATCGGTCGTATTTCCCAAATGACTGACCCATCGCTTGATGCACAGCGTCATACTTTTGATATGCTTGCACCTTTTGGAAGAGTATTGCCTCCTGAGCATATTCCTCTTGAAGTAAAAGATGGGAAATTGGCATTATCGGGTGAAATTCCTCCTGTGAGTTGGATTTACCCTGTAATTATCGGGGATATGTCTATTGGTGCTTTATCATGGCGTATGTGGGAAGCTATGGCAATTGCTGTTGCTTACCTTAACGAGCAAGTCGGACTTCCTGTAAGAATGTGTTCGGGCGAAGGTGGTCTTCCTGTAAGACTTCTTAAATCTGAATATTTAAAATATATGATATTGCAAATCGCATCGGGTCATTTCGGTTGGAACAGAATTATTAACACAATGCCTGATATGGTTACTGATCCTGCTGGCGTACTTATTAAAATAGGTCAAGGAGCTAAACCGGGAGATGGCGGACTTTTACAATCTAAAAAAGTTGCACGTCATATTCAGGAAATCAGAGGCGTTCCAAAAGCTGATTTATTAAGTCCTCCAAATCATCAAGGACTTTATTCTATTGAAGAAAGTGTTCAGAAAATGTTCCTTTCTTTAAACTCTGCATTCAAATTTAAAGTTCCTGTTGCAATTAAAGTTGCAGCAAGCGTAACGAGCGTTTCTGTATATAACAACCTGTTAAGAGATCCTTATAATATTGTTGGCGGATTTTTCCTCGATGGTATTGCAGGTGGAACGGGTGCGGCTCACGAAGTATCATTGGATCATACAGGTCATCCTATCGTTTCTAAGCTTAGAGATTGTTATCTTGCTGCTGTGCATCAAGGTAAACAGGGACAAATCCCTCTTTGGGCAGCTGGCGGACTTGGTATGAACATGAATCTTTCTGCTGATGCCTTAAAAATGATAGCTCTTGGAGCTAATGGGGTATTTACAGGAAAACTTATGCTTCAGCTTGCGGGTTGCGTTGGAAATGATCATGGCAAGTGTAATGCTTGTAATACAGGCTTATGCCCTGTTGGTATTTGTACTCAGAATCCTGTGCTTGTAAAGCGTCTGGATATTGATAAAGTAGCTGAAAGCATAGTTAATTACTTTATTTCATTAGATCATGAGTTGAAGAAAATGATGGCTCCAATAGGAAACAGTTCGCTTCCTGTCGGTAGGTCAGATGCTTTAGTAAGTGTTGATCAACATGTGGCTCAAAGATTACAAATTCAGCATGCTTGTTAAAAGATAGGTTTGAGAAAAATAAAATATTGTCAGGAGGGGCGTTATGCCTGATACAAAGCAAAATTCCACTGAGAATTTATTAGGAATAATAGCTGAAGAAAGAATCTCCAGTCAAAAACTTCTTCAGCAAATATATAAAAAAATTGATGAAGGTTGTACTGAATTTGATATTTTAGCTTCGGGACAACATAATATCGGCGGTTCTGTCTGGTCAAAAGACGGTAAGCCTTTAAAATTCAGAGTTAAAAACCCCGGGCAAAGAATCGGTTCTATGGGATTACATGGAACTCAGATTATTGTTGAAGGCTCTGCTCCTGCCGATGTAGGCTGGTTAAATGCAGGTGCTGAGATTATCGTAAAAGGCGATGGTGGTGATACTACTGCTCATTGTGCGGCTACGGGTAAAATTTTCATTAGCGGAAGAGTAGGAACAAGATCAGGGGCTTTAATGAAGCATGACCCTAAGTTCCCGCCTCCGGAATTTTGGATATATAAAAATACAGGCTCTTTCAGTTTTGAATTTATGGGCGGCGGCGTTGCTGTTGTCTGTGGTGCAGGCTGTGAAGCACTTCCTTCCGTATTAGGATACAGAAGTTGTGTCGGTATGGTTGGCGGAACTGTTTATGTCAGAGGAAATGTAAAAGACCTTTCTGATGATGTTTGGCTTTTGCCTTTAGATGACAGGGATAAAACTTTTCTTTTAAAAGGAATGCCTGATTTTCTTGAAAAAATTGAAAAAACTAATGAAATTAATTACCTTTTAGATTTTTCACAATGGAACAAAATTGTTGCTAAAACCTATGAAGAAAGAAAAATCAAATCTTTAATTCCTATTAAGGATTTCAGACTTAATAAATGGGTTGAGGGTGGAATTTTTGGCGATCTTATTTCAGAAGATTATTATGTGGCAAATTTTGTTGAAAAAGACGAATTAAGAATACGTTATCCTGAATGGAAAAACCATGTATTTGCTTCTCCATGTGAATATAATTGCCCTGTTTATATTCCTACACAACGTAGAATAGGACTTTTAAGAGCTGGTAAAGTTGAAGAGGCTTTAAAACTGGTTCTTGATTACAGTCCTTTCCCTGCTTCAGTTTGCGGACAGGTTTGTCCTAACTTATGTCTGGATGAATGTAACAGAAAATATATTGATACTCCTGTAAAAATAGCTAATCTTGGAATGTTAAGCAGAGATATAAAAGTGAAGGCTCCATCTCAAGAACTTGATAGTTCCGTTGCTGTTATAGGTTCGGGTGTTGCAGGTTTAACAGCCGCTTATCACTTGAGAAAATTCGGCTATAAAGTAGATATTTATGAGCAAGACAGTATAATAGGCGGAAAACTTAAACAGGTTATTCCTGAAGATAGATTAAATCAAGAAGTCCTTGAAGCTGAACTTAATAGAATAAAAGAACTTGGAATAGGCATTAATACTAATATAACAGTAGATAAAGCTCTGTTCTCAAGGCTTGAAAAAGAATATAATGCAGTTGTTGTTACCGTTGGGGCGCATGTTCCTGTTGTTATTCCTTTTGAAGGACATGAAAGACTTGTTAAAGGTCTTGATTTCTTAAAGTCCATTAATAAAGGCGAAAAAGTAAGTATCGGTAAAAAAGTTGTTGTGATTGGTGCTGGTAATGCGGCTATGGACGTTGTAATCGGTGCTTATAATCTTGGTGCTGAAAAAGTTACGGCTATTGATATTCAAAAACCTGCTGCTTTTGAAAAAGAAATTGAACATGTTACAAAACTTGGTGCTGAAATCTTGTGGCCTTGCTTTACTGAGAAAGTTACCGATAAAGGCGTTCACTTAAAAGACGGCAGAATTTTAGAAGCTGATACGGTTATTATTTCTGTTGGCGATAGAACTGACTTCTCTTTCTTATCAAATGAATATCTTGATGAAAGAGGAAAAACAAAGCTTAATGAATTTATGCAGACTGAAGCTAATCCAAAAGTATTTGTAACGGGTGATGCGGTAAAACTTGGCTTATTTACCCATGCAATAGGCGATGGCAGAAAAGTGGCCCTTAATATTCATAATATGCTTGTGGCTCAGCCTTTAGATCTCTTTAAAAGAGCACCTATGATTCCTCAAGACAAAGTAAAAGATGAGTATTATCATCCTATGAATCCTCAAAAAGTGTCTGAAATGGATACACAAGAGGAAACAGGTCGTTGTATGAGCTGCGGTTTATGCAGAGATTGTAATTTCTGTATGGACGTTTGTCCTGAAATGGCTATTTCAAGAGTTGAAAAAGAAAATGGAACTTTTGAATATGTCAGCAACCCTAAAAAGTGCATTGGCTGCGGTATTTGTGCAGGCGTTTGTCCTTGCGGTATATGGACAATGTACGACAATATGGAAAAATACATGGAAGCATAATTTTTGCTTTTAAGTTGAAATTGAATTATGATTTGATAGGGCAGTAATGCCCTATTAACTTTATTAAAGATAAGGTGAAACATGGCTGAGATTGAAAAAAATATAGAGCAAGATGCTAAAATAAAATTTGAAAAACTTCTTGAAGTTGCTAATGATATAGAAACTCATGGACAGTCAGGAGGAGATCAGTTTTTAAGACAGACCGTTCTTACTGCTGTTGTTAAATCAGACAATGAGCTTTTGTATAAAAATCTTGAAGAGGCTCTTTTTGATGAAAATTATTCTGAAATGTTTAAAACAATTATTTCGGGATTATTTTTGCAAAAAGGAAAAGGAGAAGTCCTTGCCAAATATACAGAATATTTATTAAACGAAGAGCTTATTCTGGACGATTCTTTCGAGAAAAAAGAAGCATTGCTTTTAACTGCTGATGCGATGGTTAATTTTATTAAATCCAATGAAGAAACAGTTGATGAAGACGTGTTAAATACTCTTTTAAAATTGTTTACTGCTTCATGCAGTTCCCAAAGTACAGCAGTTATTGCTGATATGCTTTTGCAAAGGTTTATGAATCTTTTTCCAAATAAAAGTAAGTTTATTGATGAAAAATTAAGTAAATTAATTCATGATAAAGATTATGATTTTAATACAAGATTAATTTCCGTTGATATTTTAGGACGTTCAAAGACTTTTGAATTTTTTGATTCCTTGCAATATATTATAGTAAATCTTCCCGATTATACGAATACAAACACAGAGCAGCTATATTTCCTTGATGTTGCGACTAAATTATTAAAAACAGTTGCGAAAAGAGGATTAGATATAAATTATGGTTTAAGCTTAATGTGGCTTGATATTAATGATATAGACGAAATTTCCTCAAGATCCAAAGAAGAAGCGTCTATGCAGGGAATAACGGATACGGTTCATATTGATGTTATTTCAAAACGTGTAAAAGATAGAATAAAAGAAGTAAACAGTCTTCATCATTCTAATAATTAAACTTGGAGCGTCTAATGCAGGATATACAAAATACGGTTATTTCAGTACGAAATCAAATAGAAGAACACAATGAGCTTATAAAAAACGTACTGGAAAACGAAAACTTTATAAAACAGATAGAAGATGTTGCAAGTGAAGCGATTAAGGCTTATCAGCGAGGAAATAAAATTCTTGTTGCGGGAAATGGCGGAAGTGCCGCAGATGCGCAACATATTGCAGGAGAGCTTGTCAGCAGGTTTTATTTTGACAGGCCGGGCCTTGCGGCTATAGCTTTAACGACTGATACGTCTATTTTAACTGCCATAGGTAATGATTACGGCTATGATAGCGTATTTGCCCGTCAAGTACAGGCAAATGGAGTTAATGGCGATATTTTTATCGGTATAACAACTTCGGGTAATTCGCCGAATATCATAACTGCTTTTGAGCAGGCTAAAAAAATGGGTATAATGTCTGTTTGTCTTACAGGAAAAGAAGGCGGAAACTCGAAGCTAATCTCTGATTATTGCCTTTGTGTCCCTTCTTCTATAACGCCGAGAATTCAGGAAGTTCATATTTTAATCGGGCATATTTTATGTGCGATTATTGAAGAGGCTCTTTTTGGCAAGAAGTAAATATTTGAATTTATATAATAGTAAAAAGACTTCCTCGCTGGAAGTCTTTTTAGCTTAATCTTTAATTATGTAGCTGATTTCAAATTTTGAATCATCAATATGAAATTCGGCATCGTCAATTTCAAAGTTTAACTTTTTGGAAGGGACCTCCGCAATAACAGTTACAGCTTCTGAGTCATTGATTTCAATAACAGGTGGTGATAAGTCAATGAGGTCGGGCGAATTAAGTTTTATTAATGCTGACCCTGCAAGCATATTCGTAAATTCACAAAGACTGCTTTGTGCTATCATATCAAGTTCGTTTACTTCCATACCACCCATCATGTGGGACATTAGTTTCCATGCGAAGTCTTTTTGAAGTCCTATAACAATAGTTCCTGATAATGCTAGTGATAATTCAATTGTGATGTAGATGTATCTTTTTGTATTTAAAGTGGGATTTTCAGTTTCCTTTACGAAAACAGGAGAAATTCCGAACATCCCCATCATTTCAAAACAAGCCTCTGTTAATACTTCTGATAAGGAGGTTATTTTATTTGACATTTATATATATCTCCGTAAATTTAAAAAATAATGTATGAGAAATTAATATAATGTTTCTAACTATATAAAGGTAATTATTTGATAAAAATAATTATTAAATAGGTGGAAATATTTATTTTGTTATTATATTTGTTTTTTTTATATTTAGTCAAATAAATGTTAAATTAAATAACGGTTTAGTTTATTAATAAAAAATTTGATATAATGATTTACAAAACAAAGATAGTTAGGAAATAATATTATGATAAATATAATAACAAAGGCAGAAGAAACTCACAAATTGACAAAAGAAGAAATTATAACTCTTTTGGAAAGTTCTGAGTTTGAGAAAGATTTATTTGAGGCAGCAGACAGAACAAGAAATAAATATGTTGGCGATGAAGTTCATTTAAGAGGTTTAATTGAATTTTCTAATATTTGTAAGCAAAATTGTCTGTATTGCGGTTTAAGAAGAGATAATAAAAAAGTTAATCGTTATAGGCTTGAAGTTGAGGAAATCCTAAGACTTGCTCATAATGCGAGTCTTTTAGGATATAAGACTATTGTTCTTCAATCAGGCGAAGATGCTTACTATAATGTAGAAATACTTGAGAAGATAATTAAAGGGATTCATGATTTAGGTGTCGCTATAACTTTAAGTATCGGTGAACGATCAGAAGAAGAATATAAAAAATTCAGAGAAGCAGGTGCTGATAGATTTCTCGTTCGTATAGAAACTACTGATGTGGAATTGTATCATAAATTAAATCCAGGAATGGACTTTGATAATAGAGTAGAATGCCTTAAAAATCTTAGAAAATATAATTATGAAGTAGGAACAGGCTGTATGGTCGGACTGCCAGGACAAACTCTTCAATCTCTAGCTGAAGATATCCTTTTCTTCAAGGAAATTGGAGCGGATATGATTGGAATAGGACCTTTTATTCCGAATCCTGATACACCATTACGTGAAGAAAAGGGTGGAGAATTTATAATGGCTTTAAAAGTTATGGCTATTACTCGTCTGCTTCTTCCTGATATTAATTTGCCTGCTACAACAGCAATGGAGGCTTTAAATCCAAATGGTAGATTTATTGCATTGCAAAGCGGAGCAAATGTTATAATGCCAAATGTCTCTGAGGGTGAATATAGAGAGTTTTATCAGTTATATCCGGGGAAACCAATACCAACGGTTGCTGCGGATACTTACAGGCAAAATCTTGCGAACAGGCTTTCAGGTATTGGTCGTTATATCTCTGATGAAGCAGGTACAAGTAAAGCTCATATCCGTAAAAATGCCTAAAATTTTTAAAAAGATTTCCATTAAGAATCTTGCAGATTTTTAAATTTATTAATAGTTCTGTTGAAGGATAAAAAATAAATTAAAATTAACGTTTTATTTTTTTAACAATGTGGTATATTAAAATAGTCAAGAAGATGGCAGGTAGATTAAACTGTTGTCTGGAATTAAGAATAACAGAACCAAGAGAGTTGTTATCGAGTATAATGACTCTCTTTCTGTTTTTAAATTATGTTGTCTAAAGCCCTTAAAATCTCATAGTTTACGCCTTTTTCGGATAATTCTTCCGCTTTTAATCCGAAAAGAGTAATTATTTTCTTTGCTGCAATACTTGCAGGATTTTGGCATAGTTCATCAAAGACCCTTTCAACTGCTTGTTCTCGGGTCATTTCCATCTCAAAACATTGATTCTTCCCTTTACAGAGAATTCTTTTTTTAGATTTACCCAATTTTTTAATCCTTGTTTCTGCCGTATTAAATTCAAGTATGTATTATTATATGTTTGTTGCGCAACAATTATTTGTATGAAATATTTTGAAATTAAGTTATACTATATTATTCGGCTTTGTGATTAGGGGGTAATCTATGCCAAAAGCAATTAATTGGTCAGAAAATTTTTATGACGAAGTTATCGCAGAAAAAAATGATGAAGAGGTTATAGCAATTCGTCCGGGCTCTTTATATTTTGATAATGCATATTACGTAAAAGGAGATCCTGTTGAAATAAGGGTTGGCGGTAATATTGTAAGACGTGGAATTATTTCTCAAGAAATGCAGCTTATGACAATAGATCAGCTGTCAGATGAATTGTTGGCAAAATACAAATCAACATTACGACAAAAGGCTGATGTGCTTTCTTTTATAAGTGAGTATTATAAGGTAGACACAGCTTTAAACAGCATTGTCACAGTAGTGTTTTATAAGAATTTACCTTTAATAGAGAGGATAGAAATTGATGATCCTCATTTATGTTAATTTTTCTTAATATTTTTATGAATTAGGTGAATTTTATACTGTGTTCTGTTTTATTAGACATGAGTAAGAAATAGTAATTAGTTTGTAGTCTATCATTTTAAGCTGTGAGTGGAATCGAAAATAAAGAAGACCTGAGGGACGTATTTTTATGAAATTAAACAAAAATCTTAAATTCACTAATAAGATTAAGGATTTAGGTGTCAAGCTAAAGTGGTTTTTATTTACAGAGGTACAGGACTATAAAATAACGTCTGATTATATCGATTTTATTTGTCCGGGAATGAAAAAGGAAACAGATCCGGTGAGCGAACTTAGAGCTATTGTCGAAGATTCACTTATTAGAGAATTTTCAGCAGAGATTAAAAACACAGTTTATTATGAATTATTAGTTGACAGTGTAATTCATAAAATACAGAAACAAACCTTACAGAACGAAGTTGCATAAATATTTTTTAAAAATAAAAAGCCCTCAGGATAAATTTTTATCGGTGAGGGCTTTTTGTAGTTTATTTTGAATTATTCTTGATATAAAAGGTCTATTACTGTTTGAAGATCTTGTTTTGTTTTATGGAGTTTTACTGTTTGTTTTTTCTCTTCAAGATAATTTATTGCTTCTCTTTTAATTCCTTTGAAAAGTCCTGCTCTTGTTGCTTTAAAAAGAGGATAAGGGTCTTTTTCAATTAGATCGGCTAGTCTGTAAAGAGTCTTTTTGGAAGTTTCTCTTAAAAAAAGAAACTTTGCATTTTCAACTTGTGTATTATTGTTCATGTCCTTTAGTCTTTCTTTTAGTTTGTTTTTATAAATAATAAGTATAAATTTAGTAAGCCACTAATATAACAAAAACATATTAAACATACTAGTTTTTTATAAAAAATCTTTTATAAAATAATAAATTTGAAGAACCTTGATTTTTTCTTATTATTATTCGCTCTTTGTAACAGGATGTTAAAATTCTTTTGGTTTTAATTAGTTTATTCACATTAATAAAATAGTTTTTTTTTAATTTAATTAAGGTATTACGTTATAGAGACTATGCAATGAAAATATCGTTTAATCAGAATAATTATAAAAAAGAAAATGTTTCTAATGCTAATAATAATAGACTTGTAATTCCATTAATCTCTTATAATGCCTCTTTAATTCATTCTAAGAGTATAAATAAAGACTTTTTAACTCAGTTGGTTTCATTTAAAGGTCATAAAACTACACCTGAAATGCAAACAGAACAGTATAAAAATAAAGGTTTCATTGGTTATAATGATAAATTGCTCGATGGCACTCAAATTTGGGAGTTTAAAATAAATTCACAACACCCTAAAATTAAAGAAATTATCACAGAGCTGAAAGAACAAACCAGCCTTGTAAATTCGAACGAGAAAAAAATTAGAATTATTCAAAATTATATAAGTAAGGTTTTCTCAAAATTTAAGGATAAAGAAAGCTTAGCTATAACTAATCAATACTATTACCATTCGATGCTGGTAAAACAAAAATTTGATCTGGGAGATATTGTGGAGAATGGAGCCGGTGTATGTAGGCACAGGAGCGCTCTTTTTAAGTTGATTTGTGATAATGTTTTTGACAATGATGATAGGCATAGGCCAAGAGCTTCTATAACAGGCGGATTTAAAGGCGAAGCTCATAGTTGGAACGTTGTAAAATATATAGATGATAATGGTGTCCCAAAATCAGAAATTATTGACTATGATTTATCAACGCCTATAGATGCTTATGAGGATTATGAAAAGCAGAAAGAGGCAAGTAAATATAAACGTCAACATAAAGAAAATCAATCTTTTGAAAAAATGTATTACACAAGAGAGAAAAACTTTAAAAATAATAAAATTGAGGGGAAATCCTTTATAAATGAAAGTTTTAATAATCAGAATTTTACAAATGAAAAACTAAATAAAACCTCGTTTAATAAATGTACGATAAATGACTGTGATTTTTCTAAAATTTCATCTTTTGCCGCAAATTTTGATGATTCTATGCTTAATAATTGCAGTATTAAAGAGGCTAGTTTAATAAACAGCAGCTTTTTAAATACCAAAATGGAAAATATTGATTTTTCTAATACTTCATTATGGAAAAATGATTTTAGTACCTCATCTTTAAAAACTTGTTGTTTTAATGGAACAAATAATCAATACGTTAATTTTGAACATTCAACTATTACGGATAGTAGTTTTATTAATGCAAAATTAGGTTGTAATTTCTCTTCAGCAAGGATAACTAATTGTGATTTTGCTTATTCAGATTTGTTAGATGCTCACTTTAAGGATACTGATATATCATCATCAGCTTTTGATTATTGCAAAATTAGTAAAAATATTTTTGAATCTAATCAATATTTTAGGGGAAATTATAAATATATTGACTCGAAAGAGCTTAGTGACGCTGAAAGAAATAAATATGAAATACCTAATGTATCGGGTATTGGAATGTTAGAACCTATCAATTGTAAAGATTGTTAAGTGGGAAGCATTTAATTAATAAATAGATTAATTATAAAAAATAATGCTTAATCTGGTGCATTAAACATAATGTACTAGATTGATTGATATATAAGGACTTTGCTATGTTTATTTTGTCAGTTGTATTCATTTTATAAATTATAAATTTACTCTAAAAGTATCATTTTAAAACGCTATTATGGATTACCCCCTTGCGTTAAATGGCAAAATAAGTATAATTTAATATGTCGAACATTGGAGGTAACCATGAACAAAGAAGAGTTAGTAAAAGAGATTGCGAAGAAAGCTAAAGTAACACAAAAAGAAGCTTCTGAAATCCTAACAACCATTTTAGCAACTGTAGAAAAAACCGTTTCTAAAGGCAAAAAAGTAACATTAGTTGGCTTTGGAACTTTTGAAGCTCGTAAGAGAGCAGCTAAAACAGGAAGAAATCCACAAACTGGTGCGGAAATTCAAATTCCTGAAAAAACAGTTCCTGTGTTCACAGCAGGTAAAAAATTCAAAGAAGCAGTTTCTAAGTAATTTTATTATTACTATTAAAAATAAACTCCTCGCTCAGTGCAGGAGTTTATTTTTTTGAAGAAATATACTTGAATAAAAAAAATACCGGATTAACCGGTATTAATAGCTGGATCGTGTCTGGGTAAGAGTCGAATATATGCGTGTGTATTATTATAAAACCAAACTTGGTCTGAAATATAAATTCCCTACTAGGGCTATCTACTGGTATAATTATCATGTTTTTTAAGTTAACATAAGATAGGACAGTTATATTTTATTGTGGGTTATGTCGACTTTTGATAAGAGTTTATAGATTAATAATAAAGGTCATTTCAGTTGGTTAATAAAGTTTAAATTAGTAAAGTAAGGTACAATACTCTGTTTTTTAGAAATATAAAAAAGTTTTTAAATAAAAGTGTAATTATAAGCATTGTTATTTGCATAGTAATGATGGGGATTTTGTTTGCGGATAAAATTGTTGAGACTGTAAGGCATACTATCGCTTATTTCTATGTGTTTGAGGGCGATCAGGACTATAAAAAATTTGAAAAAACTGATAAAGAAAATGCGAACTCAATGCAGGATGAAGTTGTAGATGACACGACTGATGATGAAAACAGCTTACAAAGTGCGTTAGAAAACTATCAGAAAGCTCTTGATCTATATCCTGAGCATGTTAAGGCTCGATATAATCTTGGAAACATATATGTAGCTTATGAATCTTATGAAACAGCAGCAGACTATTATGAAGAAGCCTTAAAAACAGCTCCGGATTTTTTCAATGCAAGAATAAATCTAGGCATAGTTTTAGATAGAAAATTAAAAGACATAGACGAAGGTATTGAACAATATCAAAAAGTTGTAGATTCAAAGCTCTCAATTATAAAAATTCCGTTTATTTATAATAATGAATATCATGTGCTTCATAGTAAGGCTATTGCTTATTATAACATGGGATTGGCTTATAGGGATAAAGCAATACTTATGGGGCTAAACGGGACATCTGCACAAATCTTTTTGCAAAGAGCGGCAGAGAGTTATAAAAATTCAATTAAAATAGAGCCTAATGTGTATGAGTCCCATTATAATTATGCTATTGCTTTGCAACTTCTTGGAAGAAAGCAGCAGGCAACAGAAGAGTATTGTAAGGCTATAAATTTATCACCGTTAAATTATGAGGCTCATTATAATTTGGCTATCTTATTAAACGATGAAGGTAAGTATCAAGAGTCTGCCGACGCACTTTCTAAAGCAGGAGTTATTCTTGATATTCATGGAGAAGAGGGAAAAAGTAAATATGTTTATTCTTTCTTAAATGAAGTCAGTCAAAGAATTGTAATTAAAAATGAAAATTTGTCGCCCAATTCTCCTCGTGTGAAATATGTTCCAAATAAAGATTTAATAGAATATC
Organism: bacterium; assembly: GCA_037137535.1. Taxonomy (GTDB): domain Bacteria; phylum Cyanobacteriota; class Vampirovibrionia; order Gastranaerophilales; family JBAXKC01; genus JBAXKC01. The sequence continues at coordinate 137,688 of JBAXKC010000001.1, read as the reverse complement.
AAAATGATTTGATTTTAAAAAATTCAGGATGGAAAGTTAAACCTCTTTGGCAAAAAGATCAAGATGATTATCCTTGGCTTATTCATGAGAATGGAAAAGTTAAATTTGATGACAAAATGGAAAAAGCAATGCTTGAAAATATGAAAACTTGTAATGCTTGTAAAATAGTGAAACTTAAACATAGAGATAAAGATTAAATAAGATTGTCAGTTTTTTCTGAAAACACAAACTACATATTGAATTATAAAAACCATTTGAATTTTTATTATCACTATGTTAAAAATTATATAGTGATAATAAATTATTTAAGCCAACAAACACATGGATAATGCTTATAAGGATTTAAAATCGCAAATCTGAAAGTTAGGAGCGTACCTTTTTCTGAATAGCACTAAAAAAATCATACGGTTAGCTAAAAATGCCGGTTTTTGTTATGGCGTAAAGAGAGCTGTAGATTTATCTATAAAAATTAAAAAAGAAAATCCAGATGAACAAGTTTATATTTTGGGACAATTAATTCACAATAATCAGGTTATTGATCAATTAAATTCTTTAGGTATAAAAACTATAGATGAAATTCCTGATAAAATTGACGGAACATGTATTATAAGAACACATGGTGCAACTCCTCAAACAATTACAGAGCTTAAAGCAAAGGGCTGTAAGATAATTGATGCAACTTGTCCTGACGTAAAAAGAGTTCAAGATAAAGCACAGGATTTATCAAAAGAAGGTTATCAGGTAATTATAATAGGCAAGGCCGATCATCCCGAAGTCATAGGAATTAAGGCTTATGCTGATTTGAATGCGGAGAATGAAGCTATTGTGATTTCTTCAAAAGAAGAAGTTTTAAAATATATTTCTCTTATTAAAAACAGTAAAAAAATCGGAATTGTAATTCAGACTACTCAATTAGTTGAGAATTTTAAAGAAATATTACCTATTATTGCTGAATATGCAAAGGAATTAAAACTTTATAATACAATTTGTCATGCAACTCATAAAAGACAACTTGCAGCAAAAGAACTTGCTAAAGAAGTTGATTTAATGATTGTTGTGGGAAGTAAAAATAGTGCAAATACAACGCATTTAGCGGAGATAATAAGCACTATAACAGATGCTATTCATATAGAGACATATGAAGAGTTGGATCTGCACATGAGTCTAATAGAAAAGGCTCAAAAAATAGGAGTGACGGCGGGAGCTTCAACTCCAGATTATGTAATAGACGATGTAGTAAAAAAAGTAGGAGACTAAACTGTGGCACAAGCAGTACAAGAATTAGAAGTTAATGATTTTGAACGCCTTTTAAACGAATCTTATGGATATAACTTCAAAGTAGCTGAAGTTGTAATGGGAACTGTTGTTAAAATTGAAAAAACAGGTGTTCTTGTTGATATAGGAAGTAAAACAGAAGCTATTGTACCTTTAAAAGAACTTTCAAATGTTCCTTTCCAAAGTCCTGAAAGTATTATTACTTTAGGTGAATCAAAAGAATTCTACATTTTAAGAGATGAAGATGAAGAAGGACAAATTACTCTTTCCTTAAAAAGAGTTTCTCTTGCTAGAAGCTGGTCTCAACTTGATGAGCACAGACAAAACGAAGATACTATCACATCAAAAATTATTTCACTTGTTAAAGGTGGCGTAGTTGTTGAAATTCTTGGTTTAAGAGGATTTGTTCCTGCTAGTCAACTTAGAACAGGAACTCCTTATGAAGGTTTAATCGGACAAGAAATTACTGTTAAAGTTCTTGAAGCTGATCCAAAAAGAAATAAACTTATCTTAAGTCAAAGACAAGCTCTTGCTGAAGAGAGAGAAAAACTTGTTGTTGAAGTAATTTCAAAACTTACAGTTGATGAAGTTGTTTCAGGTGAAGTTGTTAGAATTGCTGACTTCGGTGCATTTATTGATATTAACGGAGTTGATGGACTTCTTCCTATCTCCGAAATTTCATGGCAAAGAGTTAAACACCCTTCAGATATTCTTACACTTGGTCAAAAAATTGATGTTAAAGTTCTTAAAATCGATTTCGAACTTAACAGAATCAGTCTTTCACTCAAGAGAATGGAAGAAAATCCATGGGTGAAAATCGAAGGACAATTCCAAGAAGGTCAAGTAATTAAAGGTGTTGTTAATAAAATCACTTCTTTTGGTGCATTTATTGACATTTTCCCTGGAGTAGAAGCATTACTTCCTGCAGCGGAAATGGCTGATGAGCAAATCAACCCGTTTGAAATCTTAACCGTTGGTCAAGATATCGAAGTTCTTATCAAAAGATTCACTCCTCAAGAGCATAGAATCGGTCTTAGCATTAAAGAACTTAAAAAGCCAGTTGACGCACCTCAAGGTTAATTAATCATAAATAATAAAAAGACAGGGTTTTAGAAATCCTGTCTTTTTAGTTGTAAAATCTGAAAATTTTGTATTTAAAAATCAATTATTCTTGTATATTATTAATAATTTTGTAAATGTTATATAAACTAATAGTTTTAAGGACATGGCAGGCTTCATTGTATCCACCTATTACAGCAAGAGTTTCTCCGTCATTTAATAAAACAGCTGCATAATTTCCGTTGAATGGCATTTTAATTTTATCTTTGTAAAGTATTACTGTATTAGTTTCAGGATCAAAAATTCCGAAAGTTTTATTAAAATCCGTATGTGGTCCGTATCCACCGATATCACCTATCATTAATACTTTTCCATCTTTAAGTTTAAAGATATCGATATATTTATCAGTTATTTCTTCTATTTTGTTATCTATATAATCAAATTTATCTTTTACAGGATCATAGATTTCTGCCATAGAATAACCTTCAATAAAAACTCTACCGTCATTAAGTAAAATAGATTTTGAAACATATTTATAATAATTCATCTTGGCAGCAGGCTTCAGCTCATCAGTTTTAGGATCAAATATTTCTGTATCAGTAAATCGTTCTCGTTGTTTTAAAATTTTATTATATATTTCATCATTTCCACCGCTTATTAATACTTTTCCATCTTGCATAATAGAAGCAGCTGCATCTTGTCGACGATACCTATATTTCACCGTCTTAAAAGTTTCTGTTTTAGGATCATAGATTTCTATTACATCGCACTGTGCACCTGCTATAACTAACACTCTTCCATCTCTTAAGACAATGGATGTATGGTCAAAATTAACTTCATTCATTTTGTTCTTTGTTAGGCTAAAAGTCTCAGTTTTTGGATCAAATATTTCTGCACTTAAAACACCGTGTAATTTTGTTTCAGATTTAAAAAATTCATACCTCCAGTTATAAGAACTCTGCCATCATTCAATAAGACAGCTGAGGCGAACATTCTAGAGACATTCCTTTTGCCTGTTTTGTGTGATTTTAGAGTAACTGGGTCAAATATTTCAGCCGAAGCAGGGTAGCGATCAGCTTCATTATGATTTTTTCCTCCAGTTATAAGTATTCGACCATCTTTTAAAAGAGTTGCGGTATGATCTGCTCTTTCAATTTTCATTTTTCCTTCGCATTTATATAATTGTTTAGCAAGACTGCATCCTGAGATCGAAAAGCTCAATAATAATGTTATTAACAATAAACTTATTATTTTTTTCATTAATTTTTATCTCCAAGTTGAAATTTATAGTATATTCACGTAGTTAGATATATCAATAATTTAGTGACTTTCCACATTTTGAGCAAAACTTCAGAATGCTTTAATCACAACTGGGTGATAGATTACATTAATTGAAAAAAGTTTCCGCTTTTATTACTGATTCATAAATTTCCAAAAGATTATTAATATGATTTTCGCTACTGTAATTTTCTGCTTTTTTTCTTGCGTTTCTGCCCATTTGTCGGGCAAATTCTTTATCATTCCATAATAATCTTATATATTGTTCTAATAAGTCAGTATTATGAGAATGTAATAATAAACCTGTGACTCTTCTTTCTACTAATTCTGAAATTGCTCCTCTGTCATTTGCAATAACGGGTTTTCCGCAGGCAAATGCCTCTAGTATGCTCATTCCAAAAGTCTCAAACCAGACTGAAGGCTGAAGTAGTGCTATACAGTTCTGATATTGCTCTGTTAATTCTTCTTTGTTTAAACTTCCAATAAATTGAATATTCTTTAATTGTTTTTGTTCGCAATATAGCCTTAACTCTATTTCTTCAGGGCCTGAACCAGCTATTCTTAATGGAATATCAGGCAGTTTTTCAAATGCAAGGATTAAGTCATTAACCCCTTTTTCTTCAGATATTCGTCCTGCATAAAGAAAATAATCTTGTTGAGTATAAATATGCTTATTTAAAATATAGGAATCGGGAATGAAATTATGTAATAATCGAAGTTTTTTCTTTTCAAATCCTGATCTTTTTGCCAGTTCCAATAAGGCCATAGAGGGACAGACAAAAGCAGAAACCGCATTATAAAATTTGAATTTTTTAACAAAATAAGCTTCAACGGCGACTATTAAACTCTGTAAGAACTTCCCATTTTTGCATTCGTACAATACACAGTAAAATGGATTTTTGTAAGAGCTGCATAGCTCCTCATCACAATATATTTTACCTTCCTGAAGTAGCGTTCCCGCAGGGCATATAAGTCTTGTATCATTTATTGTCATAACAACAGGAATATTGTTTTTTTTACAGACTTTTAATATTGAAGGAGTTAAATGGTAATAAATATTATGACAATGAATAACATCGGGTTTTGTTACTTTTAAAAATTTATTTAGTTTTCTTTGTGCTTCAAAATTATAAAAAGGTTTAATAATATTGAATATATTTAATAACACTTTTTTTGATCGATAATTTGTAAATTTAGGGAAATATGATGAAAATTCATACTCTTTTTCAAGAAAAGGTTTTTTGTCAGTCGCAAAAAATAAAACTTCATGGCCTTTTTCTCTAAGTTTAACTGCTTGTTCGTACATAACAGTTTCAGTTCCGCCATATTCGCTAAAAAAATTATTAATAAAAAGTATTTTCATTTGGATTTTTTCTTTTAACCGGCTAAATTACATTTTAACATATCCGTCACCTACTCGGCTTTTCCAGCCTACTTCTTCAAAAAGATGGCATAAGTTATATGAAAAGGATGGTTTTAACTCATTAATCTTCCCTTTAGTAATAACTGTAATACTGGAAAAATCACAAAATTTTACTACACCATGCGTATAAATTTCACCTTCAAATTTTGTTGGTTTATTTATAATAACACTGTCTACATCAAATATTCCTTGATCTCTTGATTTTGAGCCGGCAGTTATTTTTCTTATCGCATTATTATCAGTTATTTCAATAGTTTTGGTCGTGTTATTAATAAGAATGCCACCAAAATGTTGTTTTTCCATCTCTTTTAAACTTTGAGTATTAAATAAAACATTCCAATTATCAGCTAAAAGAAAAAGAAGACTTATTATTACGATAGCCACTATAAAAAGAGAAGCCATTAGTATTCGGAACTTTTTTTTCATTGTTTTTTATCCTTAATCAACAGATGAGCAATTATAAAAAGTAATACGGAGTCTATAAAAATTCTGAGAACCCATGCATAAGCCGCTCCGACAAGTCCGAAGTGTTTAATGAAAGTCCATAATGCGAACAGGTAAATAGGAACTTCAATCATATGTAACTTAGCGGTAATGTCAGATCGACCTGTGGATTGTACCAGACTATAAGATATTTGATTTATTGAATAGATAAATGTCCCGATAGCCAGTACTTGTGCTATTCTGTAACTTTTTTCCGCAAATTCTGCATTAATCCATAAAGTTAATCCGATTTTTGCAAAGAAGAAAATTATTAAAACAGGTATGAGCATTATAATCGAAGAGTATTTAAGTGCTTTATGGTAAATATCTTCGGCTTTTTTAATGTCCCTGTAATATTCTGTAGTTAAAGCGGGGAAAATAACACCGTTAATTGATGCGGAGATCGTCCAAAGTTTGTTAATAACTTCATGAGGAGTTACATAATATGCAACGACAACCGCAGATATAATATTAGCAATAAAAAATCTATCCATATAAACCATTATTGGATTAATTATATTACTAACCGTTATCCAGCTTCCAAAGCTCATTAATGGTTTTATATAGCTTTTATCAAAAGCAATCTTTTTAAATAATCCTTTTATTAAAGAGCCGCAGGCAATTACATGGAAAATAAAGGTTATAAATCTTCCAACAACAAGCATTGCAACTGTTACCGACAGGTCATGAGTAAAAGGTAAAACTGCTAAAGGACCTATATAGTTAAAAATCACTACAGGTAATCTAAGAAAACTTAATGTTTTAAATTTTTGATAAGCTTCTAATATCCCTTTTAAACAGACAATATTTATCAATAAAGGAAGAGACGCGGCAAGATACCACATAGAATAAGTAGTTTCTTTAATATAGTCATGAGGTACTTTTAATAAATGAGTAACGATATAAGGGCTTAAAAAGAAGACAATAGCCGAGCCGATTGCCCCTAAAATATTTATAACGATTAAAGCTGTCCAAATCACTATAGGCATATCTTCTGTGTCAGACTGACCTATTTTCTTTGAAACCAGTTGAGTTAAAGCTCTTCCGAGTCCAAAGTCAAAAAGACTGGAATAACCTATAATCGCCCAAACTAAGGTTAAAATACTAAAACGTGCCGTACCAAAGCCTTTAATTATAAAAGGAATTGTAAATACAGCAACAAGCATAGGTAGTCCCTGTGCTATGAAACTCCATAAAGTATTAATTACTAATGATTTATGGCTTGTTAAATGTTTATCGGTCGAAGGCATAAGTAAAATCCTTATTTCATCAGTCTGTTATGACTATTATTTTTTTAATTATATTATTATTAACTTCAAATAGCAAAGGACTTATCATTAAGCCATTTTAAATCATTGAGTTGCAAATGCATTTATAATATTTTTGTTATAAATGTTTAATATTCATAAGTAAGGAAGGTTGATTTTGAAAAGAAACTCTTTATTATTAGTTATTTTAGCTATAGCAGCATCTTTAAATCCTTCTCTATGTAATAAGCATGCTGATTATGTTCTCTCAGAAGTATTAACATCAAACAAAAATAATATTCAGGTTATAAATTCAGTAAATGGTTATGAAAAGTTGGTTAAATACAAGCAATATATTGCTAAACTGCCAGTGGATAATCCAAATTCAGTAATCAATGCTAAAGATAAATATTTAAAATTTTTCTCGAATACTCAAGAGCAAAAATATAAAGATATGGCATTTAAATGCTACAGGGATTTTTATTTTAAAACCTGCCGTATACTTGATGGAGAAAATACTTTAGATATATATTTCAAGTATTCAAATAAGTATAAGCCCAAGGATTATGATACAGATAAGCAACAAGATATAGATAGTGATGTATATAAATTCTATAAGGCCAAAGGGTATAATGTTTGGCTTTATGAAGCAAGTTTTAGTTTGTATGACGATGCGGATTTTTTAAAAAAGAACTTTTCTAGCTATTTAAGTCCAATGTGGCAAGAATTTTTAAAATTGAGATTAATTGAGCAAAATCAATTAGGTTATGGCTATTCAGAAGATGAGCCAGGTGCTGATGATAAACTAAGAAAACAAATTATATTATGGGAAAATTTTATTAATAAATATCCCAGTTTCCCAGAAATCAATGAATTAAAAGCTAAAATCAGTGACTATTTTAATTCTTATATATTTCCGAAATATAGTTACAGTGAGAAAGGTGAAATAGTCCCTGAACTCAAAAAAAGCTATGAGACATTTCTTGTAAAAAATAAAAATTCAAAGTACTATCCTACAGTTAAGAAATGGTATTCTTTACTCAAAAAGAATAACTTTATTTATCTGTGGTGTTTTGATGGAGAGAAAGAAATAATAAATGATAAAGCCTACAAACAGTTCAAAATAAATCAACCATATAAACCCAGTAAGTATAATGGAAATATATATCCAGCTTTTAATACATAACTGGAGGTATAGAACTTGATTAACTAATAGTAGGTTTTTTGATGATTTCAAATAATACTTTTAGTTAATTTGTACAAATTTTGAATATTTTGTTGATAAAAAAAAGAAAAAGACCGATTAATAGAGGTATTATTTTTTCAACTAAACTTAGCCCCGATATAGCTGTAGCAAAACAGATTTGAAATAATCCAAACAAAAAGAAGATAATTCCAAAAAATTTAATTTGTTTTGCGGCAAAACTTAGGCTGTTAATATAAAAAAACATTGTAGCAATTAAAAATAGGCCGCTTACAAGTTTATAAAAATGAAAAGGTATAAAAATTAAATTTAAATTTAAAATATATGGAATAAGTGTATAAAAAGCTAAGGAAAAGACTGCAAAAATTGATCCGACTTCAAAAAATTCACTTTGTGACATTTTAAACATACAATTATTTCCGTAATTGTCTTAATACAAAAGCAAGTAGCCAATAAGCCGGGTTCTGTATCAATGATCATCTATCTGGAGTGGTTGTTTCCAAACACTTCTAGCGGTTTACCTGAGAAATAACGGGCCGTCTTTTATTCTCAATTTAACCTTGCACCGACCGGGGTTTACCTGGCAGATGTTTCTCAACATCCCCGGTGGTCTCTTACACCACCGTTGCACCCTTACCTGTTCGCTAAAATTTAGCGTCATCGGCGGTTATCATTTCTGTGGCACTATCCTCACAGTCGCCTGTACCGGGAGTTATCCGGCGGTCTGCCCTATGGTGCCCGGACTTTCCTCAGATGCAAATGCATCCGCGATCATCTATGCTACTTGCTTTTGTATTACAATTTTATTATATGCTTAATTTTATAATATCAGAAATGTGAGAAAACCGTCTTGTTTTTGAATAAACCTAAATCTGTATTTGTTAAGGAAATGTTTAATTCTATTGCTTCGCAATATGATTTTTTAAATTATGTTATTAGTTTTGGACAACATAAATTTATTAAAATAAAAGCGGTAGAACAGGTTAAACTTTCAGAAAATGCTGATATTCTTGATTTGTGTGCGGGAACAGGTGATATTTCTATGATTTTGGCCAAGAAATATCCTTTTTCAGGAATTAAAGCTGTTGATTATTCTGAAAATATGTTGAATATTGCAAAAAAAAGAATTAAAAATAATAATATAGAGTTTATTCAAGCGGATGCACTAAATTTGCCGTTTGAAGATAACAGTTTTGATGCTGTATTTATAAGTTTCGGACTTAGAAACCTTGAAAGTATTGAAAAAGGATTAATCGAGATTAAAAGGGTTTTAAAAAATAATGGTATTTTGTCGATATTAGATGTTGGAAAACCTAATGTCATATTAATGCCTTTTTTTAACTGTTATTTTAGTCGTATAATGCCTTTAATAGCGGGATTTTTTATAAAAAACAAACAGTATTCTCCTTATAATTATCTCTCTGATTCTGCCGCAGATTATCCTTCACAGCATAAAATGGTAAAAATATTAAAAGAATTAGGATATTCAGAGATTAAAAATTATAATTATATTTTTGAAAGTATGGCTCAGCAGGTTGCAAAGGTGGAAAAATAATGAGAGCAATTGAATTTGACGGACAAGACGTAAAACTTAACTATGAATATAAAAATCCTGAATTGAAAGTTGGAGAAGCTCTGGTGAAAGTGTTAATTGCCGGAGTCTGCAATACAGATTTTGAAATTGCCAAAGGTTACATGGGCTTTAATGGTATTTTAGGGCATGAGTTTGTCGGTATAGTCGAAGAAGTAAATTCAGAAGATAAAAGCCTTCTTGGTAAAAGAGTTGTAGGGGAAATAAATTGTGGATGTAATGTCTGCGAATTTTGTCTAAAAAAAGAACAGATTCATTGCATGAATAGGGATGTACTGGGTATATTAATAAGAGAAGGCTGTTTTGCAGATTATTTGACTTTGCCTTTAAACAATCTTTTAGAAGTTCCTGATAATGTTTCTGACGAAGAGGCAGTCTTTGTAGAACCGCTTGCTGCTGCTTTTGAAATAACTGATCAAGTTCATATTAAGCCAACTGAAAAGGTTGCAGTTCTTGGAGATGGAAAATTAGGCTTGTTAATTGCATTTGCGCTGAAATTGACTATGGCAGAGGTTATTGTTATAGGCAAACATGACTCAAAGCTTGAAATCGCAAAAAAACAAGGTTTGAAAATTGCAAAATTATCGGAAATTAAGGCTGATAAATCTTTTGATGTTGTAGTTGATGCAACAGGTTCTGTAAGTGGCTTTGAAACAGCTTTAAGCCTGCTTAAACCAAGAGGAAAGTTTGTTTTAAAAAGCACAGTTGCAGATGACAAACCTTTAAACCTTGCTCCGATTGTAATAGATGAAATAGTGCTTTACGGCTCAAGATGCGGTGATTTTAAGCCAGCTTTGAGAGCGTTGGCCTTAGGAATGATTGATATTAAACCTTTGATTTCTAATATTTTTAATTTTGATGATTCCCTTAATTCTTTTAATCCTCAAACAAAAGGAATTTTAAAGGATTTGGTAAGATTTAATTAGTTTATGTTTTATTATTGTATAAAATTAATTATTTCTGCATTGTTAATTGTTTCTATATCAGAGCTGTCTAAAATTAATACTTTTGTGGCATCGGCGTTGGTCTCATTACCTATAGTTTCAATAATATCTTTTATTTGGATTTATGCGGAAACAAAAAATTCAAGTAAGATTGCAGGATTGTCTTTGAATGTTTTTTGGCTTGTTCTGCCTTCGCTTGTCTTTTTTCTTGTATTGCCTTTATTATTGAAATTAAAAATACATTTTATTCCTGCAATGTTATTTTCTATATTAATTATGATAAGTTTATACTTTTTACTTATCATGGTGTTAAAGAAGCTTGGAATGCAATTTTATTCGTGAAAAAAGGAGATTAAAATGAAAAGATTTTTTACTTTAATGTTAATTATGTTTTGTATAGTTACAACTTGCTTTAAGGCGAGAGCAGAGGAGAATAATTTCACATATTCATCAATATATAAAACATGTTCGCCTTGGGATAGTCCTGCTGTTACACTTGTATTCAGCGAAAAAGACAATCCTTTAGATACTTATTCTCCTTATATCGAATTTTCTTTTTTCAAAAATATAGAGGTTTTTAATTCTAAAAAACTATCTAAACCTGTTGTTTTTAAGTTTAATTCAAAAAATTCTAATGAAGGAACAGCTGTTTATTCCCCTAAAGAAGATGTAGGCTCAAAAGCAGATACAGCAGAGATTGTATTTGAGCAAATTGATAAAACAGGGCATGTAAAAGGGCATTATTCTATGAAAATTAATGATAAAATCATTAACGGTTCTTTTGAAACAAAAGTCTGGAATAAATACGGACAGCTTTGCGGTTAATTAATCCAACCGCTCCGCATTGCCTTTGGGGTTCTTACCGAATGAGAATTATACTCGTAATCAGTATAACTATAAACAATAAGACGCTAAAAAAGAGATTCGATTTTTCATAATTATGTTTATTGGTAATTCCCTTGACTTGATAAAGTTATCATATAGTGATAATATAGCTATATGATAATAAGTTTTAAATGCAAAGAAACAAGTTTTATTTTTGACGGTGGCATTTCAAAAAAATTTCCTGTAGAAATAAGTAAAATTGGCAAAAGAAAACTTGATATGCTGCATTCTGCTTTTAAAGAACAGGATTTATTGGTTCCTCCAGCGAATAGGTTTGAGCACCTAAAAGGGGAATTGAAAAATTATTGTAGTATTAGAATAAATAACCAATACAGAATTGTTTTTAAATTTATCAACGGAAATGCGGAAGAAGTTTGTATTGTTGATTACCATAAATAATGGAGTATCTGAAAATGGAATTAAGACCTTATACTCATCCCGGAATAATTCTAAAAGAAGAGTTCGCTGTTCCTTTAAATATTACTCAAGCAAAATTGTCTGAACTTTTAAAAGTCGGGATTAAAACTATAAGTGATATTTATAATGAAAAAAGGGGTATTACTCCTATAATGGCTTTAAAACTTGCTAATCTTTTGGGTACAACTCCAGAATTTTGGATGAATTTACAAAGCAACTATGATTTATATAAAACTTACAGTAAACAAAAAAACGAAATAGATCAGATAAAAAAAATAGCTTAATTTTTTCTTAGTAAATTATTTCAAGGCGAATTCGCCCAACTAAATCATAAATTAACGGCTTAATTAATCCAACCGCTCCGCATTGCCTTAACAACGGCTTGTGTTCTGTTATCGACCGATAATTTTTGAAGAATATTGTATTGGCTCTACGAATACAATGATTTTATAAAATTCTTGATTTTAATTGTTAAGGTCCTATTTTTACGAAAAAATGAAATAGTTTTATCAATTGGGAATAAACAAATTGGAATGATTAAAGATATAATAAAAGTATTGCTTAATATAGAGTCGGGATTAGACATTTTCTCTAAATCTTGATACCATGAATCTCCAATTACCCACGAGAATGGTAATAATCCTTGACATAATAATAGAATGTATAAAATTAAGATAGTTTTGTATAATGCTTTTTTATTTTTACCAAAAAATTTCACATATAACAGACTTAAAATTAAACTAATAGTTGCTAGCACTAATATACTAATTATTATGATTATTAAAATAAATCCCATTTTTCTTTCAAAATTATATTATTTAAAATTATAAAGTATAGTGTATTAATGTCAATAAATAGGAATAAATTCCTATTTATTAACGGCTTAATTAATCCAACCACTTCGCATTGCCTTTGCAACGGCTTGTGTTCTGTCATCGACTGATAATTTTTGAAGGATATTGCATATATGAGATTTTACTGTGTATTGGCTTAAAGCAAGTTCTTTAGCTACTTCAATATTGCCAAGTCCATCGGCAAGTAGCTGAAGTATTTCTATTTCTCTGTCTGTCAAGGGAGAAAGCTGTTTTACTTTACCGATAGGCTCTTCAACTTCAATGCAGTTGACCGCTTTTGTTAAAACTATCCTTGCAATAGCAGGGTCAAGCCATGCTCCGCCGTCTGCAACAGCTTCTACGATTGATATAAGTTTCTTTGGGCTTATGTCTTTCATGCAATATGCGTTAGCTCCTGCGCTTAAAGCAGCAATGACTTCCCTGTCATTATCATGGGACGTTAGAATAATTACTTTTATTTCAGAGTTATATTCTTTAATTTGTTTTGTTGCTTCAATTCCATTTATACCAGGAAGCCCTAAATCCATAATAACAACGTCAGGTTCAAGCTCTAACGTCTTTTTAACTCCCTCTTCTCCGCTTTCTGCTTCGTCTATTACATTAAGGATGGGGCTTTGTTCAAGTGTGGTTTTTAATCCTATTCTTGTAAGGGCATGATCCTCTACAATTATCAGTTTTATTTTATCCATATTAATTTTTTCCTTTTTAATCAAGAGGTATGCTGAAATGAAAGGTACTGCCTAAGTCTTTAGTGCTTTCTACCCATATTTTACCTTTATGAGCATCTATTATCTGTTTTGATAAATATAAACCAAGTCCTGTTCCTACTTTTCTAAGGGTTTTCCCTCCTTTTGAGTATCTTTCAAACAGATTTTCTAAAGAGCTCTGGTTTATTCCTATTCCATTATCTTCGATGCTTACAATAATATTGTGGCTGTTTTTTTCTGCTGTTATTTTTATCGTTCCCTCATGTGGGGTGTAGTTAATCGCATTACTAAGAAGATTTAATATAACACGTTTAATTTCGTGCTTATCAGCATTTACTGAAAGCTCTATCAGTTCGTTATTAAAAATTAAAGTATGTTTTTTTTCTCTGGCAAGGGCGGAAATTTCGTTTGTACATTCCTTAATTAACTTATTAAGATTGAAATTTCTTTTTAAGAGGGAATATTTTCCTGCTTCATATTTATAGCTGTCTAAAATAACATTAACCATTTTTAATAAATCTTTGTTACTTGAAGTCAATTGTTCAAAAATGAAGTTTTGTTTTTCTGAAAGTTCTCCATAACAGCCTTTCATTAAATGCTCAAAAGTCTGAACATTAGCAAGCACAGGTACTCTTAGATCATGCGTAAGTGTTGCCACAAAATCTTCTTTGAGTGTTTCAAATTCTTTCTTTTTGGTGATATCTCTTAAAACAAGAACGTAGTTTTTCTCAAAGTGGGTATTTTCGCTTTTTATTTCTGAATAAGTTATGTCTAAATTAATAATTTTCCCTGTATTTACGTTATGCAGGCATGCATTAGGGAATGGGGTTACAAAGTTTTTAAAGTCTTTTACTTGTGAGGCATATTCAACAGGATAATTTCTTGAATCATTGTAATTTATTACTTCATAAAAGATTTTATTAATTAATTCTGTTTCGTCCAATCCTGACCATTCTATTATTTTAGCATTTGTGGCGTTGATTTTCCCGTTTGAATTTATTGTTAAAATACCGTCTGCGGAACTGTTTAGAATCGCTTCTATTTTGTTATTTTGATTAATCAGAAGCTCATTGAAGGCCATGATTTTTTCTGTTCTTTCCTCTAAAACCTCTGCCATTCCGTTAAATGAGCTTGCGAGTAATCCAAGCTCATCATTTGTGCGAATATTTACCCTTGAGGAATAATTTCCGCTTTCTAAATCATAAACAGCATTTGATATTTTTGTAATAGGTGCAGTAATGCTTCTTGCAAGGATATAAGCAAGGCTTACACCTCCAAGAGTCATTAATAACGCTATTTTTAGTATTAATATTCTGTTTTTCTGTTTTATTTCATCAAAATTAAAGCTGGGTGTTGCAATAATCAGCTTTGCAATTGCAGTGTCGTTATAATCTAATAACGGTATAGCAATTGAGGCATAAGTATTATTATTTATTTTTATATTTGAAACTTCAAAAAAATGAGATATATTTTGGCTAAAATCGTTAATGGGGAGATTAGAGTATAAAATTTCCCCATTCTTTTCAATTAATCCTATAATTTCTTTTTCTGAAGATTCGTTATTAAGTAAATCATTTTCGGGTAATTTTCCTAAAATTAAATAGCGCTCTTTATTATTAATCTTGAACTTTTTAACTGAATAATTGATAAATAAATAACTATTTTTGTTTAAATTTGTGTTTTTTATTAGCTGTAAACTATTTATGTCGTAGTTATTGAGTATCGCCGAAGAAAATTTGTTTTTTTGTGATTTTAATTCTAAATCAGCAAGATTAGTATTTTGTTTTATTTTAAGTGTTTTTATATTTCTTCGTATATTTTCTTGGTTTTTAATATATTTATATAATAAATGGTTATTTTTATCTAAAATAACAACGAAATCAAATTTATTTCTTGTTTTATTGTCGCTGAAAAGTGTTTTTAACTTATTTACAGGTATATCAATAAGACTTTGATTATATCTTTTTAAAAAATATTCACTTTTTGCATTTAAATCTCTGGTTAATTTTTCATTTAAACTTGAATCAATTAATATAGCCGAAGTTATCGCAAGGAAAAAAATAGGTAATATTGACACAAAAAGGAAATATGCCAATAATCTCGTGCTTATATTCACTTTTAACTTGTGTTTTTTCACTTTAATCTTCCTGATAAAAGACTAATTTTATTTATTTTTTTAAATTTGCAAAAAGATAAATTTTAATACTTAGAATAAACTTATTATACTAAATTTTTTCAGCTAAAGAAACAGTCTTGTATTAATCCGATTTTAAATCTTCTCTGCTTATTTCTTTATTTTCAATATATAATTTGTCACTTTCAGCAAGATGAATTTCTTGATATTCACGTTTTAAATCTTCTACTGACTTAATGGCATTTTGTCCGCTGTTATTAGGTTTGAATATTTTCCATGTATCATCTTCTACATTATAATACATGTCCGAATAGCCCTGTTTTTGCCCCCAAAATACAGATATATCAATTTTTTTATCTTTAGTAAAAAAACTTTTTAAATGTTCAAATAATTCTTTAGATGCTTCACTGCTTGTTTTAGTAGGTAAAGGTTTTTCTTTTATTTCAATATGGTTATTATTAGCCTCTTCTAAGTCAGCAAAAACTATGCTGATGATTTTTCTGAATAACGAAGGTTTAGGCATTGTTTTTTGAGGTTCTTCAGTCGTTTGTTTTATTTCTGAAGAAGTTCGTCCCCCGACAATAATTCCATTTTTACAGTCGGGAGATACTTCTTTTATTTTTTCACTTAGATATTGTTTTATTTCCTCTATTTTAGAAAGGTTTTTGTCGGTGGGGCAAAGGTGAAACATCATCATTTTTGAGTTTTCAGTATTTGTAACTCCACCTGCCGTACAGATTTCTATTGAATCGGTATATGCTTCTTTTCCAATTACTGTATGCTCGATTTTGCCCACAGGTGATACATATTGCTTTGATCGAGTAATTGGTGCATCAATATAGTCGTATAAAGTACAAAACTTTATATTTGAAGTAAAAGAAATATAAGGTTTAATATTATTCATTTTTCACCATTTAATATAATATTTTGAATTAGTAGGATTGAATGGAAGAGTTAAAACTACAGTGTTTCATTCCATATTGTTCTTTATGCTAAATATTATAATTATATAAAAATAAAGAAAAAATTAATTGCTTTTATTTAATATCAATTTTTTGCTTGATTTACAATTTCTTCAAAATAAGAAAGAATATTTATAAATAAATTACTAGACTTAAAAGCATAAACGAAAGGGGAACACCTTGAGAAATTTTAAAAAAATTACAGCGACATTTCTTTTATCAACAATAATTTCATCTAATACTGCCTTTATTGCTCAGGCCTTTGCTGATGAGTATAAAGTGCTTCCTCCGGTTTCTTCATTTAATAACTCAGTTAATACTGCACCACAATATACTGCTCCTGCAACTACATTACAAGGATCAGTATCAGCAGTGCCTTCAGGAACATTTTTTCCAGTAGTTATGACTTCAAGTTTGAATTCGGCTACAAGCCAAATGGGTGAGGTGTTTACAGCTTATACAAATGCACCTGTAATGTTGAATGGCAATACAGTTATTCCTGAAAACAGCCAGCTTGTGGGACAAATTACATATGTTGATCCTGCCGGAAGAATTGGTAAATATGGCGTTATGGATGTAAGGTTTACTTCAGTAATTCTACCAAATGGTCAAAAAATGCCTATTTACGCTAAATTACAGACAACAGACAAAAACGCATCTGGGAGATTAAAAGGTGGATCAGTTAAGCGCCAACTTGCAACAGCAGCAGGTTCTGCGGTTATTGGAACGGGTGGCGGAACATTAGCAGGTTTAACCACAGGTAGTTTAATGGGTAGTGCTAGTGGCGGTGCTGTATTTGGATTAACAATGGGTGGTATTGGTTCATTAGTTTATATATTTGCCAGAAAAGGCAAAGATGTAAGCTTACCAAGCGGAACAAAGTTAAATATTGTACTTGAACAGCCTATTACTGTTGGAAGATAAAATTAAACTCAGTATAAATATAAAAATGAGCTTATTAAATTAAGCTCATTTTATTTTATTCTCTATAACTAAAAAACTCCTTGAAGACATTCAAGGAGTTTTTATAAGTAGTTTAATTAGGTAATAGCAATCTTAGCGATTGAACTAATAGCTTTCCAGTCAAATTTCCATAAGCCTGAAGCATCAAGAGCATAATTTCCTACGCAAGCAAGTTTGCAGTCTTTGCAAGCATTAGCTGTTTCAATAAACTGTTGTGAGGATAATGCTTCTTTAAGTGACATCTTTCTTAAATTAATGCCTTCGATTGGTTTTCTGTCATAACATTTAAGAATATCACCGTTTGAATACATAACTGTAGCTACTTGTGGCCAATGGCACTCATAGTAGTTTTTCTTATCAATAATGTAATCCATGAAGTAATCAGAGTTTCTAATTGGGAAACCTTGTTTTTTAAGACTTTTAATTCCTCTGAAAATATCAGCAAGTTTATCTGATTCATATTCAAGTTCTTTAAGTCCGTCTTTGCCTTCCCATTCATTAAAGTCCTGATTGCTTTTATTTACTGTGAAGTAAAGTAAAATATCAAGGTCTTTACATAATTTTGCAACTTCTTTGATTGATTCAAGTGTATTTGCTTTAGAAACTGTGCAACATACATAAATTCTCATTTTAGGATAGTTCATTTTCATAAAGTTGATACCGCTAACAACTCTATCAAATAGACCTTTCATATTTCCTCTTAATGCATCGTGTTTTTCGCCGATATCATCAAGGGAAATAAAGATTAAATCTGTATATCTTGCAAATTCATGGTTTTCTTCCAGGAACCAACCGTTTGTCGCAACTTTAGTGTACATTCCATTGTCTAAAGACGCTTTTGCAATTTCGGTAAGATCTTGTCTTATAAGTGGCTCTCCTCCCCATAAGATGCTGTTCATGTATCCTTCAGCTTTTGCTTCGGAATAAATTCTTTTAATTTCTTCAAGTGATAAGTCTTCATTATCTTTGTGATGCTTCCAGAAGCAGAAATCACAATTACAATTGCATTTGCTTGTTACCATGTGTGAAAAAGTAAAAGGTCTTGGGGTTTTTGCTAAAAATCTGCTGTGTAAAACTGATTTCAAACCACCCATAAGGTGATTGAAGTAATGAATTCTGGACATTCCAAAATCATTTCTGGATTTATTATTATCATTTGCTTCAATACTTAAAGGACAAGCTGTTTCAATAATCTCTGAGGGTCTTTCTACTGTGGAATTAGTCATTATGTTCTCCCGGTAAACAATTTTAATAGTTGAATGGTTAGATTATATCATCTACAACTATAAGTGTAGATAATTTTTACTAAAAGTTACAAAAAAGTAATTCTTACTTATATTTAAACAAGAAAGCTTTAATGTCAAGTTAATTTATAATCAATACAAATTAGGTGTGGTTTATTGATTATAAAAATATTTAAATTTTTCTTAAAGAACCTTCAAAATAATAGTTTTTAAGTTTCTCATAAATATCATCAGGCTCTTTAATTACGGATGCTACTTTAGTTTTTATTGCTGATTCTGCAATTGCTTTAGCAACGGCGGGAGCAACTCTTAAATCTAAAGCATTTGGAATTATTAAATCAGGTCTTAATTTTTCATCTGGAATTAAACTTGCAATAGCTTTTGCTGCGTTTGATTTCATTTCTTTGTTTATACATTTTGCACGAACATCTAACGCACCTCTAAAGACACCCGGGAAAGCAAGAGAGTTGTTTATCTGGTTATGGAAATCTGATCTTCCTGTTGCGACAATATAAGCCCCTGCTTCTTTTGCAATTTCAGGCATTATTTCAGGTGTCGGATTTGCAAGCGCAAATACGCAAGAGCGATTATTCATTGATTTAACCATTTCCGCTGTGAGGATATTTGCTGCGGATAGGCCTATAAATAAGTCAGCACCTCTTATGACTTCTTTTAACGAACCTTTTAAATTATCAGGATTTGTCTTTTCGGCTATTGCATCAAGATAAGGATTCATTCCTTTTGCTCTGCCTTTGTAGACTGGTCCGTAGATGTCGTTTAAGGTTATATTTCTTGCACCGTTATGGATAAGCAGTTCTGCCACTGAAAGAGCGGCTGCTCCTGCTCCAGTCATTACGATTTTAATGTCTTTGATGTCTTTACCCGCTACTTTTAGAGCATTTATAACACCTGCTAAAACAATTATCGCTGTTCCATGTTGGTCGTCATGGAATACAGGCATGTCAAGTTTTTCCATTATTCTGTTTTCTATTTCAAAACATCTTGGAGCTGAAATGTCTTCAAGGTGTATTCCTCCAAATGACGGTGAAAGACTGCATACTATATCGACTATTTCATTCGGGTTTTGAGTGTTTAATGCAATTGGTAAAGCATTGACTCCACCCAGTTTCTTTAATAAAGCTGATTTCCCCTCTAGTACGGGAATAGATGCTTCTGCTCCTATATTTCCAAAGCCTAAAACAGCTGAACCGTCACTTATAATTAATACAAGATTGTTTTTTGAAGTGTAGTCATAAACCTTTTCAGGAAAAGTATTTATTTCTGAGGCAATATTTTCTGTGAAGTCGGCACTTAGAAGTGTTTTATAGTTTTCGGACATGTTTAAATCTACTTTAGGAGCTACGGTTATTACTCCTTTTGCTCTTTTATGCAATTCTATTGAGTTTTCCTCGATAGAGTGTTTTTCTATTTTGTAATTTTTATTGGTTTGTTTAAATAAAGCATTTGGTTTTAAAAATAAGCTATCTTCATATTCTGCTGTTAATTTATTGATTTTTTGAGTAGGTTCTGATTTGAAGTTTTCTGTGATTTTATGTAAAAAGTATTCGTAAAAGGCACTGAAGAGTTTTAATGAATGGCTTAAAAGGAGATTATTCGGTTTTATTTCCCCGTTTAAAACGTTTTGACAATACTCTTTAATTTGATTGTTGTCAGTATATTTATAATTTTGAGGTTTTAAGTTTATTAATGCTTTTATTAGAGCTGCATTTATTATTTCTTGATCATTATTTTCAAAGCCTGAACATTCTTTTACTGTTTTAGCGATTTCTTCTGACTGATAACTGTATAAAACAGGGATTTTATTCGTTTTATCTAATTCTTTTTCCAGTAAATCAGTAATTTCTTTATCCGCAATTATTTCAATGCAGGAAAAAGAAGGCTCGATACTTTTAATGGTGGTTAATAATTTATTTATATCGTCATTTTTAACTAATAGCGGATAGGCATCAACTTTAGCTATGTCTTTATATAATAAAACTTTAAGCTCTAATCTTGGCAGGTTTGCTTCGATGTGTTTATTTTTATCACTTTCAATAAAAATAACGGCAACTGAATTACCCCTATTTGTAAGTTCAAAAGATTTATTAATATCTTTTTCTATATCAAGACAGCATTTTCCGACTCCCGGAGTATAAACAAGGCTTAATGCAAAGCTGTCATTTATCGGTATTTTTGTCTCAACTTCTAAAAGTCCGCCTGTTTTTTCAAGTAAATGTTTGTAATTATTTCTAAAAGTCATAATTAATAGCCCTTTCAACTGCCTTGCCAGATATAGCCAATCTGCTATATGAAGAATTTAGTATTTATAAAATCATATATAGGTATTTTAAAGTTAGGTATCACTATTTAATTTTATAATAAAAAGTTAATAAACGGGATGGAGATAGTAAATGATTTTAATTACCGGCGGTGCAGGCTATATTGGAAGTCATTGTGCTCTTGAATTAAGAAGGGCTGGCTACAATGTTCTGGTTGTGGACAACTTGTCAAATGGCAATATCCAATCAATAATGGGGAATAAGTTTCATCTTGCGGATTTATCCAAAGCACATGAGGCAAAATTAATCTTTAAAAGATATAAAATTGATTCCGTGATTCATTTTGCGGCAAGTTGTTATGTTGGAGAGTCAGAAACAAATCCTCAGAAATATTATAATAATAATGTAGTAAGCACGTTAAATCTTTTAGATGCAATGATTGAGGCAAAAGTTAAGAGAATTGTTTTCTCCTCTACCTGTGCAACTTATGGAACCCCTTTATATTCGCCAATTGATGAAGATCATCCTCAAGACCCTATAAACGTTTACGGTCGAACAAAGCTGATGATTGAAAATATACTTAAGGATTATGATAAGGCTTATGGGCTAAAATACATGGCTTTAAGATATTTTAATGCATCAGGAGCAGATGAAGAAGCTAAAATCGGCGAAAGTCATTATCCCGAAACTCATCTTATTCCATTAATTCTTCAAGTTGCTTCAGGGCAAGCAGATAGTCTTAAAATTTTTGGAAATGATTATGATACACATGATGGCACATGTGTTCGAGATTATATCCATGTTAATGATATTGCGATTGCTCATAAGCTCGCATTAGAAAAACTTATAGCAGGCTCTGATTCTGATTCTATAAATCTTGGTATAGGTAACGGGTATTCTGTCAATCAAGTTATAAAGGTAGTAGAGAAAATTACTCAGAAAACAATAAAAACAGAAATGGCAGAAAGACGTTTTGGTGATCCGCACGAGTTAGTTGCAAAAAATGACAAAGCAATAAAAGAACTTGGCTGGACTCCAAAATATGATTGCATTGAAAAAATTGTTAAGACTGCATGGGATTGGGAACAAAATAGGCATTATTAAAATAATGTTTGTTGATGACCTATAAAGTTATTCAAATTGATATAATGCAATAAACAGATATAATTTTTTAGGATTAAATATAATGAATAGAATTTTAATAACAGGTGGTGCAGGTTTTATTGGTTCTCATCTTTGCGAAAAACTTTTAAGTGAAGGAAATCATGTAATCTGCTTAGATAACTTTTTTACAGGCTCTAAAGATAACGTGGTTCAATTACTGGAGCATAAGAATTTTGAGCTTATTAATCATGATGTTATTGATTCTATTTCATTAGAAGTTGATCAGATTTATAACATGGCTTGTCCGGCTTCGCCTGTTCATTATCAATATGATCCTATAAAAACAATGAAAACCAGTGTAATTGGTATCATTAATATGTTAGAGCTTGCAAAAGCTAATAATGCAAGGATTTTACAGGCATCAACTTCAGAAGTTTACGGCGATCCAAAAGAACATCCTCAAAGGGAAAGTTATTGGGGAAATGTTAATCCTATCGGTATCAGAAGTTGTTATGATGAAGGAAAACGTGCGGCTGAAACTTTAATGATGGATTATAACCGTCAATATGGAGTGGAAGCTAAAATCATAAGAATATTTAATACTTATGGCCCCAGAATGGCTGAAAATGACGGTAGAGTTGTAAGTAATTTTATAGTTCAGGCTCTTAGAAATCAGGACATTACAGTATATGGAGACGGTTCACAGACAAGGTCGTTCTGCTATGTTTCTGACTTGGTCAGCGGTATTGTGAAAATGATGAATTCTGAAAAAGAATTTTTAGGACCTGTGAATTTAGGAAATCAGGTAGAAACACAAATAGTTGAGTTTGCTGAAAGAATAATTAAATTAACTGGAAGCAGTTCAAAAATTATATATAAAGAATTACCTCAGGATGATCCTGTTAGAAGAAAACCCGATATTTCAGTTGCTAAGAGTAAATTAGGATGGGAAGCGTCTGTTTTATTAGAAGATGGACTGAAAAAAACAATAGAGTATTTTGATAAAAAACTTGGGGAGACAAATAAATGAAAATTAGCGTTATAGGCACAGGTTATGTCGGTTTAGTCGCAGGCACCTGTCTTGCCGAAATGGGAAGCGATATTATTTGTGTAGATAATAATCTTGAGAAAATAAAAACACTTCGACAAGGAATAGTGCCTATATATGAACCCGGTTTAGATGAACTTATAAAAGTTAATATTGCAGAAAATAGATTGTCTTTTACTGATAATATTGATGAAGCCGTAAAAAATTCTGCGGTTTGTATTATTGCGGTAGGCACTCCTCAAGGGGATGACGGTTCTGCTGATTTGACTTATGTTTTCAATGTTGCAGAACAAATTGCAAAATCAATGAACGGCTATAAAGTTATCGTCAATAAAAGTACTGTTCCTGTCGGTACCGCTGATAAAGTTGCGGAAATTATCAGAAATAATACTCATCATGATTTTGATATCGTTTCTAATCCTGAGTTTTTAAAACAAGGGGCGGCTATTGATGATTTTTTAAAGCCTGACAGGGTAATTATCGGTTCAAATTCTCAAAAAGCAACCGAGATTATGCAGGAGATTTACAGCCCTTTTCTTAGAACGGGAAATCCCGTGATAGTAATGGATGTAAAATCTGCTGAAATGTCAAAGTATGCGGCAAATTCTTTTCTTGCTACAAAAATTTCTTTTGCCAATGAAATAGCTAATCTTTGCGAACAAGTCGGAGCAAATGCGGAATTTGTAAGAATAGGAATGAGTTCAGACAGCAGAATAGGTTCTCAATTCTTATTCCCAGGGCTTGGCTACGGAGGATCATGTTTTCCTAAAGATGTGAAAGCCTTGAGAAGTATTGCCGACTCTTATGGTATAGAGGCTAGAATCCTTTCAGCGGTTGATTTCGTAAATAAAAATCAACGAGAAATCTTTATTAATAAAATATTTGAATATTATCAAGGTGACTTGAAGGGCATGACTTTTGCTTTATGGGGACTTGCATTTAAGCCTAGAACAAATGATATGAGAGAAGCACCTGCAATTACTATAGTTAAAAGTCTTTTAGCTGCAGGAGCAAAAATTAAGGCTTATGACCCTAAAGCAATGGAAGAAGCAAAAACTATTTTTGGTGATTCTATTGAATATGCTAAAAGTAATTATGATGCACTTGAAAACTCGGATGCTTTGATTTTAGCAACAGAATGGAATGAATTCAGAAGACCTGATTTTGAAAAAATTAAAGAGTTATTGAATAAGCCTGTTATTTTTGACGGAAGAAATCAATACGATCCAGAAAGACTTTTAAAAAGAGGCTTTGATTATATTTCTATCGGAAAAAAACCTGTTTGCATCAATAAAAAGGCTTTAAGCAAAAAATAAACAGAGGATTGTAATAATTTTAAAAGACCGAAGGTTTAGCTTTCGGTCTTTTAAAATAAAAAAAGGACCGAAGTCCTTTAAAATGAGTTTTATTGGGAGTTTTGAGTAAGTTTTTTATTGATTAAAGACCAAATAGTCCGCCAATACCACCTATTGCATCAGTAATCGGATTGCCGCCTGCACCTGTGAAGCTCATTGCTATTGGAATAGCAGTTTTTGTTAATTTTTTAAAGAAGTTGTCATCGTCTCCATTATTATCAGTATTTTGATTGTCAGGATTATTGGATTCTTGTGTCTGACTTTGTTGTTCTAATTGTGCAATATAATTGTCAACATTGGCAAGTATCGCATCAAGTTGAGGATTACTCGCTGTATCTACCTTGTTTTTATGTTGATGGTGGTGTGCATGGTGATGCTTCTTTGCAAATATTGAGCTATCGTTATTGTTTGCATTAGTTGTTGAATAATTTAAACTTGTTGAACTGTTAAAAACAGAGGAGTTTGGCGTTGTCACTCCGAACTGTGAATTATTATAAGAAAGACTAGAATTTGGAGTCTTTGTATTTACTGAAGTAGAATTTGAAAAAATACTTTGATTAAAAGGATTTGCTGATTGTACATTTCCATTTGAAGTTGTTGAAGTATAAGAATGAAATTTAATTTTTGCTAATGAAATATCGTCAAAACCCATAAACCTGCCTCCCCAAAAAACTCGCTTTATTTTAAATTCTCTTTTTTATTTCCCTCTGTATTTATATAAAAACAAACTGATCTTGAAAATTGCGTATTTTGTATATATTTAATAAATATTTTAAATGCATGTTTTACATGTGGGTCTCTGCTGCCTGCCTGAATTCGCCCTGAAAGGATTTATAAAGATATAATAATTTAATAAAGAATTGGGTATGATTTTAAAATTTGATATATAATTTAAAACAGTAAATATAAGTGTACGTTAAACACTAAAAGAGGCGAAGGTAGAAGGAGAGATCAGAATGGTTTCAGTTAAACTGAATCCTTTATTTTTGAATGAAGGATTGAACAGTATTGAGTTGCAAAAGAAACAAACTCAACAGAAAAGTCAGTTAAAAACAAATGGATTAGCATTATCCCATAACGCTTTGTTGTCTAATTATAATGCAAATCACTTAAAAGCTAATTTTTTGCCATTTAAAGGTTTTAGCGCATTTGGAAGTGATAGTGAACTCCCTGAATTTAACGTGATTCATTATACAGGCGTAAAACTTAAAGATGTTGGGGGTATTAGTGAAATTAAAGATATCATCAAAAACCGAGTTATAGAATATATGAAGCATCCTGAAAAATTTGCAGAGCAAGGAGCTAAAATACCTAAAGGGATTTTATTATATGGCCCGCCCGGAACCGGTAAAACTCTTTTAGCTAAAGCAATAGCAGGAGAAGCGGAACTACCTCTGATTTCAGTTTCAGGAAGTGATTTTGCTCAAAAATATTTAGGCGATGGACCTAAGGCAGTTAAGGCTTTATTTGTAAAAGCAAGAGAAGTTGTCACTGATACACCTGCACATAAAGTTATTGTTTTGATTGATGAATTTGATTCATTAGCAGGGGCAAGAGGTAAAGACAATGAGCATAACGAAGACAGAAAGGTTCTTAATCAGTTTTTAAGAGAAATGGATGGAACGACTGATAATAAAGGAATTATTTTCCTTGCGGCTACAAATAGACTTGAAGATCTTGATGCCGCCGCTATAAGACCGGGAAGATTTGATTATACTTTGAAAATTCCTAATCCTTCAAGAAATAAACAGGCAAGAACTGAAATTCTGGCTATTCATTCTTTAGATAAGAAATTCAAATCGGAAGAAGATAAAAAGAAAGTTCTTGAAGAGGGAGCAAAAATAACTAGAGGACTTTCAGGTGCTCAGCTTGCTGAAGTAATGAATAGAGCTGCAAATTTTGCTGCTTTAAGGGATGAGCCTAAATATATTACAACTAATGATATTTTTGAATCTAAAATAGAATTATTGGCAGGTCCTAAAGTTTTCTCAGATCTTCCAAAGTGGGATAAGGAAAATACAGTTGCTCATGAATGCGGACATGCTCTTGTCGGACAAGTATTATCCGATTTTGCTAAAAATCCATGGGAAAAGCCTCATCAAAACTCAATTATAAGTCTTGATGAAAGGGATAAATTCCTTGGTGCAGTATTTACAGATGAAGGGGAAAACCCTCATATGTCCTTTAATTCAATGCTGGCAGAAGCGGCTGTCTGTTATGGAAGTTATAATATTGAAAGAGCCAGATTAGGCGGTACAAACCTTGATGGAGTTTCTGAAGATCTTAAAGTTGCCACAGAGATAATTACAGATGGTGTTACTGCTTTAGGATTAGGGCCTAATACAAAACAAGTTTGTGCTAAAGCTAATGATTATGCAAAATCAGCTGTAACTCAGGAAGTTTCTAAAGATATTAAGCAAATATCTGATTCGGCAAGTCTTATTGCCAAGAAAATTATTGATTTCCATAGAGAATTTATCGAAGAATATGTTGGATTATATAAAGAAGTTGCAGGAAAAGGCGGAAATAATTTCTCAGGTGAAGAATATAAAAAATTGTTAGATGATTGGTATAAAAAAACAGGCAAGGATAAAGAATTACCAACGCTTAAAAAAGAAATAGAAAAAATTCAGCAGTCTGCTAAAACAGAATTTAATTCTGATAATAATGAAGTTGTCAAAACTACAAAATAGTTATTTCTATTTATAATGAAAAAGGATTGTTTTTAATTAAACAATCCTTTTTTGTTTATTGATCTTCGATTATATCTAGCACATCTTGCTTATCTTTTTGAAGTGATACAAGTTTTAGCCATTTATAGAAATTTTGTCCTTTTTCTCTTAGTATTTGCTTCGCTGCATTTTCATAATATTTATTTAGTTTTTCACTATTTGCCATAATTTTTTACCTTTATCAAAATACTTTTAAATGGATTATATGTATTCCACAATATATTAGTTATAAAACAAAGTATATAAAAAATTGCGTTTGTAAAATTTTAGATTAAAACAAAAAGTCTTGTTCTGGTTTTTTATTCATTGATGTTACCCATTTAAAAAGGTCTAATTTTTTTTCTTTAAGAAGTTTTTTAGCAGCATAAGCGTAATATTTATTTAACTTTTCATCATGTGTCATAAGATATTCCTCTTTTCTAAAACAACTTTAATGAAACATTATATATATTATTTTAATAATACAATCATGTTTCTCCATCTGTCTTTGGATATAGACCAGATGGTCTATATATTCATCGTTAATCCTTATCCTACTAAAGTATTGGGGTTCTTATACTTTTTTTGGAGGATGTAAAGGTTTTTTTCATGAGGTAATCTTCTTATATGACGGGGTATAACAACTTATTATCAGTAGGGGTTCGGGTTGAAAGGCTATAAGTTTCGGCTTCAAAGTTTACTTGATACTAGAACAAATCAGCTTGAAAATGCTCAGCTTGAGTTTTCCAGAGTGCAATATAAGTTGCAATTGGAAAATAAAAAGTTAGAAGAGCTCTATGATAAGTTAAAGCAAACAAATGTGGGCTTAAAGTCGGTACTTTCTTCTTCATTATCAATTGATCCTTTTACTATTAATAACTATAGGGGTTATATAGTAAAACTTGAATCTGATATCGGACATCAACATAAAGTAATAGCTGACGTTGAGTTTGAACTGGAAGAAAAAAAGAACATAATGCTCGAAGCAATGAAAGCAAAGAAAATTCTTGAAAAACTTAAAGAGAAAGGTTTAAAAGAATTTAATGAAAAGATAGAAAAACATACAATGGCTGAAATTGATGATATTGCGACATCAAGATACATAAGAAATCAGAGTATATAAAGTAAGGGGACGAGGATGACAGTTTTAAATGAAACAACGATAGACAGAGTAAAACCTTCTGTTTCTCCTATTTCTCAAGGGAAAAAGGCAATGGATTCTTCTGATGCTAAGGGGTTTGCAAATATATTTGAGTTTGCATCTAAAACTATTACATTTCAAAAAAGTAAATTTAATTCTATGTCTATGGCTGATTCAAAACAGTCTAATCAGTCAGAGGTTAAAAATAATGATTATAGCTATAATCAACAGAATGAAGTGTCAAAAAATTCTTATTCTCCTTCTGAAAAGTCATATATAAATGAACATAAAGAGGAAGAAAGTACTAAAAAGAATTCTTCTGAAAAAGATAAAAATGAAATTGATCCAAGTCTATACATTAATACTCAATCTTATGTAGCTCCTAAACAAGAGATTAAAACCGGAGAAAAGCCTGAGCAACCTGTTGTTTATACAAAACAACCTATATCAACTGAAAAACTGGGACAAACTGAGATTAAAGAACAAAATAATAAACTAAAATCCGTAACCGTTCCCAAATCAGAGTTTAAATCAGAAATTAAGTCAAAAAATATAGCTGAAGGGGTAGATGTTAAAGGTAAGCCGGAGACAACGGATAAAGTTGCTGAGCTTGAGTCAAAATTAAAGCATATTAGTACTCATACAAAAAATACAGATAATGCAACAGAGGCTAAAAAGGATGTTGTTGACTTTAAAGTAGAAAATGTTAATAACAAAGAACAAATCTCTAATAATAAAAAAGTTCTTGCCGAAGTATCAGAAAAACATAATATTTTAGAAAATAAGAAAAATATTGAAAAATTAAAAAATAAACCTGAAATTAATATTGATAAAGATGCAACGGTAAAAGTTTCAGAGAATAATGATACCTTGACTCAAAAGGTTGAAAGACCATTAGAAACTAAAAAGCAAGAAGTCTCTGTTAAAGCTCCTAGAAGTAATGAACAGACTGAAGATGTAAAAACTATGATGGCAAGAATGCAAATTCAACAGGTTTCTAAAGATACTTCAAGTATGGGTAAAAATGGTACAAATTCAAATAATTTCGCTCAAAAACAGCCTGATTTTAAATTAATGGCAACAGGTGAAATGCAAGGAGTAGCTAAATCGGACTTTGCAGCACAGCTGAAAATAGAAAAAACTCCATTAGCTCAAAGAAGTGAACAGGCAAAAGAGATATTAAATCAAATTAATGACAAGCTAAAAGCGGAATTAAAGCAGGATAACAAAGAAATAACAATATCATTAAGACCCGATAAGTTAGGTAAAGTTGATATTAAGTTAATAAGTGAAAATGGTGTTTTAACCGCTAAAATAGATACTGAAAATGAGCATGTCAAAGAAATAATAAATAAAGGTATAGAATCCTTAAAACAGACATTAACAGAGCAAGGAATCAGCGTAGGCAAGATAGTAGTTCAATCTTCCGAACAATCACCACAAAATCAAAACCCTTCTCAACAGTTTAATGAAAATGCACAGGCATTTGAGCAATCTAATTTGAATAATCAAAACAAATCATCGCAAAATAGCAATGAAACCTCAGAGGGGACGTTGATGAATAATTATCAGAAAGATTTAGGTGAGATTGAAGCAGATACGTCAGCTCAGCCACAAACGCTTAATCATCAGGGATTAGTCGATTACACTATCTAGGAGGAAAAGGGGTAAGCATGTTAGTACAAAATACATTAACAGATATAACCAATAATACTAAAATGGTTAATGCGGAGAAAGCAAAAACCAGAATGGGCAGCAGTAACATGGATCAGGATGCATTTCTTCAATTATTGATGCAGCAAATGCAAAATCAGGATCCTATGGAGCCAACAAAAAATGAGCAATTTATTCAACAAACCGCTCAATTTACACAGATAAGCGAGCTTCAAAAATTAAATAAAAATCAGAATTCATCTAATCAAATTATGCAAGCAAGTGCTCTTATTGGAAAAGAAGTTACAATGACAGATCCTGATAATCCAAATAGTACCATTAAGGGTGTAGTCAGTGAGGCACAGATAGATAGCAAGGGTGCTAATCTTCTTATTAATAACAAGGCATATCCGATGAATTTAGTACAGAGCATAAAATAAATAATATTGATTGAGGAGGTTGAATAATGTCTCAAGCCCTATTTACAGCAATTACGGGTCTTAAAACATCACAGACAAAATTAGATGTAATTGCGGATAATATCGCAAACATGAATACGGTAGGTTTTAAAGGTAGTAAAGTAAACTTTGAAAATATCTTTGTAAGAACTCTTACTAATGGATCAAGTAATACAAACCCGATGCAGGTTGGTCTTGGTGCGACACTTTCTGAGGTATCAAGAAACTTTTCAAATGGAACAGTTCAAACAACAGGAAGAACTACCGATCTTAACATTCAAGGTGATGGCTTTTTTACGGTTAAAGATCCTCTAGGTTCTATTTCTTTGACAAGAGCCGGTAACTTCTCCATTAATGGAGATGGAAACCTTGTTACTCCTCAAGGTTTATCAGTTCTAGGCACAGCAAACGTAGTTAGTCCTTCCGGAAGTGTAGCTCCGATTAGAATTCCTCAGACTTTAAAACTTTCAATGCCTGATGCTGCGGCTGGAGATAAAATCACCAATGCATGTTCCGGACAAGCTCCTGCAGTTTCTGAGGGAACATTCAGTTTTAAAATTGATGATGGATTAGGCTCGCCTACAAGCGTAACTACTAAGACAGTTACCATTGATAAAAATTCCACAATTGAAAGTGTAAGAGCAGATATAGATGCTCTTGATGGTGTAACCGCTACTATTACAGGAAATAAACTTAGTATTGACATTGCACCGGATGAGCCTAGTCCCGGAGCTACTGCAAAAGTTACATTCGGCGACTCGGGAGATTCCAGTAATTTCTTTAGTGTAATGGGTTTTAATTCTTTAACTTTAGACCCTGCCGCTTCTACTCCTGTAACTACAACTTCAAGCATAGGATTGAAAAATACCAATAAAATAAGTATTGAGCCGGGTGATTCTTCTCCAAGTACATATTCAATGTCCTCTTTTTCCGTAGGTAAAGATGGAGCAATTGAAGCAGTTTATTCTAACGGTGCTAAAATTACAGTATCAGGAGATCCGGTAAGAGCTTTATCTTATAAAACAGTAACAGGTACTGAGATTAATGGAGCAGATATTACAGGAGCTAATGGTGGTTCTGTTACTGCTATAAAGCCTCAAGAATTACAATTGCAGATTTGTAACGTTGCAAATCCAAAAGGTTTAATGTCCACGTCAGGTAACCTTTTTCAGTTTGGACCAGGTTCAGGAAACACTATGTATGGCGTGGGTAAAGCAGGTGGACTTGGAATGGTGGATTCTGGGGCATTAGAAACAGCAAATATCGACTTACCTACTGAATTCTCAGAGATGATGCTGGCTCAAAGAGGAATTGAAGCAAGTAGTAGAGTTTTCTCAACACAGAGTCAGATAATGCAATCAATCATTAACATCGGAAGATAATAAATAGTTGATTTTTAAAAATAAAACCGTTTGTTTTGTCGCAAACGGTTTTTGACTTTTGTTAAGAAATATTAATTGCTTCAAATAAAACCCTAAAGTTTTAAAATAATTTGCCGATAAATAAAATATAGACCAAACAAATGGTCATACCCCAACCTCCTCCCCAAAGTCTGGTAGCCGCCCAAAAAGGTGGCTTTTATTTTGCGAAAAATTTTAAAACGGTCTTAATTTTTTTAAACTGAAGATTTATTTAATAATTCTTTTTTTTCTAGTTCTCTTAGTTTTGTTTTACAGCCCCTCCCAAGTGAAAAATAGATTATTAAAGTAAGAAGAAACAATGGAATTAGGGTTATAGCCATTATAAGTTCTATTGATTTAATCTTTAGTAAATAAATTAGACATGTAGACGTTATTATTTGAATTGCAAAGTAATATCCTGAAATTTTTATTTTTTCATTTTTATTAAGTGCCACTTTATATTTGCCTGTATATATCGTACCTGTAATGGCGGCAGCTAAATTAGTAGCAGCTATGGCGATTATAAATGAACCTATATTTATCTTAAAAAGAGTAATAAATATTGAAAAAATTATAGCTATCAATATCGATATTCCGAATAACATCAGACTTAAAATAAAAGGTTTTTTTAACATTTATATTTCCCTGTTTATAAAATATCTTTTAACTTGTTCACTAGTGCTAAAAGTCCTAATTTATAGCTATCTGCTCCAAATCCTGCTATTTGTCCTATTGCAACAGGTGCGATGTAAGAAAAATGCCTGAATTCTTCTCTTTGATGGATATTAGAAAGATGAACTTCTACCGTTGGAATATTAACAGCTAAGATAGCATCTCTAATAGCAACGCTTGTATGAGTATAAGCGGCAGGGTTAATCACAAGACCATCATATATTC
The DNA here is from genome assembly GCA_037137535.1 of bacterium. Taxonomy (GTDB): domain Bacteria; phylum Cyanobacteriota; class Vampirovibrionia; order Gastranaerophilales; family JBAXKC01; genus JBAXKC01. Next base: position 104,972 of record JBAXKC010000001.1, on the reverse strand, counting down.
CCATTGTCTGTTGAATTTTCGTGATTATTTCTCCTTCAATGTTTGATTGAAAAAAATTAACTTCAACATTAAGATTGGAGGCTTCATTTTTTAAATTATTATTTATTTCTTCCAACGTAGTGTTACCGTATTTGTCAGGCTCTCTTTTTCCGAGAAGATTTAAGTTTGGCCCATGAATTATAAGAATTTTCATTTATATTATCCTTTTTTCTTATTTAAATAAAAAAACTTGAAGATACGTTCTACTAACGGCGTTGAAAGGTGAATAGAACGATAAGGACATCCTTCCTGACAACAGTAACATCTGATACATTTTTTATAGTCTTTTATTTTTGGTCCTTTATTTTCCATTGATATGATTTCAGCAGGACAGGATTCTATGCAGATATTACATTTTTTACATGTTTTAAGGTCAAATAAAGGTTTTGGCACAATAATTTCCGTTAAATAATTTTGGACAAATTTTGGAATTTTATCAGGGATACTTCTTCTCATAACAGGAGGAAGGTTGAAATTATAAGTTTTGATTTCTTTGAAATTGTTGATTTCAATATCTTCTATTCCTTTAAATTCTTTTAAGGTGGGAACTGTGTTAATCTCCATTCCCATGATATGACAGGCTAAAATATCTACCATTTGTGGATTTGAGCCTGCAAGAATTGCTCCTGCAAATTTAGGATCTCCTCCGCTTGGTCCTTCGCCTTCCATTCCAATGATTCCATCTACAAAGTGAAAGCTTTTATCTTCAAAATAATTGCATATATCAAGAAGCATCTGAGCAAATATTGTTAAATCGGGCATGGCTAGATGTTGACGAAATTTTAATACCCCTGGCATCAGTCCGAAAAGGTTTTTAGTGGTGCAGGTAAGACGTGTTAATGTGTGAGTTTTAAGTTTAGCTGCATTTATTATGAAGTCGGCTTCTACCGCAGGCTTTAGCATTAAACTTTTCTTTAAGGTTTTGCCGTTTTCAAAGTTTACAAGAGCATCACTTGTATCAAAATTTAACGTTGCTCGGGTAGTATCTGCTACTTCACTCATTCCGCAAGTAGTGTAAAGTTTTTCAAGTATTTTTTGGTTATAAGTTCCCGCAGGTGAGTCGCCGATAATTATTTCGCAATCTAACGGGCTTAAATATTCAACGATAGCTTTTATTACGACTGGATGAGTGGTTATGGCTTTATCAGGATGTCTCGCTGATAAAAGGTTTGGTTTTATTAAGATTTTTGCACCCGATTTTGCTTTTATTTTTTCAATAAAAGTTTTATCTTCTTCAAATATTTTAGCAATAGTTTCTTTTATAAGCTCTAAGTCATAATTTTCGATATAATCGTAATAAACTTTATTATCTGCCATATTAATTTATACTCCGCATAAGCTATTTGCTTAATAATCTTCCTAAGTATATCATGTAGCGTTATACTATAAAGTATAATATTCCAATAAATTGATATTAAAAAGAGCGAAGATGATTCTATAAGGATAAAATAATGAAAATTTCCGTAATTACTGTGTGTAGAAATGCAGAAAAAACTATTGAAGAAACTTTATTAAGTGCATTAAATCAGACCTATAAAAATATTCAATATATAGTAATTGACGGAGCTTCTACTGATAATACACTTCAAGTTGTTAATAAATACAGAGATAAAATAGATGTTCTTATAAGCGAACCCGATAAAGGGGTTTATAATGCTATGAATAAGGCTATTGACCATGTTACGGGTGATATTGTCTATTTATTAAATGCAAATGACCTTATTTATGATGAATTTATGTTTGAGAGAATGGCTAATTTGTTCAAGGAAACTGATGTTGATTTTGTCTTTGGCGATTGTTTATTTATGACTGAAAGCAGAGAAAAGGATCAGACTTATAGTTGTAATAGATTTAAGTATAAAGCTGCTTTCTGCCGTTTTAACATGTGTCAGCAAAGTGTATTTTATAAAGCAGATTTGTTTAAAAAGTATGGAAAACATGACGAAAGTTTTAAAGTTTATGCCGATTATGAACTTAATGCGAGATTTTTAGTAAAACATGATGCAAAGATGATTTACTTGCCAATGATAATATCAAAATTTGAGCTTGGCGGATTAAGTTCATCAAAGGAAAAAGAGCTAAATAAACTTTATGTAAAAGAAATGAAGCAAATAAGAAGAAGATATTTTAAAACTGATTTTACTTACTCTGTAAATCAAGTTGATACAGTATTAAAAAAATATCTGGGTTCTCCATACAAAAAGGCCCTTAGCGTTTTTAAACTCGATGGAGTTATAGAAAAACTAAAGGGCGAAAAACTTAATATAGTTGAATATGATAAATCTTTGTTGAAAATAAACAAATAGTATTTTAAGCTGAGACAGAAACGTCAAAAAGAAATTCTTCTATTTTTTCTTTGATGTTTTTCTTTACCATTGGCTCGAGCTTAATATTTTTATTGGATTCAAGTCCTACATAGTTTTCAAGGAAGTTTTTAACGTCAAAAGTATGATATGTTGCCATAATTATAGCATCAGGAGTTAAATCTTCGATTTCATCGGGAGGAATTGCGTTAAAGTTTCTGTAAGTTTCTTCTCCTGAATAAAAACGTTTGTCTGAAACACCAATTATATCAAGATTTGAAAGGTCATAATCGTCAAAAATAACTGAGGATAATAAACCTGCTCCATAAATTAATACTTTTTTATCTTTATATTTTTTTGCAAGCTCATCTATTCTTTTTTGAAATTTTTTCTTTTTTAACCATTCTTTAAGCTCTTCATAGCTCTTTTTTTGCATTTTGACTCTCCCATTAACTATATTCATCGCTATTTTAAAACAATCAAGCTGATACTTTAATCTTTTATAGTTTGTTTTACTTTTATAACAAAGTCCTTGAGGTTTATCGGTTTGGTTATATAACAATCACATCCTGCTTCATTGGCTTTGTTTATTTCATTTTGCATTGCATAGGCTGAAACTGCAAAAACAGGAATATATTTTGTTGCTTCTTTTTGTTTTATTTCTTTTATAACTTCAATGCCGTTTATTTCAGGAAGCTGAATATCCATTAATATGAGACTTATTTGTGTATTTAATTCTTTTATTTTATGAAGAGCTTGTTTTCCGTCATAAGTTTCAATGACTTCAAAGCCTTGATGTTCAAGAACATCCCTTAAAAGTTTCATATTGCTTACATTATCTTCAGCTATCAGGATTTTATGTTTAGTTTTCACTTGTTTCATCCTTCTTAAACGGCAATGTGAAAATAAAAGTAGCTCCGCTGTCTTTTTGGCTTTCTACTGTTATATTTCCGCCATGCAATTCTACAAGTTCTTTTGTTATCGTTAATCCTAAACCTGTACTGCCCTGTGACCTTGTTAAGGAAGAGTCAACCTGCTGAAATTTTTCAAATATTTTTTCATGAAATTCAGGATCTATTCCTATCCCTTGATCACTAATTTTAACTTCTATTAAGTCATTTGAGTTAGAGCTTATTTCAACAGTTATTTTGCTATTATCAGGTGAAAATTTTATTGAATTGCTCAATAAATTATAAATAATTTGCGTTAATTTTGTCTGATCTGCAAAAACTTCTATATTTTTGTTATTGCAGATGATTTCTATTTCGATATTTTTTTTGTTGGCAATAGCTTTTATTATATTTACTGATTCAACAACAATATCGAATATTATTAAGTTTTTTCTATTAAGATATATCTTTTTTGCTTCCAGTTTAGAGAGATCAAGCAGGTCGTTAATCATTCCAAGAAGATGAACTCCGCTTGAGTGTATGTCGTTTATGTATTCTGATTGTTTTTCATTTAATACGCCAAAAATTTCTAAAGATAATGCCTCAGAGAAACCAATGATAGCATTAAGAGGTGTTCTTAGCTCATGTGACATATTTGCCAGAAATTCGTTTTTTACTCTGTCTGCTTCAAGTATTTTTTCATTCTGAATTTTTATAGTTTCATAAGCTTTAGCTTTTTCTGCAATATTTTCTTTTAATATTTTTAGTTGCATTTTAAACACAGAGGAAAGCTCTGCATCTTTTATCGCGTATGATGCCGCTTCAGAAAGGGCATAAAGTAATGTTTTTGACGTTGCGTCATAATAATCAGCAGTGTCTTTTATTAAAATAACTGCACCAAATTTAGTCCCTCTAATTGATAAAGGAGCAATCAGAAAAGAACGCTCTTCTGTTGAATCTTGTGTTAATTCAGGAAATATTGTTGAAAGATAAACATCATTTCCATTATTCAAAAGTTTTAATAATTTTTTGTTTCCATCTTTAATTTCAAAGTTGAATTCTTTATCAACACCTGCGGAATATTTTAACTCCAGATTGTCTCCATTAAGAAATATTACAAAAGCTTTATCGTATTGAATAACTTCTTTAATTTTTAACAACAAATTTTCAAATATATTATGAGATGATTGAGATGTGTTTAAAATTGTTGAAAGAGATTGCAGCCCTTCTTTAAGGGTTTTATTCTCTAATATCGTGTCATTATAAAGGATATTTAGCTCATTTGGATTTTGAGACGCTTCTTTCATTTTTTCCCTTACAGTAATATTTGTCTAAATAATTTTATATTATAATTCTATAATATATTAAATTTGGAATTTGGCAAAATTATATGTTAGATATTTCTTTTACTCTTCTTGGCCCGATTATTATCGGATTTTTTGCAGGCTCTTTAATTGATAAAAGTTTTGGTTTGAAATTTCCTATTATTTCTATTGTTTCGTCCTTTTTCGGTTTTTTTGTCGGTGTGTATGCCGTTTATAAAAAATATATCAAGTGAATTTTAGTAATGGTTTTACCATAGTTTAAAAATATTATTTTTTTTAATAAATGTATTCTAACTTTAAAATTTATGCTATTAATAACAAAGACGTAAAGTCATGTTAATGGTTAGTATTTAATGCCGAGAGGGTCATAACCTTATGGAGCTTGAATTCGGAAAACACTGGGTAGAAAACCTATCACCTTACATTAAAGACGTAGCTCCTTATCTTGAACCGTTAAAACCTTTTAAGTCATTTTTGAATGTAAATATGGATACACTTATCGCTGCCTGGACAGTAATGGCAGTTTTAGTCGTGTTTGGATTTATCATTACAAGAAGACTAACTAGAATTCCTGATGGTTTACAGGCTTTTGCCGAGATGATTATGGATTTTGTTGAAGGTTTAACTAGGGATCAAATAGGGAAAGAAAGCAAAAGATTTGTTCCGTTAATCGGATCTTTATTTTTGTTTATTCTTTTTTCAAATCTGTTGGGAGAATTACCTTTAAAGTTATACCACTTAAAACAAGGTGACTTTGCTTCTCCGACAAACGACATTAACGTAACAGCCGCTTTAGCAATTATTGTTTCTATTGTTTACTTAGGTTCAGGTATTGCTAAAAAAGGAATTGGCTATTTTAAACATTATTTTCAGCCAATCTGGATTATGGCTCCGTTAATTTTTATGGAAGATTTTACAAGACCGTTATCGCTGGCAGTCAGGCTTTTTGCCAACATATTGGCAGGCGAAATCATTATAATGGTTTTAATCGGTTTATTCCCTATCGGTTTGGATGTTCCGATGATGCTTTTTGAGTTATTTGTCGCATTTATCCAGGCATTCATTTTCTCTGTTCTTGCTGCTTCCTATATTGGTGGTGCATTAGCGGAAGATCACTAAAAATAGTATTTATTTACACAATTTGGGTTAACTTTGATAAAGGAGAAATTAACATGGAACCAAAATCAGCAGCACTTATCGCAATGGGTCTTGCAGTTGGACTAGCGGCTATCGGCCCCGGTATCGGTATGGGAACAGCAGTTGCGGCAGCTATTGACGCTACAGCTCGTCAGCCTGAAATTGAGAAAAAAGCAAGCACACTTATGTTTATCGGTTTGGCGTTTATGGAAGCGTTAGCTCTTTATGCTCTTGTAATCGTATTTATTCTTCTTGGAAAATATGTATTCGGCGCTTAATTTATTAATTTAGACGGGTAATAAGCAAATGCTTGATATTAACGGCACACTGATATTGATGGTTTTAAGCTTTTTATTCTTTATGTTTTTAATGCAGAAAGTTTTCTATGGACCTCTTTCCTCTGTTAGAGAAACAAGAAAAGAGTACATTGAAAATAATATGCAAAAGGCAAAAGATTCAAAAGAAAGAACTGATCAACTTTTAGACGACTATAAAAAAGAAATATCTAAAACTAAAAAAGAAGCAAATGCTGCTCTTTTTGAAAAAACCAAAAAAGCTTCAGAAGAAAAAATGGCTATCATTAAAAAAGTTTCTGATCAGTTTGCAAAAGAAATTGATGAAGCAAAAGAAAAGACAAAGAAACAAACAGATGAAGTCAGAGAACAGTTGAAGCCACAGGTTATTTCGCTGGCTCAGGATATTTCTGCAAAAATACTCGGAGAAGAAATTCCCCTGAGTGTTTCGCCCGAAATTATTGATAATGCGTTGAACGGGTAAGTATAATGAGTATTTTTGATTATGTATTAGGAATAGCACCTGCCTTAGCCTCTGAAGAAGCGGTTAAGGTTGTTCACCATAGTGTTATGGAAGATCTATACCACGCAAATGTTTTTAACTTTTTGATTTTATTGGCTATACTTGTAGTTTTAATTAGAAAATTTAATCCTTTTGCTGCTATTAGTGAAAAACAAACACATATTGCTAATTCAATTAAAACTGCGGAAGAATTAAAACTTCAGGCAGAAATTGAATTAGACGGTGCGGAAAAAAAGATAAGAAGACTTGATGACGAAGTCAGTAAGATTATTACAGAGGCTGACGGAGTGGCTAAGTCTTTATCGGAAAAACTTATAAATGAAGCTCATTCAGAAGCTGATAATCTTGCGGAAAAGTCGAAAAGATCTATTGAAGCAGATAAAAATAAGGCTTTTGTAAAACTTTCAAACGATGTTTCAAAAGTTGCTTTAACTATTGCTGAAGAGCATGTTAGAAAAACTATAGAAACAGATGGAGAAAGACTTCATAAAAAGTTTGTAGACGAGTTCATCGAGAATTTGGATAATTTAAAGGCATAGGCATATGAGTAATGAATATTTTGGCGGTGTTTCAACAATAGCAGAGAGATATGCAAAAGCTCTTATCGAGCTGGGAGAGCAAAATTCTCTGTTGGAACAATTTGACAAGGACCTTGAGGTCATAAAACAAACAATTAACGAAAATAATGAACTTTCGGAGTTTTTAGGACATCCTGAAGTTAGCCATGCCGACAAAAAAGACGTAATTGATGCTATTTTTAATGCACAAATTACTGAATTTATTCTAAATACTTTAAAGTTGCTTATAGATAGAAATAGAGTCTTTATTTTGCAATCACTTGCAAATATTTATCATAAGCAGTTAAACAAAAAGAAAAATATTCTTGAGGCTGTTGTGGTTGCGGCCATTCAGCTTGATGAAGAAACTTTATCGAGAATCAAACAAAAGCTGGAAATTCTTTATAAGAAAACGCTGGAAGTGAGTTTTAAAGTAGATAAAGATATCATTGCCGGAGTTATCGTAAAAATAGAAGATAAAGTCATTGACGGCAGCGTGAAAAACAGACTTAATAAAATGAAAAATCAGTTTATTTAGCAGAGGATGACTGTATGACAACAATGAGACCTGATGAGATAAGCTCCATCATTAAAAGCAAAATACAAAATTACCAGACAACACTCGAAGTATCAAATGTTGGTACTGTAATCGAGGTTGGTGATGGTATTGCAAGGTTATATGGCCTAAAAAATGCTATGTCCAGTGAACTTATCGAGTTCAATGACGGTCATGGCACAATCGGGATGGTATTAAACCTTGAAGAAGACCACGTTGGCGCTGTTATATTTGGTGAATTTAAATTCATTAAAGAAGGAATGACAGCTAAAACAACAGGTAGAATTGCATCCGTTCCGGTTGGTGATGCGCTTATCGGCAGGATTGTAAATCCTCTTGGTGAACCTGTTGACGGAAAAGGAGCAATTGCTACAGACAAATACAGCCCTGTAGAAAGAGTAGCTCCGGGTATTGTTAGCAGAAAATCAGTTCATCAGCCTCTGCAAACAGGATTAACTTCAATTGATGCTCTAACCCCAATCGGTAGAGGACAAAGGGAGTTAATTATCGGCGACAGACAAACGGGTAAAACCGCTATCGCTATTGATACCATACTTAATCAGAAAAATACTGACGTTATATGTGTTTACGTTGCTATAGGTCAAAGAACAAGTACCGTAGCACAGGTTGCTAAAATATTAGAAGAACAAGGTGCGATGGATTATACTATCATCGTTACCGCTCCTGCTAATGATAGCGCTCCTATTCAATATTTAGCTCCTTTTGCCGGAGTCACAATGGCAGAAGAGTTTATGGAACAGGGTAAACATGTATTAATTATATATGATGACCTTACAAAGCATGCTTGGGCTTATAGAGCTATGAGTTTGCTTCTTAAAAGACCTCCGGGCAGAGAAGCTTATCCGGGTGATGTTTTCTATCTTCACTCAAGATTACTTGAAAGAGCGGCTAAACTTTCTGATAAACTTGGAGCAGGAAGTATTACAGCTCTTCCGATTATTGAAACACAAGCTGGTGACGTTTCTGCTTATATTCCTACAAACGTAATCAGTATTACTGACGGTCAGATCTTCTTAGATTCAGATTTATTTAACTCAGGTGTTCGTCCTGCTATTAACGCTGGTATTTCGGTATCAAGGGTTGGTGGTGCGGCTCAAACTTCTGCTGTTAAGTCAGTTGCAGGTAAGTTAAGATTAGATTTAGCTCAGTTCAGAGAGCTTGAAGCGTTTGCTCAATTTGCAAGCGATCTTGATAAAGCTACTCAGGATCAGTTAAAAAGAGGTCAAAAACTTATTGAAGTATTAAAACAGCCTCAATTCAGTCCTTTAAGTGTTGCTCAGCAATATACAATGCTTTTTGCAGTAAATATGGGATTGTTAGATTGCGTTGAGAATGACGATATTGCTAAATTAAAAGAAAGTTGGTTCGGTTATCTGTCAACTCAGCTTAAAGATCTTGAAAAAGTATTTAATACCGGAGCAAAAGTTAGTGAAGAAAATCAAAAGCTTTTATCTGACGAATTTTCTAAATTTAGAGATAATTTATTTGCTTTAACTGCATGCTAAGGGGTTATAATGGCTAATTTAAGAGAAATCAAAAGAAGAATAAAAAGCGTTCAGAATACCCAAAAAATCACTCAGGCAATGAGAATGGTTGCGGCTGCAAAAGTTAAAAAAGCAGAAAATGCTGTTAAAGCCTCAAAACCTTATTCTGAAGAGCTTATCAAGGCTTTTACCAGAGTTATGGAAACTAATCCTGTTATTGGTAATAAGGAGATGAAAACTCGACTGGCTATAGATAATTATCCTGCTTTACTTTCTCAGCGTGATATTAAAACGGTTGGATTACTTGTAATTACTTCCGATAAAGGCTTGGCAGGTGCATATAATGCTAATATCGTAAGAAGGGCTGTTTCAAGGATTAAAGAACTTAAACAGTCAGGATTACAGGTTAAATTATTTGTAGTAGGTCAAAAAGGATTAAATGCCTTAAAGAATACCGATAATGAAATCATCAATAATTATGTAAAGTTGCCTGCTATTCCAACGGTAAGCAATGGAAGCGTTATTGTTGAGGATATTGCGGAAGCGTATGTAAAAGCTGAAATTGATAAAATTGAAGTTATTACTACTAAGTTTAAGTCATTGATGTCTTTTGAAGTTCAAAATTTTCAATTACTTCCTGTTGAGGTCTCTCAAGAGAAAAAAGAAAATATTATTCAGGAAGAAATGTTATTTGAACCTTCTCCTGAAGATGTATTGAGTAAAATAGTTCCTCTTTACCTTTCAAACAGAGTGTATCAGTCTTTATTAGAGTCTGCTGCAAGTGAATTGGCTGCAAGAATGACAGCGATGGCAGCTGCAACCAAAAACGCTTCAGAGATGATTCATAAACTTTCACTCATTTACAATAAAGCAAGGCAATCTAGTATTACTCAGGAACTTCTTGAAGTAGTAAGCGGAGCAAATGCTTTAAAAGGTTAGTTAATATAAAAATTTAAAAAATGCGGTGTCAATTTAAAATTTGTCTCGCATTTTTTATTATAAAGGTTATTAAAATAAGGATTTTAGATTTTTATGAAAAAAAACATATCCTCTATCATTATTTCATCTTTATTGTTATTTTCAACAATGTGTTCAACTTCATTTGCTTTTGATCCTCAATCCTTTCTTAACAAGGCAAAAGATGCGGTAAATCAAGCAAGTCAAATGACATCACCATCTACGTATACTTCACCATCTAATTATACTCATAATGAAGTCATAAAAAATGTGGCTAAAAAACTTAGCGGTGGTGAAATTGAAGTTTTTGACACAAAGTCCAAGGCTCTTATAAATTCATTTACACCGGGGATGTCGGTTTCTTTAGCTGTTTATGCAAAAAATAATAAAACCTTTGAACAGGCTTTTAATACAACCGATAAGCCTGCTGATATGCAGAAAATTCGTGTAAATGTTGCTATTTATGATGGCGATAAAAAACTGGGCGATTCTGATGAATATGTTAAAGATGTAGCTAAAGAAAAGGAAACCTCATTTAGAATTTGGGTTGACCCTACCGATAAAACTATAGAGCCTTGGGAAGAAACAGTTAATTTAAGAAACAGAGTTTTTGCGATAAAAGAAGATACTTATTATAAGCTAGCCCCTAAAGTTTATACTGTAAAATTTGAAGTTTATTATGAGTATGGAAATATTGATGAAGTTGCTTCAACCAGTATTAAGTGGGATTTAAGCGGTCAGAATTTTGCAAAATGGCAGAATCTGGCAAGTTTGATTAATAAATCTGAATATAACGCTGTAATTCCAGACAAAGCAGGACAAAAAAATCCTAAGCTGGAAGCTGAAATAAAAGCTTTGATGGCATATGAGGGTATTGTTAAAAGAGTTATCCTTATTGATAGTGACTGGACAATACATCGTAATGAGTACGGTATAATTACTTATCGTATCTTAACCGCAGAAGTGATTTATAAACAGCCTGACGGTCATTTCTTGCTAAGTGAACGTAATATTGTTCAAGACTACTTAGGCAATAATATGTGGGCAAAAACACGACTTGGCAGTGCTGGCTGGAAGCAAGAATATATGTCTGAAGACAATATTTGGAAATAGAAATATTCTTTTATAAACTTAAAGTGGTGAAGAGTTATTCTTCACCGCTTTAAATTGTTATCTTAACCTTAAATCAATACCATGGCAATCACTTCCGCCGCTGGCGTAAAGATCTAATCCTTTGCATAGTTCAAGAAGTTTTTTTCTATTATGAATATTTATAAGTTTTTTGTAGTTTTTATAAGGGTAATAAACTTCTAATCCGTCAAGACCATATGATTTCAGTTCTTTTACAAAATGTTTAAATCCTATTCTTAACGTACATCCCGGATGAGCTAAAATTGCTGTTCCACCTGCTTTTTTTATAAAATCAATTACTTGTTTTGCACCTCTTTGATTGAAAAATCTAACAACATCTGCTCTTTTTTCAATATTTTTTTTCCCGCATAGACTGTTTAGTTCTTTGTTATTTATATCAACCCCATATCCTAAAATATGTAATAGTGTTCCTTTATGCCAGCAGTCAAATTCAACCCCCGTTATTACTTGAAGGTTAGCTTGATTAAAACAATCAAATGACTTATAAGCATCAAGTGTATTATGATCTGTAATTGAAATATATTTTAAGTTTAATTTTACTGCATTTTTAATAATAGCTTCAGGAGAAAGAAGCCCATCAGAGCAAGTTGAATGTATATGGAAATTGGCATTTTCATAATAATCATTTTCTGATAAGGAACTTAATATTTTTGTAAAATCATTATTCATTTATTTTTCACGCAATTTAATTTAATTATCGGATACAAGTTAATCGTATTTAGTATATTATAGCTTGTCATAGAATAAATATTATAAGGCAAATAAGGAAATTATTTTTTATGCAGAATAAAGGGATATTCAGTATTATTTTTAAAAGTATTAAGCTTTATTTTAAAAATATTTTCCCTTTTTCCAGAATAATGCTTTTCCCTATAATTGGTCATATTATCGGTATTTCTTGGATTTTTTGTGGCTGTTACTATATAGAAACGGGTTATTTGTCTCATTTTCCACAGCAAACTTTAATTAGGTTTATGCCGCTGTTGATTTTAGGGCTTCTTCTTGTCCTTGCCCCGGGCTTTTTGCTTTTTATGAAAGCCTTTTGGGAGTTGCTGATTGCTATAATTTCTACAATTTTATTATCTGAAGATGTTATTAAAGGAACTAAATTAAAAAAATTACAAGAATACTCTTCAGCTGTCAAACTTAAAAGTAAGGAGTATATTTATTTACTTCTTTTAGTTTCTGTTTTATGGCTAATTTGTCTGTTGGGACCTGCCATACTGTTCGGTTCTTTGACTTTAGTCGGATTACCCATTCCTTTTGCCATTTTTGGACTTGTATTTTTAAGCTTTATTTCTTTTATTTCTCTTGGTATTATTTCAATTTTTATATCTCTGTCAAATCAAGTCTTTGCTTTTGAAAAATATTCTTCGTTTGGTTATTTGAAAAAAAGCTGGCAGATTGTTAATAATAACTTTGGAAAAATTTGTGGATTTATAATTCTTTTCTCTATTATCTCAATTTTAATTTCTTCATCGTTTAGTTATTTACTGTCTTTTTTGGGAGTGAATTCATTTTTGGTTAAAATTTTAAATAATGGGGTACAATATTATATAAAATCAATAATTAATTTCTTTGTAGTTGATAAAGTAATTTTATCTCAAATTACTTTAGAAGCTCCAAAGAGTATAGTTGCTTTAATCATAAATTTTGTTATGGGTACTTTATTATTGCCCTTTGGTAGTGTGTGTTTTACTTTACTTTATCAGTCTTTTAATTCTAAAGTAAGTGGAAAAAAGAAGAAAAAATAACGAATGTTTAGATGTAAAAATTGTAATAGTTCTGATAAATTTACTTTAATGCTTAGCCCCAATTATAAAGGCAAAGGGGAAATTAAGCAGTCTATAAATAATAATGATCAGATTGTACTTAACGTTGATGGCTATACTTTTGTTCCTGATATCGATTTTATGAATGGTCATGCTTGTTGTGAATATTGCGGAACTATAAAAATGTGGGAAATTTATTTCGAGGATTAATTATTCTCTTATAATAACTAATCCTCAAAAGATTAAAATATTTTATTTTTAAATTAATCAATTATCAAATGTTGCTATTTGGTTTTATTACCAAATTTTTCATAAGAAACAACATCTTCTTTTTGTTTTCTTTTTTTAGGAGCGATATTTTTCTCTGCGGAATAACCTATGGGTAATAAAGTTATTATCATTAATTCTTCAGGTAAATTTAATCTTTCTCTGACTTTTTCATAGACTTCAGGGTTTGTTTCTGTCAATTCATTCCCAAAAGCACCTATTATACAGCAGCCTAAACCGTTTTTGTGAGCTTCAAGAGTCATATATGCTACGGCATAGGTAACTTCTTCCACACATCTTAATTTTACTGCTTCTTGCCCTTCTTGGTTAAAGTTTGGATAAGAAAGCAGTCTGTCTATTTTTTCTTGCGGTATTCCAGGCTTGGAGGTAATAACAGCTTTATAATTGTTGTATTCCCAGGCCATTTTATTTCCACAGCAAATGATGACTGTATCCGCTGTTACTAAATGAGGTTGCCCGCTGGAGAGTTCTTTTAATAACTCTTTAGTTTCTTTATCTCTGATCGCAATAAAGTGCCATGGCTGAACATTTACCCATGATGGAGCTAATCTTCCCGCTTCAAGTATATTTTCAATTATTTCATCAGGAACAGCTTTGTCTGAAAAATTTCTTACGCTGTGTCTTTCTTTTATGTCTAAAAGCTTCATATTGTTCTCCAATTAGCGTAAATACATTTAGAAAGGTTTAATTTCCTGTGTTTTTTGTTCTTCAGATAATTTTGCTTCATAAGTAAAGCCTATTTCTTTTAGCGCATCATAGGCCTGCATTCCTAAAGCGGTTTTTGGTTGTGATTTCACAACACTTACAAGCTCTTCGACTGCTTTATCATATTGTTTTTCTTCTATATTGATTAATCCTAATTCAAGCTCTGCTTTATCTCTTAGGATTGCAAAACTTAAAGCAAGTTCTCTTTCAAGCTCTGCTTGTACTTTTGCTGTTTCAATTCCTCTTAGCGTCTTATAAAGCTCTGTATGAGCTTCTGTTGCATCAATCAACCATGTTTCAAGAGGTTTTATAATCGCTTTTGCTTCTATTGTTTTTTTCTTTTTAAGCAAATCATCCGCTTTTATTATTGCATTTTGAGCCCAAACAACTCCCAGTTTATTTAGAGGATTATTCAGAGGATTATTTACTTGAACTTGAGTTTTTGGTGGTTCAATTGTTGTTTCTGATTGAACTGATTGTGTCTGTTCCTGTTTTGGAGCTGTTAATCCTTGCTTAAAAGGTGATTGGATTGATTCATCCGCAATCGCAGGCAAATGTAACATCATTAGCAATAAGCTGAAAGTTAAACAATTTTTTTTAATCATTTGTTACCTATCTTGGCTTGAAAGTACTATAGTGTAATCTGTTTTTCCGCATAAATAATTATTTGGAGATATTATAAATTGTGCTTTTTCAAGTGATGGGATTTGCTTTTTAAAGGTTGTAGCCAGCTTAAGAGAGGCTTCTGCCGAGTGTGACATTATTTGTGTATGGGGGAAATTATTTTGATTTGTGCATCCTACTGTAAAGCCTGCTTTTTCAACAGCTGTTTTAGCAAGTGCTGCTTCATTTGCTTTATCGGCTGCATATACAATACTAACCGTTAACGGATGAGTAATTTGAGCATCTGTCTTGTAGATTAACCTGTCAATTATTTCTTGTGTTTTTTCAGCATCCAGTATCCAATAGCTTATATGTCCTCTGTTAGAAGGTTTTCCCGGTAAAGTTGCTGATTGTACTTTAGAAAAATCAACTTGTTTTGCATATCCTGCAAGTTTTGTGAGGTCAAATATATTCATATCTGTTCTTACATATTTTGAAAGAGCATCAATAAGTTGCGGGATTTTAGTTACTATTTCAGGTGATTGCAGTTTTTCTACTAAACCTCTAACAAACCATTGTTGTCTTTGCATACGTCCGATATCACCGATTGCATCGTGTCTGAATCTTAAATAACCTTCTGCTTGTTCAGCATTCAGTACCTGACGACCAGGATATAGATCTATATTAAGTTTAGCGGTTCTATCCCTGTATCTCATTCTTTTTTCTACATTTATAGGTACACCGCCCAGTATAGTTACTAGTTCTCTTATTGCATCATAGTTTACAGCTATATAATGGTCTATTTTTATTCCGAAAGTTTGTTGTAT
The DNA here is from genome assembly GCA_037137535.1 of bacterium. Lineage (GTDB taxonomy): Bacteria > Cyanobacteriota > Vampirovibrionia > Gastranaerophilales > JBAXKC01 > JBAXKC01. The sequence goes on along the minus strand of JBAXKC010000001.1, from coordinate 89,540 downwards.
TGTTTTTATTGTTAATTGTGGACCTCCAAATGCGTGAGCTGCATTAATTTTATCAATCCCATTGTTGTCTGCAATTTGAACTTTACTGTCTCTTGGAATTGAAAGGGCATTAACTGTTTTTCCAAAAGGATCAATGCTTAAAACAATAATAGAATCGCTTCTTGTATGATCAAAAGGGTCTGAATTTTTTCCGTTTGAATCAACACCGAGAAGTAAGATATTCTGTTTATTATCAAGAAATGGTAGACTTGGCCCAGCAGGTAATTTAGAGGCCAGTCCTGGTAGCCATGACGGATGAGTGCATAATAATATGGCTAAACTTATTAATAAACTTATTCCTATTGCGGAAAGACTCCATAAGGCTGTAAATTTGTCATTTGAATTGATTTTTTTAGTTTTCTTTAAGTTTCTGTTTCTAGGTTCACGCATTTATATTCCACCTTTATACCCGTAAAAGGAATAATCCTAAGCTAATTTCAAAATATGTGGTAATTATATCAAAAACATAAATTGATTAACTCTATAACTTTATTTTGACCGATTTTTATTATAAATTTCAAATAATTTTAATAAATCAAACTACAAGATGATGAGTTTTATTTATTTGAGGGAATTAAAATTTAGTTTTTAATTTATTTTTAAAACCGTATAATATATTTATGGATAAAAATATTATTGATATTTCAAAAAATAATCAGATAAAACCTAAGCAGTATGTTTTAAAACGAGCTCTTAATGTAGAAGAAAATTTTAAAATAAGTTATAGGACTGAATTAAACACAAGCCAATATGAAGCAGTATCTTCTACAGATGGCCCTGTTTTGGTTATTGCCGGTGCAGGTACGGGTAAAACAAGAACACTTATTTATAGAGTTGCAAGGCTTGTTGAAAAAGGGATTGATCCTGAAAATATACTGTTGCTTTCCTTTACGAGAAAAGCGGCTAAAGAAATGACAGATAGAGCTTCTATTGTTCTTGATTCAAGATGTGAAGGGGTTTCAGGAGGAACTTTTCATTCTTTTGCAAATTTGATTCTCAGAAAACATTCAAGTTTATTAGGTTTGAAAAATTCTTTTACAATTTTAGATCGTAGTGATGCTGAAGATATTATTGATCTTGTCAGAGGAAGATTTCCTGAAGTAAAGGAGAAACGTTTTCCTCGTAAATCTACTATTTGCGATATTTATTCTAAATCGGTAAATAAAAATTCTACGGCAGATCAGATTATTGCCTCTGAATATTCTCATTTTATTAATTGTACCGAAACTATTAAGCTGATTTGTAAAGAATATTGCGAATATAAGCGTGAAAATTCTTTGCTTGATTATGATGATTTGCTTATTTACCTCAAATTACTTTTAGAGTCTAACGAAGAGGTTAGAAGAAAACTCTCGGATAAATATAAATACATAATGATAGATGAGTATCAGGATACTAATTATCTACAAGCTGACATTGCAAGGCTTTTAGCCTATACGCATAATAACGTAATGGCTGTAGGAGATGATGCTCAGAGTATTTATTCTTTTAGAGGAGCTAACTTTCAAAATATAATGGATTTTCCAAGTATTTTTGAAGGGGCAAAAATTATAAAACTTGAAGAAAATTATAGAAGCACTCAAGAAATTTTAAATTTATCAAATCAAATAATTTCTCATGCAATACAAAAATATGATAAAAATTTATATTCTTACGGTAAAACAGGTGAACTTCCTGCTGTTATATGTGCTCCTGATCAGCAAACAGAGGCGGAATTTATAACTCAGAGGATATTAGAGCTTTCAGAAGAGGGTATTGCTTTAAATGATATAGCAATACTTGCCAGAAGTGCCAGAAGTACTTATAAAATTGAAATAGAGCTAAACAAAAAGGGATTGCCGTTTAAAAAGTTTGGCGGCTATAAGTTTGTTGAAACAGCTCATATTAAGGACATTATAGCTCATCTAAGGGTATTGATGAATCCTGAAGATGTAATCAGCTGGAACAGAATCTTACTTCTTTTAAACGGAATAGGCAGTACAACTAGCAATAAATTAATTCCTATGTTTATCACAGGCGATAATCCTGATATTAGCAATGTTCGGTTGAAGTCAACTTCAAAAGACGCTGTATTTAAACTTATAGGTACTTTTGATTCGATAAAAAATTCTAAAATGACAATTTTTGATACTGTTGAGAAAGTAATTTCATATTATCATCCATTACTTGCTGAAAAATATGATGATTTTAATAAACGTGAAAAAGATCTCGAGAATTTTTTAGCTCTTGTCCAAGGTTATACTTCATTAGAGGACTTTTTGAGTGATTTAGCGCTTGATCCACCTGATAGCAGTATTTCTGAAGTTGAAGCAGGCACGATAAAAGATGAATATGTTACTCTTTCTACTATTCACTCCGCAAAGGGGCTTGAATGGAAAGCTGTGTTCATTTCAGGAGCTGTTGATGGTAGGTTTCCTTCTGTTTATTCCTATAATTCAGAAGAGGACCTCGAAGAAGAAAGAAGATTGATGTATGTTGCTGCTACAAGGGCAAAAAGTCAACTTTATGTCACTTATCCTGTTGATATGTTTGATTATACAGCAGGAATGGTTTTGTCAAAGCCTTCAAGGTTTGTAGAAGATCTTCCCGAGAACATACTTGAGCGATGGTCTTTAGTTTTAGAATAAATAAAAACTCCTAATCTTACGAGATTAGGAGTTTTATTTTTAGTCGGTTGTATCGGTTATTGTGATACAGGTTGAGATTCTTTTGTTGTTTCTTCGATTACGGGAACTTCTTCATGTACATAAAGAGGTTCTTCGGGTCTTCTGTAGGCATAAGCAAAATATATTGCTATTCCTGCTACAATCCATAAACCAAATAAGACGATTGTTTTTAATGGTAAGCCTGTTATTAGCCAGAAGCATGAGCCGATTCCTAACAATGGAAGTAAAGGAGAAAAAGGAACTTTAAAAGGTCTTTCTCTATGTGGGTCTTTAATTCTTAAAATAATAACGCTTGCGCAAACTACCATAAATGCTGTTAAAGTTCCTATGTTGCAAAGCCTTGCTGCTTCATCAAGGTTTAAAACAACTGTTCCGAGTGCAACAAATATACCTGCAATAATGGTTATAATATGAGGTGTTTTGAATTTAGGGTGAACTTTTGAAAATACTTTAGGTAATAAGCCATCTCTGGACATTGCATATAAAATTCTTATAGCACCGTATTGTAATACTAAAAGAACGGAGGTTAATCCTGCTACTGCTCCGAAAGAGATAAACCCTGCTACGTTTCCATGCCCTATTAATCTCATAGCTGCCGCTACAGGAGCTTCCGCATTTATTTGTTTATATGGAATAATACCTGTTAAAACTGCTGCAACGATAATATAAATTAATGTGCAAATTACTAATGAGGAAATGATACCGATTGGTAAGTTTTTTTGAGGGTCTTTTGTTTCTTCCGCAGCTGTTGAAACTGCGTCAAAGCCTATATAAGCAAAGAATATAACCGCTGCTCCACCTATTAAACTGTTAAATCCGTTTGGAACAAATGGATGCCAGTTTGCAGGCTTTACATAGAATGCACCTATTCCTACGAATAATGCAATTACTACGATTTTTACCGCAACCATGATTCCTGCCATTTTTGTACTTTCCTGTACACCTTTATATAAAATGGCTGTTACCAGCAGCATAATAAAGATAGCCGGAATGTTTAAAAATAAAGTATGATGTAGTGATGGTATGTCTAATTGATAAATCCAGTATTTATCATCAGTTACAAAAGCTGGAAGGACATGCGTAAAGCCTTTTAAAAACTCAAAAACATAACCCGTCCATCCGCATGCGACTGTTATGTTTCCTATTGCGTATTCAAGCATTAATATCCAACCAATTAGCCATGCTGCTAATTCACCAAGCGTTGCAAATGTATAAGTATAAGTGCTGCCTGCCGCAGGAATCATTGTAGCAAATTCTGCATAGCAAAGTGCTGCAAATCCGCAAGCAATAGCTGCAAATATAAAGGATATCATTAATCCAGGTCCTGCTCCAGGGTTTCCAGGTGTTCCAAGTGCAGCTGTTCCTGCTAGTGTGAAGATTCCAGAGCCTATAATTGCTCCTATCCCTAATACTGTTAAGTCAAAAGCACCTAAGGTTTTAGCTAAACCTGCTTTTTTTGTAGTGCCGATAATTTCTTCAGGACTTTTTTTTCTGAAGATTCGAGCAAAGCCACCAGCTCCCTGAGTCTTTTCCAGCTTCTGTTCCATACTGATCTCTCTCCGATTTATATGTAATTTTTAACGTAAACGTCGGAATAAATGAATTATGCTTGATTTTACCATATTTAATAAAGATACTATAAGAAAAACAGATATAAGAACTTTTAATCTCTCATTCTTAACAATACTTCATATTAAAAATTAATAAAGAAGATTAAATCTAATCTTCTTTCAAATTTTTAATTTTATAGATTTTTATTAATAGTTGAAGTTTATGACAAAATTATTTATATTACAAATATAATATTTATTATTTGCCTATCTCTAAAACACTATCAATCATTTCTTTTTTAGTATTTATAACGTTTACTTCGGCTGCTGTTTGAGTTTTGGCTTCTATTTGACTTATGGCAAGATCAATTTCGTTTCCTTGTCCCGAATTGTATTTATCAGATTCATTAAGCATTTTTGCTTCAGCACTTATTATTGCTTTATCTTCTATATCAAAATTTGTTAGTGAAGAAACTTCAGGAGTTTTAGTTTGCTGTTTTGAATCATAAATATTTGATATTACTGAACTGTTAATGGAACTGTTTATTCCGTTTATCATTTTAAAATTTCCGAGTTTATTACTTATTCTCAATTATTCCCCGTTATCGTTTAAATTAATCTCTTTATAAAGAAAAAGCCTCTCGTTTGAGAAGCTTGTTTTGTTTATGTGTGATTATATTTTAAACTATTTTTAATGCCATTTGTGCTAATTTTTGTTTTTTAATTTTTCTTTGTTTGAAATAGTTTTTAATTGTTTCCTGATAGGATGAGAAAAGTTGACAAATATCATCATTTGCAAGGTATTTACCACTTTTTTGAAGCATATAGTTTGCTTCTTCAAATTTTTTCATTTGAATTAACATTGAAATCTTTTGCTCATAAAGAGATGGAAGCATGTTTTTATCTTTAGGAGTAAGAAATTCAAAGGCTTTTTCGTTGTAATAAAAAGCTTCTTCTTGTCTTCCTAATACATAAAGAGTTCCCGCCATTGCTCCGTATGCTTCTGCTGAAAATGGTTCTGATTCAATCGCCTGATCAAAATATCTTATAGCTGCTTCTTCTTTACCATTGCATAGCATTATATGACCTTTTAAAATCAATGCTTTGCAATGTGTCGGCTCAATGAAAAGAGATTCTTCAATTAAATTAAGTGCTGCTTCATAGTCTTTGAAGTAAATAAAAGTGTCGCTTGCTTCTCTGACTAATTTTTCAACTTTTATATTAAAAATCTTTTTTTGCTTACGCTCTTTTAGTAAATGCTGTGTATTCAATATATCCCTGTTCATTCCCCGTATACCCCAAATTAACTCGTGAGATGTTTATATATCATACCTAAAAACAATTTAAGGCAACCTAATACAATTGTAATGCTACTCATGTGCAATTCAATCCATGCAAAGCGAATGAGATTTAATATAACCTGTAAGGCACTTGTTTTTTAGGATAAAGCAGGTTTGTCATGTTGAAAAACACTGATACAAAGGGATAAAAGAAATTTAAACTCTTCTTAACGCTTGTTAACAAACCTCATGAATTAGTTTAATAAATTCTCCTAAAATCCTTGTCAGCCATGAGTTTTGCCCATGTCCCTATTGTCGGCTGAATTTATTCTTCATGGTTAACAAATATTAAGTTGTCGATATCTTTTGTTCATCTATCGATATCTTTTGTTGTTGCTATAAATTATTTTATAAATTATTGTGGAAAGTTGAATCAAGTCTTTAACTTTTAAATTTTCGTAAAATTATGTTAAAAACACTAGACAGTTTTTCATGTGGTTTATATCAGTGAGTTTGTTTTAAATTTCCCTTAACCTTATAAAAACATGGTGATAGCATGGCTTTTCAAAAAATCATGTTTCGTTCAATATAACATGACGTTATAGTTTTACTGATTGTATAAAATTGAAAAAGACTTATTTCTGTAAAACGGCTATCTGCCCAAAATGCTATAATACATTGTTGATGGAGATATAAGAGTGACACCTTTTTTAAAAGAACAAATGGATCTAACTGAAAATGCCAGAACGGTTTTAGCAAAACGCTATCTTAGAAAAGATGAAAACGGTCAACCTGTTGAAACAGCTGAAGACCTTTTTTGGAGGGTTGCTTCAACCATTGCTGACGGCGATAAGTCTTTCGGTTTAAATGAAGAAAAAGTTCAAACATTAGCTGAAGAATTTTACAGATTTATGGCTAATCGTTGCTTTATGCCAAACAGTCCTACATTAATGAATGCAGGAAGAGAATTAGGACAGCTTTCAGCGTGTTTTGTTCTTCCAATCGAAGATTCACTCGAAGCTATTTTTGAAACCATTAAAAATACTGCTATTATCCACAAAAGTGGTGGCGGTACAGGTTTTTCTTTCTCAAGATTAAGACCTAAAAACGACATAGTTAAAACAACTATGGGCGTATCGTCAGGTCCTGTTTCCTTTATGGAAGTGTTTAATGCTGCAACTGAAGCTGTTAAGCAAGGTGGAACAAGACGTGGTGCTAACATGGGTATTTTAAGAGTTGATCATCCAGATATTCTTGATTTTATCAATGCAAAATTTGATGGTGACAGACTTAATAACTTTAATATTTCAGTTGCAATAACCGATGTATTTATGAAAGCGGTTATCAATGATCAAGAGTATGAACTTTTCCATCCTAAAACTAAAAAAGTTGTTGCTAAAATGCGTGCTAAAGAAGTATATGACATTATTGTCGATCATGCTTGGAGAAATGGCGAACCGGGAATCGTATTTATTGACGAAGTAAACAGATACAATCCTACTCCTCATGTTGGAGACATTGAGTCTACAAATCCTTGCGGAGAAGTTCCTTTACTTCCTTATGAAGCTTGTAACCTTGGCTCAATTAACCTTAGTATGATGGTCAAATCCAATGAAAACGGACAGCTTGAAATTGATTGGGACAAACTTGCTTATACAACTAAGCTTGCTTCACACTTCCTTGATAACGTAATTGTTGTTAATAATTATCCGCTTCCTGAAATTACCGAAATGGTAGATGCTAACAGAAAAATCGGTCTTGGAGTAATGGGATGGGCTGATCTTCTTATGATTATGAATATTCCTTATAATTCAGAAGAAGGTGTTAAGTTAGCGGCTCAAATGATGGAATTTATTGATTATCACTCTAAGGTCGAATCAATTGAACTTGCAAAACAAAGAGGAAGTTTCAAAAACTTCAAAGGTTCTATCTATGATAATAAAAATTTCTTATACGAAAAATATAACGGTACTTCTGCAGGTATTATTTCCGATGAGCAATGGAAAAATCTTGATGAAGATATTAAAACATACGGAATCAGAAACGCAACTACAACATGTATTGCTCCGACAGGAACAATAAGCATGATTGCAGGCGCTTCAGGTGGTGTTGAGCCTATTTTCGCCCTTGCATTCATCAGAAACATCATGGATGGAGCAGAGCTTTTAGAAGTTAATCCGTATCTTGAAAAAATTGCAAGAGAAAAAGACTTTTATTCTGAAGAAGTTATGAAGCAAATTTCATATCATGGTTCAGTTGTTGGAGTTGATGGAGTTCCTGAGGAAGTTCAGCAAGTTTATGTTACTTCTCACGATATTTCACCTGCTTGGCACGTTAAAATGCAAGCTGCTTTCCAGCTTCACACTGATAATGCCGTATCAAAAACAGTAAACTTCTGCGAAGATGCGACAAGAGAGCAAATTGCAGAAACTTACATGCTTGCTTTTAATTCGAAATTAAAAGGAACAACCGTTTATAGAAACAACAGCCGTTTTGGTCAGGCTATGATTATTAAAGCTACTGACACAAGAACCGCTGAGGCTTCTGCAACAACTTCTCATGGTGTTGTAACTCCTAGAGAAAGACCTGTTGTTACTTATGGAGTCACCGATAAGATTCAAACAGGTTGCGGTCCTTTATATGTAACAATTAATGTTGATGATGAAGGGCTTTGCGAAGTCTTTGCAAGAATGGGTAAATCGGGCGGTTGTGCGACAAGTCAGGCGGAAGCGACAGGAAGAATGATTTCATTATCATTAAGAGCCGGTGTTGAAGTTGATGCGATAATCAGCCAGCTGACAGGTATCAGATGTCCGTCCCCTGCTATGGCTAAAGGTGGAATGGTTCTTTCTTGTTCTGATGCTATTGCAAAAGTTCTTGAAAGAAACCTTGAAAAACTCAACGGGCTTGGAATTAACACTCAAGAATGTATTACAGGAGCTGAAAAAGCTTGTACTCCGCTTAATTCTTCTAAAGCAGATGCGGGACATTGTCCTGAATGCCCAGAATGCGGACAAATGCTTGAATTCGGTGAAGGTTGCGTTCTTTGCAAGAATTGTGGTTATTCTAAGTGTAGTTAGTAATAAGAATATATTTAGTTCTATTATTAATAAGATTAATAAGCTCACTCATTATAGAGTGGGCTTATTTTTTATTGGTCATTTTGTAAAAGATTGAATTAAGAACGGGCACAAACGAGCGGTTTGCTTCTTTTCTCAAAAATCATTTTGTGCAAAACAACTCAAAGAGTAAGAAAAGAAGCCAGTAGCGGTCAGAGCTGCAAAGTTTTTGTTTCCTTTTTATTTTTTTTAAAATAAAAAGGGAGTCGATGGCTTCAGGCATCGAAATTTCTTTGTGATGAAAGAATTTAGTAAAGATAAAAATAACTTCAGAGTGCTACATATCGGTGTGTTATAATAAATCTATGAAAAATCAAGATATAAAAGATTAAAAGGACTCAACTAATGCCTGTTTTACTTTATTGGGGTGAAGAAGATTTTAACTTGGAAAAGTCGGTAAATTCTTTAAAAGAGAAAATACTTGACCCTGATTGGGCTGTGCTTAATCATAAGATTTTAAATGAGCTGTCTGTAAGAAATTTAACAGAAGTTTTGATGAATTTGCCCATGGCTTTTGGGAATGTGCTTATTGAGGTTCATTCTACAAAATTATTTATGAGAAGCAGTTCTGGCGACGAAACAGAAGAAAAGTCTAAATTTCATGATGCTGATATTAAGAAATTTCTGGATACGTTGTCAAACATAAATCCTAATGTATATGTGCTTTTCAAGTGTATTGTACCGAGAAATAGCAAACGAAAAATTAATTCTGCCTCTAAAATAGTAAAACATATTCAAACTATCGGAAAAATTGAAGAATTTAAGCCTTTTCAGTATTGGGAAGGGGAAAAAGTTGTTTCGTGGATGTCAGATAATGCAAAATTAAGAGAAATTTCAATTTCTAAAGAGGCGGCAACAATTCTTTTCAATAAAATGGGAACTGACCTTAGACGTTTGGATATGGAACTGGAAAAGCTGAAATTGTATATTCATCCGTCAAAAAAAATTGAAGCAAAACACATTGAAATAATTAATGATGAAAAAGAAGATATTTTTAAACTTGCTGATTTATGGCTTACTGGTAAAAAAACAGACTCTATGAAAGAGCTTTCAAAGGTTTTGGAGGATTCGCATCCGCTTATGGTCATTGCTACTTTGACAAGTACTGTAAGAAAATGGATAAAATTAAAACAAATTTCTTCTAAAACTCAAAATAAATTTGATATATCAAAAGCAATGGGGATTCCGCCTAATTTTGTAGAGCGGGATTTGAAAAATATTTTAAAAATAACTCCCGAAGCTCTTATAAAAATGAAAAAAAATCTTTATGAAACAGAAGTAAGTATTAAATCGGGAAAAATGCAGGCTGAAACGGCTTTGGAGGTTTTACTTTTATTATGATGTTATTTTCGGATTTTTTAAAACAGCAACAGCCTTTTATTACTGAATACTTTGAATCACTTTTTTCGGTGAATCCTCCAAAACTTGCTAATGCTTATTTATTAACAGGTTCAAATATAATGATGAGCTATTATATAGCACTTGAAACGGCAAGAGCTTTGAACTGTAAGTGTGGAAAGAATTTAGAATTATGTAATTGTCAGGACGGAAGATGGATTTCTCAAAACAGGCATCCTGCCGTTATTACTGTTTCCCCAGCTGATTTTAAGTATAACGAAAACGGCTATTGGGTGGATAAAAAATCAGATAATATAAAGATAGAACAGGCGAGGTATTTGAAAAACTTGCTTTCTACTACTTCTGATTTTCATAGGGTAGTTATTTTTACAGGTGCAGTTGAGGGGACAGAATATGCTAATCGTGCTGAAAATGAATGGAAAAGTTTTAGCGAACGTTTATATGCTCCTAAATCTTTGGCGGATAATGCTGATGAAATAAGAAATACCTGGATTCCTCAAACATTGAGCCGTAATGTCTTGCGTGAAGATACCGCTAATTCTCTTTTGAAAACTATTGAAGAGCCTGGTGCTAATATTACGTTTTTCTTTTTGGCACAGGATAAAGAAGATGTAATCGAAACAATTGTTTCAAGGTGTTGTGTTTTAAATGTTGCATCTAAAGAAGCTGGTTGGGTTTATTCTCAAAGGATTGTTGATTTGGTGTCCAAATTGCCCGTAGGTTCTTATGGTGAAGCTTTAGAATTAGCGGAAACTGTAAATACAGAACTTAAAGAGGGGCATTATTCCCTTGACGAGCTTTTTGACGGGCTTTTACATTTCTTTAGGCAAATAGTTAGAAGTAATTGTAATGACAGTTCGAAAATTAAACTTCTTCATAATTGGGTAATAAAAACAGAGCGAACAAAATTTGAGATAAAGGGATATGCTTCATTACAACCTGCTCTTGAAGAATTATTTTCATGTTTTGTGTCTTAATAATCTAAAAAAAAAATTATTTTGTGAAATTTATCACAAAAAGCTTTTGAATTATTTAGGTTTCTGATAAGATAGTTTTATGTTTATGGATAAAGTAAAAATTAATATTATCTCTGGTTCAGGTGGCAATGGTATTGTTGCATGGCGTAAAGAGAAACACGTCCCGAAAGGCGGACCTGCCGGCGGTGATGGTGGTCATGGCGGAAGTATTGTTATTATTGCAGAACGCAATATGACTACTCTTATAGATTACAAATACAAGTCGCTTTTTGTTGCTAAAAATGGCGAACAAGGCGGACAAAAAAATATGCATGGTGCTAATGCAAAAGACCTTGTTTTAAAAGTGCCTTGCGGAACAATTATTAGAGATGTTGCAACAGGAAAAATTATTGGTGATCTTGTGAATGATGGTCAATCAATGGTTGTTGCGACCGGTGGCAGAGGCGGAAGAGGAAATTCAAGATTTACTTCTTCGACTAGAAGAGCCCCTCAATTCTGTGAACCTGGTGAATCGGGTATTGAAAGAGAATTAGAATTAGAATTAAAGTTAATTGCAGATGTTGGGCTTTTGGGAATGCCAAATGCAGGTAAGTCAACATTTATAAGTGTAATTAGTGCGGCAAAGCCTAAAATTGCCGATTATCCTTTTACTACTCTTATTCCAAATCTCGGTGTGGTTAGAAAACCAAGTGGCGATGGCTATCTTGTTGCTGATATTCCCGGGTTAATCGAGGGAGCAAGTGAAGGTTTAGGCTTAGGTCACGAGTTTTTAAGACACGTTGAGCGGACAAGGATTTTGGTTCATATTTTAGATATGACAGAAGAAGATCCGATTAATAATTACAATATTATTAATAATGAGCTTGCAAAATTTGGCAGTAGATTGTCTGATATTCCTCAGATTGTCGCATTAAACAAAATAGATGCGGTTTATGATGAAGAAAAAATTGAAACTGTTAAAAAATATTTCGTTGATAACGGACAGGATGTTTTCGTAATGTCTGCCGCAACGGGTAATGGAACAAAAGAGCTTGTTTATTTTATAACTAAAAAAGTAGAAGAAATTCCTCTACCTGATTTCAATATTCAGGTTGAAGAAGATGATATTGCCTCTAACCACGATGACAGCGGTTTTACTATCGTTGAAGATTATGGCACATTTACGGTTGTTGGCGGAAAAGTTGAAAGACTTGCGTCAGTTACTGATTTGGAAAACCATACGGCTGTTTTAAGGCTTCAGAATATATTAAAAGCAATGGGAGTTATGGATGCCTTAGCTCAAAGTGGTATTCAAGATGGTGATACTGTGAAATTAGGACAATTTGCGTTCGAATATTATAAAGACGACATAGGAGAAGAAGAGAATGAAAGATAAGCAGTTTCTAATGATCCCAGGACCAACACCGGTTCCTGAAAGCGCACTTTTAGCACTAGCAAAGCATCCGATAGGTCACAGAAGCCAAGAGTTTTCTAATCTTTTAAAAGAAGTATATTCTGATTTAAGATGGGCTTTCCAGACTGAACAGGATGTTTTTATTTTTGCAGCTAGTGGTACAGGTGCAATGGAAGCAGCTATTTTTAATCTTGTTAATCCTGGTGATAAAGTATTATGTCTATCTATCGGGAATTTTGGTTCTCGTTGGGCAAAAATATCTAAGTCCAGAGGGGCAAATGTTGAAACCATTGATTTTGAATGGGGAACAGCTATTGATCCTGAAGTTCTTAGAAAAAGACTTGCAGAAGATGTAAATAAAGAGATTAAATTCGTAACTTTAACTCACAACGAAACCTCAACAGGCGTTACAAATGATGTTAAAACTATCGCTAAAATAATAGCTGAGCATGGCGCTCTTTCAATCGTTGACGGTATTACAAGCGTTGGTGCTATTAATCTTCCTATGGATGAATGGGGCGTTGATGTTCTTGTTTCAGGAAGTCAAAAAGGCTTCATGATTCCTCCAGGGCTTGCTTTCTTAACTTGCAGCAAAAAAGCTTGGGCTGTCTATGAAAAATGTGAATATACAAGTTTTTACTTTAACTTTGGTGCTCATAAAAAAGCGGTTGCGGATGATTCAACTCCTTATACAGCAGCAGTTTCATTGATTATTTCATTAGCTGAAACACTTAAAATGATGAAGTCTGAAGGTTTAGAAAACATGTATGCTCGTCATGAAAGACTTGCAAAAGGTTTAAGAGCTGCAATTAGAGCAATTGGTTTGAAATTATTTGTTGAAGATGATTCAATAGCTAGTAATGCAATAACATCAATACTTCCTCCTGAAGGAATAAGCGTTGGTGATATCAGAAAAGCATTGAAAAATAATTTTGACATTGTAGTTGCTGACGGACAAGATAAATTAAAAGGCAATATCTTTAGAATGGGACATCTTGGTTATGTTAGCGAACGTGATATTATTGGTTGCGTTGGCGCATTAGAAATGTCATTAGATTCACTTGGATATAAATTTGAAAAAGGTGCAGGCGTTAGAGCTCTCATTGAAACAATGAACTCAATGAAAAAGGAGACAGCGAATGTTTAAGGTTTTAATTACCGATAAAATTAATAAAGCGGCAGGAGATATTCTTGCTGATGTTGCAGATGTAACATATATGGAAACTCTTCCTGAGGACAAACTTTGTGAAGTAATCGGTGAATACGATGCTTTTATGGTTAGAAGTCAGACAAAAGTAACCAAAGCTGTTTTAGCGGCTGCAACAAAAATGAAAATTATCGGAAGAGCAGGCGTTGGTGTTGATAATATTGACGTTGAAGAATCTACACAAAGAGGCGTTATTGTTGTAAATTCACCTGATGGAAATACAACTGCCGCTGCTGAACACACAGTGGCTCTTATACTTGCTATGGCAAGACATATACCTGCTGCTGCTTGTTCTACAAAAGAAGGTAAATGGGAAAGAGCTAAATTTACCGGCATAGAAGTTTTCAATAAAACACTTGGTATTATTGGACTTGGTAAAATTGGAATGAGAGTTGCTACTGCTGCTCTTGGTTTAGGAATGAAAGTAGTTGTCTTTGATCCTTTCACGACAAGAGAAAGAGTTGAAGAAATGGGTGCATCCTATGTTTCTACTTTAGAAGAATTCTGGCCTGTTTGTGATTTTATAACTGTTCATGTTCCAAAAACAAAAGATACCTTAAACCTTATAAATAAAGAAACTATCGCTAAAATGAAAAAAGGCGTTAGAATGGTTAATTGCGCTAGAGGCGGAATTATCAACGAGCAAGATTTAAAAGATGCAATTGAAGCAGGACATGTTGCTTCAGCGGCTATTGATGTATTTGAACAAGAGCCTATGATTGCTGAAAATCCTCTTTTACATTGCAAAGGCGATATTATCTTAACTCCTCACTTAGGCGCAAGTACAGAAGAAGCTCAAGTTAACGTAGCTTTTGATGTTGCTGAGCAAATTAGAGATGTATTAATGGGCAAATCAGCAAGAAGTGCTGTTAATATTCCTTCTTTAAAAGCGGAAATGCTAGAACCTGTTAAAGAATATATGAGTTTAGCTGAAAATCTCGGTTCTTTGGTTGGTCAATTAGCTCAAGGTGCTGTTAAAAAAGTTGAAATAACCGTAAAAGGTTCATTGGCAAATAAAACAATATCCCCGCTTAAAGTGGCTATTTTAAAAGGTGTTTTCTCAAATACTCTTGAAGCTGTTAATTATGTAAATGCTCCGATTATTGCTAAAAATAGAGGAATTGAAGTTACAGAAACAAAAAATGCTAATCCTTCCAGCTTTGATGCTTCAATAAGCGTAAAAGTTCTTGCCGAAAAAGGAGAAAGTTTGGCTATCGGTGCTTTAATTGCTGAAAATACACCAAGAATCGTTAATATTGACGGATATAACACTAATATCGAACCTGCTGAGCATATTTTAATTGCTCCTCACTTAGATCAGCCTCGTATGATTGCTAAAGTAGCTTCTGTTCTTGGTGATAACAATATCAATATCAGCATGATGCAAGTAGCAAGAAAAGATAAGGCAGTTGGTGGTAAGTCAACTATGATTTTAAATACTGATGAAGCTATTAGTGAAACTATTCTTAAACAAGTTAGAGAAATAGAAGGTGTTTATAATGCCAGCTATGTTAATTTGAAATCAGAGGTTGCACAACCTAAATCAAAAGAAACTGCTTCTGTTTAAGAGTTAAAAATCAAGATTTATTAATAGATAAGAGCTGTTATTAAACAGCTCTTATTTGTTTTGGGATTATTTTTGTTTTTAGGATGTAAATTTAATATATCTAATTATTCACCATCTTCAGTGAGTGTTTCTTCATTATTGAGGTTATTTGCAGAATATTCCTGTTGCTCTGCATTTATGCGTTTCTTTTGTTTAGGCTCGTAGTTAAATATGTCAAAATCATCATTATTAAAACCATCATCATCACCATTGTAGTATGGAATATTGTTTAAGGGCGATTGATCTTTATTTGTAGGTCTATTTAATTCTCCAGAATATATTGATTTAATATGCTCGTGAAGTTTGTGCGGTTGCATATCTGTTGATGGTTCTTTACCTTTGCTTGCCGCAAATAAGCCTTTCCAGTAATTTGTAGAGCAACTGAAAGAATCTCTTGAGCATTCTTCACTAACATGTAATTCATCTGTTCTTTCTTTTGTTGCATCAAGAACCAGACCTTTTTCTTTCAAATCTTTTTGTAAGTTCAATCTTGCTCTGAAAAATTGTTCGCCTGTTGATGCTTCTTTAAAGGCAGGAAGTTTTTGGGTTTTGATTTGATTTTTGTTATAAATACCATTATCTATAGAAAGATCAATCATTGCTCCAACAAGAACGATTTCTTTTTTTATGCATGAATGTTTAATATAATCGTCGTTTACTGATGTTATTTCGGCCTTTTTAAAATATTTAGAAGGTTTCTCCCAATTTTCTTTCCCTTGAAAGCCTAATTGAAAACCGTTTGTTATCTTAACTGGTATTTTATTAAGTGTTATCATTTTTGTCATGTCCTTCTCTAATAGATTTTACATTCATTATATTTGTACCATATTAATAGTAGCTAAATAATAGTGTTTACTTTAAGGGTTAATTAATTGTTACAGTTATCGCTCAATAAAAAATCCCTCTTGCGAAAAGAGGGATTTTAAAAAATGTATTTTAACTATTCTGCTACTTTAGCATTCTCATCAACTGATAAAGCTAATAAAGCTCCAACTGCTAAGGAAACTGCTCCGATGATGAAAGCGTATTCCCAATGGAAGTTATTATGAGTAGCAGTCGGACATTGGTTAATGAACCATGCAAGAAGTGTGCAAACTAAAACTTGCGGTCCTGCGATAAAGATATTGAATAAGCCCATGATTGAACCTTCAGTTCCTTTTTTAATGTATTTTGTAAGCATAGCGAATGGTAAGGAAAGGATTGCAGCCCAACCGATACCAGCTAATGACATACAAGCTATAACAAGCTTTGAATCTTTTGTAAAGGTCATTGCTAAGAAAGCAATAGCCATTGTAAATAAAGAACCTCCAAGTATTTTTTTGTTGCCTAATTTTGATGAAATCATTCCCATAGGAAGTGATACTAAGAAGCAAACGAGGTTAAATGCCGCAAAGCATATTGATGAAAGGTTTGTTCCTGCATTTGTAGCATTTATAAAGTGTGCTTTAATATCAGCTGTTGCGTTTGTTAAATCAGGAACAGCGTAAACATTGTGGATTGTGAATTGTGTAAAGAAGATAAACATACTCATTACACCAATCCATGTAAATAATTGCATTACGCAGATTTTTGAAACATCAGGTGAAGTTTTAAAGAATTTAACTAAAGGAGTGATTAAGTTTTCTTTTTGTGTTTCTTCTATTGTTTTATCTTCTTTGTTGACGGTAACAGCAGTTTGTTCTTTTGTTGTAAAGCAAGTCCATAACATTGCTGTTGAAAAAGCAATACTAGCCATTACGAATTGTGCTGTTGTGCTCATTTGATAATGGAATACAGCGTTTAAAAATGGTGCTGTCCCTGCTGATATGACTGAACCTAAACCGATAGCAAAACTTAAGTAAGAATTTGCAAGTGAATGTTGTTCTTGAGGAATATTATCAGGAATCATTGCTCTGTAAGGACCTTGAGCTGCGTTAACGCTTGCATCAATTGCCCAAATCATAACTGCTGCAAGAAGTAATGCTGACCAAACAGGTAGTGATTGGTGGATTGAACCTGCGAAAAAGTTTGTAATTTTTGCAGAATTAGGAAAGGCCCACAAAGCTAAACTTGCAAGTAAAGCTCCTACTAAAAGAAATGGTCTTCTTTTTCCGAATTTTGAATTTAAATTATCACTGATTGTTCCGATAATCGGTTGAACAATCATACCTGTGAAAGGACCTGCAAGCCAAATCAATCCAAAAATTAACGGTGAAGCTCCAAGACCTTCTGTAACAGGACCTGAAAGAATAATTCTCATTTGCCATGCAAATTGAAGTCCGAAAAATCCTAAACAGAAATTTAAAAGTTGAAGGTTTGAATATGACGGTAATTTCTTTGTTTCAACTTGTTCGGTTGTTTCAGCTACAACCTTTTCCATTGTTTCCATAGATAAAAAACCTCTTTCTTTTGTGAATTCTTAATACTAACTATAATTATTTTGATTATAAGATAAAAAATGATTTTATAAAACAATAATTAATAGGGACAGTATTCTTCATTAATATTTCAGCGTTTTAAAAGCCCTGTATCGTAATATACAAGGCTTTATTTGCTTATTCGTTTTTTATTAATAATGTAAATACAACTATAAATATAAGTTATTTTTTAGATAAAAGGTTTCCTCTATTTGAATTTATCATATTTGCAAGTTTAATTGATTCAATCATGCTTTGGGGATTCGCTATGTTTTTGCCTGCAATGTCATAAGCAGTTCCATGGCTTGGAGAGGTCCTTATTATTGGAAGGTTTATTGTTGTGTTTATACATTCGTCCATAGCCAGTAGTTTTATAGGGATTAGCCCTTGATCGTGATAAGAAGAAATATAGGCATCAAACGGTAGTTTTTCCTGCTTTAAAAAGGCTCTTCCTGCGTTTACCCAAATGGTGTCGCCGGGAAAAGGTCCTGAAATATTTATTTTATAAATTTCTTTAAGTTTTTGAATTGCTGGAATGAAAATTTCAACTTCTTCTCGTCCTAAAAGCCCGTCTTCTCCAGCATGTGGATTCAGTCCGCAGATTGCAATTTTTGGTGATTCTATTCCGAAATCATTTATTAGTGATTTATTCAGATTTAAAACAGAGTTTATTATTTTATCTTGCGTTATCAGTTCACAAAGATTAGAAAGCTCAACGTGTCTTGTAAGCAGCATCACTTTAAAATCATTAGCTACAAAAAGCATTTCTGGCTGATTATGTTTAGTTAAACTTTTGATATGTGTTTTTAATACTTCTGTTTGCCCTGAATAGCAATATCCTGCAAGGTTTATAGCTTTTTTTGAAAGAGGAGCTGTTGCTATGGCACTAATTGAATTTTCATTTGCAAGTTCACAAGCTTTTTCTAAAGCTAAAAATGCAGATCTTCCCGACTCTTCAGTTGGAATACCCATTTTTAGTTTTGATAAGTCACATTCTACTTCTATAAATTCAAGGTTAAAATCGGCATTAATATGATGTTTTTTCGCAAATTTAATAAATACATCTTTATTTCCTATTAAAATTAAGTTGTCTTTATCAATTTCATTTGAATTTAACGCTTTTAAAATAATTTCCGGCCCGACCCCTGACGGATCGCCCATAGTTATTGCAATTTTTTTAGAATTTTTCATTTCTTTTGACCGATTATTAAGTTTGTCCATAATTTATATAAGACGAACGTCTGCAAAAAAGTGTCTTTCTTATTTTATTATCTTCTGTGATTGATGTTTTTGGAAGTACTTTAAAATATTTATTAAAGTGTTTGGTGTTCCAAGGTTACCTGATTTAGTAACAATCCATTGTGCATTAAGATCAAGGCACAGAGGAATAGCAGAATCTACTTCATCAATAAGTTGCAGCTGCCTGCTGCCTATTGAGTTACAACATTTATAAGAAGTTTCTCCGCCTATTACAACCAGTATAAAGTTTTGTTCCTGATTAACTAAAGAAGTTAATTTTGCTAAATAATCGCTTACTCTTCCATGAAGATTATCAAGATTTAATCCTTCTTGTTTTGCAAATTCAAGAGTTTGACTTATATCTCCTTCAAGAGGAATAGAGTGAACAATTACACAACCTGTTGATTTAAGTTGTTGCGCAATTTTATCTATTTTGTCTTTTGTCGGCTCAATTGATAAGACTTCTTCAGGTTTTAGCTCCATTATATATGGTTCGATTTCATCTGATTCTTTAATTCTTTTAATTTGCACTCTTGTCAGATTTGTCGCACTGCCTGCCACTACTAGAACAGGAATTGATGGAATAGTATTTGATAAATTCTGATGTTTTGTGTCTGATAGCCATGTTTTTGTCAATGCTTGGGCTAGACCTGCCGAGCCGACAGGAAGTAAGTCATAGCTGCATTTTTCAGTTGCCAGAGATATTTGTTCTAAATCAGTCGTTGATACAGCGTCAACAATAATAAGTCTTTTACCTTTTTTAACGAGGTTTTGAATTTCAAGAAGTATCGGGCCTGCTCCTTTCATAACTGTCATAAGCTGAATATGAGCTACTATGTCAGAAGTTTCAACCTGCCTTGAAATTAAAGAAGGGATATGTGATTCATAAATAGGAGAGCCGGGGTCTCTAGCGACTTCCGTTCTTTCAAGAGGAACGCCTTTTAATAAATGATAGCCGCCTACTGTTATTCTGCCTTCGTTTGGAAAAGCAGGAACAATTATTGCCGCATCCCAATCTAAAGCATCAAGAACCGCAAGACATTCAGGGCCTATGTTTCCTCTTAAAGTTGAATCAATCTTTTTATACAGATAATCAATTTTAAGATTGCCCATTAAGGTCTTAGCGGTTTTATATACCTTGTTATAAGCGGTTTTTGCATCAATATTTCTTGTTTGAGTGCTTATTGCCCATGCTTTCGTGTTTACTTGACCTTCGGGAATCAGATCGTAATCAAAAAGTATTTGAGTATTACAACCTTTTAAATGAAACTGTAAGGCCGTATCATTTGCCCCTGTTAAATCATCAGCAATTATTCCGATAGTATTAGCCATGGTTAAAAGCTATTTTGTTGTTGAGCATCACGCTTGAAGCTTAATATTTGATAATTGGAAGCTACTATTGAAAAGATTTCTCTGGTTGCTCCTGTTTCATCTTTCCATTTTCTTCCGCTTAATCTGCCTTCAATACTGATAAGCATTCCTTTTTTTATGTATTCACTGGCTCTTTCTGCCTGTTTATCCCAAAGATCAATATTGAACCAATGAGCTTCTTCTTTTTTTGTTGCTGAATTCCAAATATTAACGGCAAGTGAAAAACTTGTTTTTACTTTGCCTGATTCAAAATATTTTATTTCAGGGTCTTTCCCTGCTCTTCCAACGATTACAACTGAATTAATCATAGCATCCTCTTTAATTTATTATTTATTAAAAATTCTCTAAAATTATATTACCAAAAAATTTAAAATATTGAAAATTTTCTCGGTTGGTCTTTAGAAATTAGTGTAATTTTTATGAAAATTACACTAAATAAAAATGCAAATACAAGGTTTTTTTGCTTGTCGATAAATGTGTACAAATGTTAAAATGAAAATACTACAAGTGTAAAAATGGCGATTGTGAAAACCCTATTGAACATTCATTGTTGAAATGCATGTATTTTGTCTCCATTTTTCTTTATAAATACTAGTTAAAATCGTAATTAAAATCTGATATAATAAATTATAAGAGGGTTAAGGTGCAAAAAAAAGAGAAGGTAAAGATTATGTTTAGGTTTTACCCTAATACGGAGTCATTTTGGCGAATTTTTATCGCATTTACTATTCTATATTCGATGTCATACTCTGTTGTGGCTCAAGAACTTTTTCGAGCGCAAGTATTAAAGTCGAATAGCGGTGGATCCTTTATAAGTGATAGGCCGAGCTTCAATTTTGATTATAATCTTCCGGATTATAACGGACAAATTAGCTCTAATGAAGAAAATGTAAATCAGGCAAGTTTGCGTATTTCCCAAAAGGAATCTGTAAACTTGCTTGTTTCGTATTTGACAAAAGACAGTAAACTCTTATCTCAAGCCTCAATTAATATCCCCGAGCATTTTATTAATACACCTGTGATAAAATCCGAAGAACCTTTAAATCCTGTGTTATTTAATGATAACGCATGGAAGCTTGCTCTTGCGAAAAAATACTATGGCGCAGGGGTTTCAATTGTTTCTAAAGGTGTTGCTCATATTAAAATTAAAAAGTACATAAACAGAAGACCTGTAAATATTAATATTATTGAAGTTAATAGAAATGTTAATCCTAATTTAAAATTAATTCCTGCTTTTGCTACTTCTAAATTATCGGGTAAAAAAAATGTTGCTGCTATGGTTCGAGCTAATAATGCAATTGCAGGTGTGAATGCTTCTTTCTTTAAGCAAACCAACGGTGTTCCGCTCGGATTAATGATTAAAGAAGGTGAAATCTTATCCGGCCCTGTTTATGACAGAGTTGCGATGGGAATAACTCAAGACGGTTTCAAAATGGCAAGAGTTGAACTTGATGGTAAGGTTATTTTAGGTGATGGGAGAGTTATTAAAATTGATTCTTATAATCAACCTAGAATGCTTGCCACAAAAACAATTCTTTATTCCTCAAAATGGGGCTGGGTTTCTCCTGTTGCTCCAAAATACGGAGTTAACATATTAATAAAAAATAATGAAGTTAAGTCAATATCAGCTAATCCAATTCCTCTTGATGAAAATAGCGTTGTTGTTTCAGGTTCTAAAAAATTATTAGATAATCTTGAAGTTGGGGAAAAAACAACTGTTAAAATTACGTCGTCACCCGATTGGTCAGATGTTTCCGAGGCAATAGGAGGCGGGCCATATCTTATTAAAGACGGTCATTTATTTGTTGATGCAAACGAACAAAAGCTTCATTCAATAAGTGGGCTTAACCCTAGAACAGCAATAGGTTATACCAAAGACAATGTGGTAGTTATTATTACAGTTGACGGTAGGCAGGAAAACTCTTCGGGACTAAGTTTATATGAACTTGCCAAAGTTATGCAAAAATATGGATGTTATTTTGCAATGAACCTTGATGGCGGTACTTCTACCCAAATGGTCATTAAGAATAGAATTGTAAACAGTCCTCTTGTAAAAGGTGGAGCTTATGTCAGTAACGGTTTAATCGTAAAAGAAGAAAATATTTAATAAATTTTCATAAAACTGTATAATATTTTAATATTATATAAATGTGAGTAATTAAGGAAATGTTTATGAAAATTTTGGGAATTATTCCTGCAAGGGGTGGATCTAAAGGCATTCCGAGAAAAAATATAAAACCTTTGGCAGGTAAGCCTCTCATTGCACATACAATTATTGCGGCACAAAAGTCTAAATTTATTGATAAAGTCGTTTTATCAACAGAAGATTCTGAAATTGCTCAAGTTGCTGAAAGTTTCGGTGCAGAAATTATAAATCGCCCTTTAGAATTAGCTCAAGATGAAACTAAGACTGCTCCAGTCCTTATTCATGCTGTTAAAGAGCTTGAAATACAGGGATATTCTCCTGATGTGATTGTATTATTACAACCCACATGTCCTTTGAGAGATGAGATTATAATAGATGGTGTTGTCAAACAGCTGTTAAACTCCGATAACGATTCTGTTTTTACTGTATTTTGGCATTCACAGGCTATGCCTTACTGGCAAAAGTTTGATGATGGAACTGTAAAATCCTTATATGATTATCATTTAAGACCAAGAAGGCAAGATGTTGAGCAAAGAGGCAATATTTATTGTGAAAATGGTGCAGTTTACGCAATTAAGCGTGAGGCCTTTGAAAAGCACAATGATTTCATTGGGGAAAATCCTGCAATTTATCCTGTTGAATGGCAAGTTGATATTGATACTCAAGAAGATTTTGAAATTGCTGAAAAAATTCTTTTAAATAAAAAATAAAGATTGTTAAATTTGTGTAAAGATTTAACAATCATGTTGTTAATTTGTTTTTTGAGTTGTTTTTATTTAATCACTACGGCATGTTTAATTAAGAGGTGCTTTAATGATTTTATCTGCATTCAATTCAATAAATATTGATAAAAGTAAAATAAATGAGGTTAATGTGCCGATTAATAAAAATAATACTGACAAATTAAAAGAGATGCCGGCAGAGTTAAATGAATTTTTTTCCGTTATTCCTAAAGCAGAATTACATGCACATTTAGCAGGATCTTATCCGCTTGATTTCGTCAGAAATCAGCTAAAAATAAAAGGTATGCCTGAAGCTGATGTTTTTAAGGCGACTTATACCAAAGAAAAATATGATAATCTTACAGATTTTGTTAATGTTTATACAAATTTGTCAAAGTCTGTAAAAACCGCCGAAGAATTAAAAGCTGTTACTTATTCTATTTGTATGAATGCTGCAAAAGAAAACGTTAAATATATAGAATTAAAGATTTCGTCTCAAGAATTAAATCCTGAAAAATTAAAAGAGACTGATGCCCGTCTAAAGGCTAAAGATACAATGTATCATGCAATAAACGATGGTATTGAACAGGCTAAAAATGAACTTCAAAAAACAGGATTTCATCAGGTTGTAAAATTAATGGTTACTACTGAAAGGCATGAATCTCCTGAAACGTCTATGGAAGATGCAAAACTTGCCGTTAAGTGGTCAAAAGAGCCTAATTCTTCTGTTGTAGCTCTCGATCTTGCAGGTGATGAACTAAATCACTCAATTGATAAACACTCTGAAACTTTAAAATATGCAAAAGAAAATGGTCTGCATTT
Organism: bacterium; assembly: GCA_037137535.1. Lineage (GTDB taxonomy): Bacteria > Cyanobacteriota > Vampirovibrionia > Gastranaerophilales > JBAXKC01 > JBAXKC01. The sequence continues at coordinate 65,648 of JBAXKC010000001.1, read as the reverse complement.
GACTATTCATGCAGGGGAAACTCCTCACTCCGAAGATTTAACCCCTACTCAGTCTATGATGAGAGCAATTGCTTACGGAACGGAAAGAATAGGCCACGGACTGGCTTTATTTAATGATAAAAACCTTATACAACAGGTAAAAGATAAAAATATTGTTATTGAAAATTGTCCTTCTTCAAATGTTGCAACAGGTGTTACAACATGGGATCAAAAACATTTAAAAAGAATGATTGACGAAAATATAAAAGTTGCAGTCTGTACAGATGATCAATCCATGTTTAATACAGACCTCTCAGAAGAGTTCAGAAGGTTATATGAACATGGAATAATTACTACATTGCAAGATATTAAAACTCTTGTTAAAAACGGTATAAATGCGGCTTTCTTGCCTCCGCAAGAGAAAAAGGAAATGGAAGCTGAGTTTGACAGCGAATTAAAAGCTATCGAAGCTAATCCTAAGTTTAAAACTGTAATTGATAAATATTTAACGGATAAAGTAAATCTGTTTACAGGTATTCTTGAGAAACACAAGCCTGCTGCAACTAGAGAAAAGTAAGTTTTCTAATTGGTAAAATTATTTTTATATTAAGGCAATTGTCAAAAAGTTAGCCGATGGTTTTAGACATAGAAATTTTCTTGAGAGAAGAGGCTTAATCGGCTAATTATATGAGTTTTGCCAGATATGAGCATAATTCATATAAAATGACTCCTGCGCATAAAACAGCAAAAGTTACTGCGGGGAAAATTATAATTTGCAATTTTTCCATAATGTTATCCTTTATTATTTTATATTTATTTTGACTGTGGTTAAATAAATAAATATTTATACTTATGTATATTAAACTTTTAATAAATTATATACAGTTTATGAAAGGAGAACAAGGTGGAGAGAGAAGTTGTTGATGTTGTCATAGTAGGTGCCGGTCCTGCCGGTATTGCTGCGGCAATAACACTTGCAAAAGCCGGCAAAGAGGTTGTTGTTCTTGAAAGAGGGGACTTCCCCGGTAGTAAAAATGTTTTTGGCGGTGCAATCTATGCTCAGCCGACAGCGGAAATTTATCCGAACTTCTGGGAAGAAGCTCCGGTTGAAAGATTTAACACAGAACATAGATTTGGTCTTTTAGGCAATAATGACGGTACTGTTGTTGGTTATAAAAACTCAGCTCATGGACAAGAAGGACATTATAACAGTTTTACTGTGATGAGAGCTAAATGGGACAAATGGTGCGCAGAGCAAGCTGAAGAAGCAGGAGCTTTTATAGTTCCTCAAACTTTAGTAACTGACGTAATTGTTGAAGACGGTAGAGTTGTTGGAGTGAAAACTGAGCAGGAAGAATTTTATGCAAAAATCGTAATTCTTGCTGATGGAGTAAACTCTTTATTAGCTAAAAAAGTCGGACTTCATGATGAAATAAAACCTGAAGAAGTTGCTTTAGGTATAAAAGAAGTAATCGCTCTCCCAAGACAAGTAATCGAAGATAGATTTAACTTAGAAGGCGATAGTGGAGTTATTTATACGATAATTGGCGGACCAATGCAGGAAATGCTCGGGCTTGGCTTTATTTATACAAATATTGACTCTGTTGTTGTTGGTCTTGGCGTTTCTCTTAATGAATTAAAGAAAAGAAAATTAAAACCTTATGAATTATTGAACCAATTAAAGGATCATCCTGTTATTCGCCCTTTAATCAAAGGTGGAGAGCTTGGAGAGTATTCGGCTCACTTAATTCCTGAAGGTGGATATAATTCAATACCGAAGTTATGTATGGATGGATTAATGATTGCTGGCGATGCTGCGATGTTAGTCAATAATATTCATTGGGAAGGTACAAACCTTGCTATGATTAGTGGAAAACTTGCTGCTGAAACGGCTGTTGATGCAATAGAAAAAAATGATTTCACTTCTAATACATTAGCTTTATATAAGAAAAAGCTTGATGAAAGCTTTATTATGAAAGATATGAAAACTTATAAAGATATTATGGGATTTGCAGAGCATAATTCTAAAGCATTTATGGGACTTTATCCATCAAAAGTAAATGAATTTTTAAATGGTTTTATTACTGTTGATAGTGTTCCAAAAAGAGATAAATATATTGCTTTTATGAAGAAATTTATAAAAGATAGACCAATTAGTAAGTTAGCCGTAGATTTCTTAAAATTTGCAAAATTAGCAGGAGGTATATTGATAAAATGACAGATGATTTATCGAATAAAATTCCTAAGCATATAGATGATAAGCTTTTTACAGTTAAATATAAGTCAGATGATAAGTCGCATTTAAAACCTGATCAGGAAGCTTGTAAAGTCTGTGATGATAAATGTTGCACTTGTATTTGTCCTGCGAATGTATATTCATGGGATGAAGAACAGGATAAATTGTTAGTTGGTTTTGAAAATTGTTTAGAGTGCGGAGCATGCAGAATTGCCTGCTCAAGTGGTAAACTTGAGTGGGACTACCCGACAGCAGGTTGCGGCGTTACTTTTAAGTGTGGATAAATAAGGAGGCGACGATGGATAAAGATAATTATCGCAGATGGTATGACAAAGACCCCATTTTATCTAAGGCGATGAGAATATTAGAAACTTCTGATGATAACATTCAAATTCAAATTGCTATTAACCTGATTAAAGTAATTATTGAACATAATATAATTAACAATTCTTATAATACTGTCGATGATTTAATTTCTGCCGTTGAGCTTGGCAAGGAAGATAAAGGCCAAACAAGATGGTACGACATCGATAAAACATTAAGAACTGCTATACACATGTTAGAAAGTTGCCCAGAGGAGACAAGGGTAGGCGTAGCAAGGGATATAGCGAAAATCATTAAGGAGAATTTTGATACTCCCGAAGAATTTGATGATGCACCCCTTGATTAGCTTTCATGTCCATGATATTGATTGAATATCAGAAAGCCAACCCCTTTATAATAAAGTCATGGATTAACCCATCCTCAGCTTTATTAAAAAAAAGAATTGCATAATCATGTTAACTTGTTCAAGTTGGCATTGTGTAGTTTGTTTTTATTATTTAGTAAATTAAACTAGTATACAAACGAGAGGTAATAAAGTGGAAGAACAAGTAAAAAGAGGCCGTAGAAATAGAGACGAGAATAAAAAAGACGAGTCCGAACAAGGAAGAGCTGCTTCTGAATGGAAAGAAAAAGTAATTCAAATCAGAAGAGTTACAAAAGTTGTTAAAGGCGGAAAAAAACTTAGCTTTAGAGCTGTTGTAGTTGTTGGAAACGCTAATGGACAAGTTGGTGTCGGAGTTGGTAAATCCAGCGAAGTTATCGGTGCTATCCAAAAGGGTGTTGCTGATGCTAAAAAGAGCTTAATTAAAGTTCCTATGTTTAAAAAATCCATTCCTCACCCTGCTGTTGGTAGATCAGGGGCTGGTAAAATCATACTTAGACCTGCAAGTGAAGGTACTGGAGTTAACGCTGGTGGCTCTGCAAGAGCTGTTCTTGAGCTTGCTGGTGTTGAAAACATCCTTTGTAAGTCATTAGGATCAAAATCACCGCTTAATGCTGCTAGAGCTACTATGGATGCACTTCAAATGTTAAGACCATTCGCAGATGTTGCTGCTTCAAGAGGTCTAACACTTAAAGAAATGTTGTCATAGGCAATAGATAGGATTAAAGGAATATAAAAATGTCTGAAAAAGAAATAAAAGTTACTTTAAAGAAAAGTTTAATTGGTCGTTCCGAAAAACAAAGAAAAAATGCTGCTGCACTTGGAATGTCTAAAACAAACCAAACAGTAGTTCATAAAGATACTCCTGTTATTAGAGGAATGATTAATAAAGTAAGCCACTTAGTAACTGTAGAATAAATATAACAAGGTGACTATAATAATGGATAACAGAATTGAATTAACAGATTTAAGACCAGCTGACGGTGCTACCCATAGAGTAAAAAGAAAAGGTAGAGGACGTAGTTCAGGTCATGGTAAAACATGTTGCCGCGGTCATAACGGTGAAGGTCAAAGATCAGGACAAAGCGCTAAAAGAGGCTTCGAAGGCGGACAAATGCCTGCTTACAGAAGACTTCCTAAATTAAAAGGTATGACAATTGTAAACCCAATTATTTTTGCTGAAATTAACGTAAGCGATTTGAATAAATTTGATGATGCTGAAATTAATCTTACTGTTCTTAAGCAAAAAGGTTTATTTACAAAAAAATATGAAGCATTAAGAGTACTTGGCAACGGTGAAGTAACAAAAGCTGTATCAGTTAAAGCAGCTTATTTCACAGCATCCGCAAAAGCAAAAATTGAAGCAGCAGGCGGTAAAGCAGAGGTAGTATAAAAATGGCTAAAGCTAAGGTGCCAACACCCGCAGAAATTGCAGGAATGTGGCAAGCATCAGGCTTAAAAGAAAAATTGATATTTACATTTTTAATGATTGCTGTGTTCCGTCTCGGAACACACCTTCCTATTTTTGGAATTAATCATGCAGCATTAGAACATGTAGGTAATCAAAATTTATTAGGTTTCCTTGATCTGTTTTCAGGTGGTGCCTTGAGCAAAGTTTCTATATTTGCTTTGGGAATTGGACCATATATTACTTCCTCAATTATCATGCAGTTGTTATCCTCAATAGTTCCACATTTTGAAAATCTTCAAAAACAGGAAGGGGAAGCAGGCAGACGCAAATTGGCTCAATATACAAGAGTTTTCAGCGTTGTGTTAGCTTTTTTCCAGTCAACTGTTTTTATGTTGTTTCTTTCTAATCAACATGGATTATTGATTTCAACTGTTTCAAGACCATTATTTATCGTAGAATCAGCACTCGCTATGACTGCTGGTTCTATGCTGATTATGTGGATTGCCGAACTGATAACCGAACGTGGTATTGGAAATGGCGCTTCTTTATTGATATTTGTCGGAATATTGTCCAGAATTCCTTATTATTCAAGTACAACTTGGACTCAGGTTTCACATGACCCAGGTAAAATAATAGGATTATTAGTTCTTCTTGCTATTTATATAGCTACAATTTTCTTAATTGTCATTATGCAGGAAGCGATAAGAAAAGTTATTATCATAAATGCAAAAAGACAAGTCGGAAATAAAGTCTATGGAGGGGTAAATACTTTTATTCCTTTCAAGCTTAATCCGGGTGGTGTTATGCCAATCATTTTCACAGTTGCAATTATGATATTCCCAAGAACTGTTTTTGAAGCAATTAGTAAGTCTCCACAATTGGGGCATTCCGTTGTCGGCAATATAGCAAGTTTTATTAATAATACTTTGCTTGATCCAAACGGTATTTATTATTACATAATTTATTTTACCCTTATCGTTGTGTTGACTTTCTTTTACGCTTCAATTGTTCCTAGCATGCAACCAAAAGAAATTGCAAATAACCTAAAAAAATACGGCAGTTCAATTCCTGGTATTAAACCTGGTAAGCCGACAGCTGATGTTATAGATAAAATATTATCAAGAACAACCTTTATCGGTGCGGTAGGACTTGGTGTCATTGCTTTAGTTCCTAACCTTGCGACATATTTTACTCAAATAACAACATTACAAGGGCTTGGGGCAACAGCTTTGATAATCATGGTTGGTGTTGGTTTAGACTTTATCAATCAGATTAAAGTTCATTTGCTTGCAAGACAATATGAAGGATTCTTAAAACAATGAAGTTACAAGTAATATTTCTTGGTGCTCCAGGATCAGGTAAAGGTACACAAGCCAGCATTCTTTCTCAAGAATTAAACTTACCTCATGTTGATACAGGTAGCATTTTAAGAGCTGCTGTATCAGAAGGTACGGAACTCGGGAAAATTGCAAAAACATTTATGGAAAATGGACAGCTTGTTCCAGCTGATATAGTAATTGGACTTATTAAAGAAAGATTGTTAAAATCTGATTGCGATAAGGGCTTTATCCTTGATGGTTTTCCAAGAAGCACAGAACAGGCAGAAGGTCTTGATGTTATTTTAAAAGAAATTTCAAAGGAAATTAATGCCGTTATAAACATTGAAATTCCTGAAGATATTCTTGTTGATAGAATGGCATATAGAAAAACTTGCGCCAACTGTGGTGAAAAATATAATTTAAAATTCCATCCGCCTAAAGATGAAAATCTTTGCGATAAGTGTGGTGGTGATTTAACCCAAAGATCTGACGATTCAAAAGAAAATGCAGTCAGAAGAATTGACACATATAAAAGAGAAACTGAACCATTGATTAATTATTATACTAATAGAGGTGTAATCAAAAACATTGATGGAGATAGAGCAATAGATCTTATATATGCCGATATGAAGAAAGAATTGGGTCTATAAAATGATTACAAAAAAATCCAGATATGAAATATCACTTATGAGAACAGCAGGCTCCATCGTCGCTGAAGCGTTGCAAACGATGAGAGAAGCTGCGCGCCCTGGCATATCTACAGCAGAACTTGACGAAATAGCAGAAAAAATAATCAAAAAAAACAATGCTATTCCGTCCTTTAAAGGTTATTTTGGATACCCTGCATCAATATGCGCCTCTGTTAATGAGCAAGTTGTACATGGAATACCATCTCCTGATGTTATTCTTAAAGACGGAGACATTATAAGTATTGATGTTGGAGCAACTTATAAAGGACTTGTCGGCGATTCTGCCATCACCGTTGCTATTGGCACAATAAGCGATGAAACAAAGCAGCTTTTAGAGATTACTAATCAAGCTCTATATGATGCGATTGAAAAAATGATATCTGGTAACTGCCTTCAAGATATATCCGGAGCTATTGAAGACAGAGGAAACATGCACGGTTTAGGTATTGTAAAACAGTATGGTGGACATGGCATTGGTAAAAAAATGCATGAAGACCCATTTGTTTTTAATTATCGTACTGGAACTCCGGGTGCAGAGTTAAAGCCTGGTATGGTTTTAGCTATTGAGCCTATGTTTAATCTAGGAACCGGAGAAGTTCATACCCTTTCCGATCAGTGGACAGTTGTGACTAATGACGGAAAATTTTCGGCACATTTTGAACATACAGTACATGTAAGTGATGACGGACCTGATATTTTGACTTTACTAAAATAAGAGTTGCACATCAAAGTCTTATACCATCAGGCAGTTGACAGGCTTTAACGCTTTTATAGCAAGGGTTTGTCTATAATAAATTGATATAGCAGTGAATTTGTTGCAATTTATTTACAATCATGACCGTATAATTGCTTGGAAGTGAATAAAATCCTTGTAATTAATCATGTTCATTTTAGAATTGATATATATAGATTAATTTTTAGTTGTAAGTATATAAAATAATTCACTAAAACAAGAGGTGTTAATGTCTAAAGACGTTATAGAATTTGAAGGAACAATCATAGAATCTCTGCCAAATGCCATGTTCAAGGTAGAGCTTGAGAACGGGCATATGGTGCTTGCTCATATTTCGGGAAAAATTAGAAAAAATTTCATCAGAATTTTACCCGGTGACAAGGTTAAAGTTGAATTAACACCATATGATTTAACAAGAGGACGAATAACTTACAGGTTGAAAGGATAAAAGGATAAATAGCGATGAAAGTAAGAGCATCAGTAAAGAAAATTTGCGATAAATGTAAAGTTATCAGAAGAAAAGGCAGAGTCGCAGTTATTTGTGAAAATCCTAAGCACAAACAAAGACAAGGATAATTTATCCGTAACGTTAAGCAGTTTTCTTGTTATATAAAAATAAAATGTTAAGTTAATCACATAAATTGTAATGATAAAGGAGCGTTAAATGGCACGAATTGCTGGAGTTGATTTGCCAAGAAACAAAAAAATGGTAATTGCTCTAACATACATATTTGGAATAGGGCCGGCTTTGTCAAAACAAATCCTCGAAGCTAGTGGTATTTCTGAAGATTTAAGATCTGATAATCTGACCGAAGATGATATCAACAAATTAAGAGAACAAATTGACAAGCATCAAGTTGAAGGTGACTTAAGAAGAAAAATCGGACTTGATATTAAAAGACTTATGGAAATTAATTCTTACAGAGGTATTCGTCACCGTCGTGGTCTTCCTCTTCGCGGTCAAAGAACTAAAACAAACGCTAGAACAAGACGCGGAAAGAAATCAGGACCTGTATCTAAGAAGAAATAATAACCTGAGAGGATTAATATAATGGCTAAAGTTAAAACCAAAGTTAAAAAGAAAGAGAAAAAGAATGTTGTTCAGGGTAGAGTTCATATCCAGTCAACATTTAATAATACAATCGTTACTTCTACTGATATGATGGGTAACGCAATTGCGTGGTCTAGTGCCGGAACAAGCGGATTTAAAGGCGCTAGAAAAGGAACACCTTTTGCAGCACAGTCAGCGGCTGAGTCAGTAGCAAAAAAATCCATGGAACAAGGAATGAAAACTGTTGAAGTTTTTGTTAACGGACCAGGATCTGGAAGAGAGACAGCGATCAGAGCAATTCAATCTGCTGGACTTGAAATTACACTTATTAAAGATGTAACTCCAATTCCACATAACGGTTGCCGTCCTCCAAAGAAAAGAAGAGTGTAATAATAACAATCGGCGAAGGAGTCACTCAAATTGGCTAGATATACAGGACCCGTTTGCAAGTTATGCAGAAATAAAGGGCAAAAATTATTCTTAAAAGGTGAGCGTTGTTATTCAAATAAATGCGCTGTTGAAAAAAGACCTTATGGCTCAGGCCAACATGGTAAAGCTAGAAAGAAACTTTCTGAATACGCAATCCACCTCCATGAAAAACAAAAAGTACGTCATACATATTTAGTACTTGAAAAACAATTCTCCAGATACTTCGCAGAAGCTGCAAGAAAAAAAGGTGTTACCGGAACAATCCTTCTTCAAATGCTGGAGTCAAGACTTGATAGCGTTCTTGCTAGAACCGGATTTACTCAAGGACGTAAACATTCAAGACAACTTATCAGACATAAACATTTTACCGTTAATGGAAGAACCGTTAATATTCCATCATATAGAGTAAAACCAGGCGATGAGATTGGCGTTAAAGAAAAAAGCGTTAGCCTTATTAAAGGAATTACCGAGCAAGTTTCAGTTGCTGCTCCACCAGCTTGGCTTACAGTTGACCAAGATAAATTAACAGTTAAACTTGTTTCTCTTCCTGAAAGAGAACAGCTTGATCCTAATGTTAAGGAACAGCTGATTATTGAATACTATTCTAAGTAATCTTGGGAGGTTGTAAGTACCATTATGGATTTAAAAATTAAGTGTGTTAACACTACAACTGATTCTGATGGTTCAATATACGGTAAATTCGTGATTGAGCCTTTAGAAAGAGGTTATGGAACAACAATTGGAAACTCTTTAAGAAGAGTTTTACTTTCTAGCCTTGAAGGAGCTGCTATAACAGCAGTTAGAATTGAAGGGATTACTCACGAATATACTTCAATTCCTGGTATCGTTGAAGACGTTATCGACATCATCCTTAATCTTAAAGGACTTGTCGTAAAAACTGATAGTAACGAAATTCAAACTTTAAGATTAGATGTGGATTCACCTGGACCTGTTTTAGCCGCTGACTTACAATTACCTGCAGGCGTTAAAGTTATAAATCCTGATTGGGTAATATGTACTGTTGCTGAAGGTGGAAGCATTCATGCAGACATCGTTGTAGAAACAGGAAAAGGTTATATGACAGTTGAAGCTCAAAAAGAAGCTAAAGGCGGTTCAATGGCTATTGATATGTTGCCTATTGATGCTGCATTTATGCCTGTGAGAAGAGTTAGTTATACTGTTGAAAATACACGTGTTGGACAAATTACTGACTTTGATAAGCTCATTCTTGAAATTTGGACAAATGGTAGCGTAGATGTTAATTCAGCTCTTAGCCATTCAGCTAATCTTCTGATTGAACATTTCTTACCAATTGCTCAATTAACCGGTCAAACTACTATTGTTCCTGTAGCTGCTCCTGTTGAAGAACCTAAACAAGAACAACAAGCACCAACTATTGGAATTGAAGAGCTTGAATTATCCGTTAGAGCTTATAATTGTTTAAAAAGAGCAAGCATTAATTCATTACAAGAACTGTTGATTAAATCCGAACATGACCTTTTAAACATTAAAAACTTCGGTAAAAAATCTTCAGATGAAGTAATTGAAAAATTACATCAGTTTGGTCTTAATTTAGCTCCAAATCCAATCATTGAAGAAGAACTACAGTCTTAATATAAAGAAATTATATATAAGGGTTAATAAAAATGAGACACCAATGTAAAAGACATTTGTTAGGAAGACCAAAAGATCAAAGAGATGCTCTCTTAAGATCTTTGGCTACTGCATTGTTTACATATGATGAAATCCAAACTACAATGGCAAAAGCTAAAGCACTTAGAATCTATGCTGATAAAATCGTTACCCTTGCTAAAAGAGGCGATGTTCACGCTAGAAGACAAGCTGTTAACTTTATTTATGATAATAGCGTAGCTGGATCAGTATGTGTTGCTTGCAATACATATAATGAGCAATCAGTAGAAGAAGCAAAATGTGAATGTGGCGGAAAATTAGTTGAAGCTACCGTTCTAAGAAAATTATTCTCTGTTGTTGCTAAAAACGCTCAAGAAAGACAGGGCGGTTACACCAGAGTATACAGAATGCCACCAAGACGTGGTGATAATACCGAAATGGCTTTAATTCAACTTTCCTAGTTGTATTATGCAAAGTTTGATTTCAAAACCATATAGATATGCTCTAGTAGTCGAGTATAATGGCAAAAACTTTGCGGGGAGCCAAAAACAGCCCGAATTGAGAACAGTCCAATCGGAATTAGAAAATGCGTTAAATATTTTATTGAAAAATAATGTAAAAACGGTGTTTTCTGGAAGAACTGATAAGGGAGTTCACTCAAAAGGACAAATAGTGCACTTTGACAGCGAGAATATGATTGATCTACACCGATTTAATTATTCATTAAATTCATTGCTACCATTAGATATGTCGGTTCCTGAAATTAATGAAACAGATGAACATTTTCACAGCCAAAAAAGTGCGAAATTTAGATGGTACAGATATATTATAAATAATGGTTCACAGAGATCAGTTTGGTTGAACGAATCATTGAATATATCGACTCCATTAAATCTAAATTTAATGAATCAAGCTCTTGCATATATAGTTGGAGAACACGACTTTAATAGTTTTAAAGGTTCTAGCAGCAGTAACCCGGCAAGAGTGTGCAATATGTATAAAGCTGAATGCAAAAGGGAAAATAATCTAATTATTATTGACCTTGCTGCAAACAGGTTTTTATATAATATGATAAGAATTATCGTAGGAACTTTGCTTCCTATCGGTAAAGGGGTTAATCCGCCTGAAAGTATTCTGGATATTTTAAATAAACAGGATAGGAAAGCAGCTGGGCCTACTGCGCTAGCTGATGGTTTAACTCTTATGTATGTTGGATACGAAGAGAAATATAATACTCTTAATTTATTAAATAAGGAGGCTATAAATTATGAAAACTTATTCTGCGAAGCCTCGTGAAGTAGAAACTAAATGGTATGTTATTGATGCTGAAGGACAAACTCTTGGACGTTTAGCTTCTTTAATATCAAATATTTTACGTGGTAAGCACAAGCCTGAATATACACCTCACGAAGATACCGGAGATTTTGTCATAGTTATCAACGCTGAAAAAATCAGAGTTACAGGTAAAAAAGCTACTGATAAAATTTACTATCATCACACAGGACATCCGTCAGGTTTAAGAGCAATCAGTTTCCAAGCTTTAATGCAAAAGCACCCTACCAGACCGATAATGAAAGCTGTTAAAGGTATGCTTCAGCATAATACACTTGGTGCTAATCAACTTAAAAAACTTAAAGTCTATGCTGGTCCTGAGCATCCGCATCAAGCTCAGTCACCAATCGAATACAACCTATCGGAGGGTAACAAATAATGGCATTAACCGGACAACGCGGAACAGGTCGCAGAAAATGCGCTATTGCCAGTGTTAAATTAGTTGCTGGAAAAGGTAGAGTTTTCATCAATAACAGAACTATTAAAGATTATATCGGTAATAGACCTGCACTTGAAATGATGATTTATCAACCGCTGGTTTTAACACAAAATGAAAATAGCTTTGATGTTCATATTAAAGTTGTTGGTGGTGGTATAAGCGGTCAAGCTTCTGCTATCAGACACGGAATTTCAAGAGCTCTTTTGCTTGTGAATGAAGAAAACAAGTCAATTTTACGTCCTGAAGGTCTCTTAACAAGAGATTCCAGAGTAAAAGAACGTAAAAAATATGGTAGAAAAAGAGCTAGAAAAAGATTCCAGTTCTCAAAAAGATAATCATATTCTTTTATATAAAAAACTCCCTTATTATAAGGGAGTTTTTTTATGTGTATTTTTTATCTTTTATTTCTTCCGGCATAAAGTTTTGTTTAATTTCGGGATTTTCATGCGTATATATGTACCCTTCACCAAAGCCATATCTGTTGGAATCTTTATAGTGGGTGTCTTTTAAGTGGTTTGGAACAGGATAAATTTTACCATTTTTTTGTATATCATGTAATGCGCTGTCTATTGCAGTTATGCTCATATTTGATTTTTTTGCGTTTGCAAGATATATTGCGGCTTGAGACAATACGATTCTTACTTCTGGCATTCCCAGTATTTCACATGCTTTATAGGCATTAATAGCAATGTTTAGTGCCATTGGATCAGCGTTTCCTATGTCCTCACTTGCTGTAACTATAAGCCTTCTTGCAATATATCGTGGGTCTTGCCCTAAAGTAAGCATTCTTGCAAGCCAATAAACTGCTGCATCTGCACTTGAGCCACGTAAGCTTTTTTGAAAAGCAGAAATTAAATCATAGTAGTCCTGATCACTTAATCCTGAATACCTTTTTTGCATTAAATTTTCTAATACATCAACTGTTAATTTGTTTAAGCCTCCGCCTTTTGCACAAAAATAGCCGCTTTCTACCATGTTTAAGGCTGTTCTTGCATCGCCATTGGCATAATTTACTATAAATTCGCCTATTTCAGGTTGAATCGTTATTTTTCCATATTTTTCAATTAAATATTTAAAACCTTTTCGTACTATGGTTAAAATATTTTCTCTATCAATTGATTTGAGCATTAATACATGTGTTCTTGACAGAAGCGCAGGTATTACTTGAAAAGACGGGTTTTCAGTAGTTGCTCCGAGTAAGTATAATGTACCATTTTCTAATTGTGGAAGTAGTGCATCTTGTTGTGTTTTAGTATATCTATGAATTTCATCTATAAATACTAATGTTTTTCTTCCTGTGTACTGAAGCTCTCTTTTTGCATTTTCAACAATTTCTCTTATGTCTTTTATTCCTGAGTTTACTGCACTTAATTCTTTTAAAATACTGTTACTTTCTTCTGCTATTATTTTAGCTAAAGTCGTTTTACCACAGCCAGGAGGCCCCCATAATATCAATGAAAAAAGTCTGCCCGACTTTAATAAATTTATCAATGAAGAGTTTTCGTTTGTTATGTCATTTTGACCCAAATATTCTTCGAGTGTTTTTGGTCTTAAAATATCTGCTAGTGGAATTTGTTTATTTTTGTTTTCAAATTCATCAAATAGGCTCATTTTTTGCTCCCCTGCCAAAATATCCCTCGTTGGCATATGTTAAAACAGTTGATTTTTAGTTTAAATATAAAGTAGAGGTTTGTAAACAATTAATGAGGGTATTTATATGGCTGACGTTGAAGTTAAGTTTATTAAAAACTTAAAACATGAATGTAAAATAGGTGATTTTACTTTTATTATGGATGAACCAGTTTCTGCAGGCGGCGACAATGAAGGACCAAGTCCTTATGATATGATGCTGGCTGCTCTTGGCGCTTGTACCTCGATGACTATTCAAATGTATGCAAGAAGAAAGAACTGGGAAATTCAAGATATAAAGGTTAATCTTACTCATGAAAAAATTTATGCTAAAGATTGTGAAACTTGTGAAACTAAAACCGGTCGATTGGATAAGATAACTAGAAATATTGAAATAAAAGGTGATTTATCAGAGGAACAAAAAGACAGACTTCTTGAAATTGCTGAAAAATGCCCAGTTCATAAAACCTTATCGAGTGAGAACCTCATTGTTGATAATATTTCTCTTGTAAATTAATTTATAGCAACTTAATACTTATTTACAATTCTCATGTGATGGTTATTATTTGTTTTTGCGCTTTATTTTTTTTATGCTAAAAATAACATAGCAAATTATTTGTTTAAATCGCTTTTATATACATGTATAGTTGTCTGCTCAAATGAAAGAAATCTAAATGACTGTTAGAAATTTATCTGATTTTAGCTCAAGAGGCTTATATAACAAAAATATAAAAAATATCGAGCAGAAGCAAATAAACTTTGGTCAATTGTCATTGAATAATCCAGCTGGTGATAGTTATTCATTGTCTGATTTTTCTTGGAATAAGAAAAAAGCTGAATTACTTAAAAAAGCTGGAAATGAGTTCATTAAAATTAATAATCCCCAAAAAGCGATTAACTTATATCAAAAGGCTATTAATGATAATCCTGAGTATTCAGATGCATATTATAATCTCGCTAAAACTTTTAAAAATGTAGGAGATTATGATAAAGCTATTATTAACTATGAAAAATATCTCAAAATTGATCCCATTGATGCGGAAGTTTTAACAAATCTTGGCGAGTGTTATAAAGAAAAAAAACAATATGTTAAAGCTGAAAAAACTTTAAAGAGAGCGGTATCAATTGATCCTAAACTTGATTTTGCGGCCAGGCAATTAAAAGAAATTCAATATCTTAAACAACATGAAGTCGATCCTGCTTCAGCTGATTTAAACAGATCAGCTTATGCTGCTGAAAATATGCGTAAATCTTTAGTTTTACTGCAAAAATTTTATCCTCCTGAAATTACAAATCAGTTAGAGGATATTACTTTCTGTTTTGACGAAACAGATTCACTAGGCGGTCATCAGAACATTGCTCAGTATGAAAATGCTAATAGAAGAATTGTTGTTACAAATAAATATGTTTATGCTGCTCCTGAAGTAATTACGGCATATCTTGTTCATGAAGTAATACATTCACTTGATAGGGATGCTTTAACCTCTATTCAAGAGGAGCAAGAGGCTTATCGTAAGTCAGTAGAGTTTTGGTCTGCTTATAGCAATGGTGTAAAAGATCCTGAGATGGATTATGCAAAAAGTTTATATGATATAAGTCCTGAAGAATTAGACAAAAAAGTTGCAGAAATTTATGCCACAAGGGATGGTTCAATTCCACTTACTTCTCCTCATCATGGACTAGCTGCTGTCGAATTCTCTGAAAAAAGAAATCCTATCACTAATTTCTTCTCAAGTATTAGTGCGAATATAAAAAACTTTTTTATGGATTTATTTGCCAAAAAACCTGAGGTTGCTCCTGCTTCTTTAGATACAGGACTATATTCCGCAGCTAGAAGATAACTTTGTATTCTTTCTTTTTATTAATAGATTTTAATCTATAATCACTTATAATTGAATTATAAATAATAAATGGATTTGCTATGACATCTAAAGAAAGAAAAGCATTTACTCTCTCTGAGACTTTAGTTTCAATGGTGTTACTTGGAATAGTAATGGCTTTAACTATACCTTCTTTTATTTCTAGCTTTGATACAAATCAATATAGGCTTAAACTTAAAAAATCAGTAAGGGTCTTTAATGAGGCTTTGGATTATAACATAAGTAGATATGGTCAAAATGCTGCAACTTGTCCGGGTTGTAGTGTTTCCTATGCTACGGGGAAGATGGCGCTTGCTGATTTTATGGCAAAATCTTTACCGGTTATTTCCAGAGGTATCTCATCAGCCTCATGTCCTTATCTTGTAACGACTGATGGAACTATTTATGTATTTAATAAAAATACAAGCTCCGCCTGTGGAACATCAACCACTAAATCCTATGTTGATTCTGATTGTAATGTAGCTATTGATGTGAATGGAAGTGCTCCTCCGTCCGATCCTATAAATGGTATTATAAAATACGGTGATGGGAATAAGCAATTTAGCGATATTTATCAATTTGTGCTAACAAGTGACTCGTTAGAACCTTCTTCGGAGTTTAATAATAATGCGGTTGCCGCTTTAGAATAAATGATTTATTTGTATATAATTAAGATTAGTTTAAATTAATAGATTTTAATCTAAAAATCACTTATAATTGAATTGTAAATAATAGAGGGATTTAGCTATGAAATCAAAAGAAAGAAAAGCATTTACTCTCTCTGAGGCTTTAGTTTCAATGGTGCTACTTGGAATAGTAATGGCTTTAACTATACCTTCTTTTGTTTCTAGCTTTGATACAAATCAATATAGGCTTAAACTTAAAAAATCAGTAAGAATTTTAAATGAAGCTTTAGATACTAATGTTAGCCGATTAAATATTAGCCCTGCTACTTGCAGTGGATGTTCAATATTTGGTGATGTCGGTGCTTCTAATATTGCTAAATATTTTGCAATATCTATTCCTGTTCTGTCCTGGGACAATGTAAGAAAATTTACTACTCCTGATGGCGTTTCATATTTCTTTGCAAAAAATACAGCTTCTCCATGTGGTACTTCTTCAAGTATAACAGCCGGTGGTGGCGCAGATTGTCAGGTTCTTGTAGATGTAAACGGTAATAAAGGCCCTAATGTTCAAGGGAATAGTTATTATCATGATAAAAATGAATTTCAAGACCAATATCAACTCATTATTATGGCTGATTCAGTGGTGCCTGCGGATAATAATACTAGAAATCCAATTAGAGCTGTAGAATAAATCATTATTTGTATATAATTAGAATATATAGATTTGGCGATAGCCATCAAACAGAGGTATTTCTCCATGAATTTTAAAAATAAACTTTTTGTAATATTAACTTTATCTTTCCTCTTTTTATATAACCTTCCGGCTTATTCTTATACAGAAGAGGCTATAAATACTTATGATAAGGGTGTTGAACTAAGTAAAAAAGGATATTTTAAGGAAGCGTTAGATCAATTTAATAAGGCTATTTTAATTGATCCTGATTTTGTTGATGCTTACTATAATGCAGGGGCTTTATATGAGTATATTAATAAAAATGATAAGGCTATAGACTTATTTGAGACCTTATTATTAAAAACACCTGAAGATAATGAAATAAGATTGAAGTTAGGGCAGTTGTACTTTAAAAAAGGTAATTATAACAAAGCAATAGCTCACTTGAATAAAATTGATCCTGATAGTATTGAATATAAAGACAGTAAATCTTTAATCTCTAAGTCACAGCTTAAACTTGCGGAACTAAGAAAAAAAATTGAAGCTCAAAGACTTTCTGCAAGTAAAACAGTTATTCCGGGTTTTAACGGCCCTACGGGTATTACCAAAGACAGTAAGGGCAATTTGTATATTGCTAATTATGTCTCAAATTCTATTACTAAAATCCCTGTTGTAGGTCAAAGGATTATAATTAAACGTCCTGATTTTATTAATGGCCCTATCGGTTTAGTTGCTGATGCTCAGGATAACATTTATATTGCAAATTATAAGTCTAATCAGGTCGTAAAAATGACTTATGACGGTAGATTTGAAAATGTTCTTACTTCTGTTAAAAATCCATATTATTTATATCTTGATAATAGTGGAAACCTTTATGTTACAGAGCAAGGGACAAACACTCTTATTAAACTTAAAATTACTGAATAATTAGTTTGTTAAACTAAGTCAAATACAGTAATAATTTAGTATTTTATAGATTATCATTAAAATTTATGATTTAATTTCATTAGGTGGAAGTATTGCTGAAATCCAGTAGCACCTCAGTAATTCACTTTTTTTAGTTAAATGATTTTACGGTTTGGAATAGAAAATGAAAATAAATACTGAGAAATTTGGGGAAATTGAGATTAACGAAAATCTTACATTCGAATTCATTGCTCCTATCATTGGATATGAACATTTAAACAAATTTGCACTTGTTGACCATATGCCTGAATCTCCTTTTAAGTGGCTTCAGTCCTTAGAAGATGAGAAAATTGCTTTTCCGGTAACTTGTGCAGGATTTTTTGGACTTGATTATGAATTTATAATGCCCGAGGATGAAGTAAAAAAACTAGAATTAACAAATGCTGAAAATTTATTAACATTAAATATTGTCTGTATTCCGTCAGGGCATCCTGAAAACGCAACGATTAACCTTCTTGGCCCACTTGTTATCAACATGGATAACAAAAAGGCTATGCAAGTGGTTCTTATCAATAGTAGTTTTTCTGCTAAACAACGACTATTTCCCGGACCAAAAGCTCAATCTTAATGTTATTTGAAAAGTATGAAGGTTAATATATTATGTTAGTTTTAACAAGAAAACTAGGTCAAAAATTAATAATCAATGAGAATATCGAAGTTGTTATTCTTGAAACTAAGGGGGAGTCCGTAAAAATAGGGATAAAAGCTCCGAAAAACGTAACTATTTATCGTGAAGAAATTTACGAAGAAATTAAAAAAGCTAATGCACAAGCAAGCAAAAATGTTCAGGTTAATGACCTTAATAGTGTTTTAAATATGTTTGATTCTCAAAATCTTAGTAATGCTAATTATTTAGACAAGATTAAAAAATTATCAAATAATCCGGAAAAATAGCAAAGTTTATGCATCCAATTGAAGAGTTATCTCTCCATTTTAAAAATATTATAGTTCAGGCTAGAAAAGAAATACTTGTTTTTAATAAGTATGAAAGAGGAATAAATCTTCTTGAAGAAATTGAACCTGAGTTAAAGAATAATGCTTTATCTTTTAAGGATAATGCTTTATTTTTTTATAATACTCTTGCGTTTGCTCATTTTGAAAATAAAAACTATGATTTAGCTGCAAAAATCTATTATCAGATCAATGAACTTTATCAGGCGGGGTTTTGTGAGATTTTGATGGGTAGCCCTCTTGTAGCTAAAAAAGTTTGGGATAAAATACCTGATTCAGAACCTGTAAAATGGGGAAAAAGTTTTTTAATGTTAATTGATGATAATATCAGCAACCCTAAAGTTCCTTCTCTTTTACAAATTCGTAATCATTTAGAGTCTGATTTGAATTATTTAATTCAGGCTGACAGGGTTGATTATGCCGAAAATCTTATAAATTGTGCTGATATTCTCGTTGAAGTAAATCCCGAATCTTATAAATTTATCGGCAAAGCCTTAATGACAAACGGGTTTAATAATATTGCCGCTGATTTTTTATTAAAAAGTCAGAAAGTCATACCAAATGACCCCGAAATATATTATTTTCTAGGTCAATACAGTTATAATTTAGGCTCTATTGATGAAGCAATAAATATGTTTGGTCAATGTTTAGATATCAACAACGCTTATACCCCTGCAAGATTAATGATTGAAAAATTAAAAGATAAAACTAAAATTCCTCATAGTTAGACTAATCTAATTATGAGAAATTTTAAAAGTTCACTACTCGAGCGGTTTGCTTCTTTTCTCGAAAATTATTTTGTATTTTGTGTAAAAAACTCAAAGCATAGGAAAAGAAGCCAGTAACGGTCAATAACTGCTATGTTTTTGTGTTTGTTCCTTTTTGTTTTTTGAAACATAAAAAGGAAGTCGATAGATTTAGATATCGAAATTTTCTTGTGATGAAAGAATTTAATCAGTTTTAAGTTTGCAAATAATATTTTCAATATATTTAATTTCTTCTTCATCCACAATATTCTTTTTATATGCTTCAAAATATTTTTTTGCTTCTTTATGATTATCTTGAGTAAGATATAACATTCCAAGTTTTTTATAAACAGGAAGATAATTAGGGCTTTCTTTAATAACTTCGTTAAAAATATTTATAGCATCATTTAATCTGTATTGTTCAAGATATGCACAGCCTAAGTGGAATAAAATATCTGGGCTTTTAGGTAATTCAACTTGAATGGTTTCATATTGCTCAATTGCGTTTTCATATTCGCCAATTTCATAATAACTTCTTGCAAGGTCATATCTTGCATCAGTATTGTTTGGTGCGTATTCAACGACTTTTTCAAGATATTCAATAGCGCTGTAAAGCTGGTGGTCAAGTATTAATATTCTTGATAAATGATAGAGCGGCCCAGGGTTTGAGCGATTAATCGAAACACATTCCTGAAGCGTTGTAAGTGCATATTCAATATTTTCAGCAGCCATGTAAACGTCGGCTAAATTCTGATAAATTCCTTGATTGTCTATATCTAATTCGATTGCCTTTTGAAATAGTTCAATCGCTTTATCATAGTTTCCTTTTTTGTAGTGTATTGTTGCTAAATTATTGTATAAATATGCATTTTCAGCATCATCTTCTATTAATTCTTCAAAAATATTAATTGCACTATTATATTCTTCTTTTTCAATGTGTTCTAATGCTTGTTGAATTTTATCTTCCATTGTTTTGCCTTTCCCGATATAGCCGATATTATTAACATTATCTCAAAAATATAAAAAAATCTTTAAGTTATAAAGACTTACTGTTTATCTGTATTAAAATGGTAATAGCAAATGTTATATAAAATAAATAAAAGTGATGAATTATGAAATATAAAGATTATTATGAAGTTTTAGGAGTGCAAAAAACAGCTGGTGAAGCTGAAATTAAAGCAGCCTTCAGAAAACTTGCCAGAAAATATCATCCCGATGTTAATAAAGCCTCAGAGGCTTCACAGAAGTTTAAAGATATAAATGAAGCCTATGAAGTCTTGTCTGATTCGGAAAAAAGACAAAGATATGATAGTCTTGGCTCTAATTGGAGTCAGGGAATGGATTTTACTCCTCCTCCTGGATTTGAAAACATGAACTTTGGTCAAGGCGGATTCGGTGGCTTTGGCGGTATGGGAGGAATGGGCGGTTCTTTCGGTGAAGGTGGTTTCTCTGATTTCTTTAGTTCCATTTTTGGAGATGCTATGAGTTCTCAAGCTCATGGAAGATCTTCTAGAGGAGGAAGATCAAGAGGTTTTTCACAGGAATCACCTAAAGAAAAAGAAAATCTTGATATTACCAAAGATTATTTTCTTATTCCTGAAGATTTGATGAATGATGATAAAAAAAATGTAAAATTCTCATATATGGAAAAATGTACTTCTTGTGGAACAAGAGGAACTCATTGTCATACTTGTGGGGGGACAGGTTTTTTAACTATTTCAAAAAATCTTTTTGTAAAAATCCCTAAAGGAGTTAAAGAAGGAGCAAAAATTCGTCTTTCAGGCGAGGGAAAAACAGATTCTTATGGACAAAAAGGTGATTTATATCTCATAATAAAATTTAAAGACAGTAAAGACTTTAAAATGAGTGGCAGTGATATAACTTCAGATATAGAAATCTATCCGCAAGATGCTGTTTTTGGGATAAATGTAGAAGTTAAAACCCTACATGGACCTGTAAAGGTTACTATTCCGCCAAATACTCAAGCCGGAAAATCATTAAGGCTTAAAGATCTTGGTTTACCTAAAAAAGATGGCGGTTTTGGCGCTCATATCGCAAAAATTAAAATAATTATTCCAGAGCATATTACTCAAGAAGAAAAAGATTTGTATAAAAAACTTGCAGAAATTAGGAAACATCATTAAAAATGCAGAACAGTATAGAGTTGTATGAAAGAAATATTCTTCTTTGGGGCGAAGAGGCTCAAAGAAAACTGTTTGAAAAACATGTGGCTGTCTTTGGTATTGGCGGAGTCGGTTCTTTTGCTGCTGAAGCTCTTGCCAGAAGTGGAGTGGGAAAACTTTCACTTATAGATTTTGATAAAGTTGCCCTTTCTAATATTAATCGCCAGCTTATTGCACTTCAATCTACTGTTGAGCTGCCTAAAACTGAACTTATGGCCCAAAGAATAAAAGATATTAATCCAGATATTGAAATAAAAACATTTAAAGATTTTTATACGTTAACTTTAAATGAAGATATTTTTAATGAAAAAGTTGATTTTGTAATTGATGCTATTGATAGTATGAAATTCAAAGTTGACCTTATAAAAAGTTGTTTTGATAATAATGTTCCTGTAATTAGCTCTATGGGTGCAGGGAATAGACTTTGTCCAGAAAAACTTTATATTTCTGATATTAGTGAGGTTAAAGCTAAAAAAAGCTGTCCTTTCAGTGCAAGTATGATTTATAAACTTAGAAAGCTTGGAATAACAGAAGGTTTACCTGTAGTTGTAAGTGAAGAAAAACCAATAAAAGTAGAAAAACGTCAAAATGTGCAGCATTTTAAAAACGGGCATGGAGAGCAGATTGATTTGAAAAAATTCACTCCTGGAAGTTCACCGTTTGTTCCGCCTGTTGCAGGTTATATGATGTCAAGTTATGTTGTAAGAGAGTTTATTAAATAGTATGTCTAATGGTACGTTGTATATATGCCCCACTCCTATCGGCAACTTAGAGGATATAACTTTAAGAGCGTTAAGAATATTAAAAGAAGTTGATATTATCGCTTGTGAGGATACTAGAGTTACTCAAAAGCTGCTTAATCATTATGAAATTAATACGAAAACAATTAGTTATCATAAATTCAGCGAAAAACAAAAATCTTCATATCTTTCAGAGCTACTTAAAGAGGGAAAAAATATCGCTCTTGTTTCAGATGCAGGAACTCCTGTTATCAGTGATCCGGGGTCGGAGCTTTTAAAAGTACTGGCAGAGGAAAATATTAATATTGTTTCGTTAGCGGGGGCATGTGCCTTAACAGTTGCTGTGTCCTCTGTTTATCTTGAGAAAAACGGTTTTATGTTCGCAGGTTTTTTACCTAAAAAAGATAAAGAAATTGAAGAACTCCTTTTAAAATATAAAACGACAAATCTGATTATTTATGAAGCTCCTTCAAGGCTTATAGCTACTTTAAAAACAATAGATCAAATCCTTGATAATCCTAACGTTGTTGTGGCAAGGGAACTTACTAAGTTCTATGAGGAAGTGCGTAAGGATACGGCTCAAAATCTTATTGATTATTACGAGAGCAAAGGCGTAAAAGGGGAAATAGTTCTTATTATTGAAGGGAAGGATGAATTATTTTCTCTTGAAGATTCAATAATATTAGAAAAGGCAAAAAAACTTAAAAAAGAAGGTTTTTCTACTAAAGATATAAGTAAAATAATTTCTATTCTTGAGAATATATCTAAAAGTCAGGTTTATAATCTGATTAAAGATTTATAATTGTTTTAGAGATTAAAAAATAATCTACACTAAAACAATGATTTAAAATTATTAAACAAATCGTATAATCAATTAACTTGAAAACTATACGATTGATTGCGCCACTAATACCAATGTATTAGTATTTTTTACAATTGTTTAATTTTGTAAAATTTCATGATAATATTTACATAATTTAGGATTATTCTAAGGTAAATGATGAATATTAAATCTCTTTTTAAAGGATTTTATAATTACGAAACTTATAATCAGCACCCGGATGCTGTAATTATTATTGATTATAAGAAAAATATTGTTTTTTGGAATAAAAGATCCCAAAAAATGTTTGATTTTGCATCAAGAGATGTTCTCGGTAAAAATATCGGTGTGATTTTTAATGAAGAAATTGATAAAATTTATCAAAATCTTGTTGAAAATAAAAGTACGGTATTAACCGCAAGAACTAAAGGTGATAAGGAATTATTTGTTGAGATCACTTGTTCTAACGTTGAAAACAAAGATGAAGTAATTATTTCAGTTAGAGATGTGACTAAAAATCAAAAAATAATTGAAAAACTTTTACTTGAATATGAAAATATGCAAAATATCAGTAAAAATAAAAGTACTTTTATCGCAAATTTTTCTCATGAGTTAAGAACACCAATGCACTCCGTAATCGGATTTTCTCAAGCATTAGTTGACGGACTCGGCGGAGAATTGAATGAAAAACAAAATAAATATGTAAACATTATCAGCAGAAATGCAAATAGCCTTTTAGCGTTGCTAAATAGTATTCTTGATATTTCAAGGATTGAAGCAGGTAAAATGGAGTTTAATTATAGAAATTTTGACATAGTTCAACTTACAAACTCTGTTGTTGAGGCTGTAAATCCGTTTATTAAAGAGAAAAAACTTGATTTTTCAATGGATTTATCCGATATAGTCAAAAGAAATATTTATTCTGATGAGAACTTAGTTAGACAGGTTTTAATTAATCTTGTTTCAAATGCTGTTAAATTTACTGAAAGTGGTTCAGTTCATATCAAAGTTGCTCATCCTGATCTGCATTTTGTCAGATATCAAGGAATAGACGTTCCAAAGAGCTTTACTGATAAGTCATATCTAATGGTTTCAGTAACCGATACTGGTATGGGTATTCCTGAGGAAGAACTAAATAATATTTTTGATGAGTACAGACAACTTGATAAATCCATCTCCAAAAAGTTCGGTGGAACAGGTTTAGGATTAGCTATCACAAGAAAAATTCTTGCTGAAATGCAGGGTATTATTTGGGTTGAAAGTGAACTAGGAAAAGGTTCAACCTTTAATTTAATAATTCCTGTTGAACGATTGGGTCTTTCCGAAGAAACACCTTTATTTGAGCAATCCAATCAAGTTTAATTGTTTATGCTTTATTTGTAAGTTTATTTTTTATTCCTTTTAAAGCTAGACTAACCTGATTAATAAAATCACCTGCCTGATTTTTAAGCAGGTCTACTTCATTTGTTATTTTTTCATCATTTTCGATGTGAAGTGTTTTTGAGGAGTTTTCTTCTTCGCTTGTCGGATCAATAATGTAGTTCATAAATTGTGGGCTAAACATGGTATCCCCTTTTCGTCATGTCAAAAGCAAAATCGTTCTTATTTATATAAAAACAAATAAAGCCGAGAAATTGCCAAAAAAAAGAGAAGAACGTTATTAATTAACATTCTTCTCTTTTGCTTTTAGTTATTTTTTACTTATGATTCGTTTGTTTGATAAACTCTACTCGGGCTGTTTACTGATAACCATGTGAAGGAACCGATTTCAGATTTCTTTTCTGTATTTTCTTCAGGTAATTTTTCAACAAAAGTTCCTCCGTATCTTCCTCTTGAAAAACTTACTATTTTATCATCAGCAAGTTGTTGAAGTGCTTTTCTGATGGTGTTGCTGCTGACTTTTAATTCTGTCGCAAGTGTTCCCATTGACGGAAGTTTGTCGCCTACTTTGTAATTAGTGCTGATGAATTGTCTTAAATGCTTTTCTATTTTTTCATAGTTATAGAAACTTACATCTTCAGCAGAAGCAAACATTGAGTGTTCAGGTCTTTGTTCTAGTGGTGAAGAGAAAGGCTTTCTCATAATATATGTGCCGTATCTGCCTCTTTTTGAACGTAAAATACCTTGCTCTACAAGCCTTTTCATTGCATCATGAACTGTTTTAATACTTACTTTTAAAGTATCAGCAAGTTCAAAGTGTGAAGGAAGTTTGTCATTTACTTGGCATCTTGCATCAATAAATTCTTTTAAATCTCTTTCAACTTGATCTACAAGTGTATCGGTTTCAAGAGCAATATCAGATGATTCGTTTTGCATATCGGGAATTTGTTTTAAAATCCAGTTTGCTTTGTTTCCACGACATCCCATTGCTTCAATAACACCTGTTCCGGAAAGGAATTCCAGCGCAAGCCTGGTAGTATTAGGAGCGCTTCCGATAATTTTTGCAAGTTCTCTTGAAGAAGGAAGCGGTTCATCAATTTTATATTCATTTTTGGTGATTAAATGCTTAATTGCTAAAATAGCCTGATCTCTTTTTGAGGTCTGTTTTCTTAGTTCTGAGTCATTTTCTTCTCTGTCTTTGATAAAAGTGCCGATTCTTTGTTTAGACTCAACATAACCTTTGTCTTCAATAAGTCTTATAGCGGTTTGAACAGTTCCGATGCTAACTCCGAAAAATTTAGCAAGAACGTTTTTCTTTGGCAGTAAGTCATTTTTATCAACTTTGCCTGATGATAAAGATGAATCAATCCAATTTGTGAGCCAACCGGCTATTAAGTTATCTTTTGTTGCTCTTGAATTTTTAAGGTCTGGTAATTTTCCTGTAATTTCGCTTATTTCAATTCTTCGAAGGTCTGCTTTTGCTACGTTCTTTTTATTTGACAGGGAATCTATTGAGTTAATCTGTTCTTGAGTTGTTGTAGTGTCATTAGACATTTAGTTACCTAACCTCCCGGTTTATTTTTTGCCTTAACTTTCATTTATTTTAAAAAACATTCGCATAGGTGTTGTGATAATAATAAAACAAGTCAAAGAAAAAATTTGCTATATTAATCAAAAAACAATTAAAATTTATATTTTCTTTACAATTAAAAAACAATGCTAAAGTGTCAAGTCCCTATATTTTTACTTGTATCAACGCTTTTGGCGATTAAGGATAAAGACCCTTTTTCATATTATTGTTAACATTTATAATCCTTCTAAAATGGCTTTTGTTTTCATAAATTAAGATTTTTAATTTTTTAATCTTTAGCAAATATACCCGAAGTAATTATATAAAAGCATAATGATTTCTTTGATAAAGTGAATTAAATTATGACAATAGCACTATATTGGTTTTCTTGTTAAGTTCTTGAAAATATCAGGAGATCTAAATGTTTTACAGAAAACAGATTAATGAAATTTTTAAAGAACTTAATACGACAGAGTGCGGATTAACTAAGCTGGAAGCAAAAAGCAGACTTCAACAATATGGACAGAATATTATTAAAGAGAAAAAAGATGCTTTTCTTTTTAAAGTGATTTTTCATCAATTTACAGATCCTTTAATTTATATTCTTCTTCTAGCAGCTTTAATTACCCTATTAATAGGTCATTATACTGATATGGGCGTTATTTTGACTATTGTCGGTGTTAATGCATTGTTTGGTTTTTTACAGGAGTATAAAGCGGAAAAGGCTATGCTTTCCATTAAAGAGCTTGCAGCTCCAAAAGCAACTGTTATAAGGGAAAGCAAAGAAATAAAAATTGATTCTAAAGATATAGTTATTGGTGATATTGTTCTTTTGACTGCCGGAAACAAAGTTCCTGCGGATGTTAGAATTTTTGAAGTCAAAGACCTTGAAATAAATGAATCTACCTTTACGGGTGAGTCGTTACCTTCTTTGAAACATTCTAATCCGATAAATTTATATAATATCTCAATAGCAGACCAGCAAAACATGGCATTTATGGGAACTGTTGTTTCTCATGGGGCTGGAAAAGCTATTGTTGTAGCAACAGGCCTCAATACTGAACTTGGTAAAATTTCTTCTCAGGTTAAAGAAACAAAAAAAGAAAAAACACCTTTGCAGAAAAGATTGGATGATTTTAGCAAAAAAATAGCCTTATTATCAATTAGTTTAGCTTTTTTAGTATTTGCTTTAGGGGTTATTCTTGGCGATCCGATAATGGAAATGGTTGTTTTTACTCTTAGTGTTACAGTCGGTATTATTCCCGAGGGTTTGCTTATTGTGGTTACTATTACAATGACTATCGGGATAAAACGAATGGCTGACAGAAATGCGATTGTAAGAAAGCTCATAGCTGTTGAAACTCTTGGCAGTTGCGATTATATATGTACGGATAAAACAGGAACGCTTACTGAAAATAGAATGACCGTTGTAAAAGCTTATACAAACTTGAAAGAGTTTGAGTTTAAATGTTGTGGTTATAAGCCTGATGGCGGAGTTTTGCAGAATAATCTGACATTAACTATTGATGAGGACCTTTATAAATTATTGTTATGTGGTGTAATTTGTAATAATTCCATTCTTTTTCAAGAAAATGGTGAATGGAAAATTGATGGAGACCCGACAGAAGGCGCACTTTTGGTATCTGGGGCAAAATTTGGAATTGATATTGAGGAAATAACTTTTCAGTATAAAGAAATTGATGAAATTCCTTTCAGCTCAAAGAAAAATTATATGGCAACATTGAATAAAAAAGATAATCAAGGCTATATTTTTGCAAAAGGCAGCCCTGAGCAGATTTTAGAATTTTCAAATAATAAAAATAATGAAGAATTGTTAAAAGTTTATACTTCTATGACAGATTCAGGATTTAGGGTCTTGGCCTTTGGTATGAAAATTTTTTCGTCTTTTCCACAAAATTTTAATTTTCAAAATGAAGCAACAACTAATCTCGAATTTTTAGGTTTTCAAGCAATCATGGATCCTCCTCGAGAGGAGGTAAAAGAGGCTATACTCTTAACAAAACAGGCAGGGATTACAACGGTGATGGTAACAGGCGATCATAAAAAAACAGCCATTGCTATTGCAAAACAGATAGGTATTTTTGAAGAAGGTGATTTGGCTGTAACAGGCGAAGAGTTTGAAACAATGGAGGAAAAAGATTTAAAGCAGAATATTGAAAAAATTAAAGTTTTTGCAAGAGTAACTCCTGCTCAAAAATATAAAATTGTAGAAACTCTTAAAAATTTAGGACATATTGTTGCAGTCACGGGTGACGGTGTTAATGATGCTCCTGCGTTAAAAAAAGCGTCTATCGGCATAGCAATGGGAAAAACAGGAACAGACACAGCAAAAGAGGCATCTGACATTATTCTTAAAGATGATAATTATGAAACGATATTTGAAGCAGTAAAAATTGGGCGAATTATTTTTGATAACATTCAAAAGGTAATATTTTTCTTGATTAGTACAGGTTTAGCTTTTGCATTAATTGTTATTACTGCATTACTGTTAAAATGGCCTTTGCCTATGCTTGCTATACAGGTTTTATGGGTAAATCTTGTTACAAATGCTCTTCAAGACGTAGCTCTTGCCTATGAACCGGGAGAAGAGAACATCACCAGAAAACCTCCGATAAACCCTAATGAAAAATTAATCAATTCTATGATGTTAAGAAGATTGATAATAGTCGGAATAGTTATGACGGTTGGTTCTTTGTATCTATTTCATTATAAGTTAAGTAATGGTGCCGATATTAACTATGCAAGAAGTACAGCGTTAAATACAATAGTATTTTTTCAGTTTTTTAATGTACTTAATTCTCGTTCATTTGAGAAATCCATTTTTAAAATAAATCCTTTTTCAAATTCTTTTTTATTTATAAGTATTATTCTTTCACTATCAGCTCAAATTGCTATTTTACATTATAAACCGCTTCAATTTATTTTTCATACGGAAGCCTTAGATTCTATTACTTGGCTTCAGACGGTTATGATGGGTTTAACTGTTATTATTGCGATTGAGCTGGATAAGTTTTTAGTCTTAAAATTAAGCATTAAAAAAGAGCTTTAACTCTTTGTTTAGCATAATGCCTGTTTTATTAATAATACGCATAAATAGGTGCTATTTTTAGAAATAAATTTCTTTATCTATATCTAGTACAATTCAACGGTATTTAAAATTTTATTTCCATAATTTCCACCAAGTATAAGAACTTTATTATTTTTCAATAATATAGCAGTTTGGTGTGCTTGTTTTTCTCTCATTTTTCCAGCAAGACTAAATTTTCCTGTTTTTGGATCATAAAGTTCCAAGGTGTCCCTGTAATCTATCATTTCTGCTTGCCCAAAAGCACCACCCGTAATTAGGATTTTCCCATTTCTCAAAAGGGTTGCCGTATGTCCTCTACGTGATTCAATCATTGAACCAGTCATAACAAATTTATTTTTCTTGTAATCATATATTTCTGCCGTTGCTTTTTTATCTCCACCTGCTATAAGAAGATTTCCATTATTAAGCATTGTCATTGAATAACCATAACGAGCAACATTCATTTTTCCACAAGGAAAAAATTTTTTTGATTTAATATCATATAAAATAAATGAATCTGGTTTTGTTAGATATGAAAAATTATACTTGTCTTTGGGGATAATTCTTCCCAAAATAAATACTTTATTATTCCTTAATAATTCAGCCCCAAAGCTTTCAAAGTTTTTAGGCATTTTAACACTCAAGTGGAAAGTTCCCGATTTTATATCATATATCTCAGTATAATCAAACTTTTGGCTACTATATGTTTTTATACCACCTAAAATGAGTACTTTGTCATTAGAGATTAAAATTGCTTGAGAACCCATACGATTTATTTTAAGGTTGTCTGTCGGTATAAATTTATTTATCTTGGTATTGTATATATTTGCGGTTGAGAGTGCATCATTAACTCTCCTTCCTCCAGCAAATAAAATATTATCATTTGGTAACACTGTAATCGAATCTATACCATCACATACATTTCGCTCATTTATTTTAGTAAATTTATTTGTATTTGGATCAAAATAACTTTCTGTTGTTTTACAAGCTTTATTTTCTGTAATAGATGTAATAAAAACTTTACCGTTATTTAACAATATTGCTGTTCTTATATCACTATCTACGTTAGTCTTTCCAATATAAGTAGTAACTATATCTTTCTGAGAATAGATATAAGCAGAGATTACTAATGCTATTAAAATTAAAAGTGCTGCAATCTTTTTATTTTTAAACATATTTTTTTACATCTCATCATCAAGTATGAATTTGAAATTTTTCTTGTCGGACTTTTTCTTAATGCTAGAAAAAACTTCGTCAAAAGTTTTGATAGGCGTAAATTCAAAGCCGCAGTTCTTTCCAATTGTTCCGCCCATCATGAAGATGGCTTCATTCGGATATTCTCTGCATAATAAAGCTCTTTGATGGTAGGCGGTGCAGATTCCTTTTTCTTTATCGAGCTTTTTACATTCAAAGACCAGTCCGAAATCAGACTCGCCTACTACATTCAGGAAATTATAAAAATAATGCTGTTTTTTAAGTTCTTCAAATTCTTCTCTGTCAGACAGCATTTTTCCTGCACGTTTTATATTAATTCCATCACAACATTTTCCACATGCTTTACATTTTCCTGTGCGAATATATTTTTTGCCGAGAACGTTACTTGCAAAAAATTTTCTAAATTCAAAATGGAGTGATTCCAGCTTATTCAGAAGTTTTAATTTAATATTCATTCCAAATTTTTCTGTATATTTTATGAATTGACCGCCATAAAAGCTTTTAGAGCTCTACTCATAAGTTTACCACATTCAAGCATTTTTAGTTTTGCGTCATCTGCATATTTACCGCAAGGGTCAAATTGCAAGTATCGTTTATACGCTTCTATTGCTTTATCAAACTTTTGCTGAGCGTAGCATGTATTTGCTATTTCATAGGCTGTTGTTGCGGCTTTAAGTTTTGGATTCAGATTATATCTAAGCTCTTGAATTCGGCTTTCTACTTCGGCCTTTCCGTCCAGATTTACAAAAGAATAATTTTCATATTCTATCAATGCTTCTTTAAAAAATTTTTTGCGATAAAAATCTTTAGCTTTATCTAAATGCTGTTGTTTTTGTTCAGTTTTTTTTGAAAAATGATTAAAAAGTGCATCCATTCTCTTTTTAATATTTTCAATTTCCTGACTTTGAGTTTTTTCTATCTCTACATATCTTTTGTAGTAACAATAGGCATAGCTGTAATTGTGTATTTTGTCGTAAGCAACTGCTACGTTACAGTAGGTTTTTGCATAAGCAGGGTCTAAGTTTATCGAATTTAGCCAGTATTTAATGGCATGTTCGTATTTTTCAGCCATATAACAAATACTGCCCATGTTTAAATGGGCTTTAGGAAAGTTTGGATAACTTTTTATTGATTCTTTATAGGCAAGAATAGCATTTCTTAAATTTTCTTGTTTTTGGTATTTAATTCCCATTTTAAGATTATGTAAAGCTATTTTTTTAATATTTGCAATTTTTACATAAACGGTTCGGTATTCATTAATTAGTGAAGAGTCTTGCATTTCAAGAAAATCTTCATAATATTTATATGCGGTAGATAAATCTCCAAGTTTCTCATAAGCTGCACCTAAATTCATTATTGTACTTGAATGATTAGGAGCCATTGTAATTGCTATAATCCAATGATTGATGGCTTCGTCATATTGTTCCATTGAATAGTAGGCTTTGCCAAGATTTATATAACAATTAACCTGTGCTGAATCTATGCTTAATGCTTTTCTCCAAGCCTTAATTGCGTCCTCTGTACGTTTTTGCTTAAAATAGACATTGCCTAAATTCAAGTGAGCTTCTGACATATTGGGATATTTTTGTAGTAATTGGTTAAAAACGTTTTCAGCTTCTTTATAATCGCCCACATTGAAGCAAATAACCCCTTGTCTGTGTTCTTCTCTTATTTCACGAGGATATATATCCTCATTTTGCGGGCTAAGCTCATTCATTTATTTTAAATCCATAGCAAATGTATATTAGTTAAAAAGCATACTTATCAAGTCGGAGTCTTCTAACATGCTTGACGCAACGTCATCATTATTAATTTGTAAGTTTCCGCTGCTGATTAAGTCATTAACCTTTGTATCAGCTTCAGTCTGGCTCATATCCGTAACCATTTGCTTGTATTTTTGTATAGTTTTGTCTTTATCATAAAGTTGTTTTGCAACGTCAGAAATATCTTTAACATCGAAAGATTCTTTACTTGTCTGATAAGGGTTTTGACGGACTAGTCTTCTGTCTACACCTGTCATTTCCTGATTTTGTCTTACAACGTTATTATTAATTAATAAATCATTACGGTTGTAAACATTATCTATCATTTTAACCAACCTCCAAAAGTGCTTTTCACTTCAACTTATTAGAATTATATACTGTTTGAAGTGCAGTAATTTTTACACATCCTCACCTATAAGTATGAATATAAATCCCCGATTATGTAACAACCATATGGTCTATTTAAATCGTCCATATGGTTAATACAAAGTATTATTATTATTATTTTATTTATAAGGTTGTAGCTATTGGTGATGAAGGCATAATTGGAGTATTGGTTCCTGTTTTAATATAGAGCTCAACTTCTATAATTGCTTTTAGTATTCCACCATCTTCACTTTGATCATCAATACTTATTTTTTTAATACCTGCCAAATATTTCCATGTATATAATTTTTCAAGTAAATTCTGTACAGATCCATAAGTAGAGAGCATTTGAATTTTAACTATTGTTTTTTGAATTGGCAACGGTTGAGGAATTGAGGGCATTCCTGATGCTGTAGCTTGAGGTGTAGCTAACGTTCCGTTTGAGGCGAGTGAAGTTAACTGTTGATTTATAGTTGGAGCATTAGGTGCCGCAGGTGGAGTATTTACTGCTGGATGTGCTTCTCCTTGTGGAGCTTCCGTTTCAAAGGCTATTTCTAAAACTTTGTTTTTTGTGGATTTTACTTTTTTTAAAAGCCCATCTAGTATATAAGCATTTGCTGTTGTTGAATCATACCCAAGTACGCTGGGATCAAATATTGTTGTAGGTAAACTTTTAGCTCTGTCTATGGTATTTTTATCCATTTTTTCAGGAATTTGAGATTTAACTGATTCTACTTTATCTTTTAAAGTGCTAAGTTCAACGGTCTTATCATCAATAGACTTTTTAATAGGGTCAATTAAATAGATATAGCCGTAGACCGTAATAATTATTAATCCAAATAAATACATTAGAGTTATTTTATTTAAAAGTTTAAATTTATCCATTAGTTTTTACCTTATTTGCTCGGACTACTTTGAAAGATTGTCATCTATTGACCTGGTTTTTCTGTTGATGTTGACACAGCTCTATCTCCAAGAGTGAAGTCATATAGTTTACTTTTTTCTGCTAAATCTATTTCAGATTCAGACTTAACTGTTTCTACTTTAGGTTGTTGTCCGTTCATTGCTCCATAAGGCGTATTATTATAAGGATAAGCATTGTTTTGTGTTTGAGTTAAAGTGCTGCTTTCCTCTGTTTTAGGTTGGGCTATTTTAATAGATTGAACTTTGAAGGAATTAAATTTTCCACCTGCAAGTAAATCCTGATAATATTGCATTATTAATTCAACATTTGAAGATCTTCCCTTGATAGAAGAGGACATGTTATTGTCAATTTCAACAGTATTTACCCATAAATCCGAAGGGATTACTGAGCTTATTGCATTATATGATTGCACTAATTTTCCGTTATTTTCGTAAACTGATAATACCTGTGCTGTGACATCTCCCTTTTTAAAAGATTCATTCTCTTTTTCTATTTGCTCTTTTTGTGCCGTATAGGATGTCAGTTTTTGATTAAGTTCATCAATATTAACGCTCATAGATTTATCAATAGAAGAGCCTATTAAAAGAATAGAAAGATATAGAGCAGCCACTAACACAATTAATATTATTAAAATCTGGTTGATTTTTTTGGGCGATATTGAAATTGTTTTACCAAAAAGCGAAATATCGATATTGCTTATAGATTGCCCTGCTTTGGCTTTTGCCATGAAATTTAATGATGTAGGGATTAATGACTTGCCATATAATGCGGCGCCAACTGCTTCTAATGAAATTATGGCAGGTTTATCTCCCATAAAGTCAAGATTTCCATAGAATAAAGTGTTTTGTGCGTATTTATTAGTCTCAACAAAGGTTTTTTTGCAATCCACATCGACATAAGAAGATAAAATTTCTGCGGATACTTCATCTGATTCACTTACAATAATAAGATGATCAGGCGCTTGCCCTTGTATTCCCTCAATGCAATATGAGGTAAGTGTCGGATAAATATCTTGAGCATTAAAGGATTTTAACGCTAGCGGTGTTTCATTTATTTCAATAATTTTATTGCCTGCTAATGAAACTAATACAAAACTATTTTGGGCAATAATCAGAACAGAGTATAAATTTCCTTGTTCTATATCATTATTAATTAAACCTGTTGCGGCAAGACCTCTTAACGCAGTCAGATAAGAGCTGTCTATAGCAACTATATTGCTTTTAACCTTTTTAAAGGTTGCTTCTATCTGAGCTATTTCTTCTTTTCTAAAGGCAGAATAAAGTAAATATTGTGTTTGAGTGTCTTCGTTTACTGTTACTTTATCCCAACTTACGGCCGGATCATATTTTTTAAAGATATAATTTGTTTCTGCTTCTGAAACAAGAGCTTCTTTTACTTCTTCATAATTTAAGTCAATAGGAGCAGTTAGGTGACCAATTAAAATCGTTGGTAAGGATAGGACTATAGGCATGTTTTGTGGGATATTAAGCTCGTCGAGTAGACCTATCATTGTTGTTTCAAGGAGCTGCATACTTGTTATTTGTCTTTGCACTACGTCATAGGAGAAATCTACAGATTTATGTTTAATTACTTTATTTGTATCAATGTCGATCAGCACAAGTTCAATGGTTGACCTGGGGGATATAAAAACCCCGGCTATCTCTCTCTTCCCTGCAAGAAAACTAAATAATTTGTTAATTTTCATCATTATCTTCCATTATAGGATAAGTATCCGCTAATTATAAATGGTGTTATTATTATACAATAACATTCTACAATATATATATTTTAATGCCTAGCATAAACGTGTTTCTTATAATAAATAGAAAACTTTCAAGTATAATGGTTGTGCAAAACATTAATATTGTTTGATTAATTATACCTCAAGTTATTGAAAGTTATTTATTTTAAAATAAAATATCACTAAGTTACAAGTTAGAAAATCGAGTGGAAATATAAATGGATAAAAAACAACTTATTGACGAAATAAATCAGCTTAAAAAAGACAAAAATGCAGTAATTCTTGCTCATTGTTATCAAAGGCTTGAAATTGACGAAGTTGCTGATTATGTCGGTGATTCTTTGTATTTGAGCCAAATGGCGGCAACTACTGATGCCGATATGATTATTTTTGCAGGCGTTTATTTTATGGCTGAAACAGCTAAAATTCTTTCACCTGATAAAAAAGTAATTCTTCCAAGGCTTGAAGCCGGCTGTATTATGGCAGATATGATAAATCTTGAAGAATTAAGAGCTTTTAAAGCTCAACATCCAGGCAGTCCTGTTGTATGTTATGTTAATTCAACCGCTGAAATTAAATCAGAGTCTGATTTATGCTGTACAAGCGCTAATGCCGTTAAAGTTGTCAGTTCTTTGCCTGATGAAAAAATTCTTTTTGTTCCTGATAAAGGATTGGGAAGTTATGTGGCTTCACAATTGCCTGATAAAGAAATAGTCTGTTATATGGGCTATTGTCCTACGCATATGAGAATATCGCCTAAAGATATTAAAGCGATGAAAGAAAATTATCCTGATTCTGAAGTATTAGTCCATCCCGAATGTCATATGGAAGTAATTAAGCTCGCCGATTATGTTGGCAGTACTTCGGGTATTATTAAAAGAGCAAATGAAAGTAATGCGACTACTTTTATTATCGCAACTGAAGTAGGTGTTGTTGAAAGACTTCAACGAGATCTTCCAAATAAAAAATTCATTTTGATTTCTGAAAAAGCAATTTGTGAAAATATGAAGTGGAACACTCTTGAAGATATTTATAATGCTTTGAAAAATGAAGCCCCAGAAATTATTGTAGAAAAAGAAATAGCTGAAAAAGCCTATAATTCAATAAAAAGAATGCTTGATTTATCAAAATAGTTAGTCTGACTAGCTTAAAAAAATATTAAGAAATTGAAATATTAATTATTCTCTAGTAAAATTAATCTTGAATAAAACTCGATTTTCGGAACTCTTGTAATAGGAGACTTTTTTTAAATGTTTGAACGTTTTACGGAAAAAGCCATTAAAGTAATTATGTTGGCTCAGGAAGAAGCAAGGAGACTTGGACATAACTTCGTAGGGACAGAGCAAATTTTGCTTGGTCTTATCGGAGAAGGTACAGGTATTGCTGCAAAAACACTTAAAGCAATGGGGGTAAACCTCAAAGAATCACGTACTGAAGTAGAAAAAATTATCGGTAGAGGTTCAGGGTTTGTTGCTGTAGAAATTCCATTTACTCCACGAGCTAAAAGAGTTCTTGAATTATCATGGGATGAAGCAAGACAGCTTGGGCATAATTATATCGGTACAGAACACCTTCTTCTAGGTCTAATAAGAGAAGGCGAAGGTGTTGCAGCTAGAGTTCTTGAAAATTTAGGCGTTGATTTAAATAAAGTAAGAAGTAATGTCATAAAAATGCTTGGAGAAACAAGAACAGGCTCTACAACAACAACTACACAAGGGAAAAGTAAAACACCTACTCTTGATGAGTTTGGTACTAATCTTACTCTTGCTGCTCAGGAGCAAAGACTTGATCCTGTTGTAGGAAGAGAAAAAGAAATTGAAAGAGTTGTCCAAATCATGGGCAGAAGAACAAAAAATAATCCTGTTCTTATCGGTGAACCGGGTGTTGGTAAAACAGCCATTGCTGAAGGCCTTGCGATAAGAATTGTAAATAATGATGTTCCTGAAGTTCTTGAAGATAAAAAACTCGTTCAGCTTGATATGGGGCTTCTTGTTGCCGGTACAAAGTACAGAGGTGAATTTGAAGAACGTCTTAAAAAAATAATGGATGAAATTAGAGCTAATGGGAATATAATCCTTGTAATTGATGAAATGCATACATTAATTGGTGCCGGAGCTGCTGAAGGTGCGATTGATGCTGCTAATATTCTTAAGCCCGCTCTTTCAAGAGGGGAATTGCAAGTTATTGGTGCAACAACATTAGATGAATATCGTAAACATGTTGAGAGAGATGCAGCTCTTGAAAGAAGATTCCAACCTGTATATATTGATCAGCCTTCTCCTGAAGAAGCCGTTGAGATTATTCAAGGTTTAAGACAAAAATATGAAGAACATCATAAGTTAATTATTACTGATGAAGCTATTGATGCTTCAGTAAAACTTTCTGACAGATATATTACAGAAAGATTTTTACCTGATAAAGCGATCGACCTTATTGATGAAGCTAGTTCAAGAGTAAGACTAAAAGCCAGTTCTTTACCTC
Organism: bacterium; assembly: GCA_037137535.1. Lineage (GTDB taxonomy): Bacteria > Cyanobacteriota > Vampirovibrionia > Gastranaerophilales > JBAXKC01 > JBAXKC01. The sequence goes on along the minus strand of JBAXKC010000001.1, from coordinate 27,970 downwards.
CTGAAGGAAAAGAAGTAGAAAAAGAGCTTAAAAAAGTTATCAAAGAAAAAGAACAGGCTATCAGAAATCAGGAATTTGAAAAAGCTAGTCAGTTAAGAGATACAGAAGCTGAACTTAGAGAGAAAATCAGAGAAATTTCTCAACAGTGGAAAACTGAACAAGAAGCGAATAAAGCTAAAGTAACAGAAGAAGATATTGCACACATCGTAAGCAGTTGGACAGGTATTCCTGTAACAAAACTTACTGAAGGTGAGAGCGAACGCTTGTTAAGACTTGAAGATATCCTTCATCAAAGAGTTATCGGGCAACATTCTGCTGTTATCTCCATATCTAAAGCTATCAGAAGAGCTAGAGTTGGTCTTAAAAACCCTAGCAGACCTATTGGAAGCTTTATTTTCAGCGGGCCAACCGGTGTTGGTAAAACTGAACTTGCTAAAGCACTTGCTGAAGCTATGTTTGGATCTGAAGATAATATGGTTAGAGTTGATATGTCCGAATTTATGGAAAAACACTCTACCAGTAAGCTTATAGGCTCACCTCCAGGATATGTCGGTTATAATGAAGGCGGTCACTTAACCGAAACTATTAGAAAAAAACCATATTCAGTAGTTCTTTTCGATGAAGTTGAGAAAGCGCACCCTGATGTATTTAACCTTCTTCTACAAATTCTTGATGACGGAAGACTTTCCGATTCAAGAGGAAGAGCTGTTAACTTTAAAAATACAGTAATTATCATGACCAGTAACATTGGTGCAAGTAGTATAGAATCAACCTCTAAGCTTGGTTTCGCTATTGCAAATGATGCTGAAAAAGACAGATATGAAAGAATGAAAGACACAGTTAATGATGAAATGAAAAAGTTCTTCAAGCCGGAATTCTTAAACAGATTAGATGATATTATCGTATTTGCTCATCTTTCAAAACCTGAAATCAGGCAAATTGTTGATATTATGCTTAAAGATCTTGTTAAGCGTCTTCATTCTCAAAATATGGAGATTATTGTACCTGACCAAGTTAAAGACTTCCTTGCTGATGAAGGATATAGCGAAACTTACGGTGCAAGACCTCTTAGAAGAGTAATTCAAAAGAAAATTGAAGATCAGATTGCTGAAGAAATTCTAATGGGTGGTTATCATGAAAATGATAAAATAAAATTAGATTTAGACGGTAAGCAGGTTACATTTGAAAAAATGAAAGAAGAACTTGCATCAACCAATGCTGAAAATACAACAGAAGCGTCTGAATAATTTAGTGAAGAAAGATAACAGGTTGTTTCATGAGTGAAAATCTTGATAACATACAAGTTTGGGAAGAACTCGCAAGACATCCCAGATTAGGTGAAATTCTCTTACAGCGTAAAAATATTACTATCAGTCAATTAGGTGAAGCCCTTGAAATACAGAGAACACAAGGACTTCCCATAGGAGAAGCACTTATAAGCTTGAATTTTATTACTAAAGAAGAGCTTATGCAGCAACTTGAGCTTCAATCAAGTATTGGAAAGATATTGACCGAGAGTTTTGACGAGATAAAAAAACTCAAAGACAATGATAACCAATAAAAAATTTCATATTGAACTTTTGTTCATTGGAATAATATTATATATACTGATGTTAATAACCCCAATTTTTTTAAAGGGTGTTTTAACATCAGTATTTTTTTATGATTACAATTCAAATCTTTTTATATTTTTATTATTAATTATATTTTCTATGTTTTTAATTTGTCTTTATTTGATTGTTCTTAACTACTTTGAGTTATTAATTACGGCTTATTTTATGAAAAGTAAAAATTTTGAATTAGCTTTAGCAGAAAAAAAATACTTTATGCATAGTTATAAATGGTCATATTATAGATTTTTATATGTATTGCAGCCGTTTTTTAAATATGCAGGCTTTTCTTTTTTAGTTGTTATTGCTTCAATTTTAGTTATTTCTAGTGGTTTGAAGCTTAATATTTTAATTGATATTATGAGTGTACTTTTCTTGCTTATTTTAAGTTTATTTTCAGTAATTTTTGGTGTTTTTAAAATGATTTGGAATGTTGCAGTTACTGAATTTGGTGTAATTAATCGTTTATTATCTCCTGAATTATCTAATGATTCCGTAGTAAAATGCTCTGAAAAGATTCTTTTCCAAAATGTTAAATATATTTTATTTTCATTAATTTATATTTGTATTTCTTTTTTTGCTTTTTATTCTATAAATCCTTATGCTTTTGGACTTATATTTATTTTGTGGATTATTTTAGTTTCAAAAATAAAACTTAATATCTTTTTAAAAAGTCTTGATTATTATAATGAAAAAATATTAACTAAATCTAATAAGAATATCGAGTGCAGCTAACATTTCCAAATCGATCAAAGCACTCGTTATTTTCGCAAAATCCCATTAGTTCACCTTTTGCATTATAGTTATAACTGCTATCTTTTGCTGTTATCAATGATACTTGGCTAAGACTTCCTTGTTTATTATAAATACTGAGTTTTTTAGGATAATTGCCCTGATCTTCGTATAAATAATTTATAATTCCACCTTTATCATCACAATAATAACCGCTTCCGTCAGCAAATATTACTCCATAATAACCTTTGCTGAAAACTGTTATACTTCTATCTTTAATTTTTTTAATGCCACTTTTTAACGCTGTTTTATTTTCCATAAAGTCAGGATCGCTGGAGGGGAGTTCATCTGTATTTATTGAGGTGGTGATATTTGAAAATATTTTATCTTTTAATGAGGTTATTTCTTTACTTATATTTACATTACCACTTAGCTCCTTTGCATAAGTAGGAGCTAAAAATAACAAAATTAATAATAAAATAATGATTATTTTTTTCATTGAAGAATTATAAAATAGTTTGTTATTAAATGAAATTCAACTGTTAGGCATGGCTTACAGTATAGTATTTATCTTATTGTTTAAAAATTATAATCTGTAAATTTATATTCATTGATAAGTTTTTTAACTGTATCATCAATGCTTTCAGTTGAAGAGTTTTTAGTATTATAGGTTTTTTCATGCTCTCTTATGGTTTCAATCACTTTATAATTATTATCATAAGGATCTTTGCTGTTTAAAAAGTCTAAAAAGGTTTTGGCCTCACTTTTTGTGGCGTCTCCATCATTAAATAATCCAAACATATCAGATTCTTGATAGCGTCTTGAGGCAATGCCGTCTTTCACCGCATCAATTTTTGTATTAGAGTGGTACCTTATCTCATACCATGCTCTAAATCGGTTCCCTTCTGAAAGCGCTTTATTCAAGTTTTCCGTAATGATAGAAGGGTCGGAATTATATAAGATTGATAAAAAAGCAATTCTTTCATTACTTTTAGCGATTTTAGTGTTTATATATTTATTTATTCTTGTTTCTGAGTTTAAATCTAGTTCAGAATCAAGAACTTTTCGGGCATTTTTTTCAGAGGCTAAATATAAATGAAGCTTTTTTACTAATTTTTTTCTTGTTGCAGAACCATCAGCATCTTGTTTTCTTGCCATTGGACCTAATTCTCTAATTAAAGTTTGATCGCTCTCAGAAAAGGTTATATCTGCTGATTTTAAGTGTGTTTTTATATCATCCAGTCTATTATGTAATAAATCAAGACCATAACCTATTCCAATACTTGCTCCATCATCAAAAGGTTTTAATTCTTTAGATTTATCATTTAATACACCATCATTTTCAAGCTGTATTATAAAATCATCTCTTTTACTTGAATAATCTTTATCGGATAAGTTATTGAATTTTAATATATCCTGCTTTTCAGGTTTAATGTCATTTGCTGAAACAATATTTTGCATAACCAGAGTCGGAGTATCGGTATTTGGATTATAAATTGAGTTGTTATTAGGTGGTATTAGCTGACATCCCTGTGTTGCTAACAATAAAGCCGATAGGCATGCGCTGACAATTTTCGAGTTTAGCGGATGTTTATCTGAAGGTGTATTTTTAATTTCATTATCGGAAGAAAAATCTTCATTCTTATTATTTAAATGCTTTTTAAAAGAAATACTCGTTGTATAACGAGAAGTAGAAACAATGTTCATTATGACCCCAATAAACTTTTTATATAGTTTATTAAAGTTTATAAAATTAAAAATGAATAGTTCGTAAATTATTTAATTTAAGAAAATTTATAATCAAATTAAATTTTAAAGAAGTTTTCCATGTAATTGATTGTCAATTATGTCTGATGTTTGTATAGAAACCAGACTACCTTGCAGCGAGTCATCTCCTTCAAATAAAACCGTTAAATAATTATCTGTTATTCCTTTTAGTTTATTTGTCGATTTATCCCTGTTTTTTTCAACAATAACATTAAAAATTTTATTAAGTTGATTGTGTTTAAATATTGAGTTTTTTTCTAAGGCTATTTTTTTTAGTGTTTCTGCTCTTAATTTTTTCTCGTTTTCATTTATCTGATTCGGCATTTCAGCTGCCGGAGTTCCTTTTCTTTTGGAATAAGGAAAGACATGTAGATAACTTATTGGTAAATTTTGTAAATTTTTGCATGTATTTTCAAACATTTCATGAGTTTCACCAGGAAATCCTACAATTATGTCACTTCCAACTGCGATATCTGGCATTAATTTAACTAATTTTTTCACTAGATTGATATAGGTTTCAATTGGGTAATTTCTGCCCATTGCTTTTAAAACGCTATTATCAGCACTTTGAAGCGAGATATGTAAGTGTCTGCAAAACTTTTCGGAATTAACAAAAATCTCAATCATTTCATCTGTAATTTCTGTCGGGTATAAAGAACCTAAACGGTAACGTTTTAGATTTTCAATTTTTTCGAGTTCTTTGCAAAGGTCCAGCATGGAAACTTTTGGTTCTAAATCAGCTCCCCATAGTCCTATGTGTATTCCCGAAAGCATAATTTCGGTAAAACCTTTGTCTGTAAGTTCTTTAACCTGTTCAATTATATTATCAAGGTTATTACTTCTGCTTTTTCCTCTTGCATAAGGGATTATACAATAAGAGCATCTGTTATTACATCCGTCCTGTATTTTCATAACGGCTCTGGTTCTTCCTGATGCGGAATAAACTTTTTTTCCTTTAAATTCAGTTTCGTCCATTATGTTAGATACAGAAACTTTATCTTTTTTATTTAAAACTATTTCTGCTATATTTTGTTTTTCCGTATTTCCTATAACAAAATCTACATCTTCTATTTTTGATGCTTCCTCTGCTGATACTTGTGCATAACAGCCTGTAATAACTATTGTTGCTTGAGGGTTTTTTCTTTTTGCCTGTCTTACAAAGTATTTTGAATCATTATCGCTTTTTGCGGTTACGGAACAGGAGTTTATTATATATATATCAGCATGTTCGCTGAATTTAACTACTTCAAATCCATACTCAACGAAGTTTTCTACTATCATTGAAGATTCAAGCTGATTTGTTTTACATCCGAGAGTATTTATAGCTACTTTTTTCATTTCTAATTTATCTTTTTCATTAACATATTAAATTTTATATGCGTTTTCAAACAATAAGTCAATTTTTTTGTGGTCTTTTTTTCCTTTTGAGGCTTCTACTCCACTCGAAATATCTACGGCAAAAGGTTTAACTGTTGTTATTGCTTCATTTACATTATCGGGATTAATTCCACCCGCTAAAATAATATTAAAATCACTATCTGAAAGGGATTTAGCTAAATCCCAATTGAAAGATTTTCCGCTTCCTCCGTGTTGCCCTTTTGAATAGCTGTCTAATAGGATGGTATTAACGACAGATTGATATAGTTTTACTGCTTTTATATCGTATAGATTACCTATTCTAAAAGCTTTAATCACTTCTAATCCCGTTAATTCGTTGACCTGTTTACAAAAATCGGCTGATTCTTCTCCATGTAATTGTATTTTTGTAATGTTGGCGATTTCTACTGTTTTTTTTATCTCTTCAATTTCAGGGTTTACAAAAACACCGATTTTTTCAACATTTGCAGGCACTAATCGGATTATTTTTTTTGCGGTTTCAAATGAAATGTATCGGGGAGTTTCTTTTACAAAAATGAAGCCCATAGCCCAAAGGTCTTTGTTGCTTAGATATAAGGCATCTTTAGTGTTTGTTATTCCACATATTTTTATTTTAGTCATTATTACCTATTCGCATGTTTGCCAAAAAACGGGTTATGCTCTACTTCTTCACCAACAGTTGTTGTTGGCCCATGACCTGAGTGAATAATAATATTTTCATTTAGTTTAAAAATTATATCTTCAACAGAAGATTTTAGTTGTCTGTATGATCCACCGGGTAGATCTGTTCTTCCGACAGAGCGAGAGAATATTGTATCACCTGCAAATAGGTTATTGTCTGCTAATAAGCATACGGAACCAGGAGAATGTCCTGGAGTATGAATCACTTTAAATACAATATTTCCGACTTTTAGTTCTTGATGTTCTTCAAAATATTCATCAATTTTTGGTGTTTCATAATGTGGGAATCCGTACATTGATAAAGATTGTTGAAAAGAGTCTACGAGGAACTCGTCATCTTTGTGTAAATATACTTTTACTCCAAGCTTTTTCTGAATGTCATAAATGCCTGCTATATGATCAAGATGTCCGTGAGTATTAAAAATATATTTTAATGTTGCTCCTGTCTCTTCAAGACGCTTCTCAAGCTTTGTTAAATCTCCGCCCGCATCAATTAGAACTGCTTCTTTTGTTTCTTCGCATACAACAAGATAATTATTTACCTGAAATGGTCCTACAACCATAGTTTTAACGATCATATATTCTCCTTTTACAGATTATAAAGTCTTTTATAGTTCCAATAAGTTCTAAATACTTTTTTAACGTAAGTTCTTGTTTGGGCATAAGGAATATCTTCAACAAATTCATCATAATCTTGAATTGTTTTTTTACTTGCCCATCTTTTAATTGCGGCAGGACCACAGTTATATGCTGCGACTGCAAACATATTATTATACCATAATTCGGATTTTGTGTATTTTATATAAGAAGTTCCAATTTTTATGTTTGTTTCAGGATCAAAAAGCTCAAAGGCTGACACAGGGCTTAAATTATTCCATCTTGCAACGTCATTTGCAGTCCCCGGAAGGATTTGCATAAGTCCTCTTGCGTTAGAATAACTTACTGCAAGCGGATTGAAATAACTTTCTTCACGAGTCAGTGATAAAGCTATTAATGGGTCAATGTTATTATATTGAGCATATTTATTAATGATATTTAAAAATCTCAGCGGGTAGATCATTTTCCATCTGACATCGTCAACACTTGGTTTTGGCATAATGTCGTTCATTTCATCTCTAGCTATGACAATTGATTTTGACTTCATTCCACGTTTTTCTTTAATCCAGCTTTGAATAAATTTATCATCGGTAATTAGTTCCAATGTATCAGTATCACCGGCAAGAACAAGCTCGGCAACAGTAGATCCAAATTGTTTTTTCAGCATGTCTAAAGAGTAGGGATAATCATTTTCTGCTGGAGATTTATCTGCAATTTCTGAAATATTCATATTCCAGCCAGGATCATTGCCTGTTTCTATATATTCTATGCGTCCTTTAGCTCTAAACGCGTAATAGCTGTCGGGATATAATCCAATCAGCTTTTCATAATAACGTTTTGCTTTGCGTGGTTGTCTGGTTCTTTCATAAGCTTTTGCAGTCCAGAACATAATCTCGGGAGAAGCCGCTGTATTTTGATAAATCATATTATGCTGTTCTCCAAGAGCAATTGCTTCTTGATATTGAGACTTTTTGAACTTGTCCCAGAATACATTCCATAATGCTTCTGATGCATATTTTCCTTTTGTATAATTTCCAGCTATTTGTTTGTAAATTTCTATCGCATTTTCTTTTGAAACATACGATGCTTTTTCGTATAAAGCATAATCTCTTTTTTTAGCCGCATTTAACCCTAAAAATGACCAATCCTCAAGATCAGAAGCAGGGCTTAACTTTGTATAAAGTTCCATTGCTTTTTCAATATTGTCGTCATCTTGTGAATTAGCATATTTAACTAATCCTTCTTTAAGGAAAAATAAGGCAGAAGAGTCTTTGCCCATTTCATGACTTGCTTCAGCAATAGAATACCAGCTCTCAGCGGCAGGAGTTTGTTTTAATACTTCCAATGCTTCGTTATATCGGTTATTTAGAAATAATGACTTTCCGTATGTGAATTTTTGATTAGAGTTGAATTTATCTTTATATGTTGCAAGTTTATTTAAAATTTCTTGGCTAAATCTGCCATCGGGCGATTTAGCGAGATATTCCATCCAATATTTAATAGCAGCATTGGCATCTTTTTTGAAATTCAGCGCTCCCATATAATATAAACTGCCTTTTGCGTAATTAGAATCAGGATAATCGGCAATAGTTTCTTTGAAAGCATATTCTGCTTCATCGGGCTGGCTGGTTCTTACATAGGCTTGTCCAAGATTATATAAGCCAATAGGTGCTAATGGACTTGAATGATGTCTTGATACAAGTTTTTTTAAACTTTCTATTGTTGTTTTTTCTTCTCCAATAGCCGCTGCACATTTTGCCATTTGAAATAAAACAGCATCATGTGCTCTGTAAACTGATGGTATCTTTACATAATCAATAATGGCTTCTTTGTATTCGTTATTTTTTTGATGTTCAATTGCTAATATATATAATCTTCTGCTTTCTGATGTGAAAGGAGAAATTTCATCAATAAATGGTATAAATGATGAATTTAAGACAAAAAAGGCTATGATTATTCCAACGGTTACATATAGGGGGATTTTTTTATCTTTTAAAAAAGATATATTATTCATAATTTCCTCAAAAAAGTTATTAGTCAGCAATATTATAGTTTTATCTGTTATTTTTTTCTTGAGTTTCAAGAGTTAAGGGAGAATGTTTTTTTATATACTCTATAATAATATCACGAGTATAAACTCCGGTATTTGTCATTTTATGATCTTTTTTAAACTGGTTGTATCCGTCTCCGCCATTTGCCATATAATCGTTTATTGCAACTAAATATTCTTTTTTATTATTAATAGCTATGCCGTTTATTTTTATATCGGAAACTCTTTTTCCTTCTTTTATGATTTTTTTGCCGTCTTTTGATAAAAGTTGCGGCTGTTTTGTTGTATCAACTTTATATTCTACTCCATAGGCTTGCAGATAGCCACTATTTCCTGTTGGCAATGACCTTGAGGAAGTTTCAAGAACAGATTTTAATTCTTTACCTGAAATATTAGTAAGTATGATGTTGTTTTCAAAAGGATATAATTCCATTAAATCGCCTAAGCTTAATTTGTCTTTGAAGATTTTGTCGGCTCTGATTCCTGCATTGTTCTGTAAAACTATATCGACTTGTGGATATTTGTCTTTTATTGCCATTGTCATGAGTTGTCCTGCGGGGCTTTGTGTATGCGTTAATATCGATCTTCTTGCATCTAACGGTTGATTTAATTTAGTTAACACTATAGCGGTTTTTTCTTTAATTTCTTTTGTAAGTTTATCAACACTGTCTTTTACGGTTTTATCCTCGGGGCTGTTTTTATCTACTGGTATTAATTCATATTTATAGCTGTTTAACTTATTGTTATCATTAAAATCAAGGGTTAATTCTCCTATGTACATTCCCCATTGCCAATCTTGAACTATAAATGTTTTATTTTGTTTGTTCTCAATAATTATTGGCTGTTGAATCATTGTATGAGAATGACCACCGACTATTAGGTCAATATTTTTCAGTTTTGCCGCTATTTTTTTTTCTTCATCAATTCCCATATGTGAAAGTACGATATTATAATCTGTTTTATTTTTAAGTTCTTTTAGTGAGTGATTAATAGCTTTTTCAGGTGAAAGAACTATTGTATCATCCGGAGCTTTAGTTTTTGTAGCAAATTCCGGTGTTGTAACACCGATAATCCCTATTTTAAATCCATTAACATCTTTTATAAGATAATCCTTAATTAAACAATTAAGTTCTTTGTGTTTTTTAAAGTGTAAATTTGAGGCTAAAAACGGAAATTTAGCACATTTTATAGAGCTTTGAAAATCATTTATTCCTCTGTCAAACTCATGGTTACCAACAGCCGAAGCATCATAACCTGCGTTATTCATATATTCTATATTTGGAATAGGTCCGTAAAAGCTATAATATAAAGAGCCTTGGGCAATGTCGCCTCCATCTAATACAAGGACATTTTTATTTTCACTTTTTATTTTTTTGATTATTGAGTTTCTTCTTGCCTGTCCGCCGACGTTAATTAATTTTTCAGAATAGTCTATGGGAGCGAGTCTTCCATGGATGTCGTTGGTGTGTAAAATTATAAGCGTTTGATTTGCAAATGCATTTATATGCCCGAAGAAGAGAGCAATTAATAATCCTGTAATAAAACGAAAATTTATCTTTTTCATTGTTTTCCTTTGCATGATATCCAAATTTATAGCTTCTGCGTATATTTTAAGTCATCTACCCCATTTGGTCTAGTCCATAGGTTTTAAAATCTAATTTTAAATATTAAATCCTACGGTTGATGTAGAAAGGTTACGAATAAGCAAAAATAATAAGGTAATCAATCAAACAAAAGTATGAGAATTTAATTGGGATTGGGTTGTTGGGAGTATATATAATGAATAAAGTAAACTCATTAGTTGAGCGTAAACCAATAAAAGCTACCGTCACAAGAATTAATAATGTATTTGAGCAGACAAATCCATATATGACAGCTCCAAATCAAAATGTTATAAAAAATTATGTTTATTATCCTGAAAAAAGAATAATAGCTTAAAGGCTTTAGGGAGGATAAAAATGGGGATTTCCGCAATAATTTGCGGATTTTTTATTGAAAAATAATGTTTGATAAATTATGATTGGTGTTTAATGGGTGCTATAGCTGAAGGATATTGAATATGGACTATAATAAAGAGTTTTACAGCTGTTCTATACTAGAGGACGGTCTTTCCTTTGACAGAATTGGCGTTACAATGTGTTGTTGCAGTTTTGATAAGTCGGGTGAAGGTATTATTCCTTATAATGGCGGAGAACTGCCTATTCAAAAAATACTTGAAAGAAAAGAAAAAATCAGACAGTTAAATCAAACTCCTGAAAGAAGCAATAATTGTAGGGGATGCGGTAATTTAACTTTAAAAAAATGGAGAGAAAACAAATATTTGTTCAATAAGTTGACAATTACTCATACTGCACATTGTCAGTTAAAATGTTTTTATTGCTATAACAGTGATGAGGGCTTTGTTTCAGAAAATTTTGGACAAGTTTATAATTTATTTCCTGTAATAAAAGAGTTATATGAAAATAAACAGCTTTCTCCCGATTCCTTTATCTTTTGGGGCGGGGGAGAACCTACCATATTAAAAGAATTTGAAGAGTTGATTGATTTTTTTAATACAGAAGGTAATTTTCGTCAAAGATTAAATACAAACGGTGTAAAATTATCTGAATATCTTAGTAATCATCCATTGAAAGAAGGTTCTGATATGACTTGTAGCGTTGATTCAGCGACAAGAGAAACTTATCATAAAATAAAAGGAGTTGATTGTTCTGATAAAGTTTGGTCAAATTTAGAAAAATATGCTAAGTTACAGCCTGCTTTTACCGTTAAATATATTGTTATGCAGGAAAATCTTCATGAAGTTGAGCTTTTTGCTAAAAGAGCTAAAAGCATTGGCATAAAAAGAGTAATGTATGATTTGAACCATAAGGCTTCAGAGCAGAATGATGAAGTTATAAATGCGGTTGTAACGCTTATCAGGCTATGTAATGAGAATGGAATTATTACTATTCCTGCAACTCCGGGATTGACATATCTTGGTGAAAAAGTCAAAACAAAAATTGAAAATCTTTTAAAATAAGAAAAGCCCCAAATTTGGGGCTTTAATCTTAAATTTTGCTATTTACTGTTGTGCTGATTCTGTCTAAAACGTGTTCAAGATCATAACAAAGATCAGGTTTGCGAATCATTGCCTTTATTTCCATATTTTTGGATGTAGATGCTTTTTTAACAGCTTCAAGTTTAATTTCTACATTCAGATTTAACATTTCATTAATCATAAATTTCCTCGTCCCCTATAAAATTCTTCCTCTGTATATATAAAGTATTTGAGCAAATGATAATTGTTTTTATTTTGATTAAAAATAATAGAATTTTAAAATTAATTTTTGGATATTATTTAAAAACCTAGAGTTTATTTGCATTTTCAGTATTATTTGAATTTTAAAAACAATTAATGTTTGTTAAAAAAAATTAACAAATGATATAATGGTGGTTTGAAATATCCAAAACTGGGAAATAAATAAAAAGTGATATACTTCCTTTAATCCTTCTCTCTAATTCCTCTCTCTCTAATATGTGGTAGACTCGACCGGTGACAGCCGGTTTTTTTTTGTTTGAAATACAATAAAGAGTAAAAGAAAGAATTAAAATGTCAAAAATAGTTAAAGGAAAATTAGGTGAAGATTTAGCCGTTAAATACCTTCAAGATATAGGTTATACAGTCATAGAAAGAAATTGGCGATATTCTCGTCTTGGAGAGATAGACATAATTGCGAAAAACAATAATCAGCTTGTCTTTATCGAAGTAAAAACAAGAACTTCAGCTTTTTTTGGCGAACCTATCGAGGCGATAACACCTTCAAAAATTAAAAAAATATATAAATTAGCAGAAGTGTATCTGTCAGAAAATACATTACCAAATGATTTAGGCTGTAGATTTGATGCTGTTTCGGTTATTTTACGCAAAACACCTGAAATTATTCATCATGAAGATATTTATTGCGGTTAAGCCTTTTTATTTTCATCATCAACAATTTTTCCGTCAACAATATTGATTATTCTATCGGTTTTTTCTGCAAAACCTCTTTCATGAGTAACGATAACAAAGGTCATTTGGCGTTCCGCATTGATTTTTCTGAATAAATTATAAATTTCACCTGAAGTTTTCTGATCTAAAGCCCCTGTCGGCTCATCTGCAAAGACAACCGAAGGATTGTTCATTAATGCTCTTGCTATTGCTACCCGTTGGTTTTGTCCGCCTGATAGCTGTGAGGGTCTATTGTTTATTCTATTGCCCAGTCCTACGGAGTTTAATATTTCTTTTGCTGTTTCAAATTTTTCTTTATTGAAGTTTCTGCCTATAAATGTTGGCATAAGAACATTTTCAACTGCTGTAAACTCAGGTAAAAGCAAATGTGCTTGAAAAATAAAACCTATTTCTTTATTTCTGAAGTTCGCTTTTTGTGTTTCGTCCCATTTAGAGGTTTCTTGCGAAGAATAAAAAAGTTTGCCCGATGTCGGTTTATCTAAAAGCCCGAGTACATTCATAAGTGTACTTTTCCCTGAGCCACTAGGACCGACTATGCTCATAAATTCACCTTTTTGAATAGTAAGATTTACTCCGTCAAGTGCATGTATAGGTTGAGCGGCAGGATATATTTTATAAATATTTTCTAGTTTTATTAATTCTTTATTAAGCATTTATCGCCTCAACGGGATTTAACTTTGCTGCCTGATATGCAGGGATTATACTGGCAAAAATACTTGTAACGACTGAATAAATAAAGGCAATAACAGCATATTGTATGTTTAATTTAATTACAGGTATTTTGGTAGTAAGGAAAGTTCCGCTTGAGTGGCTTATAACAGAAGAATACATTGCTATAAGCAACTTAGCTCCTATTATTCCTACACAATATCCTAATATACCTAAAAATATAGCTTGTCCGACAAAAATAATCATAATTGAAAAGCTTCTTGCTCCAATAGACTTTAAAATTCCTATTTCTTTAGATTTTGAAGCAATCATCATAACTAAAACACTTGTAATGCTAGTTGCTGCTGCAAATATTATGAGAAAGTTAATAAAAGCAATAATTACCTTAAATCTTGCAACTTGTTCTAAAATTTGTTTATTATCTTCCATCCAGCTGTCTGCCTTAAGTCCAGTAGCGTCATGGACTTCATCAGCTATTTTATTCGCGGCATAAACATCGTCTATTTTTATTCCAACACCTGAAACATCATTTTCAAGGCTAAAAAGTTGTTGCCCTGATTTAAGGTTTACATAAACTTGACCTTCATCCTTTGCCCGTAAGCCTGTTGAGAAGATTCCGGTTATTTTTACGGTTTTAGATTCACCTCTTGATCCAAAGATAGTAATTCTATCGCCCATTTTTACGTTTAATTTATCTGCAAGCATATTGCCTATAACAACATCATCAATTGTAAGAGTTCTTATTCCACCCTCTATAATATCTTTTTCTATATCAACGACTCTGGTTTCAAGGTTTGGATCTATCCCTTTAACGCTGACACCTATTTCCTGCGCTCCTCTAATAGCGATTCCCTGACCGCTTACAAATGGAGCAGCCGCATTAATACCTTTTATTCCTTTAATTTCACTTAAAACTTTTTTATAAGATTTTATGTTTCTTTTTCTCGTTATAGTTTGATCTTTAAGTAAGATATTACCTTTATATTTATCATCTAAAATTATTTGATCGTTGTTAAAGGTGTCAAGTTCTTTAGTTATCGTGATATTAGGGGCACTTGCAACACTTTTATCAATTAAATCATTAAAAAAGCTTAAATTTATTGAGGGAACAAAAATAATAATGGAAACTCCTATGCCGACAGCCCCTAATATGATTAGTGATTGTCTTATATTAGCTGTCATGTATCTCCATGCAATATAAAGTTCAAAGAAATTCATTATTTTATTCTGCCGTCTGTATTGCCTATGCTGTCATAGTCTGTAACTTTAGCATTTACGTTATCTTTTACTTTTTTATTCTCATCATATAAGATGACTGTGTTATTAGGAAGAGGTGAAGTTAAAAGAACTCTGCTGTTATCAAAAGGAATAATTGTTATTTTTTCCTTTTTAGCCTTGTTTCCATTAAGTACATAGACAAAATTATGATCATTTTCTTCATATACATATTTTCTTGGAATAATTTCCGCATTTTTTATCTTTTCTGTAATTATGGTAACATCAGAGGTCATTCCAGGGACATATTTAAGTCCTTTTTGAGGATTTAATCTGACTTTTACATCAAATGTACCGGTTATATTATTTACACTTTTAACAATAGCCGTAACTTTACCTGTATAGGCTTTATCAGGGTATGCATCAAAAACAATAACAGCATCTTGTCCGAGTTTAATATTTTTAATATCAAATTCTTCTACTTTTGCGGTTATATATAAGTCTTCAACTCGGAACATTCTTAAAATAGGTTTTGAAGGAGATGCAACTTCGCCTGCATTTAATAGTCTATCAGAGATATATCCGTCGACAGGAGCTCTTAAAATTTGTGAATCAAGGTTATCTTTTGCAACTATTACGCTACCTTTCGAGGCATCAAGACTACTTTTTTGAGATAAGATTTTTTCTTTTTTAGTTCCTTCCTCAACAAGGATATAATTTTGTTTGGATTCTTCTTTGGCTATATTTGTTGTTAATAATTGCCTTTTTGCAATATTTACTGCTTCTTGTGCATCTTTTACAGAATATTGGGATTTTTCATAATCTCTTAAACTTATAGCACCTTGTTTATAGAGTGTTTGAAGTTTAGTTTCCTCAAGTATGGCATCATTTAGCTTTGCCTGTGCTTTATTTAATTGGTCTTGTGAAATATTAACATCTTCAGAGGCACTATTATATTGTTCTTTAGATATTTGAAGAACAGGAAGTCTTGGTTCTGTCTGTAAATCTCTTAAAGCATAATAATTGGCGTTATAATTGCTCTGAGCTTGTTCTAAAGCCCCTTTTGCTCCGACTGTATTCAAATAAGCAAGAATTTGACCTTTTTTGACATAAGTATCTTCACTAAATAATCTTTTGCTTATAACACTTGTAACATCAGGTGCAACAAGGATTTCTTCAGGTGAAGTTACAACTCCTGTTGATGTAATGCCGTTTAATACGTCATGTTTTTGTATTTTATATCCTGAAACTTTAATAAAGTTGAAAAATAAATTATAGGTTATAACTAAAAGTAGAATAGAGGATGCAATAAATATTATTAATCTTTTTTTGGAAAACATATCTGTTTGCCTCATAGATATATGTACAAGTTTAAATATTATAATATAAAACTAAGTAACTAGCTTTATTCTTCTAAATAAGTCTTTAAATTGAACATTTTACGGATGATTTCGTCTACTGAAATGATATTTAATATAATTAATATCGGGGGGGTTAGCTAATGGAATTTTATGTAAGAGATATTATGACTACAGAAGTTATTGCAGTTAAAGAATATGCGAAAATCAGAGAATTAGTCTCGGTTTTTGCTGAAAATGATATATATGGAGTTCCTGTAGTCGATAAGGATGATTTTGTCGTTGGAGTTGTAAGCTCCATTGATATATTAAAAAAAGAAGATTCAGAGAACTTTTATTCTACGCCGTATATTTTTGATTTTAATATGAATTTGTTTGAGGATACACGGTTTTTTGATAAACAGATAAATACCATAATGACAAAAGAGCTGGTTACTGTTTCACCCGATGACTCAATAGAAGAAATGGCAAGAGTTATGTATGAGCATAAAATACATAGAGTGCTTGTTATTAAATATGATAAATTAATTGGGATAGTCAGCACTTTTGATTTGCTTAAACTCTTAGCTGCCAGAACAAACTCCGATGAGGATAAAAAAGCAGCATAATATATAAAAAATAATACACCTTTCATCATTAAATAAAGAAAGGTGTATTAAAGTGTTTTTATAGTGTAAAGATTACTCTTCGATAATGATTACTGATACAGGGCAAGCATCAGCAGCTTCTTTTACTGCATCTTCATTTCCTGCAATAGCAGCTTCATTAACAATTACTGTATCTTCAACTGTGAACACAGCGTCACAAATTGATTCACAAGCGCCACAAGTAATGCAACCTTCTTCGATTTTAACTTTCATGGATAAATCCTCCTAGTTATATAAAAGATTAATTTTAACAACTGTATTATACTTAAAACTAAATAAAATACAAATAACCAATTCGGTAAATTTTAAATTAATGATGTTCCACTACATTCGTAAGGGGTATCAAGCCATACTGAAACAGTTTTCGCAATATCAGCAAAAGATTTTCTTGTTCCAAGATCTTTTGGTTCAAGTTTAGAGTTATAAACAAGTACAGGAACCATTTCTCTCGTGTGATCAGTTCCAGGAACAGTAGGATCGCAACCATGGTCAGCAGTTATTATTAAAAGATCGTCCTCTGATAAGTTCTTTAGAATCTCAGGCATGTGAGCGTCTATTTCTTCAATTGCATTTGCGTAGCCTTTAGGGTCGTTTCTATGTCCGAAAAGCATATCAGTATCTACAAGATTGGTAAAAATAATTTGTTTCTCAGCACTTGCCGCAACTTCTTTTATTGCTATTTCATTAAGATTTAAGGTTTTATTAAGAGCTTTTAATGTAATCTCTATGCCTTCCTTGTTTGTTCCTGTATGAATAGCATGTGTTACACCGCATTTAACAAAAATATCTTCTATTTTTCCAATACCGATTACATATCCGCCTGCTTCTTCTACTTTTGTTAAAATAGTAGGCTCAAAAGGTGGAACTGAATAATCTCTTCTGTCAGCAGATAGTCTTTTATAGTTTCCGCTAGTTCCTGTAAATGGTCTGGCAATTACTCTGCTTACATTATAGTCTTTTTCGTCAAGAAGTTTTCTTGCTATTTCGCACCATTTATAAAGTGTTTCAAGAGGAATTACATCAACATGACAGGCAATCTGGTAAACGCTGTCTGCACTTGTATAAATGATAGGATATTTTGTTCTGGCATGTTCTTCACCAAAATCGCTTATAACAGCTGTTCCTGAAGCAGGAATGTTTGCTAGAATACCGCCACAACCAGTTTCTTTTATGAATTTTTCGTTAAGTTCAGAAGGGAAACCGTCAGGATAGGTTCTAAATGCTTCTTCTAAAGTTAATCCTGCTATTTCCCAATGTCCTGTTGTTGTATCTTTTCCTTTTGATACTTCCATCATTATCCCATGGCTTGCTATTGGCTTATCTTCTTTAGCAACTCCCATTACTTCGGTTATATTTCCTAATCCCATTTTTTCTAAAGTCGGAACATTTAATCCGTTATTAAATTTAGCAACATTTCCTAAAGTATTACAGGTCGCTAAATCACTGTATTCATGAGCATCAGGCATAGCTCCTGCCCCCATAGAATCAATAACTACAATAATTGCTCTTTTCATAAATAAATTCTCCAATAGAAACCTAACTCACTATTATAAATTTCCCCATAAAGGAAGACCTGTTTGTTCGTCTAAAGATCTGATTAATTCATTACCTTTGTAAGAATGAATAATGAATTCTCCAGCAAATATTATTGTACCTGGCATTACATGTCCTCCGACAGCTTTACCTTCTTCATCAGAAAGAACTATATGCATGTGCGTAAAAGACTTTCCGTCTTTAATCGAGATATTTCCACTACATGATACTATTTCCATAGGTTTATCATATTGTTCTAAAGAGGAATATTTCTTTGTATGTTGATTATAAAACCCTAAAATGGATTTTTTGACAGCTCCAATTATTGAAAAAGAACCTGTCTTAATTTGATGTTGATTACAAAACTCATTCATAGCGGTTAAAATATCGGAATTATGGTCAAATTTGCCTATAAAAGTTTTATCATTTTCATAAAGATTAAATTTCATATCTTTCTCCATCTAAAGTATAAAAAATAAATAAAATGTTTATTTTTTTGCGGTCTGAATGTAAAATAGTTTCAAGTGTAGTTTAAAGTATAAACATTTTAGTTAGTTTAAATTTTATAGTGATTTTATACTCTAAGCAATATGAGTCTTTATCTTTCTTAATAAAGACTCAAGTTATTTATAATTTGAACCGATATACTAGATTGTTAATGGATTAAGAGTTTTTAAATGACGCAAATAGATAAAACAATTTCGAATATTTATAAGGAAAAGTTTAAATATGCTTTTTCTAATTTATTTGCAAGTAAAACAAAGCATACAATTCTTGTTGTAGATGATGAAATGGAAAATCTCAGTTTACTTAACAGGTCATTAAGAAAAGAATTTGATGTTTTAACGGCTCAAAGCGGTATGGAAGCACTTGAGCTGGTAAAGCAACATGGTACTAATATTTCTATAATTATAAGCGATCAGAAGATGCCAGGAATGACGGGTACAGAGTTTCTTACTCAAGCTGCAATCCTTTATCCTAATATAATAAAAATGCTGCTTACTGCCTATACTGATGTAGATGCAATGGTTGATGGCGTAAATAACTGTAATTTATTTCAATATATAAATAAACCCTTTGATCTTGATGAATTGAAACTGGCTGTTGATCAGGCAGTAAAAGCCTATGAGTTGACATTGAACAGAAATATATTAGCAAAAGATTTAAGAGAGTTATTTTTTACAACTGTAAAATCAATTTCCAGCGCACTTGATGCTAAAGACGCTTATACACATGGACATTCTTATAGAGTTACTATGTATGCATTAATTCTTGCATGTGCTATGAATATTGATGATGAGACAAAAGAACAGATAGAAATTGCAGGATTAATGCATGATATTGGTAAAATAGGAGTTCCCGAGGGTATTTTATGTAAAGCAGGAAAGCTCACTAATGATGAGTTTGATGTCATTAAACAACATCCAGGAATGGGAAGAAAAATTCTTAGTGAAATAAATAAGCTTGATGATGTTTCTTTTTGGCTTGGAAGTCACCATGAAAGATGGGACGGTAAAGGTTATCCTCTTGGTTTAAAAGGTGATGAGATTCCTCTTCCGGCTAGAATCCTTTCTGTTGCTGATACTTATGATGCTATGACGTCAAATAGATCTTATAGAAAAGGCCTTGCTCATAGTGTTGCTATTGAAGAAATACAAAAATGTACAGGTGCTCAGTTTGATCCTGAAATAACAAGAATTTTTATGGAACTTGAGCAAGTTTTTTATTCTGCATCTCAAGAGCCTGAAAAATATTACAATGAATATAGTATTTTGCATAAAACTTTTAATAAATATATAAAAGCAGATGATTTTTAAATAATTATATTTCGGGCAATAAAAAACCGCTTTATGCGGTTTTTGGTATGTTTATTTTTTAGCTTCAGCTTAAATTCTTCTGTATTTTAAAAAGCTTATGGTTGTTCCTAATACAAGCATATTCGGCAACCATGCGGCTATAACTGGATATATTATTCTATGTTCTGCTAGCATATCTATAAAAGGCATTGTTATAAAATAAAGAAAAACTAGGCATATACCTGCAATAAGTCCTATAAACTTATGTTCCCTCGGTTTTCCATATCCTAAAATAACTCCGCAAAGTCCAAATAGAATACAACTAAAAGGCATTGAAAATCTCTGGTGTATTTTATTTTTAAAATAGCCAAGTTCATCTTCTATTCCAAGTGAGGCTAATAAATTATAATGATCAGATAGTTCTTTTAGTGTCATTTGAGTAGGTTTTTTTATTGAATTTTTCATTAAAGTCTGAGCATTAGTTGCGGGTGTGCCTTCTAAAACATCTTTTGTAGTAAATTTATGTATTTCTTTATAAACACCATCGTCAGATATTTCATATTGATAACCGTTATATAAAGTCCATTTTTCTTTTGAATATTTTGCATAATCAGCAGTTAATACTTCGTTAATTTCAGGAACTGTGCTTTCCTTATTTTTGGATAATGTTAAAAATTTAACTTCTCCGACTTTTTTATTATCAAAGTTTCCTACAATAAAAATTTTCTTGGGTATATTTTCTTTATCTTTATCAACATACACAAAATGAGTTGATTCCATTCCTTGAACATTTAACATAGCCTTTTCACTTGAAGGAATTAAATAATCATAGGTGAAAAAACATAATATACTTGCAAAAGAACTGATTACAAGAACAGGAACAAGCAGTCTTTTAAGACTGACCCCTACGCTTCTTATAATTATAAGTTCAGAATCTCTGCTTAATTTATCAAAAACAAATAAACTGCCGAGCATTAATCCGACAGGAATAGCTTTGCTGAGAATTTCGGGTATTTCTAAAAAGAATAGTTTTATTGCTTCAATGGGTGATACTTGCCCATTCATTGTTTGGCGAATAATTCTTATAAGTATTTCAGGAGAAATCCAAAATACAATAAAAATAAGTACTCCCATAATTGTAGCCAGTGCAATCTGTTTGAATATATATTTATCAATAAGTTTCATTTATTTTACTCTTATTCGTTAATAATATTAAAGTTCAAAGTCGTTTCCAAGATAGAATTTCTTAGCAATAGGATTGTTTGAAACTTCTAAATTTGTTCCTGATACTTTTATACTTCCGTCATAAATTATATAGGCTCTATCAGTAATAGATAAAGTCGCTTTTGGGTTATGGTCGGTTATTAACACCCCAATCCCACGCTGTTTGAGTCCTTTGATGTGTTCTTGAATATCCATAATTGCAATAGGGTCAATACCTGTAAAAGGTTCATCAAGCAAAATGAATTTAGGGTCAGCTGCTAAAGCTCTTGCTATTTCCACCCTTCTTTTTTCTCCGCCTGAAAGCTGAACACTTGCACTTTTTCTTATTTTTGTAAGACCAAAATCTTCAAGTAATTCTTCAAGTTTTGTTTTTCGTTGATTATTATCTAGTTTTTTGTTCATTTCTAGAACAAGGTTAATGTTGTCTTCTACTGATAATTTTCTGAAAATAGAAGTTTCTTGAGGAAGATAACCAATTCCTGCAATTGCTCTTTCGTGCATTGGTTTTTCCGTTAAATCCTGATCATCAAGTAAAACTCTTCCGCCATCAGCATTAACAAGACCAACTACAATGTAAAAAGTAGTGGTTTTTCCTGCTCCGTTAGGCCCGAGTAATCCGACAACTTCTCCTGGATTTACTTCAAAACTTATATCATTAACGACCGCTCTGTCGTCATATATTTTTTTAATTCCGCAAACTTGTATCGTCATTTTACCTATCCATTATTTTTTTTATGCACTTCTTTTTTCTTTTTTGTTGTTTTTTCTTTGCTAGTGGTATCTGTTGCTGATTTTTGTTCTTGAGTGAATTTTGTTTTAACTCCGCCTTCAGCTATAAAATTCTTTGGATTGATTGTTATTTCTATTTTTGAAGCTGTTACCTGCCTTGGTCCTTCCACAATTGTCGACATTCCACGCATTACAATTTTATTCATTTGTCCTGACTTATCAGGTAAAAACACGGCTTTTGGACCTGTTGCCAAATAATCCTGATAAATTACTTTTACTTTTTCGCTGGCAATTAATGAATTATTAGCCTTTGACATTTGTTGAACGCCTGCCCAGATATGAGCAACAGTTCCATCGTCAAGTGTAGTTTGGGAATATGATGAGCCGCTCGCTACAAGTTCATTAGATTCTGGAGTGAAGTCTAGTACATTTGCCTTGACGTTACTCTTACCCTGTTTAAGGTTTGCGTTTCCTGTTAATTTGACATGTTCAGGTTTTCCTGCCGCATTAAGAGTTATATCTGCTTTGCTTGAAACGGTTTTTATGTCTTTATAGTCTATTTTTACGTTAGTATTAGCTTTTATAAGTCCTGTGTTTTTATCAAATTGCTGATATTCAGAGGTTATAACGGCTACAGGGTTTCCACTATCGGTTATAACGCTTTTTACATTGCCTTCAGCTTCTGCAATATTGTCCAAAAGTGAAACTTTAAGAACATTTGCAGTAACAACTTGTTTTGTTGCTCCATTAATTTTAACGGCTTCGGGATTTCCTGTTATTGTCGCTAGAGAAGGTTGTCCTTGTTCATTAAGAGTAACAAATGCTTTTTTTCCTGTTATATTAACACCATTAGCTGCTACTTTAACATTTCCTTCAAATACAGTTTTATTTGCAGTTGCATCAAAAACTTGTTTGTCTGAATTAATCAGTACATTTTGTTGAGCTATACCTATTCCGGCAGAAAAGATTGCTGTTAAAGTTATTAAAGTTCCAAGTATTAGTCTCTTTTTCATTATTTTTCTTCCATTGTCTTGATCTTACGATAAACACTTTTTTTATTGGTAAACTCGAGTTTTAGCATGGCCTTTCATTTTAAAGCTCGTAAATTCTCTGTTAAATACCGAGTAATTGCCTGTTGAATAAAACTTTTTACCTTGTTTGATTCTTACATCGCCTGTTGCATAAAATAAATCAGCTTTATTTGACCATTCTATCTGATTTGAAGAGATTATCAGCCCGCTATCTGAAACGGCTAGTGCTCCATTCATTAGCTTTAAGTTTTTGTTGCTATCATTATAAAGAGCATCAGGGGCTTTGAAGCTTAAGACAAGTTTATTGTCTTTATAAATATTACCTTTAACTGTTTTTAACTTTGCAATTGTTTTATTTTTTATATATTTGCCTTTTATTGCATAGATTTCCCAAAACTTTTGCCCATCTTTAGTCTCTGTAAGTAATAAGCCGCTCATGTCAACGTTTTCATCATTTTTTGCGGTAATTTCTCTTGTTTGTTTTAAATCTTTAGTGATGTCTTTTGATACTCCATAAGCCCATAGTCCTACTAAAAGGATTGTACTCATCGCTAATGCTAAAATAATAAACTTTTTTGACATTTTATACTTTACTCTTAATTTATTTATAAATGTGTTACAACAATTTTATCAGCAATGAGCTATATTTGCTAAAAAAAAATTAATTTACCTTTAGTGTTATTTTTATATTTTATTTCTTTTGAAATATGAAAAGCCTTTTAGTTCCTTGTTTTTCTTCGTTTTTTATTTCTCTTCTGTTTTTAAAATGCTTAAACTTTTCTATGAAAATTTACAAAACTTAATTCATAGGATTTGAAATTAAAAGCTATAATAAAATTATGTTGAGCATTACTATAAATCAGGTATTATATGGATTTTTCTATACAAGCACCTAAAATCATCATAGTTGATGATGAAAAAATGATTACACAAAGTATTCAAGCTCTTTTAATGCTTGAGTTGGAGGCGGATTGTACTGCTTTTAATAATCCTTTAGAGGCGGTTGATTTCATTCGAGAAAATGAAGTTTCTTTAGTTATATCAGACTTTTTAATGCCTGAACTGAACGGGATAGAATTTCTAAAAAAAGTTAAAGAATATCAGCCCGGAGTAAGTACTATACTTCTTACAGGTTATGCAGATAAAGAAAATGCAATAAAAGCAATCAATGAAGTCGGTATTTTTAGATATCTTCAAAAACCGTGGGATAATGATGATTTCTTGCTTTCTATAAAAACAGGTATTGAACGAAGTCATCTTGTAGAAAGATTAGAGTCACTTGTTGAGCAAAGAACAAAAGAATTAAATGAAACGAACAATAAGCTTAATGCTGTTTTAGACAGTTGTGCAGACGGCATTGTAACAATAAAGAATGATGGACAAATTTCATCATATAATCCCACATTTAAAAATATGTGCGGAAAAAAACATTATGACTTAAATGACTGGAATCTTGGTGATATTGTTCGTAATTCAGAAGGTTATAATTCATTAGTCAATATTGATAACGATAAAACTTCTCTTGTGCGAGATTGTTGGATAAATAATTTTGAGCAAAATAAAGTTGTTCCTGTTGATATAAATATCGCTCCCTTATTTACTGAGAACAATTTAAACGAATTTGTCGTTTCTGTTAGAGATATAACAGCTCAAAAAGAAGCTGAACAGCTTCGAGATGATTTTACCGCAACGCTTGCACATGATTTAAGAACCCCTCTTCAGGCGGCTATACAGACATTAAAGTTTTTTGTCGATGGAACGTTAGGTGAATTAGCAGAACGTCCAAAAAAATTCCTTGAAACAATGCTTTCGTCAAATCAGGATATGCTTTATTTGGTTAATTCGTTGCTTGAGGTCTATCGCTATGAGTCAGGGCAGTTATATTTATGTAAAGAAGCTGTTAAACTGTCAGATTTGATAAATTCTTGCGTCAATGAAATTGAACCGTTGCTCACTAAAAAATCAACAGAAGTTAATGTTAATATGGCAAAAGATATTGAAGTATTTATTGATAGAGCCGAGATGAAAAGAGTTTTGGCTAATCTTCTTGGTAATGCCGTAAAGTTCACGCAAGAAAACGGCAGGATAATAATAAAAACTGATATACTTGAAAGTGAAGTCAAAATTACTGTTTCTGACAATGGATCGGGAATACCTGAAACAGATATTTTAAATATGTTTAAACGTTTTTCACAAGGGACGGCTATAAAACGTTCTACAGGTACAGGGCTGGGCTTATATTTAAGCAGACAAATCGTTTCAGCTCATGGCGGTACGGTATTTGTTGATAGCAAAGTAGGAGTTGGCAGTAATTTCGGGTTCACTATTCCTTTAGAAAAATAGAAATTTATTGATTTACATTATATTAATGAGGTAACAATGGGAGAACTTAATAAAAAAATAAAGGTATTGCTTGTTGAAGACCATACAATGACTAGAATGGGGCTTCAATTAGTGCTTGAAAAAGCTGAAGACATTGAACTCATTGCAGAAGCGGAAGATGGTCAGCTTGGAATAAAATTAGCACTTCAAATGGATCCCGATGTTATTTTAATGGATATTGGTCTGCCCATTGTTGATGGTATTGAGGCTACAAAAAGAATAAAAGAAGCTAAGCCCTCTTGTAATGTTCTTGTTTTCACGTCAAGAGATAGTGAACAGGATGTATTTGCAGCTTTTGGTGCAGGCGCTGATGCTTATATAATGAAAGGTGCTTCTCCCGAGCAGCTTATTTCAGCTATAAGAGCAGTTAGTGAAGGAGCTGCATGGATTGATCCAGCAATTGCTAAGTTGGTTTTAAGAAACTTAACCAAGCGTAATAATAAGCAGGATGCTCAAATACTTACAGAAAAGAATCCGAGCAAATTTGCTCTTACTGTTGGGCTTACACCCAGAGAATTTGAAGTGTTAAGACTTATTGTTGATGGTCTTTCTAATCCTGAAATTGCAGAAAAGTTGTTTATAACAAGAGCAACCGCAAAAGCTCATGTTCACAGTATTCTTCAGAAACTTTGTGTTAATGATAGAACTCAAGCAGCAGTTATGGCGATGAGAGAAGGTCTTGTTTAAGTTAAAATTTAAAACATTTATATTTGCGTTTTTAGTGATATTTTGCCTGTTGAACATTTTTGTAAATGATGTGCAGGCAATTTCACTTTTGCATAAGAAAAACACACCCCAAGTAAAAGTTGATCCGATTTACTCATTTAAAATTTATAATGATTTCCCAGGGAAAATTGAAACAGATATTTCGCAATTTACAGAAAAGCGTCAAGTTTATGGTAAAGCGGTTATTTCCCCCGATAAATCTAAAATAGGATTTATTGCCGAGTATTTTTATCCAAATCAGCATCAAGCTTCATCAAGAATTTTTGTTAATCATCTTTTAAGTAATGATACTTCTTTTTATAGCGACCAACAGATAGGGAAAATTATCGATTCAAACGCATATAAAAGAAATCCTCCGATAGCAGCAGAAATTGGATTTGATGGACAACAAAGAGAATATTTTAAGGCTTTTTCTATTGTTGATTGGTCGGTAGGATCTGATAAACTTCTCTTTAAAGAAACAGACGGTGAGTTTTTAAGGGGGATATGGTCAACCTCTATTTGGGTTTTTGACTGTAATACAGGTACTTCAAGAAACCTTGAAGAAGCAAGAAAAGCTGTATTGTATTTTTGGAAAACATATAAAAAATTAGATTTATCAGAGCTGAGATGGGATATAACCCCGCTTGGGTGGGATAAAAATAATCATGATCAGATTATTTTTAAAGCTTATGGATATAATAATGACGGTAAAACTTTTTTAGGGTTATGGACTATAAATGCTAATGCCGAAAGAACAAAGTTAATTTCACTTGAAGAAAAAGATATTGAAATTGGGCAGTATGGTATTGAGTTGCTAAAAACCGAGCCATTGATTTTGACAAAAAAGGTTAAAAAAAGAAAGAAAATAATAAGTTTCTCTCCTATCTTTTCTGTTTTAAAAATTGGTTATCCTCTCTATAAAATAATTTCACCTATGTTTTAAAAAAAAATCTCAAAAAAATAGTAGAAATAGCTTGCGTCTGAAATACCTCTATGTTATAAATATTACATACTCAGTTGAGGGCTATTAGCTCAGGTGGTTAGAGCGCACGCCTGATAAGCGTGAGGTCCCTGGTTCAACTCCAGGATGGCCCATATTTAAACCAAATATAAAGACATGGGGGTGTAGCTCAGTTGGTAGAGCGCTTGCCTTGCACGCATGATGTCAGGAGTTCGAGTCTCCTCACCTCCAAAAATAAAGTCCAGATTAATTTCTGGGCTTTATTTTTGTTTGGTAGGTCAGTTGGATAGAGTGTTTGATTGTGAACCAAGTGCGGATTGCTTCTGGTTCATCACTTATTTAATAAGATTAGTGACTTTATTTTAGGCTTTTTTAGTGTCTATTTGAGTCTGTTGTGTGGTTTATGTAATTTATCTGGCAGTTTTAGCTGTATTGCGTAGTGCTAGTCAAAATGCAAGAGTGCTAATATAAGCGTAATTGAGGCATGCAAAATTAAGAAAAACGAAGCAATTTTAGTTTAAGTCATTTTGCAGAAATTGCCACATTTCTGCAAAATCAGTTCAAGCCAAAATGCAGGGCGTTAGCGTCAAATCGCCTGTGGTTAAAGGGTAGAGGCTGTTGCAAGAAAATGGCAAGTAGTGCTAGCCGTTTTGCATTTTTTAAAACTAGGAAAGACATGGAATCGGGTGGAAGTCTTCAGCTTTTTTATCTGAAATTTTCCGTACCTCCTTAAAAAAATCTTCTTTACTTAAATCTTTAAATTTATCAAAAACAGCAAGTTCATTTAATTGTCTACCGACCCAACCTTTTCTTCCGTTATCAAGGAAAAGACATATCTTGTTCCTTTTAGACTGACATGACCCCAAAAAATCCCCCTATTTAAAACTTAGTGACTCCTATGTAAAATAAAACAAT